>NZ_QWLJ01000007.1 GCF_009917385.1 Roseburia sp. 1XD42-34 | reverse complement strand
TGCCCCTGCAAGAGTAGGACGCCGCCAGGCAATAAGGCGAAAACTGACACATCAAATAAGATGGTCAGTTTTTTTGTTTTTCTAGAACATTAGGCTCTATACTAAACCTGGTTGGTGGTACTCCTTATTGTAACAATCCACAGAAAGGGACAAAAATTATGCTCATACTAAATATGTGTTGTTCCTAATTAGAAAAAGGGGTCAGGGCAATGATGCATCGAGCTTCCTACGAAAGTAAAAGACCAGAATATCCATGTTGTAAAAAGCCAAGCAATAAGTTTACTTTACATCAGATATCTTGTAACAATAAGATTTAAGAAAAGATGCATTGTCGGCATATCTTTTACGAACGACCACTACCAGCAATATACGAATTTCGTTAAAACATCAACTTTAAGTTATCTGTGGGGTTCATTTTAAGCTTGTGACAAAAAATAAGCTAGATAAATGATTTACCTAAAAAACTGTAAAAGTAGAAGTATTTCAGCATAGAAGGGAGCGTTCCTGTGGTTGGAAAAGAAAAAAAACTTACATTCGCTTATCATAGCCATTCAGTAATGGCTATGAGGTAAGTAACACTATAAAAGTGTTAAACGTCATTTATTTGGGAGCTGAGCGAATGAAAAAAAAAATATTATGGTAACAAGAAGGTTAAAAAAATCAACTAAGGTTAAAAGAGCTGGTGGAGAGTTTTCACTATTACTTACATATTTTTTGCCTTAATTTGTTACTTTTACGCTCAGTATCTCTTTTATCCGCAAATGAAGGCATGGCGATCTTGGCGTTTAAGCAGAGAATGTAAAGCACTGGAAAATTCGTTCAAACTCTAAATAGGCAACTAGATTCTCTCACTAAAATGAAGACTCCTCCAACAAGTTGAAAACATGTGTGGAGGAGTACTTGGATAAACTTTGCTAAAAACATTGAAACTATTTATTAAGACTGAGCTATATCAGCTTCACCATTGAAGGTTTCTCTCTTACTGCTTAAGCTGTCAGTTATAGCTGTAATTGCTCCGTCGCCAGTAACGTTACAAGCTGTTCCAAGACTGTCTTGGGCTAAGTATAAGGCGATCATCAGTGATACCATGGTTGAGTCGAAGCCTAGCATACTCTCCAAAAGTCCAATTGCTGCCATAACTGCACCACCTGGAACTCCTGGTGCAGCTATCATTGTGACGCCTAACATTAATATAAATGGAAAGATAGTTCCAAGCGTAGCTGCTTCGCCTTGTAAAAATAATACAGCTAATGCACAACTTACTAACGTGATAGTACTGCCTGATAAATGAATGTTTGCCAGTAATGGTACTGTGAAATCTGCAATATTTTCTCGTACCTTTAGTCGTTTAGCGTGCTCTAAAGTAACGGGGATGGTAGCTGCTGAAGATTGTGTTCCTAAAGCAGTAAAATAGGCAGGTGCCATTATTTTGAGCATAGATAATGGGTTTTGCTTGCTTAAACCTCCTGCAACTGTATATTGTACGAATAAGTAAAGCAAATGTAAGATGATTATCATAATAAAGACTTTAGCAAAAACAGCTAAAATAGTACTTACTTGACCAGCAGCAGTCATATTGGCAAAGATACCAAAAATATGAAACGGAAGTAACGGAATAATTACCTTTTCAATTACTAAATGAATAATGTCTCTAAAATCAAGGGATAGTTTGTAAAGCGTATCTCCCTTAATTGCTGCAATTCCTAATCCAAGTACGAAAGCAAGCAATAATGCGGTCATCACGCCCATGGGTGGGGGCATTTCAATTTGGATAAATCCGCTGCTTAATGATTTTGTTGGATCGGAAAAAGACTGAAGTGATTGTTGATTTAATAAGTTAGGATAAATCATTTTAGCAGATAAAAAGGCAATGATTCCAGCAATAATTGTCGAAGAATATGCGATAATTGCTGTCAGTCCTAATAATTTTCCAGCTCCTTTTCCCATTGAACCGATACCAGGAATAATAAATCCGAGAATAATTAACGGTATTATAAATCCTAAAAAGTTACCAAACAGATCATTGAATGTTGCAAATAAACGTATAAACCAGTCATTTAGAAATGAACCAAACGCAATCCCTAGTCCTATAGCGATGATAATGCGTAGTAGTAATCCAAAACCTTTCAAATGGATCGTCCTCCTTTCATTTTAATATTATCTATTGTACACAATATGTATAAATTCGTCTAACATGCATATTCAGAAAAAAGTACAATTATATGAATACCTTGCTATTGAATAATTATTTTATTCATAATGCTGGCATTTGAATCAGCATTTATTCCTGCTCAAGCAATTAACGCCTCCCCTCTATACAAAAAGGGAACAAAGGCGCAAGGGCGCACGTTTAGCAACGTAGCGAATGGAACGCATCAACTAAAGTTTTAGGAGTCATGCCACTAAAAACAGGGGTATGCTGATGCCAGAGCGGCAAGCCCGTATTTAGTCGGCCTTCCTCTTAGCTACAACCGATGAGGCTTTAATGGAGGGGCGATTTTGTGCAGTCGCCTAGTTGCTGGGCTTATGCGCGGACGTGGATATTCGGTTATTTCGTTATCCCCTAGCCATCATTTTATACTTCTTATCTTTTAATAAAAGCGCACCTTACTAAGGTGCGCTTTGCCCATTTAACTCATCCCATAAGGACCTAATTGTTGCGAACCGCCGTTATTAGCAGTGTTAGAATTTGACATTTGCGATACAAAAGGAATCATTTTTTGCATGGTTTGACCAAAATTTTGATTGTTTTTCGTCATCGTATAAAATGTAGCAGCACCTACGCCTACAGAAGCAATAATTGGTATCCACATTCCACTTTTTTGCACCATCATCGATCCTTTCTTTGCCCTTAGAGTGATAAAAACAGACATTATTAGGTTAAGCAAAAGCCTAAAAACGATACAAGGTATCAACTTCCAACCTCTGCTTCAATAGCAGCATTTAAACCGGCGATTCTGCCTGTAACAAGTGCAGATGTTATATTATAACCTCCTGTATAGCCATGAATATCCAATATTTCCCCACAAAAATATAAACGTTCCATTACCTTAGAACGCATAGTACTTGGAACAATTTCTTTAATGGAAACGCCACCACCAGTAACAAACGCTTTTTCCAAGGGGAGGGAGTCATGAACATAAAATGTAAACTGTTTGCAATCGTGTATAAAATCCAATACCCATTGCTTGGAAAGATTTCCTGCTTTTTGATCTTCAAATACGCCATGTCGTTCCAGTAAAAACCCAATAAACCTTTCTGGCGCCCATCCTTTTAACAAGTTTTTAATCGATTTTTTAGGTGTTGCTTGAATCTTTTCCGAGAGTTGCTGAACTAGGTCTTGTTCAGTGGCATTAGGAAATAGATCAAGCTCCATTGGAACAGCAGTTTGCCCTTTTTTTATTTCTTTAACAACAAATTGGGAACAACGCAGTACTGCTGGACCAGAAATCCCGAAATGTGTAAAAATCATATCCATTTGATGGGAAATAATGTTTTTTCCTTTTTGATTAAGCACAGATAAACGAACGTTACGTAAGGAAATACCTTGTAATAATTTATTTTGGATAAAAGGTTCCTTAGATACTAAAGCAACTTCTGTAGGATATAGATCGGTAACTGTATGTCCGGCTTTTTTTGCCCATGCATACCCATCTCCAGTAGAACCTGTTTGAGGTACCGCTTTACCTCCAACAGCAATGATAATGGTTTTAGATTGAATTTTATCCCCATTATAGAGGATAATAGTATGGTGTTTCTTGTCGTAGTGGACTGCTTTTACAGGCATCTCTAGCTTTACTGTGACATTTAGCTCTTCCATGCGCTTCAGTAATGCATAAACTACCGTTTTAGACTGATTAGTAACTGGAAACATTCTGCCATGATCTTCTTCTTTTAATGGGACATTTAAATGGGTGAAAAAATCAATAATGTCGTAATTGTTAAATATAGAAAAAGCACTGTATAAAAATTTTCCGTTTCCTGGAATATGCTTAATGACTTCTTCTTGAGGCAGACGATTCGTTACATTACATCGGCCACCACCTGAGATAGCCAGTTTTTTTCCTAGTTTCTTTCCTTTTTCCAGTAATAAAGTGTTGGCACCTGACTCAGCTGCGGCAATAGCAGCCATTAAACCAGAAGGTCCTCCACCAATAATGGTTACGTCATAGGACATTTTCTTCATTCCTTTCCGTAGTATCGTACCATGAACAAGGAAAAGAGACAATTTATCTTGGTAAACGGTAATGTATGAAGAAGAAGAAACATTTTGTAAAACAATGTTGTCATTTAAGGAGAGGAAACAAAGAAAAATGTGATAAAATAGATCATATGCTAATTTTGAAAAACGAATTACATAATATATAGAAGCTTTTTATTAAATGTTGATAAATGCAGGTGAAAAAATGTCGAATATAGTACGTGGAACGATATTGTTAACAGGAGCTACCTTTCTGTCTAAATTATTAGGAATGGTTTATGTCATTCCCTTTAATTCATTAGTTGGTGCAACTGGTGGGACGCTTTTTTCCTTAGCGTACACACCTTACAATATATTTATTAGTATCTCTACTGTTGGAGTGCCATTAGCTGTATCCAAGTTTGTTTCTAAATATAATGCTGTTGGAGATTATGAAACAGGAATGCGCATGTTCCGTACTGGGATGAGTTTGATGGTTACAACTGGGATAATCGCTTTTTTTGTGCTGTTTTTTAGCGCCGATTTGTTGGCGGCTGGAATGATTACGAGCGAAAATGCCGAAGCAATATCAAGAACAGATGTAGCTTTTGTTATTAAGATGGTAAGCTTTGCGTTGATTTTGATTCCCGCTATGAGTATCGTTAGAGGCTTCTTTCAAGGGTATCATTCGATGGGTCCTACAGCTTTATCACAAGTAATGGAACAAATTGTACGTATCTTTTTTATCTTAGCAGGATCCTTTGTTATTGTTAATGTTTTAGGTGGGTCCATTATTGCAGCTGTTGGATTTTCGACTTTTGCAGCTTTCCTTGGTGCAGTCGCTTCCTGTGTTGTATTATGGGTTTACTGGCAAAAGCGAAAACCGTATATGGATAGACAACGGAAGCAACAAATATATATGTATGATATTCGCACTCGTGATATGTTAAAAGAGTTATTTCGCTATGCGGGTCCGTTTGTTTTAGTCGGCTTAGCAACTCCTTTGTACCAATTGATTGATCAATTTACTTTTGAAAGGGCAATGGTAGCTAGTGGCCGAGAAGATTTATGGTATTTTACCTATTCGGTCGTGAATTTCTATGGTCATAAACTGGTTATTATACCTGTCACAATTGCAACAGGCTTATCTTTAGCTATACTTCCAGAAATGACCAAAGCATTTACACAACAAAATAACCAGCTGTTAAAGAAGCAAATTAACCAGGCCCTGCAAATTGTAATGTTTCTAATTCTTCCTGCTGTTGCTGGGCTTTCTCTGTTATCTACAGAAGCGTATGGAGCATTATTTGGTTTGGAACAAATTGAAATTTCAGGTGAATTGCTCGCTTGGTATGCTCCCGTAGGTTTGTTTTTTGGGCTTTTTACAGTTACCTCATCTATTTTACAGGGCGTTAATCAACAACGGTTTGCTGTTATTAGTTTATCGGCAGGTGTGCTCGTAAAACTATTGTTAAACATACAGCTTATTTATATGTTCGGGGCAAAGGGTGCTATTTTAGGAACAGCATTGGCTGTAGGTATTGCTACTGTACTTAATTTATGGTGTATTCGGTCAGCGGTCCACTTTTCCTATAAACCATTAGCTAAGCGAACGTTATTAATATTGATTTTCATAGCAATAATGAGCTTAGTGATCGTTTTAGGTAAATATTTGTTAGGTATAGCAGTACCAGATACTCGTTTTGGGATGATGCTCACATTAATTGTATGTGTATGTTTGGGTGGATTTGTTTATTTATGGTTGGCTTATGCTTCAACATTGTTAGAAAGAGTGCTTGGAAATCGAATTCGGTTTTTAGATAAAATTTTCCGGCGATAGGAGAGTAAAAAATGCGGCTTGATAAATTTTTAGCCAATGCTGGAATTGGAAGTAGAAAAGAAGTAAAAGCATTGCTTAAAAAACGACATGTTACGGTGAACGATAAAGTAATGAAAGATGGCTCTGCTCACATTGATCCGGATAACGATATGATAAAAGTAAACGAGAAGCTTGTTCAATATCAAAAATATATCTATATCATGCTGCATAAACCACCTGGTGTAATTTCCGCAACCGAGGATAAAAAAGAAAAGACAGTCATTGATTTGTTGCCGGTGGAGTTACAAAAATTTCGTCCATTTCCTGTCGGTCGGCTTGATAAGGATACGGAAGGATTGCTAATACTAACAAATGATGGACAATTAGCGCATGAATTATTATCTCCGAAAAAACATGTGCCCAAAACGTATTTTGCAAAGATTAAAGGTGAAGTAACAGAAGAAGATGGTAACGTTTTTGCTAATGGAGTTACGCTGGATGATGGTTATATAACCAAGCCTGCTACATTAAGCATTTTGCAACAGGGAGAAACATCAGCGGTAGAGATTACTATAACAGAAGGGAAATTTCATCAAGTTAAACGAATGTTTCGTGCCGTTAATAAACAAGTACTATATTTAAAACGAACGAGGATGGGAAAACTACGACTTGACGATACGCTTAAAATGAGTCAATACCGAGAATTAAACACAGAAGAATTAAAATTACTGTATGAAATTTAAAGCAAAATAGTCTTGAATGAGTATAGGTTTTTATAGGAGGCTAATGATGTTACAACAGCCACATTATTTTATTGCTATCCCATTATCTAAAGAGATGCAATCTGCTTGCCGTAAGGAGCAAGCAATTTTAAGGTCTAAGCTTCCTTACAAGCAGTGGGTACATGAGCTGGATTTTCATATTACTTTAAAGTTTTTAGGACCGGTGTCCGATAGTAAAGTATGGGAATTGGTGAAGAAGTTGCAAACAATTTCTTTCTCTCCCTTTTATGTACAAGTAGGCGGCATCGGTACTTTTGGCTCCACTGATAAACCTCGCGTTATCTATTCTGCTGTACAATCGACCGAGGCTTTAACAGATTTAGCGAAACAGGTACAGTTTGTAGCAGTACAAGAGGGGTTCTCATCGGAAGAGCGACCATACATTCCTCACATCACATTAGCAAAGAAATGGGCCGGTACTGGAAGCATGGAAAAAGAAATAGCACAGACAAAACGTATGAACCATTCCATCAACCGGTTATATGTTGACCGCTTTGTCCTATATCAAATTTTTCCAAAGGAACAGCCAAAATACAACGTAAAAGCTTGTTTTAAAGCGTTGGGAGGTGAAAACACTGGCGCAATTGATTAAATTACAAGATTATATTTCCCGGTATGAGTGGAATCCATATCGATATCCTAGTCAATTTATTCGCTTAAAAAACGAAAACTGGCACCAATTGAAAGATATGTGGGAAAAAGCAGCTAATAGCTCTGTGGATCATACTGAAATGATGCACGAAGCAAAGGAACATCCGCGCTGGAAGGTGTGGAAGCGCAAAACAAAAGCAGTTGATGTAGACCACGAAGAATATACTGCTGATCTTGATCTCCCTGAAACTAAGCAAGGGTTAAAGCAATATTACTTAGACAAATTATTGCACTTACAAATGAAGTGGGCTACTTCAACGGTAACCGATATTTCCTTTGTTGATAAGAAATGGACAGAAGATAGTGAGATTAAATATTTTTTACAACGGTTTCCAGATACGTATTTATTTTTGTATTACCCTATTTTTGCAATTAAAAAAGCTCCAGTAGAGTGCGAAATTATTTTAATATCTCCAATCGGCATTGAAATCATCTACCAATTAAGGGAGACTACTGGAGCAACGATAGTAGCGCAAGATGCCCGAACGTGGATCGTTGAAAAGGAAAATAGCAGGGGAAAATTGTTAAACCCACACATCGCTCTAAAACGAACGGAAAACATTATAAAAGGCATCCTTTCTCATTATCATTTAAATTTCCCAATTACGAAAACCATTCTAGCTAAATCTAATCCAGTTCAATTTTTAGCTGAGCCGTATCAGACGAAAATTATTGGGAAACAGCAATACGATAGCTGGTTCTCGCAAAAGCGAAATATGTCTACTCCATTAAAAAACCAGCAGTTAAAAGTAGCGGAAGCATTATTAAAACATGTACAAACTACTTCGGTAAAACGCCCGGAATGGGAAGAAGAACGCAGCCCATTTGAATTTGTTGCAGAAGAATTTTAACGCTAGTCCGTTTCCTGTTTAGTAACTTATAACTAACAGAAAAAACGGATTTTCTTCCGAATTTTTTTCCTGAAATGTTAATTGCACAAATCATTAGCTATTCAGATTTGTATTTTTGGTTAGATATAGATAAAATATATTATTGAACGCTAAAATTTGAAAGATGTGAGGAATTTATGGTGAACTGGCTGAAGCGAGTTCTAGGTAGTGAGTGGGAAGTAGTGCCAGCAGGTGGGCTTACGGGAGACGCTTACCTGGCAACGAAGGATAACCAGCGGTTATTTTTAAAACGGAACTCATCCCCGTTTTTAGCTGTTTTATCGGCAGAAGGGATTGTACCAAAGCTAATTTGGACAAAAAGAATGGAGAATGGTGACGTCATTACAGCACAAGAATGGCTGGAGGGAAGAGAATTAAAACCAGTAGAAATGCAACATTTACGAGTTGCAGACTTATTACGAAAAATTCACCAGTCCTCTGAATTGTTGCACATGCTTATGCGCTTAGGAAAAAAACCGATTACTTCAGATGAAAGTTTCGATACCATCAAAAAACGCTTATTGCAAACTGATTTACATCATACACATGAGCAGATCAATCTCGCACTAATCAACTTAGAAAAATTGCTTCCTGTTACGAGGAAGCAGAAATTAGTCGTGTGTCATGGTGATTTAAATCATAATAATTTACTTTTAACCGAAGAAGGGAATTTATATCTTATCGATTGGGATAACGCGTTAATTGCCGATCCGGTTATCGATTATGGAATGATTTTAAATTGGTATATACCACAAGAAAATTGGCGTGAATGGTTAAGTCAGTACGGTATTGCAACAGACACTCACCTACTGGGGCGGATGCATTGGTATTTATTACTTGATACCCTTCATTATTTATGTTGGCATAAAGAACGTGATGAAGGTGTTAAATTTGTAGATCGTTTGCACGAGCTACAAGTATTAAATAAACAAATAGGGAATTTTAACTTAGACTTGTTTGGTGAATAGCATCAATCCACGTCGCCAACTGCTTATTATTCGCCGTGATGTGTGCTTCTATATCTCGTGAGGATTCACCGTTTTTTCCGTAGTGGTATATTTCAGGTAATAACGCATGCAGTTGTTGATTGGTAATCGAGCTATTTTGCATGAGTGACTTCACTAGCCTAGTAATTTGTTGATATTCAGAAACGCTTCCACAACAGTCGCTGTAATGTTCATCTAATAAATCCATAAGCAAGGTTAGTTGGTTATTTGTGTTTAGTTCCATCTTCAAATCACCTCTAATCATAGTATTGTTCATTTATTCATTTCTATACTCGTATACAGAAAGTGAGGTTTACATATATGCGTCAACGCCATAAGCCGTGGGCAGATGATTTTTTACAGGAACATCCGGACACGGTTATTTCCAATCCGGTCAGTTATCGTGGCAGTTGGAAGGATGTGTTTACAAATGATGCACCCATCCATCTTGAAATTGGAACAGGAAAAGGGCAATTTATCGTCGAAATGGCGAAACAATGTCCGAATATTAATTTTATTGGCATAGAGGTGGCGAAAAGTATTATCGTTACTGCTGCCCAAAAGGTACTAGCATCGGAACAGCTAAATATTCGTTTGTTGCATGTCGATGCTGAACGTTTAACAGAAATATTTGCAAAAGATGAATTATCCAAAATTTATTTAAACTTTTCTGATCCTTGGCCAAAAAACCGACATGAGAAAAGGAGATTGACATATTTTGCTTTTTTAGATAAGTATAAAGAAGTTTTGCGTCCCAATGGCGAAATTATTTTAAAGACCGATAATATGGGGCTGTTTGAATATTCATTAACTAGTTTTTCGCAAAATGGAATGAGAATTGAAGAAGTGAATCTTGATCTGCATAAAGCGAACGACCCCACAAATCGCATGACAGAGTATGAAGAGAAGTTTACAGCAAAGGGTCAGCCGATCTACCGTTGCCGTATCACATGTAATCACAAAGGAAACAGCTAACAGCTTAGCGAGTTCGTTGAATGCTCGCTAAGCTGCTTTTGTGATATGGCGTTTTAACAGAAGTAATGAATGCATTGTCATGTCATCGCTTTAAACGAACAATAAAACAGAATTTACGAAAGGTATGTCGTCCTGTTAAAATATAGAAAAGATGTTTATTTTGAAAACGCTTGTTTTATTGGTAATTATTTAGGGAGGGAACGGTGTGGAGAAATTAAAGGTAGGGAGAGCAACCTTAACATGGCTGAGGGGAGGTGTAACGAATCTGGATGGAGGTGCGATGTTCGGAGTCGTGCCTAAAGTACTGTGGCAGTCAAAATATCCCACGAATGAATTAAATCAGATTACATTGAGAACAGATCCGATATTATTGCAGCTAGATGGAAAAAATTATTTAATTGATAGCGGGATGGGTCAAAATAAGCTATCGGAAAAGCAATTACGTAATTTTGGTGTTTCGGAACAGTCACAAGTCATGAAAGATCTAGCAACTCTTGGGTTATCGTCAAATAATATTGATGGTATGTTAATGACACATATGCATTTTGATCATGCATCCGGCTTAACCAATTTGGTTGGTGATACGTATGAATCTGTATTTAAACAAGCCGTTATTTATACATCTAAAAAGGAATGGGAGGAAATGAGGAGGCCAAACATTCGATCAAAAAATACTTATTGGAGGAGAAACTGGGAAGCGATTACGGAACAAGTTCAGACATTTACGGATGAAATCAGGATCACAGATGGTTTGAAAATGGTACATACTGGTGGTCATAGCAACGGGCACAGCATCATTATTTTTGAAGAAGATAATATATGCTGGATTCATATGGCAGATATTATGCCAACTTATGCGCACCAAAATAAATTATGGGTATTAGCATATGATGATTACCCGGTAACATCTGTTCACCAAAAAGAAAAGTGGATGGAATATGGATATCGCAAACAGGCGTGGTACACATTTTATCATGATGCATATTATCGTGCGATTAAGTTTAATGAGTCAGGGGAGCGGGTCGATCAATTGGAAAGAAAACAGTCTCCAAATGAAATTTTTCGGTGATCGTTATCGAGATAGCCATTGCCTATAAGCTGATGGCTGTCTAGATTTAAGGGTCAGGGCTTGCATTAGTGTAGGATTTAAAGCATCAATTTTGTTTGCAAAAGAGTGGCTTGCTTTTTTAAAATGAAAAAACAAAGGCTTTCACCATAAGACTTGGCGACAAGCCAAGTTTTTCTAATAAAATCTCCTTCATGGATGGAAGCTAATAATAAACCAAATAAGCGAATAATAGCATTTGTAGGCTAGCTCTCGCTTATTTGGTAAAATATCAAGAAAATGCTAAAAAAGACTATGTTGTTTGCACAGCATCAATGACAGCGCCAGTTTCCACATCTACATAAAATTCATACTGCTTGTTCTCCCCATCGAGATTACGGGTAACTCCACCACGGTAAGCATCATACAAAAGGCCGTTTTTTTCTACTTCCTGAGGTTGCATATAAATCCAAGAACCACTGATTGGCCCTTGTTTCTTAAACGTTTCTTTTGCTTGTTTCAACGCTTTTTCAGGTGTAACCTTTTGCATTTGGTCTATTTGCTGCTTTGCAAAATAGCCAACAGCAACTCCAAGTCCAGCTGCAATAATCGCTTTTTTTACACTCATGAACTTCTCACCTCTTGCTCTCAAATTAAATTCTTCGTTTTTCAATTTTTCTTATATGCTAGTATATCGTATTTGGGATGAAATAGAAAATAAAAAACAGGATGGCTTTAAGAAAATAGAGTGGGTAAAAATGAATGCCTGCATAGATACCATTGTAAAATTCCCCTTGATATTTCAATTTTCCCCTTTATACATCATTACTAAACAAGGGCTTTCGGTTTTGTTTGTAAATGCTCTATACCCATACCTTGGTCTATTTCATGTGGAAAGGAGGAATACTGGAAATTTATTCGTGGCTTCAAGTATACTAATTAATATACATATTATTGAAGGTGGGATACGGTATGAATGAAGAGACGAAGTCATTGTTTAAACAATTGACAGAGCTTCAAGGGGCACCAGGTAATGAACATTTGGTGCGTAAGTTTATGAAGCAGGAATTGTCCAAGTATGCAGATGAAACGATACAAGATAATTTAGGCGGGATTTTTGGCGTGAAAAAAGGTTCCGGGCCGAAAGTTATGGTGGCGGGTCATATGGATGAAGTAGGATTTATGGTGACACAAATCACAGATAATGGCATGCTACGCTTCCAGCCTTTAGGCGGTTGGTGGAATCAGGTACTACTCGCCCAGCGGGTACAAATCATGACAGATAATGGACCAATTATTGGTGTAATTGGGTCTATTCCACCTCATAATTTAACCGCTGAGCAACGAAAGAAACCAATGGAAATAAAGTATATGCTTATCGATATCGGTGCGGATGACAAAGCAGATGCAAAGAAAATGGGCGTTAAACCAGGACAGTCGATTGTTCCTTTAACGCCGTTTACTCCTATGGCAAATGATAAGAAAATTTTGGCAAAAGCCTGGGATAACCGCTATGGCTGTGGTTTAGCGATTGAGTTATTGAAAGAAGTACAACATGATACCTTGCCGAATGAGTTATATGCTGGTGCAACGGTGCAAGAAGAAGTTGGTTTGCGTGGTGCGCAAGTGGCTGCGCATAAGATCCAACCAGACATATTTTTTGCTTTAGATGCTTCTCCTGCTAATGATATGTCAGGGAAACAGGAAGAATTTGGTCAGTTAGGTAAGGGTGCGTTATTACGGATTTTTGACCGAACAATGATTACTCATCAAGGAATGAAAAACTTTGTTTTAGATACTGCCGAAAGCAATCAAATTCCGTATCAGTATTTTATTTCTCAAGGCGGAACGGATGCAGGAAGAGTGCATGTAGCTAATAATGGTATCCCTTCAGCAGTAATAGGCATATGCTCACGCTATATTCATACATCTTCATCTATCATACATGTGGATGATTATGCTGCTGCTAAGGAATTACTTATTAAGCTTGTGAAAACAATGGATCAAACAACGTTGGATAACATCCACCGTTCTGTATAAGGGAATAGCGTATATGAAAATTGTAGTTGGCTCCATGAACAAAGCAAAAATTCAAGCTGTGGAAGAAGTTTTTCCAGAAGCAGTTATGGTAACGAAAGATGCCGATTCGGGTGTACCATTACAACCTTTTTCCGATGAAGAGACGAGACAAGGAGCTATTAACCGTGCTCTTTCCAGTCTAGACACTCAAGATGCTACATTTGGAATCGGTCTTGAAGGCGGTGTTATGTTTATTGGTAACCAATTGTACCTTTGTAATTGGGGAGCGTTAGCATCCTCTGACCAGGTGTATACTGCTAGCGGAGCCCGGATTGCATTGCCATATGAAATAACAGAACAGCTTATTCAGGGGAGAGAGCTCGGAGATGTAATGGATGAATTTGCAAAACGAAAGCAAGTTCGACAGCAGGAAGGAGCTGTTGGCATATTTACAGCAGAACGGGTTTCCAGAAGAAGCATGTTTCGTCATGTAATGGAATTATTACGCGGCCAATGGGAATTCACTAAGGAAGAAAAGGAATCTAAGAATCAAACATGGGGTTAACTTCGTAAAATGTATATGGAGAGTGCTAAATATTAATTTTAGGTTGAGTATGTGCCTTGTGAAAAGCCTGTAGACTGTTTAAACTACAGGCTTAAAGCTTTTTCGCCATGTCATTGGCAGTAAACTTTTCCCTTACATCCTATCAGATGAACCCAATGAGCATAAGTGTGAGCTCTAACTATAAGTCAAATATTCATTTCTGTTCAGAAGCTAAGGCTCATATCTATGAGGCACTACAATCCCGGGTGTCGATGGGTAAAGCTTCCCTTATTCGAAAATGTAGTGGATGACATCTAACGCTTGTTCTACGGTTTCCACAGTTACATTGGCTTTATCTGACAATTCTTTCAAAGGATGTATGAGAGATTTCGGGCGAATGATAATGGTTGGTTTATTTAACGTAATCGCCTGACTAGCATCCATTGCTGTATTCCATTGTTTATAGCTTTCACCAAAGAGGGCAATAACAATATCTGATTTTTTCATCAACACTTCCGTACGAAAATTATTAATGCGCGAAGCGGCCTCGTCTTTGTATACAGGATCAGGCTGTTTACCTAAAATGGCTTCACCGATATTATCAGATCGTTCATGATTGGTTTGTGGAGCAACAAAGTGCAAAGGTAATTTTTTAGCTTTTGCTAAGCGTTTTACTTCTTCGCGCCAATCGTCGTGAATTTGACCAGCTAAATAGACAGTAAGTTCCATATTATCTCCTCCTTGCTTGATTACATCTATCGTAAACGAAAACGACATATTTGAGAAGTATTCCGCTACTGTTTTATAGTTAGTGGGAGGTTAACAAGTTAAATCGTTTCAATTTGTCTCCATTCATAGTAAGATAGGTGATGGAAAAATAGCTGCTGCCTTGGAAGGAAAATTGCATAAAGCTATTATAATACTGGTCTTGATTATGGATAAACCAGATTATTGGCATACCAGGAACTGCCTGCAGCACGAATATGGAAGAAGAGGCGATTACTAAAAAGCACAACAAGCATCAAGAAGTGCCTTCCATAGTGATGAAAGCCTACAGGAAAATCACTCAGTTGCAAATATTACACCATCACATATGAAAATCCACAAAAGGAGATCAATAATCTGGTTGTAATAATAATAATCAGACTTGCTTGGTGTATATAATGCAGATGAGGAGCGAATAGTCAGTTGAATTATGAAACGGCAAAGCAGAATGATGGCATGGTGCTAGAGTCTTTTTCTTCAGACAATCAATTTCGAATATTGCCTAGGAAGCGATTAGAAGTTCAAGTTGGTTTCGGCGGAGGGAAAGAAAACACCTTTACTAACAAAAAGATTTTGCAGAAAAAGCGGAAGAAATAATGAAGATAGCTAATTCAATCGCTTTTAAATGAATAGAGAACAGTACTAAAGGAGTGGATAATAATGGAAGCATTAACAAAACAAGATTCATTTACAGACGTGATTAACAAGGAGCGGGTCGTTCTTTACTTTACGGCAGGGTGGTGCCCAGATTGTACGGTAATTGAGCCTGTATTACCAGAAATTGAAGCAGCCTATCCTGCGTATTCGTTTATTAAAGTAGACCGAGACCAATTCATTGATGTTTGTCAGGAATATGAGATATTTGGAATTCCTAGTTTTATTGCGTTTCATAATGGGGAAGAGGTTGGACGATTTGTTAGTAAAGATCGTAAAACGAAGGAAGAGATCATGGATTTTATGAACCATCTTTCAAGCTAAAGGATCCTGCATAAGTAAGGAGAGAGCAGTATGCAAATGACAAGCCTAAAATTAAAAAAAATATTGGACGAGCGTTTCCAAAATTCGGACTGGTATACTATGTATAACCGGGATAAAGACACTTTTCGAATTGAGTGGAAATCGTCTAAGCAAGGGATCACTATTACTTTGTCAAATGTCGTTGCTAAGTACCATCAAAAGGGAGAAGCGGTTATTGATGAGTTAGAGGAGCACGTAAAAGAAGCGTTACGAATTATGAACGAAGACCAGCAATTGGAAGGGATGGAAAAACAAATATTTCCTGTCATTCGCTCAACTTCTTTTCCTACAAAAACAAATGCGAATAAGCCGCTTATCTACAAAGAGCATACAGCAGAAACGCGCATCTTCTACGCCATTGACTTAGGGAAGTCATACCGTTTAATTGATCAGCCACTAATTGAAAAAGAAGGTTGGTCAGAAACGCGGATTGACGAAATTGCGTCTTTTAATTTACGCTCGCTGCCAGTGGACTATAAACTTGACCGAGTCGCAGATAATGATTTTTATTTTCTAGCTTCCCAGGACGGGTACGATGCAAGTAGAATTTTAAATGAAGCATTCTTGGAAGAAATGAAGGCGAACAGTAAAGGAGAAATGGCAGTTGCTGTCCCACATCAAGATGTATTGATTGTAGCTGATGTCCAAAATAAAACGGGTTATGACATTTTAGCGCAAATGACGATGAAATTTTTTGCGGAAGGGAGAATTCCGATTACTTCCTTGCCAATGATTTATGATGAGAAGCAGTTAGAACCAATATTTATTCTCGCAAAAAATAGACCGGAAACTGACAACTAAAGAAAAGGATGAGATAAATGGACGTATTTTACAATGCTGATGGTATTGGAGATGTACTGATTATACCGCTGCAAGAAGGTGACCGCTACCAAATTCAGCACGAACAAATAGCTGATATTGTTCGAATTACAGATAATCAGAATAAAGAGATAGGATACAATATTTTTCAAGCTTCTACTCATTTTTCTTTTTTACAAACAGGAAAAATAACCTTAACAGAAGAAATGTTAACTGAAATAAAGCAACTATTTGAAGCAAATGGAGTAGACGATGATCTAAATTTTGATTTGAGTCCTAAATTTGTGATTGGTTATGTTAAAGAAAAACGGCAACATGACAACGCAGATAAATTGAGTGTTTGTCAAGTAGATGTTGGTGATGAAGTATTACAAATCGTTTGTGGGGCGCCTAATGTAGCTACTGGTCAACATGTTGTAGTGGCAAAAGCTGGTGCAACAATGCCAAGTGGTTTAAAAATAAAACCCACTGAGCTGAGAGGGGAACCTTCTAACGGTATGATTTGTTCACAGAAGGAATTAGGTTTGCCAAATGCGCCAAAAGAAAAAGGAATATATGTACTAAATGATTCCTATGAAATTGGATCAGCTTTTAACATATAGAATATAAGCAAAAAACTAGTTGTTATATAGTAAAGAAACAGGTGATCTTTTTGGATCGCCTGTTCTAAACTGGACGTCATTAATCTATGTACAAAATAAATAGATTTACTTAACTATGAATAGAACAAAAGGCTTTCAACGAATTAGCATAGCTTCTATTTTGTATTCTTCAGTTACCATTTGCTTGGTCATATTTACAGTTGACTTACCACCTTATATGCAAGAGAAAAATGGATAATGTAAAAACAGTTTCTAAAGCAAGCATTTATACTTATCCATTGATTTTTGAGTATTAAACATGTAGGCAAAGAAGGATGAGTAGTTGCATAAGTCTAAGTTGAGAGATAACAGCACCTAAATGATCTATTTCGTAAGAGGTCTTTAGGTCAAACCATTACGGTAATATCATTCGGTGTAGAATGAGTGAAAACCTCTACTGATGAAAGATACACTTTATAAAGTATAATCGTTTCGTAAAGGAGCTATCTTTCATATGGATCCAAATTTTTACAAAATTCATTTATGCTGAACGTTAAAATACTCCTCATCAAATTGGGTTAGGTTAGATTTTCAATATTTCCTCCTCAACATAAAATAATTTCTTCAATTGCTTATCTGTAAGCGTATTTTGATTAAAGATAAGATAGTAAAAATGAGGTGCTTGTGGATAATGAAATAACTGAATCACCACGTCGGGCGCATGAGCCCAGCAACTAGGCGACTGCACAAAATCGCCCCTCCATTAAAGCCTCATCGGTTGTAGCTAAGAGGAACGAATACGGGCTGCCGCTCAGGCGTCAGCATACCACTGTTTTTAGTGGCATGACTCCTAAAACTTTAGTTGAGTCGTTCCATTCGATCCGTTGCTAATCACGCCCTGTGCCTTTGTTATACAGCTGCAATTGTTTCGATTTTTTGATGCTAAGTTGGAGTCATAATAAGTAAAGACGATGCCATATTATGACTCCAACTTAGAAATGATTTTCAAAAATGATTTAAAAACTGCTACAATGAAGAAGAACAGTTCTATTACAAAGAAAGAGTGAGTAAATATGTGGGATAATTGGAAGAAAAAAATTAAGCGTCTTTTTACAATTGATGATGAAGACCACTACGATGAACATATGCATATGCAGCAGCCAGAAAACCATCATCCTGAGGCTAAAATGATGTATCAATATCCTACAAAAAAATCGTTTCGCTTTCCTGTCATCCCCGACTTGGGAGTGGAGACAGAACAACGCCATAGGAATGATCTAGGAAAAGACCATGAATTTGAAAATTCGAGTAAGCAAAGCCTACAAAAAGTGGGGAAATGGGAGGAAAATTACACCAAACGAATGGACGATGATACATCCGCATACGAAGTGCCTGCATTTAAACGAAGAGATGTTAAAACTTCTATATATCGACGCCGGGATAAGTCGGATGTATATAAGGATGAGCAATCCAGAGCAAAAGTATACAAAAAAAGCCCTGAACCATTTCAACCGACAGAAGTACCTTCGCCCATTTATGGATTTCATCCACGGAATGAAAATAAAAATAAAATGGTTGAGGAAACTCCAGCATATCAACGGAAACGGCAAACTGAATTCGTTGGAGAAGTGAAAGAGAAAATAGAGCTTTCCCAATCAAAACCAGAAAGCCACACTAAAGAGATAGAAGAAACGCCTGCTTTTCAACGTAAACAAGTTGATGAAACAGTTAGAAGTACAGAGGAATGGGGAAAAGTTCAATCACCAGAACGTAGCGCTAGAGAGAGCGAGGATACTCCTACGTATCAACGAAAGCAACATACAGAAACGGCAATAGATATAAAAAAAGAGATAAAATCTTATGCAACACCTGAAAAGGGAGAAAATGATACTAATTCGGATGTGATCAATAAAAATGCTGTTCCGTCACAAGCTATATCCGTTCAAGAACAACAAAAACAACAAAAACAGCAGGAACATGAAAAACAACTAGAAGAATCGAATCAGAAAGTTGCGGTAACTTTACCAAATGTGGAACAAATCACCGAAGAACAAACGAATCCAACGAATGTAGAATCAAAACGTGAAAATCGTTTATCACATCGTCGACGACAGCAGCAAACGGGTAAAACTACTGTTCCATTTAACGTAATGATGACGCCTAGAGATAAGAAGAACTTATGGGATCGAACAAACCAAAATCGCTCTCAAGAAGCCAAGGATAAGCAAAAGCATGTTCCAACAGTTGATGCAATAGAAAAAAAAGAGCCAGAGCAAGAGCCTCAAAAGCCCATGCCACTTCACTTGTTAAATGACGTGGATAACGATGCTTCTAAAGATAAGGCATGGATGGATGACCAGCAGCAATTACTGGAGCAAACCTTAAAATATTTTAATGTACAAGCACAAGTAGTAAATGTTACTCAAGGTCCTTCTGTTACAAGATTTGAAGTGCAACCACAGCTTGGAGTTAAGGTGAGTAAGGTGAAAAATTTAAGTGATGATTTAAAACTAAATATGGCTGCAAGAGATATCCGGATTGAAGCCCCAATTCCTGGTAAAAATACAATTGGTATTGAAATACCGAATCCAAAGCCCCAAATGGTTGGCTTGCAAGGCGTTTTTGAAACAGAAGCATTCCAGAAAAGTGACTCGCCGTTAACGATTGCTTTAGGATTGAGTATAGAAGGAGACCCTCTAATCACGAATATACAGAAAATGCCGCATGGATTAATTGCAGGTGCTACTGGATCAGGAAAGAGTGTGTGTATCAATACCATTTTAATCAGCCTTCTATATAAAGCCCATCATGAAGAGGTGAAATTTTTACTTATCGATCCTAAAATGGTAGAACTAGCTCCATATAATGGTATTCCTCATCTTGTTTCTCCAGTTATTACCGATGTAAAGGCTGCTACTGCTGCATTAAAATGGGCTGTGGCTGAAATGGAGGAGCGTTATGAGAAATTCGTTCATGAAGGAGTTCGTGATATAGAGCGATATAATGAAAAAATGACCAAACAGCAGCAATCTGATAACAAGCTGCCTTTCATTGTCATAGTTATTGATGAGCTAGCAGACTTAATGATGGTTTCTCCACAGGATGTGGAAGATGCAATTAGCAGAATTGCGCAAAAGGCTAGAGCTTGTGGCATACATCTTTTGTTAGCAACACAGCGTCCTTCTGTAGATGTTATTACCGGTTTAATTAAAGCCAATATACCTACACGGATTGCTTTTAGCGTGTCTTCCCAAGTCGACTCGCGAACAATTCTTGATACGAGTGGTGCAGAGAAACTTTTAGGAAAAGGAGATATGCTATTCATTGAGAATGGTTCAGGGAAAAGCGTTCGTTTACAAGGTCCGTTTGTGTCCGATGAGGAAATTGATCGCGTAGCAAGCTATGTAAGAGGAATTGCACCACCTAATTATTTGTTTGAACAAGAGCAGTTGCTTGAACAAATTCATACAGAAGAGGAAGAAGATGAACTACTACAAGATGCTATTTTATTCGTGCTAGAGCAGAATGGAGCAAGCACGTCATTGTTGCAACGCCATTTTAAAATAGGGTACAATCGAGCTGCTAGATTAATTGATACACTGGAACAACGAGGGATTATCTCCGGACAAAACGGCAGTAAGCCAAGGGAAGTTCTGGTTACGTTAGCTCAAATGGAGGATATGTTACTGTAATATTATAAATGTAAAGTATCTCCTCCTATTTTGGCAACTCTTTACAAGTAGGCATTCCTCTATAGGTTAGGTTTTACCGAACAAGAGCAGCGGTTGTTTGTCCTTATGTTTACTATTGTAGACTATATTTTAAGATGATAATAGCTTGTATATAATAACGGCGCTGGCTGAGACAAGTGACTTAATGAACCGCAATATTTCATGATGATCTTTGAAAAATATAGTTTTTAAGGAACGGCTTGCTCCCGTACCGAATAGTAATTCTTGTTTCCAACACGATTTTTTTATATGATATGTTTAATGATCACATATAAAGGGAGAAAACAAACACTATGAAGGAAATCGAACAAAAGCTGAATGGGAAAATTGAACGTTTAACAAATAAAACCTTCAAATTTGATGACCGGATTAAGGATGGCTGGTTTTCAGCGGTATATTTTTTAAAAACAAAGGAAATAGCAGCAAAAAAATTGCCCAACAATCAGGTGACAATGCAATTCTTTCAAAAGAATGATGCTGTTTTATGTGGGACAGATGAAGCGATTGCTTTATTACATAAATTCGCAGACGATCCAGAGACACTTGAAATCTATTCTTTGAAGGATGGAGATAAAATTAGACCATACGAATCTGTCTTAACCGTATCAGGCGGTTATCATCAGTTTGGTTATTTAGAGGGGATTATTGATGGGATTTTATCGAGAAGAACATCTGTCGCAACGAATGTATATAATGTTGTAAAAGCAGCACGAACTTCAGGAAAACAAAAACCAGTCATTTTTATGGGAGATCGCGATGATCATTATACGCAGCAAGCCGGGGATGGTTACGCAGCATTTATTGGCGGTTCTACTGCTCAAGCTACACATGCGATGAATGAATGGTGGGGAAAAGAAGGAATGGGAACGATGCCTCATGCATTGATTCAAATGTTTCGCGGTGATATTGTGGCAGCTTGTAAAGCATATTATGAGCTATTTCCCGAGGACGATTTAGCTGCTCTAGTTGACTATAATAACGATGTGATTACGGATTCCCTTAAAGTTGCCCACGCTTTTGGAAGTGAATTAAAATCGGTTAGATTAGATACATCACGTACATTAGTTGATAAATATTTTTTACGTAACCATCACTTAATGGGGACGTTTGACCCAAGGGGAGTAAATCCAGAACTTATCTTTGCTTTAAGAAATGCACTTGACGAAGAAGGGTTTTCTCACGTGAAAATTATGGTTAGTGGCGGTTTTACAGAAAAACGTATTGTAGAATTTGAAAAGCTTGGTGTACCAGTAGATATGTACGGTGTTGGTAGAAGTTTGCTTAAGCTAAATATTGGCTTTACAGGAGACAATGTTCTCTTAAATGGAACGCCAGAAGCAAAAGAGGGCAGGCAGTACCGTCCGAATCCACGATTAGAAAAAGTGCCGTACATTAAACAAAAGTGAAAACATTTTTCACCAGAAAAACACGGTCGAAAAATCCCTGGAGCAAGAGTTATAGGAGAAATAAATCATACTCGGTAAGAACGAACAGACTTTTTTAAAGAGCATGTTTTTATTTTCATCTAGAAATGGATTTGCTATAATAAAAAAAGCTGTGCAAAATAGATAAAAGATGATTGAATCCTTTTACAACAATTTGGAGGTTCATTTATGACAACTTACCATTTTATTGGTATAAAGGGAACAGGGATGAGTGCTCTCGCTCAGATCTTGCATGATTCAGGAGAAAATGTGCAAGGGTCTGATGTAGAGAAAAGCTTTTTTACACAAGAAGCTTTAGAAGAAAAGAATATTCCGATTTACCCTTTTTCAGAAAGTAACATCAAAGAAAATTACACGGTTATCGCAGGTAACGCATTTTCTGATGACCATCTAGAAATAAAAGAAGCGAAGAGACTGGGAGTAACGTTCTATCGTTATCATGAATTCCTTGGCGAATGGTTAAAGCAATACACCAGCATTGCAGTAACCGGAGCGCATGGTAAAACATCGACGACTGGTCTATTAAGTCATGTATTGAGCAGTTCTTTTCCCATTTCCTATTTAATTGGTGATGGTACTGGTAAAGGACATGTAGATAGTAAATATTTTGTTTTTGAAGCTTGTGAGTATCGCCGCCATTTTTTACAATATGAACCCGATTATGCGATTATGACGAATATTGATTTTGACCACCCAGACTATTTTACAAGTATTGATGATGTATTCAACGCATTTCAGTCTATGGTGGAGCGGGTGAAAAAAGGAATTATAGCTTGTGGTGATGATGAACAATTACAACGAATACAAGCAAAAGTTCCTGTTGTTTATTATGGATTTGCAGCCACTAATGATTTTCAAGCTCAAAATATAACGGAAACGGATAACGGCACAACATTCGATGTATTTGTCCGTAATACGTATTACGAATCTTTCTCTATACCAATGTATGGAAACCATAATGTTTTAAATGCATTAGCAGTCATAGCTATTTGCCATTATGAAGGTATAAGTGCAGAATGTATGAAGCATCTTGCAAGTTTTGGCGGTGTTAAACGAAGATTTACAGAAAAACAAATGGAAAGTCAAATACTTATTGATGACTATGCACATCATCCAAAAGAGATAAATGCTACGATTGAGTCTGCTCGGAAGAAATATCCAAACAAATCCATTGTAGCCATTTTCCAACCACATACATTTACAAGAACCAAAACGTTTTTACAAGAGTTTGCTGATAGTTTATCGCAAGCAGATCATGTTTTCTTATGTGATATTTTTGGCTCTGCTAGAGAAGAAAGTGGTCAACTGACCATTCATGATTTACAAAAATTAATTGAGAATAGCTCCATATTGGAATTATCTCATACAGAAGCATTAAAAGAATTTCAAGATAGTGTGCTTATTTTCATGGGAGCTGGTGACATTCAGAAATTTCAGCAGGCGTATGAAAAAGTGGTAACAATGTCATAAACAAAAAGAAGAGTCTGAACCTAAACGCAGGCTCTTTCATTTTATGGTTGACAGCTCAAATAGCCAATGATCCAAAGCCAACAATTATTTATTTCTTGGTCTAAGAGTAAGGTCATGTAGTGCATCGTTACACTTCTCTGTTTTCAGCATAAACAGAGAATAAATGGAATTGGAATTGGACAAGCTGATGAAAAACATAGGAAAAATAAAGGGATTTGGCTTTTGTTGTCGAATTACTTAAGTAAGGCTTAATAGTATATATGTTTTATTTATAGCATAGGTGGGTAAGTTATTTTATATAAACAAACAAGGAATCTGAAGGTCTATTTATTTCGATTTATCCTGATTGCTTTATTCGTAAGAAGTGACCTAAATACAATGCTTTGAGCTATTTGATAAAGACGTTTCTTTAACTTAATCTATTTATAGCTTTTGTTACAGCATAGTAATTGAAGTGAATAAAGGAGTGATGAATTAATATGGAAATTTTAGCATATATTGCTGCTGCTATTGCAGCCGTAGCGTTTGTTGTTTTAGTGGTATATCTGGTAATTACGTTAAAGGCTGCCAGGCAGACGTTACATAATGTAGCAGAAACGCTAACTAGCCTTGAACAGCAAATGCAGGGGGTCACAAGTGAGACAACGCAGTTACTAGCGAAAACAAATAAGCTAGCAGATGATATGAATCAGAAGTCAAGTAAATTAAATAGTTTATTTAATGGATTTAAAGGTATTGGAGATACCGTCACGGAATTTAATCAATCTTTAAGAGATTTAACGAACAGTGTAGCGAAAGCAGCAAATGAGGACCCCGAAAAAACAACGCAGGCGATTAAGTGGGGAACTACTTTGATGGAATTATGGAAGAAAAAAAATAAATAATCACAGTAATAGGGAGGAACGAAAAATGTCAGATAACCAATTTAGCAGTAAGGATTTTATTTTAGGGACATTTATAGGGGCAACTGTTGGCGCATTGACAGCACTTTTACTTGCGCCAAAAACAGGCAAAGAGCTTCGTGGAGATATTAATACAGGTGCTAACGAAGTTAAAAAGAAAGCATATGACTGGAAAGAAGTTGCACAGGAAAAAAGCGCCGACTGGAAGGATAAAGCATACACAACTGGTTCTGACTTGAAGAAAAAAGCGATGGATTCCACTTCTCAGATGACAAAGACAGCTGCTGAAAAAACAAAGGATTTAACGCAAAGTGTACAATCAAAGCTTCAAGAGAAACGCAAAAAAGAAGACGAAGCGTTAGAAGCAGCAGAGGAAGTTGCTGAAGCCATGGAAGATGCAGCGGAAGAATTGGAAAACAATAATCAATAAGAATAGGACGAAAAAAATCAGCACCTGCAAAAAATAGTGCTGGTTTTTTCATCGTTGTATAGGAAACTATAAAATGATGTGCTTGTAGATAACGAAATAACCGACTAGACAGCCACGCCCAGCTAGATCACCTAGCAACGATGCGACTTTAGAAATGCGCGCTAAGCTAAGGCCTCATCGGTTCGTCACTAAGAGGAGGACAGACTAAAAAACGGGCTTGCCTCCCAGACGTCGGTATACCCCTGTTTTAGTGATATAAATTCCTTTATCCCGTAAAAAGGCGTTGTAGACTCCCACGGTCTCAGGATGGGAGATGTGAGCAAGTCGAAGCAGGAGGTAACAGCACCTAAATCCCCGATTCGTTCAAAAGCCTTTAGGTCATACCCTTGGGTACTATCCATCAGCGGTATGAAGCCCCCTGATGGAAGGTTCACTTTATGTGGAATATAACTGCAAGCTCCTCATACAATTAGTACATTCCCGTTAGTGCTGTGAGAATAGCCTCTCCTAACTATATGCGTTGCTAATCCTGCCAAACAATCTCTAGTTCATCACCAGTTTGAATAGACTCGTGAAACTGGGCAGGCTGCTTATTTTTATATACATAAAATTTCCCACTGGCTGTGGATAATTCTAAATCAACGTACTGAAATACATCTTGAAAAATAAAGGTACTATTTTGGCTTGCTTCTATTTGCAGTTGATCTTCTGGATATAATAAACTCGTTTCCTCTAATAATTCTTGATTACGTTTAACTTTATATTTTGGCTGCTTTAATTCTATCGCTTTCCCGTTAAAAAACACCGTCATTGTCAGCCAAAAGTCCATTCCTTCTTGAGAGAATAAATCGTTTACGTTTGGCTGCTTTGCTCGCTTTATTTGGATGTAATCCCCATGGCGAAGCACCTGCTTTGGTTCAGCCCTTGTTTGATTCACATAAAATTGTGTTTCCCCCATGTTTAGTTGAATTTGCTTCCCATTAACAAATACAAGGAATGGCTCGGGTTTGTCATATTTGGTACTGGAAATTTGTTTCATTATATCTTCTAAATGCTTTGGTTGATGCCATTCAATCACATCTTTATCTTTTACAAGATAATTTTTATCTGCTGGCTGTTGATTGACGAAAAAAGCTGGATAAATGGTATGACGTTGGTTCTTAAACCAAACGGTCATTGGAGTTATTTCACCAAATAGTTCATGAATCGTAATTGCGGCGGCTTC
This sequence comes from Roseburia sp. 1XD42-34, assembly GCF_009917385.1. Classification (GTDB taxonomy): domain Bacteria; phylum Bacillota; class Bacilli; order Bacillales; family Amphibacillaceae; genus Virgibacillus. The sequence continues at coordinate 140,549 of NZ_QWLJ01000007.1, read as the reverse complement.
TCCGTTTGTGCCTTTCTTAATTTGTAAATGGTCGCCATTTTTTATGTGTGTTTTTACAGAAGTTGGTTCCCCATTAAGCATGATTTGTGGTGGCTCTCCAAACTCTCCTGGCAATGTTACTTCTTTGCCATTCACAGTAATAATAGAAGCAGCACCAGGCTTACCATACCATTTTGAAATATCTATACCGGCTTGAATAAGACAATCACCAACTATCAATGTACGTATTTCAAATAACCTTAAAGTGTGTTCATTAATAGAGACACTAATATAGTGCACGGGATTACGCTTTGCAGCAATGGCAATTCCAATCGGTGTAACGAAGTCAGGACGTACCGGCAGCTCCTCACTAAAAGAAAGCTGTTTAATGGCACTGACATCTCGTACAGCCACTCTATTTTCAGGAATCTGTAGTTTATTAGCAATAAATGTTGGTATCATTGGTGTTAAGCTTCCGCCTCCCACCAGCATCACAGCTCTTGGGGGGGTTGTATTTAATTTTAATATCTCCTCAGCTACTTGGGAGGCTAGCAGATCAATAGCCGGTGCTATGTCTTTTGTTAACTGCTCATAAGCTATCGTGGTTTCAAAACCAAGAATGTCTTCCACCTTTACTTCTCCTTGTTCCACAACGGCTCTTTTAGCTTCTTCGGCATTTGGAAAGTCTAATAAGTATGTATCACTAATTGCTTCTGTAATTTCATCCCCAGCAATAGGAACCATTCCATATGCTACCACTGTCCCTTGATTCGTAATCGCAATATCACTTGTTCCTGCACCTATATCTACTAAAGCAACATTGAGTCTCCGCATCGATTCTGGAATAAGTACCTCAATTGCGGCGATAGGCTCCAAAGTCAATGCTTCCATTTTAAGCTCAGCTCTGGATAATGCTGCTAATAACGATTCAATAACAACTTTAGGTAAAAATGTAGCAATGATTCGAGCGCTCACATCGTCTCCTTGCTGGTCAATTAGTGAGCCAATCTCCTGCTGATCGACATAATAATGGAGGACAGAATAACCCACACAGTAATAAGGTGTTACATTTTCTTCTCCCTCTTGTTGGCTTACTTTTTCTAAAGCATTTTGCACCGCACTTAGCTCTAAATGTTGAACCATTTCAGGATTAGTAATGGATTTGTTTTGTAAGTGTAAAGAAGCAAATCCCTCCATTGTAATTAAAGCACGTCCAGCAGCGGCGACACAGACGCTTTTTAACGGACCATGAGATTGTTCGATGGTTGCTTTAACTTGTTTAATCGTCTCAGAAACGGCGACTACATCATGAATTTGACCATCACGCATGGAACGGTCTTGATGCTCCAGCATACAGTAGTCTACTACTTCGAATCCTTCCTGTTGTTGGTTCAAAATGATACCTGTAACGGAGCGTGTACCGATATCTAAAGCAAATACTCGTTCTTTCATAAAACATAATCCTTTCATATTAATAATAGGCAAATTTATATATTTGAGTAAGAATGCAAAAGCATATGTTTTGCGCGACTAAAATAGGATTAACGTAATGAATACGGTTAATTATACATGAATTTAAAAAATTTATCGACAAAGGGTACATAATTAGCTATAATATTCACTAATTATTAAAAACCTGAGCATAGGGGGAGTAGAAGATGAATGAATTAGACCAAGTTAGAGATAGGTTAGATAAAGTAAACCTAGAAATATTGGATTTAATTAATGAACGAGCTAAATTAGTTCAGCAAATCGGGGACATCAAAGCAAAGCAGAGTATGAAGCGATTTGACCCTGTGCGAGAAAGAGATATGCTAGATAAAATCACTTCCAGTAACGATGGTCCATTCGAAAATGCAACCATTGAGCATATTTTTAAGGAAATTTTTAAAGCCAGCTTGGAATTGCAGGAAGATGACCACCGTAAAGCATTGCTCGTGTCGCGAAAAAAGAAACCTGAAAATACCGTTATTCATATTAATGGTGCAAGTATTGGGGATGGGAACGTTCATTTTGTTATGGGGCCTTGTGCTGTCGAAGGATATGAGCAGGTAGCAACAGTTGCCAAAGCGATTAAACAACATGGAGTGAAGCTATTGCGTGGGGGCGCATTCAAACCAAGAACTTCTCCTTATGATTTCCAAGGCTTAGGAGTTGAAGGGTTAGAAATTCTAAAAAAGGCTGCTGAAGAGCATGATTTAGCAGTAGTAAGCGAAATAGTAAACCCGGCACATATCGAAGAGGCGCTCGATTATGTGGATGTAATTCAAATTGGGGCTAGAAATATGCAAAACTTCGAATTGCTTAAGGCGGCTGGTGATGTGAATAAACCTGTTCTTTTAAAGCGTGGTTTATCCGCAACTATTTCTGAATTCATTAATGCTGCTGAATATATTATGTCGCGTGGCAACGCCAATATCATTTTATGCGAACGTGGGATTCGAACATACGAAAAAGCAACTAGAAATACCCTTGATATTTCAGCGGTTCCTATCTTAAAACAGGAGACGCACTTACCGGTAATGGTTGATGTCACTCATTCCACAGGACGAAGAGATTTATTGCTGCCAACCGCAAAAGCAGCTATTGCCATTGGAGCAGATGGTGTGATGGCAGAAGTACATCCAGATCCTGCTGTCGCATTATCAGATTCTGCCCAGCAAATGGATATCCCTACGTTCCATCATTTCATGGAAGAAATGGAGGATATGGCAGAACGGATGAAATAAAAACAATAAAAGTTGCAACAGATGTTGGTAACTATGAAAAGATTGTGTATAATAATAAGAGCATCACGTTTACTCAAGCAAATATGCAACTAGATATCTACAATCTTAGAGGCTTGACACTTGCCTTTCTTCTTTAATAACCGATATTATAGGGTGAATAAAAGCGGTTGAAGGATAATTAGGAGCCTTCAACCTTTTTTGCTTTGAAAAATTTTTCATAGTAGAGTATGATAAAGAACAAAGAGAACGATATTGTATAGGAGGAAAATAACATTGAGTAATATAACCATATATGATGTAGCAAGAGAAGCAAACGTATCAATGGCTACGGTTTCTCGTGTCGTAAACGGAAATCCAAATGTGAAGCCAACAACAAGGAAGAAGGTACTGGCTACAATTGAGCGCTTAGGCTACCGTCCAAATGCTGTTGCAAGAGGTTTAGCAAGTAAGAAAACAACGACTGTTGGAGCGATTATTCCAGATATTTCAAGCATTTTCTTTGCAGAACTTGCAAGAGGAATTGAAGATATCGCTACGATGTATAAGTATAATATGATTTTAAGTAACTCTGATCAAAATGAAGACAAAGAAATTCAATTAATTAATACGATGTTGGAAAAGCAAGTAGATGGAATCATTTTTATGGGAGGAAATATTTCAGAACAGCATGTACAGCAATTCAAGAGTTCTTCTGTGCCTGTGGTGTTAGCAGCAACATATGATGAAAACAATGAAATCCCTTCTGTAAACATTGATTATGAACAAGCAGCCTTTGAAGCTACTCAGTTTCTAATTGAACAAAATAAAGCAGTTCCTGCATTTGTATCTGGATTAGAAGAAACGCATATCAACCAGCTGAAATATAAAGGCTATGCTAGAGCTTTAAATGAAGCAGGACTTTCTGTAAATGAATCCTTGATTGTAAAAGGAGATTACTCCTATAGTTCAGGAATTGAAGCAGTAAATCAATTATTAGAAGAAAATGAAAAACCAGAAGCTATTTTTGTCGCCTCAGATGAAATGGCCCTTGGTGTTATTCATGGGATTCAAGACAAAGGCTATCGTGTTCCAGATGATATAGAAGTGTTTGGATTTGATAATACACGATTAGCCACAATGGTTCGTCCAACATTATCTACCATTGTGCAACCAATGTATGATATTGGTGCTGTTGCAATGCGCTTATTAACGAAGTACATGAACAAAGAAGAAGTTCAAGACCAAAAAGTCGTACTTCCTCATCGAATTGAAAAAAGAAACTCAACAAAGTAAGTTGGGTGCCGATATAATGAATAGAGATGATTCAACTTCTATTCTGAGGAGAGAGAACGATGAGAAAACGAGATATATTAACTCCGTTCGGCATCACCATGGGTTTTATAATGATTATGTTGGCGATAGTTTCCAAAAGTGGTACTTCTGAAGGGGCAGGTTTGTTTCTGGACATTTCCTCTATCTTTATTGTAATTGGAGGACTAATTGCTTCGATGTTAATAACGTTTAAGTTTGAACAAATTAAACTGGCAAGAAAAGTATTGAGCGAAGCTTTTCATAAACATGACCAACAGCTGCCGCAATTGATTGCATTATTTGTTCATTTATCTGAAAGAGCCAGGCGAGAGGGGCTTCTAGCTTTAGAAAATGAACTAGAGGAAGTGGACGATCCATTTATAAAAAAAGGCATTTTGCTTGCAGTAGATGGAATTGAGCCTGAGGTCATCAAGGATATTCTAGAAGCTGAAATAATTGCTGTAGAGGACCGGCATTATCAGGGAAGGGCATTACTTGAAAAAGCAGGGGAGTATGCCCCTTCTTGGGGAATGATTGGTACACTTGTTGGTCTTGTACTTATGCTCAATAGTCTGCAAGACCCAGCTGGTCTCGGACCAAGTATGGCTGTAGCTTTACTAACAACACTGTATGGAACAGTGCTTGCTAATTTAGTCTTTATTCCAATGGCTAGTAAATTAGAAAGTAAGACGGAAGAAGAAGTATTTATGAAGCAAATCATTATCGAAGGTGTTATTGGTGTTCAATCAGGCCAGAATCCGAGAATATTGGAAGAGAAATTAAGTGCTTTCTTATCTAATGAAGAAAGGGCAAAACAACTTGAAGAGGAACCTGCAGATTTCATGGAGGAGAGTATTCATGAAGCGTAGGCAAATCAGAAGGTCAGGTAATAAAGGAGCACCGAAATGGATGGTTACCTATTCGGATATGGTCACGCTTATTTTAGTGTTTTTTGTACTGCTTTTTTCCATGTCGCAGATTGATTTGGTTAAGTTTGAAGCCATTTCGGAATCATTTCGTAATCGGATGATTTTTGACTTTTATCCTTCTGCTGTTCCAATGGATAATCCAACAGAACAATCCAGTAACAAAGAAAATGCGGAGCAGTCCAATGAATTTGATTCTCCAACACAGCTTCCTGATACGACTGATAAGGATGGAAAGGACGATGGTTCATCTTTAGATCAACTGTTGCAGGAAGTGGAAACATACTTGGATGAAAATGATTTAAATAATGTGATAACTGCTACAAGAACAGATCAAGGTGTGGAACTTGTCTTACAAGATAGTATTTTATTTCCCACAGGTGAAGCAGTTATTTTGGAATCTGGAAAACCATTTTTAAATAAGGTCAGTTCGTTATTACATAATATTCCCAACCCGGTGCATGTAGAAGGTCATACAGATAGCAGACCGATATCTAATTATAGATATCCCTCTAACTGGGAATTGTCAGGCGCAAGAGCTGGTAGTGTTATTCGTTACCTATTGAATGAAAATCATTTTGATAAATCTCGTTTTTCTTCAGTTGGTTATGCGGATACACAACCAATTGCGCCAAATACATCACCTGCTAACTGGAGTAAAAATCGACGCGTAGAAATTGTGATTTTGGAAAATAAATCAGTAAATAACCAAGCAGGAGAGGCTAAATAATAGCCTCTCCTGCTTGGTTATTCTTCGTTATAAGCACTTATTTAAGTCTGCCTAGATGGTGTAACTGTATATTTTAATAATTGTTGTAATGCAAGATTGTTTTTTTCGGTTATTTCCTCTCTTCTAGGAATTATAGGAACGATCGAAGGGTCATCTTCCCAATGAGTAGGAAGATGAACAGGACTTTCCTTTTGGTACTTCTCTAACCAAGCTGCCGGTAATTCTCCACTTAGAGGCTGTCCTTGATACATGACATTCCAAATTTGTGCCCAAGCTCGAGGAACAACTCGCCACATATCATAACCGCCTCCACCAAGTGCAATCCATTTACCATTGCAATACTCATGTGCCAATTTATGCGCTAATAAAGGGATCTGCTCGTAAATCTTCATCGTACTGCATAAATGTGTTAATGGATCATAGCAATGCGCATCGGCTCCATTTTGCGTAATGATGATATCTGGTTTAAAAAACGCTGCAATTTTTGTTAGTGCAGTTGTATATGCATCCAAAAATGAGTCATCTTCTGTGAATGCGTCGATAGGAAGATTAAAAGTATATCCATGTCCTTCCTTAATGCCGCGTTCGTTTACGTTACCTGTACCAGGAAATAAATACCTGCCAGTTTCATGAATGGAAAATGTACACACATTTGGATCGTCATAGAAAGCCCACTGTACGCCATCTCCATGATGCGCGTCTGTATCTACATAGAGAACTCGTAAATTATAGGCTTCTCTTATATAACGAATAGCGATGGCTCCGTCATTGTAGATACAAAAACCGGAAGCCTTGCGTTTAAAACCATGATGCAGTCCTCCGCCAAGATTTAGGGCATGAGTAGCTCGCCCTGATAACACTTCATCGACAGCTGCTAAGGAGCCACCTACGAGGTACGATGAGGCTTCATGCATCCCTGAGAATATTGGTGTATCTTCTGTACCAAGCCCATATTCAACAGCGGCTTGTTCTGATAACTTGCATTTACTTGCTTGTTTAACAGCTTCTACATATGCATGATCATGAAATAACTTAATTTCTGTTTCGGTAGCTTTTCTTGGGGGAACAATATTATTTTTGGCGAGCGTGCCAGCTTCTTTCAGTAATTCAGTTGCCAATAGTACTCGTTTTTGGTTAAAAGGATGATCTTCATGAAAGTGGTAATGCAATAAGTCTGTAGAAAACACATATTTAGCATTACATGGACTCATAATTGCCGCCCCACATCTTGGTTAGGAGCAAGCAATTCATAACCGGCTTTACGAAGGTCCTCGAGAACGGGAAGTGGGTTCATCGTTTGTATTCGAAAGACCAAAATTTTATAATCTGGATCATCTTTAGATGGATAGACAAGTACGGAGACAATATTCGTTTTACGTTTGCCGAAGATAGCTGTTACTTCGGGTAAAATCCCAGGCCGATGGGGTACTTTGATCTCAATGTGAGACCCTTGCACATGTGTACCGGTTAACTGAATCATGGTGTACAACATATCTTTTTCAGTTACCATTCCAACTAGTCGGTTTCCTTCCCTAACTACTGGTAAACAAGCAATTTCTTTATCATAAAAAATTTTTGCAATTTCTTCGACAAAATCTAAGGGGTGTATGGTTATAACTGGATGGCTCATAATGGATTGGATTTCATGCTGTAAATTGTTTGAGCCTGCATCCGATTCAAAAATTGAAGGGCTCGCATCACGAACATCTCGATCTGATACAATGCCAATAACGTGATTTTCCTTATCGATAATTGGAATGTGGCGTATTTTATGTTGGTTTAATAAATCCAGCGCTTGCTGAATCGTTGCCGTCGGAGGCAGTGTAATTACCTCCGTTTTCATAATTTCTTCGACAAGCATTATAATCCCTCCCGCATAGTTCGATATTTATGCCGTTGCAAAAATCGCAGTGTATCAAAACGTTTAACTGATTCTTTGGATACATTTTTACCAATTCGTACCATCAGGCAATTAGCTGGATGGGAGATGATTTCGGGATCATCTGTTGGAGCAGGTAGTAATCCGCCAGCAGCCATCATTTTTTCCATTACTTTTCGGTAATCCCAAATACTTAATTTTGTTCCAGTTAAATCCCAATGCCAGTAATATTCGGTAGAAATAATAATATAGTTTTCCATAAATTCATCCATCATGGATACTTCGAGTAACCCTGAAGCAATCCGTTCTCCACGAAAGGCAGGAATGACTTCAATCGCACCAAGCTCAATTAACTCTTCCATTTCAAATTCAGACCAACGTTCTAATGGGTCTGGATAGAGGTAGGTTACATATCCAATGATGGTATCGCTTGTTCTCGCTACTATAATCCGTCCTTCAGGAAAGGTAGAGATATTCAAAATCGCTTCAAATTGCTTTGGAGCAGGTCGAAATGCAATTAAATCCTCATGGAACTTGTATTGCTGTAATTCTTCTGCATTTAATGGTCCCTCAATGGTAATCGTTTCTGTGGCTGTTTCTCTTGTTAGTGCATAGTGTTTTTTTTCATGTTTCATTGATACACCACCTAATTAAATAATACGCTTACATAGTATTATACAACATTATGATCTGAATTTTTAGTAAGATTAATGAACGATTTCTAAACATTACTTGAAAAATGATATAAATGAACGTTTTTTTGTAAAACTACAATGAAGGTTTGCTAGGAGGTAATATCATATCATTGGACCAGCTTTTAACCTAAACTATTCCTACAGCGTCTATAAAAAGATAAAACTGTAGAAGGTAGGTAAAAAAGATCCTGTACCTTGAGAAAGGATACAGGATCATTGGAGTTTCTCTATTGCATGAGCATACATGTAAAACATTGCAACGCTACAGGAAAGCTATTCTGCTTCTTCGTCCTCATTTTTAGCATCCGTTTTTGGTGTTTTTGTTTCTTTGCCGCCTCCATCATCCTCTTTTTCTTTTACTTTATCTTTATGATCATTTTTATCTGTTCTTTCATCTTGCTGTTCTTGCTCCTTGTTTGAAGGCTCATTAGGAGGCTGGACTTTTTTCTTAGCCTTATTTTTCATCGGTGTTTCAGGTTCTTCTTTTGGAGTCCCTCCAACAAGTAATTGCGTTGAAGCTGCTGACTCCTCTCCGAAATAATCAACTGCTTTCACATAATAACGGCCATTCCCACCTCTAATACCGAATGAAGTAGCTGTTGTATGACCGATCTGAGTAAAACTATTGCCAGGTCCGGTAGCTTGATAAATACGATAGCCAATAACAAACTGACTAGAAGATTTACTCCATGTTAAATTCCCGCCGCTTTTTGCTAATGATCCAGGAGCATTTGGGGCTTTACCGTCATTTTCGACAGCATTTCCAGAACTGCTTGCAACACCACTGATTCGCTCCCATTTTTCACGATCGGTTCGTGGGAATAATATGCTTAGATCACTCAATTTATCGTATCCTTTTCGTTTTAAAAATTCAGCGTTAAATGCTAAGCCATTTCCAGTAGTAAATTCGCTTGGAGTCTTTGGTCCAGGGGCAACCGTTCTTCCGTTTACCATAACCATACTACCGCCAGAGACAAGACTGTCATCCACTTTTGAAGGGACATATTTGCTATTATATAAGTCGCTCCTGACCAGACCAGCTTTTTGACAAAGTTCTGATGGTAGTAAGCCTGATATAGCGCAATAGCTTCTTGATACAATGCCATTTGGTCGCTGGAAGTTTTTAGATGGAGCAAGTAATTCAGGATTTACTTCTGTTGCACTGTTGATTAATTCAGCCCATAATTTAATATTACGCTGTCCATAGCTTAAGCCCATTCCTGCATTATTTAAAGGATATGGAGTTTTATATCCTATCCAGGTGCCAAAGGTTACGTTCGGATTGGTAGCAACGAACCAAGAATCCTTATATTCTTGAGAAGTACCTGTTTTACCAGCCCAATCAACACCACGATATTTTAATTGTGAATTGGCATAAACTCCAGTTCCATTTCTAAGAACATCACGCATCATATCAACCATTAAATAAGTAGTTTGTGGAGAAAAGACATCGACAGCCTTTGATTTATGTTCGTAGATAACTTCCCCACCTTTGGTAGTTATTTTTTCAATCATATAGGCATCCTTGAATTTTCCGTTATTACCAAACGTCGCAAAGGCGTTCACATTTTCTTCCACCGAAACACCTTTATCCATGGATCCAATCGATAGAGAAGGATGAGCATGGTCTCCTTCCGTTAATGATGTAAAGCCCATTTTTTCCAGATACTTTGAAGCGGGGTCTTTGTTCAGTATTTTGGAATATATTTCAGCTACAGGCAAGTTATATGACTTTGCCAATGCCTCTCGGACAGAAACAATTCCGTAATGTCCTCCGCCGTAGTTCCCTGGCTTTCCAAATTCCCAACCTGGCACACTTTTCGGGTAGTCAGCAATTACGCTTCCCGGTTGAATAATTCCTTCTTGCATGGCAGGCGCGTATACGAGTAATGGCTTCATCGTACTACCATTGGAGCGTTTTGCTTTAAATGCGTGGTTGACATTATTGTCTTCATATCCTCGTCCACCAACAAAACTTAGAATTTTTCCAGAGCTATTTTCAATTAAAATACTGCCTGTTTGCACTTTTTCTGTTGTTTCTTTCATTTTACCAGTATCCGGGTCTTTTACTGTGAACGTACGATCTGGACCATAGTAAGCAAACGCTTTGGTCGCTTTTTGCATCGCATCATACATTTTTTTATCAATAGTTGTATGGATTTCATATCCATTACCCCGTAAATTACGTTTGGCGAGCTCTGCATACTCTGCTTGTAAATCAGCGTCGTTCTCTAAATCTTTTTCACTATATCCATCTTTTTTAGCCAACTGTTTTATTAAAATTTTCTTTGCCCGATCTTCAATTTCAAATGTTAAATAGGGGTATTTATCAATTGACGATGGGGAACCCTTCGTAAAGTCTTTCGTAATATCGTATGCTATCGCTTGTTTATATTCTTTTTCTCAAATATAGTCAGATTCGTACATACGCTTCAGAACAGATTTCATACGGTCGATCCCATATTGCAGCAAGTCTTTATCTTTTAAGGTGCCGTCATTTTGAAAAGGTGTGTAAGCAGAAGGGCTCTGTGGCAACCCGGCTAAGTATGCTGCTTGAGCAAGGTTGATTTCTTTTGCAGAAACACCAAATATCCCCTTTGCAGCAGTTTCTATCCCAGCAATATTATCCCCTGATGCATTTCTTCCATAAGGGACGACATTGAGATAAGCTTCTAAAATTTCATCCTTCTCAAAAAAGCGCTCTAGACGTAAAGCGAGTAATATTTCTTTAGCTTTCCGTTCAAAGGAGACTTCATCTGTTAAAATTTGATTTTTAATAAGCTGTTGTGTTAGCGTACTCCCACCTGTTTTTGTATCTGCGTTTAATGCTTCCTGTAAAATAGCCCGAACAATAGCTTTTGGGACAATCCCTTTATGCTCTTGAAAATACTCATCTTCTGTTGCGATAACCGCATCAATTAATGTCGGTGAAATATTCTGTAACGTAGTTTCTTCTCTGTATAGATCCGATTGTAATTCTCCCAAGTATATGTCATTAGCAAAATATAATTTAGATGTTTCTTCGTAATTATATATATCTTGCCTCATCACTTGATAAGAACGCACCGGTTCATCCTTGACAAGCGAAGCAAAATAGCCCGCACCTACACCGCCAGCAAAAAAAACACCTATTAAACCAATGATAAGAAAAAATAGAATAATATTCCAAATTACACTGTAGGTTATGCGTGAGGTACGTTGAATTTTTCCTGCATTCCACAGTTCTTTCCATTTTTCAAGGAACGGTTGAGAAGATGAACCTTTGTCATTGAAAGATGATTTCCATTTATTTATTAAAGCTCGAAGTTTTTGTTTCAAATCCATGGTCTACCCTCCTAAATCCTTCTTATTATAGCATATTCCTAGAGAAGGCAATAACAAAATTTTCCCTGCTATTGCTTTTTAAATTCATATAGGATATAGACATATACAAATACATGTCTATTGCAATGAAGGAACGAAGTAGTTTTACAAATCCTTGTTAATAGAGAACTGACGGTTGGTGAAAACTCTGTTGTTGCAAGAAATAACCATGATCGGCTAGCAAGTTTGACTGTAATTGATTTTCTGTGGCATATAGGAAAACATTTTGGAATTAAATATATGATGGCAAAAGAGTCTGTTTCAGCTAAAATTGAACAAGGTATTTCTTACACAGAATTCAGTTATATGATCCTTCAATCTTTAGATTACATGAAATTGTATGAAGAAGAGGGATGTACATTACAAATAGGTGGAAGTGATCAATGGGGGAATATTACTGCCGGTATGGAATTAATTAGCCGTACAAGAGAGAACAAAGAAGAAGCAAATGTATTTGGATTAACCGTACCTTTGATTACGAAAGCTGATGGAACTAAATTCGGGAAGACAGCAGGTGGTGCAATTTGGCTCGATCCTGAAAAACATCCTCTCGAATTTTATCAATTTTGGTTGAATACAGATCCAGATCGAGACGTTATCAAATTCATCCGTTATTTCATGTTTATGTCCAAAGAAGAAATTGCTGAATTAGAAAATGAGATTAAAACACATTCCGAAAAGTTTGTTGTTCATAAAAAGCTGGCTGAAGAAATAACAAAGATGGTTCACAGCAAAGCAGCACTGGAGCAAGCAAAAAAGATTTCTCCACCTTTATTTAGTGGCGATATTAAACAGTTGTCTGCCAGTGATATGAAGCAAGGTTTCAAAAATGTACCTACTTTTAAAGCGGAGATAAAATATATCAGCTTAGTTGATTTATTAGTGCAAGCCAAAATTTCCCCGTCAAAAAGAGAAGCACGAGAAGATATGGCTAATGGAGCCATTTATATTAATGGAGAGCGAAAGCAGGATACGAGCTATGAGCTTCAAGAGGATGACCTAATTGAAGAAGCTTTTACGGTAATTCGCCGAGGGAAGAAAAAGTACTTTTTAATTTCGTTTTAAAAACCTTATGAAAGAGCAGGTAGCTTCATGCCTCCTGCTCTTTTTACATTCTGCAATAATTATATGTTTCCAACACGGGGTTTAGGGGAGAAATATATCTGGAAAGCCCTCAATTTGGATTCGTCGTGAAAAAATACTGTGTGAAGTTTTAGTTTATAATCTTTCAATAATGAAAGGAAATGTAACCTAGATCAATAGGTTTTATTCATGTGTTTTTCTATAATTGAAGTAAAAAGAAGCGAAAAGAGGAATTTACATGAAAAAAAGGTTAGGGAAGTTTTTGCTAGTACTAATAGTTTGTTTGTTAATTATTGCTTTACCCATCATTATTTTTACAGTGGCTGTTAAAAATGAGCTCACTGATAAGCTAAATCCATTCCTGCCAGAAACCGATATTTTTGTGCAAATAAATAAATTAGGTAAGGAGCTTGATACAGGAGATTATGAATATAGCTTAACTGGTTATGATAAATCGGGAGAAAAACATGAAGTAACTTTTACGGCTAGTAAGCAACTGAGGGAAACGGCTTATTTAAAGGTTATAACAAAGCGTACCTATGTTGACTCTTGGAAAGAAGTGCAGTTTAAGGAACTGCCAAGTAAGGTGCGGGCGAAATTTGAATAAGGATATATGAATATGAAATCAAAACAGTGTGGACTGGTGGTTTGCTCTGCGGCTGGAAGCCTCTGTTACCGGCCTCGGCCTAAAAGGCCCACTGAATGGTTTTCCCTTCTGCACCACACTCACTCGCTGATTCTAAAAGAATCTCTTATTTCTTTTTATTTTTCTTCCCGGTGAACGGAACAAATTCTTCAAATAATGTTAACTGATCGCTCACGTAGTCCTCTTTAAGCTGATTTCGTATATATTCTTGGATTTGATTTTTATTTCTTCCCACCGTATCTACAAAGTAGCCTCTACACCAGAACTTTCGATTTCCATATCTATACTTTAAGTTGGCGTGACGGTCAAAGATCATTAAACTACTTTTCCCTTTTAAGTAACCCATGAATTGAGATACACTCAGTTTTGGTGGTATACTCACCAACATATGGATGTGGTTCCTGCATGCATTTGTTTCGTGTATTTCAACATTTTTTCTTTCGCAGAGTCCTCTGCTTATTTCTCCTATACTTTTTTTATATTTTTCCATAGATAATTTGTCTTCTATATTTTGGTGCAAAAACTAAATGATACTGACAGCTCCACTGCGTGTGTGCTAAACATACTTGTCCTTCCTTGGACATGCCTCCTTTTGTGGTGAGATTTGATGGTCGGGAAACCAACCTTATCTTACCATGAAGAGAGGCTTTTTTTGACACCACGCTAGAAGCTTTCTGGAACCCCCGGCATAGCCAGGGGTTTTCTAAGACCATAAAAATAACGAGCGGTACCATTTAATTGGTACCGCCCGTGCGCACATTAAAGCGAATATAAGCTATTCAAGTAGTTTTTTTGGTCTGCGAACTAAAGAGATAATACCTGCAATTAAGTATGCAGCTCCGCCAATAATTCCAAAGAAAAAACTAGCAATTGTACCAATGATGGCAGTAATAATTAACAGTATTCCAGCAGCTTTTGGTTTTTTGTCTCCTTTTAAGAAAAATAATGCAAGAACACCTAATAACAGGTTAATTAAAAACACAAAAAACAGGTAGTTTGTTCCCTTCTCGAGTAAAGTTTGAAACTCTTCTTCACTAAATTTTTCTACACCGGGTTGTGAAGTCTTTTCCTGAAGCTCTACAAAGTCTTTTGCCATTACTTCTACCTGTTCATTATCAGTAAATGCAATTACCCCAACGCTAATAGACATGAGTAAGAATATAACTATCCCAATTCCAGTAAAAATCATTTCAACTGTACGTTTCACTTCTATACCTCCAAGTAAAAAGTTTATATTCAGCTATCCAAGAATGAGCACTTAAGGAATTCGCTTTACAAAAATGCTTTTGTTGAGTATATGTAGATGGATAGACGAATCATGTTAATAAAATATCATATTCTACCATGTAAAGCTATTAAAAGTGTGTTAAGTTGTGGTTTATGAGGATTTTTTCAAAGCAAAAACGTCCTTTATTTTTATATAAAATCATCGTTGAATAATAAAGTGAGAGTTTTCTTCCATCTCTCACTGGATGTTCGTACCGCCAGGGTATGATCCTAAAGGCCCTTGAACGGATCTCGCATTTAGGTGCCGTTTTCTCTCACTTAGACTTTTTGTATTCACTCAAGATTTCGAAATGGGAGTCTAACGGCGCCTTACATGTGGAATAAAAGTTATCTCTTTTTGCTTGAAATAAAGTGGTTAGCCCAGCTCTTGTCAATGTAAATAAACTTCATAATATTTAGAGCACACCTATAACCGTACCCTACGTAGAGTACAGCAAAAATAGTTTCTTCATAATAATGTCAAAATGCTAAAGAAATATATTAAAGAAATACTTGTTAATAGATTTTATTTAGAAAAAGAAAAATACAATTCATAGAATAATAGCTTTGTTAAGCCAGACGTTAAATATTGCAATACATCCTTAAATCGAAAAACAAGCCAATATGAAGCGGTTTTCTGTGAAGGGTATTATATTAACTCGAAAAGAAATTAAAATAAAATTTGACTTGTTTATGTAGCGATTAATGCTATTAGGGATGTTCTCAGTTAGCATGAGAGATGAAATAGAATAAAGAGTACTTTTTCTTAGTTACAAAACAACTCGAATACATATGGAGGTGGGTGTTAATGTAAATGGAAGCTAGACATAAGAAAGCAGAAATAGACTACAACAATGGTATGAAGTATAAAGATATAGCTAAGAAATACGGTGTTTCCATAAATACCGTAAAGTCATGGAAAAGACGGCATGGTTGGGAGCGAAACAAGGTTGCAAACAAAAAAAGGTGGCAACTGGGTAATAAGAATACTTCCCTTAGGGAATAGTGTTACTTTAAAACATGCGTTACTTGCCGAATAACTTCCTAAAGAAACATTACTATATTGATAACATTTCGACTTAATTTAAAGTTTTTATTTAACATAAAAGGTAAGTTAATGTATTTATTGATAAGAAATATACTCTAAGGGAAGATACATTCAATTTTTTATGTATAACGCCTGTCCGTGCTTTTAAATAATAAAAGTAATACAAGTGTTACTTGTTTTATGGTTGTAAATAAACGCTAAAAACCTCCCCCAAATGAATGGGGGAGAATATATTATTTTACTAAGCATAAAAAAACATAAAACCCCAGAATGCTTGATAAGACAAGCTTTCTAGGGTTTTGAAAACTGTTAAAAAATATACTCTGAAATTAACGTGAGTAGAATTCAACGATTAACGATTCGTTAATTTCTGCAGGTAATTCTTCACGTTCTGCATACCGTGTAAAAGTACCTTCTAATTTTTCTTCATCTAGAGATAAATAATCAGGAACGAAGTTGTTTACTTCAATAGCCTCTTTTACAATATCCAGATTTTTAGATTTTTCACGTAAACCGATAACTTGACCAGGTTTAACCATGTAAGATGGAATATCTACACGAGAACCATCAACTGTAATATGACCATGGTTAACAAGCTGGCGAGCTTGTCTGCGAGTGCGGGCAAAACCTAAGCGGTAAACAAGATTATCAAGGCGAGAATCAAGCAATAGCATGAAGTTTTCACCGTGCACACCTTTCATTTTACCTGCTTTGTTAAATAACGTACGGAATTGACGTTCATTTAAACCATACATGAAACGTAGTTTTTGCTTTTCTTGTTGTTGTAAACCATATTCAGACATTTTCTTACGTTGATTCGGTCCATGTTGACCTGGTGCGTAAGGGCGTTTATCTAATTCCTTACCAGTTCCTGTTAATGAAATGCCAAGACGACGTGATTTTTTCCATACTGGTCCAGTATAGCGAGCCATAAGACATTTCCTCCTTTTTTCTTTTATTTGTATAAAATAAAAGAGCGTGTTCTATCCTCTTGCTCATGATGTTTTCATGTACCATCGCTCCAGCAGCTAAGAGTTACGCGATACACCTCCTTGTACGGAGGAACAACATGGTTACAAGCGCCAGATCACTAAGGCTACTTTATTATTTTACACAACGAATAGTATATAATTTTTCTGTTCATAAGTCAACTATTTATGAAAAAACAATTTTTACAATCACAAGATAGGAAAAAAGTCCTATATCGTTTATAATAGATGTATGCATTATTGTTTAGCGTTTATTCTAGATAAAAGATATTGTAAAATCCCACTTCAAGTCGAAGCGGCAAAAAACAAGTTAGGAAAAGCCTAAATGCCTAATTCGTTCGACTTACAAGGTGTTAATTTTAGAGAGGTAGACACGCAGAAAAAATTTTTAGCAAAAACGCTTCGGTAGTGGTATACGCGCGCATAAAAGTGTTTTTTCTTTTTCAAAAGAACTTAATGTTTTGCTTTTGTTCCTAGATACTCAGAGGTGGTAAAAGAAAAGCGAGATTCATTAAAAATTAATTTTATGTTAATAAACAATTTAAAAAGCTGGTGAAAAAATGAATTTACAATATATAAGAGATCATCTACAACAAGCATATGATGAGCTGCTCCGTAATATTTTAAAGCGAAATGCCTTGGACAACCTATCATTTATCGTAAAGCAAATATATACATTAAATGGTGTTTCAGCTGTTTGTCTTTATCGATGGGATGGAGACTTTTACGAACGTCTTATTCTATATACAAACACAAATGCAAACAAACTTATTCCAGATAAAATATTTATAGAAGAGTTTGAGAATAAACAGCAGTACAATGAACAATGTCCAGATAGGTATTGGATAACATTAAATACGGATCACCTTCTATTGCTAACAACAACTGAACCTGTTGGAGAAGCTAGTCTTTTGTTCATTCGTTCTGAAATTCTAAACATGTTGGATGTCGTGCATGGAAAACTGGATGAAAAAACGCAGTATCCATTCTTATATTATTTAACGATGACACTGTTTACAAAGAAACGAAAAGCAGCTATTGTAAAGATCGTAATAAACACATTTATGCACTTTTATCCCAAGTGTAAAATACAACTATTGCTATCTCAAGATACAAATATAGATATTGATTTCCCAGTAGAACCAATTGCCTACAACGATAAACAGTCAATGAATTCCAGTACAAAAGCATATATATCAGGTGAAGTACAAATTGAAAAACAATCAGATGCTGTTTCAAATCTTTTTGTACCATTAACAGGGAATCAAGGGGTTTATGGGGTGGTTCAATTATTGGGAGATATAGATTGCAATTTGACAGAACGAGAAATTCCATTTGTTACGAATGTTGCTCAAACTGCGGGGAAGGCCATTGAAAATGCAAGTCTTATGGAACATAGTAAACACCATATTTCAGAATTGAAATTAATTAATGATGTTACCCATCATTTAAACTCTAATTTAGACCTCAAAGAAATTACCGAATATATAAGAGATAAAATTAGGGAGTTATGTCAAGCACAAGAAATTGGTTTTATTTTCAAAAATGGAAGCGAAGACGTTACCATTTTACAAGCAAGTACTGATTACTTTCACCAACCAGATAGTTTGCAATTTGCCACGTTTTTGTTAGAGCAGGAGAAGGATGCAACATTTCATGGGAATTACCATTTCTATACTGGATTACCTTATCGTTCTTTATTAGTTATACCTATGGGGCAAGGACTAGATGTTTACGGTGTAGTAGTTATTATGCATCCATCTACTTATTTCTTTTCCTTTGAAATGTTCAAATTTATGCAGTCTCTTATTCAGCATTGTTCGTTAGCACTCTTTAACGCCATTTTAAAAGAAGAATTACAAAAGGCCGTTATTACAGATGATTTAACCAAACTGTATTCAAGGAAGTATTTAGAGGAAAAAATAATTCAACAAAGAGAAATTACCGCTGAAGGTTCATTAATTCTATTTGATATTGATGATTTTAAAAAAGTAAATGATACGTATGGGCATCATGTAGGTGATGATGTGTTAAAGCAAGTAGCAGAAGTGATTCATCAGTATTCTGACCATAGCGCAATTCCTGCCAGATGGGGCGGGGAGGAATTAGCCATTTATACACCAAATAAGCAAGTTGCTGAGGCGGTAGCATTAGCAGGCAAAATTTGCAACCATGTGGAAAAGATGACAAATCCGACCGTGACCCTTTCATGTGGTGTATCTACTTGGCAAAATGACCTTGATGATTCCGTTAGCGAGTTGTTTATTCGAGCTGATCGAGCACTTTATAAAGCGAAGCAAATGGGAAAGAACAGTGTCGTACAAGGATAGGAAGCATATGAAAGAAAAAGAATTGCTAATTATCCCTAATGTAAGGTGCTGTAAGATTCTTCGCAGAACCCGAGTAGATTCCATGGGTTTAAGTGGGGATAAAGACACCTAAGTTCCCAATTATGCGGCACCGAGATCTTGTGCGTGTCACACAGGAAAAGTGCCTTCTTTTCCAGGACAAGGGACAAGAAACAATACAGAAGTGACGCTTCAAACGCATACGTAGAAGAAGTGTTTTCTTTTTAGGAACGTTGCGAGCTTAGCTTTTGCTCTACTTTTCAATCAGTGGGCGGTGAAGATAATTCATTTGATTAGTTACTATGGATAAGATAAGCTCCCTATGTAGTAATGCGTGTCCACAGAGGAGCTTATTCATTGTATAAGAAGCTATAAAATGAGATGCTTCGAGGATAACGAAATAACCGAATAGTCACGTCCGTGCGCATGGGCTCAGCAACGATGCGACTTGAGAAATGCGCCCCCACGATAAGGCATCATTAGTTCGTCACTAAGAGGAAGACCGTTATTTAATAGCCCAGTTAAATGGGTTAATGTTAATCTTTAGGCGTTAGTCAAATAGCGTTGTAACGTTTCGACAAATTGTTCCAAGTAGATTTGATCTGTTTCATCAAATCGATTGGTTAAAGGACTGTCGATATCAAGTACCCCAAATATTTTATCGCCTTTTTTAATTGGAACAACAATCTCGGAATTAGTGGCGCCGTCACATGCAATATGACCAGGGAATTGATGGACATCTGCGACCCGCTGTGTAGCATTTTCCTCTATCGCTTTCCCGCATACACCTTTTCCATAACCAATACGAATACAAGCAGGTAGCCCTTGAAAAGGCCCAAGCACTAATTCATTCTCTTTTTCTTTCCAAATGTAAAATCCTACCCAATTTGTATGTTCCAGAAATTGATTTAATAATGCAGAAGCATTGGATAAGATGGCGATTTCATCATGTTCATTTTCACTTAAGGCCTGGAGCTGACGAATTAATAAATCATAGTCTTTTTGTTTATTTCCGGAATAGTGAGCAGTTTGAAACATAAAACATTCCCCTTTTTAAGTTATTTTCGACAGATGTGTTATTTTTGTCGAGCGAAAAATGCAGGATAAATAATTGCTTTTGTCGTAAAGGTGATATAAGGAGTTGAATAAGATGAAAATTAATCCCTCAAAACAAAAAGTCATCGAGGCTGCTTCTGAACTCTTTTTTCAAAAAGGATTTCATGGTACATCGGTTCGTGATATTGCAGACAAAGCACAAGTCAATGTTTCCTTAATTAGCTATTATTTCAAAGGAAAACAAGGTTTGCTAGAATTTGCTGTTACAGATTACTATGAAAAGTATCTAGAAACAGTAGAAGCAATCATCCAACAGAACCAAGATTTACACACATTGGATCAACTAAAGGAATTAATTTTCCTCATTATACAGTATAAACAAAACAAGCATCAATTCTCCTGTTTTATCCATAGAGAGTTATCATTAGATTCGGTGTTTGTTAGAGAAATTACTGTTACATATTTAGCGAAGGAAAATTATCTTTTAAGTAAAGCCTTCTATGCTGTATTAGATGAGCAACGATCATCGATTAATGATCGAACCTATTTATTTATGCAATTAAAAGGTATGCTTGTTACACCATATATGATGCCAAATGAATGGAAAAACCAAATTATCGGCGAATATTCCCATCAGAGGTTCGTCCGCAACTATGTGAAAACGATACATGATTGGCTGGATTGTTTAGTAACAAAGCAAAAAGATCATGCCTAGTTTTAAACAGCACTTTATGGATTGCTGTAAATAAACAGCCCCTTTAAGAAGCTAGTTCAAAAAAAGAAAAAATGCTTAAACGAAACAAATTTTATCATTTTTCATCTAATCGCCAATTTATTTGTATTTTTTTAGCAAAAGAAGCGTCGAACATGGTATTATAATATGTAGATTTATTATGATTCGAATTTTACTTCATGAGTAAATCATAATCTCTTATAGTGATGTTCAAAAAGAAGAAATGAAAAAAGATACAAAGTCGGTTAGATCGAAGAAGTTCTAGAAAAAATGAGTTGTATCATTGTCTGGTTGTCCTTATCCTATGAATAAAGAAAAGTAAATTTTTGCTTGCTTGTGACGAACTGCTTTGTATTTTTCGTAATGAGTTACAGTATGGATACTAGCAAATCTTATACAAAGAAGTTCAAGAACTGCGAATGAGAGTATATGTGATCAATACATAAGAGGTAAAGGAATAAGCCATCGATGAAATGAGATGTGTTTTAGAGACTTTTTGAACAAGTTTTTAGGAGATTTAGTTGGGAGGCATTTTATGGCATACATCATTGGCAGTATACTTATAGTCATTGCACTTATAATTACAGGACTTATTTTACGTAAAAGGGTATATGATGTAGTCGATCGCTATGAAGCTTGGAAAATGGATATTATGGATCGAAACATCAATGCTGAGCTCTCCCGTATAAAAATTCTTAACTTGTCTGGAGAAACGCAAGATAAGTTCGAGGCTTGGAAAGAGCGTTGGGAACATATCGTTACCAAGGAATTAACAGATATTGAGGAGCTTCTATTTGATGCAGAAGCGGCTGCAGATCGTTACCGTTTTTCAAAAGCTAAACAGACATTAGCTGAAGTGGAAAAAATACTGCAGACGGTGGAAGTGGAAATTGAACAAATCATTAAAGAAGTGGATGAACTGCTCCATTCTGAAGAGGAAAGTCGTAAGGAAATAGAACATGTCGAGCCGACTTTGAAAGACTTACGCAAAAGACTATCGCAAAACCGTTATCAATATGGGAAAGCTGAGAGTTATTTTGAGGCAAGGTTAGATGAGTTGTTTAATGAACTTGCTACTTACTATCAATTGGTAGAAGATGGAAATTATCTAGAGGCAAAGGAGCTTGTAGATAAGCTCAAACTTTCGCTTGATAATTTGGAAAAACAGTTTGATGCATTCCCTCAGTTGTATCGGATGTGTAAGCAGGAGCTTCCTTCGCAATTAGATGATCTTCTTTCTGGAATAAAGGAAATGAAAAGTGAAGGATACAGAGTAGAGCATCTTGCGTTTGAAAAGGAAATTCGCAGCTATCAGCAAAAGCTTTTACATATGGTGGAAAAACTTGATAATGGCGATATGACTAACGCAGAAATATTAATTGAGGAAATCGAAGTACGTTCGAAAGAGATGTATCAACTGTTAGAAAAAGAAGCGATTGCTAAAAATTATGTAGAAACAAAGATGCCAACGTATCAACATGTTATGGAAGAAGTTACAGCAACTTTTCATCACACGAAACAAGAAGTAGACCAGCTGCAAAAGGCTTATTATTTTGAAGATAGCGATATGGAAAAATATTTATCGCTGGAGAAATCCATAGCGAAATTAAATTCCCAAATGGATGCAGTTGTCTCGGAGATGGAAGAAGAGAAATCACCTCATACAAAGCTTCGTAATGAAATAGAAGAAGCGCTTAAAGAAATTGAAACATTAAAAGAGAGTCATGAGGCATTTAAAAAACGGATACAAAATCTCCGCAAAGATGAGTTAGAAGCAAAAGAAAAGTTGACAGAAATGCGAAATCAGTTATATTCTATACAACGAAAGCTTAAGAAGAGCAACGTTCCTGGAGTTCCTACTTTTATTTGGAATCTGATAGAAACAGCTAATGACAAAAATGCACGTGTTATAAAGGCACTGGAAAATCAACCTTTGGAAATGGCTGAAGTACAACAGGCTTTAAATGACGCAAAGAATGCTGTTTCCTACTGTATGGAGCAAACGAATCTGATGTTAGAACAAGCTTATTTAACGGAACAGGTTATCCAATATGCGAATCGATATCGTAGTCAATACCCATTACTAGCTGAGAAGCTTACTGAGTCTGAGCGGTTATTTAGGAAGTATGAATATGAATTGGCACTTGAAAATGCAGCAAAAGCAGTGGAAGAGGTAGAGTCAGGAGCATTAAAACGAATTGAGGAACACCAATCTGGAGTGGAAGAATAACTTAAATAGATGTCGTTTGGAAAAAGGATATTCATTCGATGGTATCCTTTTTTGCACGTTTTAATAGCTGTTTATGTTACAATCCGTTCTGCTGAACTTTTATAAGGAATCAGATCGGTTGGAATAGTGCATCATTCGTAAGAAAGGTATGGCGAATAAATAATGATTTACTTAGATAATAGCGCAACCACAAAACCTGAAGCGTCTGTCTTAAAGAGCTTCGAAAAAGTTTCGACGGATTTTTTTGCCAATCCGTCTTCTATACATCCTTTAGGGGGAGAATCTGAAAAGCTCCTTCATCAGGCAAAGAACCAGGCGGCAAAGTTGTTGGAAGTTGCTCGTTCGGAAATCGTTTTTACTTCTGGAGGAACAGAAGGAAATAATTTGGCGATTAAAGGAATTGCCCTCGAACATCAGCACAGAGGTAAGCATATTATTACAACGGCTGTGGAGCATGCTTCTGTATATGAAGCGTGTAAAAGCCTTGAGAAATTGGGCTTTAACATCACATATTTGCCTGTTAATCAAGATGGTGTTATTAACGTAAACGATTTACAAGCTACTATTCAAGACGATACGATTTTAATTAGTGTGATGCATGTAAACAGCGAGCTTGGTTCGATACAGCCAATAAAGGAAGTTGGGGCAATTGCTAAAAGACATCCGAAATTATTTTTTCATGTAGATCATGTACAAGGGTTAGGAAAGGTTCCGTTGTCACTGAAAGATAGTGGAATAGATCTTTGTACGATGTCTGGTCATAAAATTCATGGCTTAAAGGGAACGGGTTTATTATATATAAGAAATCGAACGACATTATTTCCGCTTTTTCACGGGGGAGCGCAAGAGCAAGCAAAGCGTTCTGGTACTGAAAACTTGGCAGGTGCGGTTTCGTTTGTAAGAGCGTTACGTTTAATTTTGGAAAAGGAAAGAACGCATAAACATGAATTATTACAAATGCAGCAATATATTCGTGAAGAGTTAGAGAACCTTCCGAGTGTTTTTGTAAATACCCCTTTACATGCAGCACCACATATCATTAATTTTTCTGTTCCGGGTGTGAAGCCAGAGGTACTAATTCATCTGTTAGCAGAGAATGATATTTATATATCCACGAAATCGGCCTGTTCTTCCAAACAAACCGATGAGAGTGAGATTTTGGCAGCTTGTGGTCTCCCAAAAGAGAGAACGACTTCTGCACTACGAGTAAGTCTTACTTATACAAATACAATGGAAGAATTGCAGCAGTTTATGAGTATATTAAGGAGAAACATACAGCAATTAAAAAAAGTAATGGAGTAGAGGCTATGCAGTACGATCATATATTAATACGATACGGGGAGATGGCTTTAAAAGGTAAAAACATAAAAGCATTTATCCTTCGTTTACAGGAAAATATTCAAAATAAGTTACAAGATTATAAAAACGTAAAGGTGAAACGGACGCAGGGGAGAATGTTTGTTCTATTAAATGGGCATGACCCAAAACCAATCATCGATAAATGTAAGCATATATTTGGAATACAAAGTTTAAGCTTGGCGATTAAAGAAGAAAATGACCCTGACAAAGTGAAAGAGGCTGCATTATATGCGCTTAAGAAAAATGCTGCTGCAAGTACATTTAAAGTTACAGTAAAACGTATTAACAAAGATTTCCCGATTCGTTCACAGGAATTTAATCATGTTGTAGGCAGGCATTTGCTAACGAATACAAATGGTATAACTGTTGATGTTCATCAACCAGATGTAGAGATTAAAATCGAGATCCGTAACGAGGCAACGTATATAACTTCTAGTGTTGTGCAAGGAGCTGGAGGCTTGCCAGTTGGTACATCTGGTAAATCGTTATTGTTATTGTCTGGTGGTATTGATAGTCCTGTAGCAGGCTATCTGGCGATGAAACGAGGCGTTCAATTGGAAGCTATTCACTTCCATTCTCCGCCATTTACGAGTGAACGAGCAAAGCAAAAAGTGCTTGATTTAGCTAAACAATTGACCCAATATGGGAAGTCTATTCAAGTTCACCTCGTTCCGTTTACGAAGCTACAACAGGAAATATTTCGCCAAATTCCAGATGGTTATGCAATGACAACTATGCGTCGGATAATGATGCGCATAAGTGAAAAGGTGTGTCAGGAACAAGGGATTTTATCTATAACAACGGGAGAAAATTTAGGACAAGTTGCTAGCCAAACAATGGAAAGCATGAACGTCATTAATGAAGTGACTAACTATCCCATTTTGCGACCGCTAGTTGCAATGGATAAGACAGAAATTATTGATATAGCAAAGAAAATTGGCACATATGAGACATCTATCCTCCCATATGAAGACTGCTGTACGGTTTTTGTACCAAAGTCACCGAAAACAAAACCGAAAAGGGAGAAAGCAAACCATTTTGAAGCAAAAGCAGATTTATCGGAATGGGTGGAAGAGGCATTGCAAAACATAGAGACAATCAAGATTACATCTGGGCAAGGAAATACGTACGAAAATTTGTTTTAGAAACGAAGATGATAACGGATTAGTTTAAATAAACACGGTATGGAGCTGTTCTGTTAAAGCCAAACCTAAAAGCACTTACAGTAACTACCAATTGAAAATATGAATGGATTCTCTCCTTGGTACACATTCTATAAGTACCAAGGAGGTGATTTATTATGGCAAATAACAATTCAAATCAGTTAGTAGTCCCTGGTGTTCAACAAGCTCTAGACCAAATGAAATACGAAATCGCTCAAGAATTTGGTGTTCAATTAGGACCAGATTCAACTTCTCGCTCTAACGGATCTGTTGGTGGAGAAATTACAAAACGTCTAGTAC
This sequence comes from Roseburia sp. 1XD42-34, assembly GCF_009917385.1. GTDB lineage: Bacteria > Bacillota > Bacilli > Bacillales > Amphibacillaceae > Virgibacillus. Next base: position 114,737 of record NZ_QWLJ01000007.1, on the reverse strand, counting down.
AAATGGCTGAGCAACAATTTGGTGGTCAACAAACTTTCTAAAAAAATATAGAAATGGTAAAGAAGGACTATCCCTTTTGTGGATAGTCCTTTCGTTTACTTGTTTAAACATACACCTATAGAAAGGTTCGTTTTACTCGATCCCAAAAGGAATTATTTTTCAGTTTCACTGTTTTTACAACTTTATCACTTAAAGTAACGGTAATATCGTGTATGTTGCGGATGGAATAAGCTTCATTATCCAGACCGATAATTGGATAATCATTTCCATCCTGTCTTACAGACAAACGTAATTTTCTATCTTGGTTCAGAACAAAAGAAGAACCAAGTGTACGATAACGGTTATTGTTAATAGATGCAAGCTCAGTTACTTGAAAACAAGGGATACGCGGATCGATAACAGCACCATTTGTAGATTTATTATAGCCTGTACTTCCAGTAGGTGTGGCTACAATTAAGCCATCCCCACGAAATGTTTCAAAATGTTGATCATCGATATATACATCGATCACAATTGATTTAATGATCGTTGATCGGACGCTGATCTCATTAAGACAATAAAAACTTGTTTCCTCATTTACGTTTGCATGAATAATAGGAAAACGTCGTACTTCAAGTTCCTCATGCTGCATAGTGTCGAGCATTTCATCAAAGTTGTCCATATTAAAGTCGCAATATAAACTTGATTCTCCAGATCGATTTATTCCAATGTAAAGACAATCTTGGCGATAGCCTGTTTTTCTAGCTGCTTGTAAAAAAGCGCCGTCACCACCAATACTAACGATAATATTTGCATTTTTCGCATGCTCTACAATTTTGAAACCGTTATCAATAGCTACATTACTTAGTGTCGATAATTTTTCTTCAATACCTTTGCTAGTTACATAATAAAAGAAGATGTTATTTCGTTCTGTCATGCTATCATCCCTCCCAAGATGTTTATTTCACCTCATTTTGTTACCACTATAAATGCAACATAGTTTCATCTTATTCTACCATGTTTCGTTATAATGTTAAAAAAATTACTTGAAATACAACTAGGTTTTTGGATAAAAATAGTAATTTGCGGGAAAATAAGCAATGGGGTGGTAAACATGAAGGTTGTTTTTGTTATCTTATGTTTCATCTGCATACTAATCGTGATGATTTTTATAAGTAAGTGGAAAATCAACATAGAAATCGTATATCGCCCATCCTATTTGATGTTAACCATACAAGTAAATTGGATGTTTATTCGGATGGTTAACAAGTCTATTCGGATTGATCATATGCAAGAGGGGCAAAAGGACACTTTCCATGCTTTATTCAGTCAATTACAGGATCTATACAAAATGCTCCCAAAGGTCAATCCACTTGTTACGACTGCATTGCAGCATATAGTTATTCGAAATTGGAGATGGTACACAGAAGGAGGACTAGGAGATGCAGCTCTTACCGGAATGACGGCTGGAGGATTATGGGGGATAAAAGGAGTCATTACTAGTTGGATTATGAGAAAAACCAAGAAAGATTGTCGGCCCGACTTACAAGTGAAGCCTTTATTTCAACAAAGTCATTTTGAAATGTTTTTTTCTTGTATGGTTTCAACCCGAATCACGCATGCTATACATACCTTTGTAAAGCTCATTGCGAGTACTAGGTAGTGAAAAAAGAGAAGGAGTGTAAAATAAATGGACGATCATCCTATACAAGGTCTAATGACGACAGCAATGGAAAATTTAAAGGATATGGTAGAAGCAAATACGATAATTGGAAATCCTATTCAAGCTCCAGAAGGAAGCATCATCATTCCTGTGTCTAAAGTTGGTTTTGGTTTTGCTGCAGGTGGTAGTGAATTTCAATCAACAAGTAATTCGTCACCGGATAGTGAAGCGACACTCCCTTTTGGGGGCGGAAGTGGAGGAGGAGTATCCATTACACCTGTTGCTTTCTTAATTGTCAGTGAGCAAGGAATTAAGATGGTGCATTTGGACCAACAAACACATATTTATGAAAAAATGCTTGATTTTGCGCCGCAAGTTGTAGAAAAAGTCCAAGAGATAATCAAATCATCTGATAAAAAGCAGTCACCAAAGAAGGACACCGAAAAGAAAATAAAGCAGGCTCCAACGCAATATGATGTATAAAAAGTAAACGCAAAGACTGTAGGAAGCTTGTGGTTTATCCGGCCTCTAAGGTTATGTAAGTCTCCTGCTTAGGGAACTGTCTAAGAACACTATCCTCACTGCCCTATTTCAGAAGAAATTTATGGGTTACACATTAACGTTTGATTGGAAAATTTATCGCTGCCGTTTCCTTAGTTTTTTTACAGAAACTTGGTTGCATCATATTCAACAATAATGAAAGCGGTTGTTATTTTGTTCACAAATTATTCCCTGTAAATTAGTGGACATGAGCTTGTAATCACTTCATAATGGTAGAGGAATACAATTATTTAGGAAGGAATGATTCTTATGGCAAACGTAACATTCCAACATGAACCCGTCACACTATTAGGTAATGAAGTAAAGGTCGGTGATCAAGCACCGGACTTTAGCGTATTGACGAATGATTTGAAAGAAGTAACGTTGGACGATTACAAGGGAAAGGTTAAGCTAATTAGTGTTGTTCCTTCGATTGATACTGGGGTATGTGCTGACCAAACAAAACGTTTTAATGAAGAAGCTGATGCAATAGGGAATGTTCAAGTATTAACCGTGAGTATGGATTTACCTTTTGCACAGAAGCGTTGGGTAACCCAACACAATATTGACCAACTTGATATATTATCCGACCACCGTGATGCGAGTTTTGGTCACCAATATGGTGTTCTTATAAAGGAATTACGCCTACTGGCGCGCGCTATATTCGTTGTTGATAGTAACGACAAAGTTAGCTATGTAGAATATGTAAATGAAGTAAGCAACCATCCAGATTATGATGCTGCTCTGGAAGCTGCCAAGAAGGCAATTTAACATCTCTCTCCATTGTGAGAGGGATTTTTACTGTCCAATCGGATGAAAGCAATTCATTGTATTCAGCTAACGCTTTTGATACAATAGATGGCGCTTTATAGCAACCGAATGGAGGGTGCGATTGATGAAAAAGTCAAACGTAGAGACATTGTATGAATGGATGGACGAACTTACAGGAACGATTCAAGAACATATGAATGAAACTTATTTGGACAGCCTGATATATGCGATGGAGATCATATTCCACCGTGAAGTTACGTTAGAGTTTGAAGCGCAGTTATCTTCCAAGTTGGAAAAGTTGCTACAAGTAAAATCAATCGAGGCATTTACAATTGAAGAGATAAGAAAGGCTAATCAACTGGCAATATTAAAAGGAATGAAAGGCACTACACAAGCACAACATATGATGACCCCTGAGACAGTTGCTTTAATTATTGCTTATCTTAGCGGTAAACTGATGGAAGACCAAAAAGAAATTCGTATATTTGATCCAGCAAGTGGTACCGGAAACTTACTTACAACGGTATATAGTCAATTATCTCAAGTTAAACAAGCATATGCAAGTGAAATTGACCCAACTTTAATTCAGCTAGCTGCTTGGAATGCGAATATGCAGAAGCAACAGATTGAATTTTTCCATCAAGATAGTCTGCAGCCTTTCTTACTAGATCCTGTTGATTTAATTGTAGCAGATTTACCAGTTGGATATTATCCCGATGATATCCGATCTAGTAATTTTGAACTACAAGCAAAGGAAGGACATTCCTATGCACATCATTTATTTATCGAGCAAAGTCTTAATTATACGATAGCAGGAGGGCATCTTCTATTTGTCATCCCAGAATTTTTATTTGAAAGTGATCAAGCAGAGCAATTAAAGCAATTTCTTCATAAACATGCACATATTGTAGGTATATTAAGCTTACCTGATACAGCTTTTCAATCAGACAAGCATAGAAAGAGCATTTTTATACTACAAAAAAAAGGTCACCATACTACCACTCCTAAGCAACCATTATTGGTGAAAATGCCTTCATTTTCAAATACCAATGCAATGGGAGATATATTAGATCAAATAAATAATTGGTTCCAAACGTACAAAAAGAGGAGTTGAACAGCAATGAGTAATGTTTTGGCCATTAATGCCGGTAGTTCATCTTTGAAATTCCAACTAATCCGAATGCCAGAGGAAGAAGTTCTTGCGAAAGGACTTGTAGAACGAATCGGACTTCATGAAGCTATATTTGAAATGAAAGCTAATGAGGAAAAGGAAAAGTTTGTTGGGGACATCCCTAATCACGAAGAAGCTGTAAAAAAATTGTTAGACGGTTTAAAAAAATCAGGTGTCATTCAGTCATTTGATGAAATTAATGCAGTTGGACACCGAGTTGTACATGGAGGAGAAAAATTTAGCGATTCTGTGTTAATTACTGAGCAGGTAATTGAAGGAATTGAAGAAATTTCTGAATTAGCACCGTTACACAATCCAGCGCATTTGACTGGAATTCACGCATTTCGCCGTATTCTTCCAGATGTTCCTATGGTTGCTGTTTTTGATACAGCATTTCACCAAACAATGCCACCTTCATCTTATTTATATAGTTTACCTTATAACTATTATGAAGATTACGGGATTCGTAAATATGGTTTTCATGGAACATCACATAAATATGTATCACAACGTGCAGCAGAACTTTTAGGTGTGCCGCTTGAAAATCTACGACTAATTTCTTGCCACTTAGGAAATGGATCTAGTATAGCTGCTATTCAAGGTGGAAAATCCATTGACACATCGATGGGCTTTACCCCGCTTGCAGGTCTGACGATGGGAACTCGTTCCGGAGATATCGATCCAGCACTTATTCCGTATATCATGGAGAAAACCGGAAAATCAGCTTCCGAAGTCGTTCATGTGTTAAATAAAGAAAGTGGAATGTTAGCTTTATCTGGTTTTTCTAGTGATTTGAGAGACATCGAGCAAAAAGCAGATGAAGACCCACGTGCCAAGCTTGCATTAGATGTATTTGCAGAGCGCATTCACAAATATTTAGGCTCTTATGCAGCAAAAATGAGTGGAGTCGATGCCATTATCTTTACTGCTGGTGTCGGAGAAAACAGTGGATTAATTCGTGAAAAAGTATTGCGTGGCTTAGAGTTTATGGGTGTGTACTGGGATCCTGCTTTAAATGATACGCGAGGAAAAGAACAATTCATAAATTATCCTCATTCTCCGGTAAAAGTAATCATTATTCCAACAAACGAAGAAGTAATGATTGCAAGAGATACCGTGCGTTTAACGGAAACAAATTGAGATAAAAGGTTTTGCGTGGTTTAACCATGACAAAACCTTTTTTGAAAGATAAGAAAGTATAAAAATTTTGGGTTTGGGATACCGATATAACGGAATAGCTACGTCCGTCGCAAGCGCCCAGCAACTAGGCGACTTCACTCCATCGCCCTACGATAAGTCATCATCGGTTGTAGCTAAGAGGAAGGTCGACTAAATACGGGATTGCCGCTCAGGCGTCGGCATACCCCTGTTTATAGTGGCATGAATCCTAAACACTTTAGTTGATTCGTTCCATTCGCTACGTTGCTAAACGGGCGCTTGCCTTTGTTCTTAAGGCTGGAATATAATGGATCAATACTCCTGGAAAAACGCAAATAACTGGTTTACGAGCAGGGCAACGTCAACAGGTAAGAAACGCGCGAAACGCTGCACTTTGGTACTTATCGTACAACAAGGACGTCACATTTAGCGTAGCGCGTTATATTTTCGGATACGCTTCCAATTAAAAATCTTTCTACTGCATTCATACCAGTTGCCCCACAAATAATTAGATCCGCTTCAAATTGTTTGGCAATATCCTTTGCAATTTTTATTTTAGGAGAACCATATTCTACACATCGAACTAAATCTTCCAGACCAGCTGCTTTCGCGTTATTAACATAGCTATCCAATAATTCTTTGGCATACTCATCCGCTCTTTCTGCTAAAGTGCGGTCGTACGCTTCTGCAGTAGCAAACGTGCGTGAATCAACAACATGTGCAAGAATAAGTCTTGCATCGTTTCGTTTAGCAATATCGAGTGATTTTTTAAATGCTTTCTCCGACGCTTCTGATCCATCTACAGCGACAACAATGTTTTTATATTTCATTTTCATCTCCCCTTCCTAATTCCACTATATACCCATTTTGCCGTAACAACAATCAAAATATGGTATTTTTACTAAATTTATTTGCGTAATAGCACCATAAATAATGGCTACACTATAAGAGAGAGGTGGGAGGAAATTGACTAAAAATCAAAAGCCGAATCAGCGTTCAGAAGAATTGTTCATAGATGAAAAAGGAATAGCTACAGTAAAAAATCAGCTGAATGAAAGCTATCAAAGTGGGGTTATTGAACAGTTGCATAATAACAAGGGAATCTATACGTTTAATAATCGGAAAAATTAATCTGCACTTGGTGGTTCAAAACGTGAAAAATGCCTGCTCATAGGCAATTTTGGTTTTTTTGAACAAATATGATAGGGGACTCCTTTCCTTGTGGGTCCCTTTCTGCTTCCTATTTTTTTCAATATTTGATACTGTTAGATTATAGATAAAAATGAACTAGGAGGTAATGGGAATATGAATATTGGAGTGCCAAAGGAAATAAAAAACAATGAGAATAGAGTAGCGATGGCTCCATCTGGTGTACTTACGTTAACAAAAGCAGGACATGAAATTTTTATTGAAACAAACGCAGGATTAGGATCAGGCTTTACTGATGAACAATATGAAGATGCTGGCGCTACAATTGTTTCAAGTGCTAAAGAAGCTTGGAGTCAAAATATGATAATGAAAGTAAAAGAGCCTTTGCCAGAAGAATACGATTATTTTCATGAAGGGCAAATATTGTTTACATACTTACATTTAGCTGCAGAGCCAGAATTAACAAAAGAACTTATTGATAAAAAAGTAACTGCTATAGCATATGAAACAGTACAATTAGCAAATAATACGTTGCCGCTTTTAACGCCTATGAGTGAAGTAGCTGGGAAAATGGCCTCGCAAATCGGTGCGCAGTTTTTGGAGAAAACAAAAGGTGGAAAGGGTATTCTTTTAAGTGGGATCCCAGGCGTAAAGCGTGCTAAAATAACGATTATTGGTGGGGGAGTTGTAGGAACAAACGCAGCAAAAATTGCAGTTGGTTTGGGTGCAGATGTAACCCTTATTGATTTAAATCCTGAGCGGCTTCGCCAGCTGGATGATATATTCGGATTTTCCATTAATACAATGATGTCAAACCCAATGAACATTAGTGTAGCATTAGCTGAGTCAGATCTTGTCATAGGTGCAGTGCTCATTCCTGGAGCTAAAGCGCCAAAATTAGTAACCGAAGAAATGGTGAAAAACATGTCGGATGGATCGGTTATCGTAGATGTAGCGATTGATCAAGGCGGAATTTTTGAAACGAGCGATCATGTAACGACACATGATAATCCAACATATACGAAGCATGGAGTCTTACATTACTCGGTAGCTAATATGCCTGGTGCTGTTCCTAGAACGTCCACAATCGGATTAACGAATGTTACTGTTCCATACGCATTGCAATTAGCGAACCAAGGTGTTGTGGCAGCTTGTCAAAATAACGAGCCGTTATTAAAAGGAGTAAATACTTGGAAAGGCTTTGTAAGCCATAGTGCGGTTGCTGCAGCTCATGGCTTGGAATACGTAGATCCGCATACATTACTTGACGCTTAATTTTTCTTTATGACCAAGACGAAAACGGCGGGGTTGTCGCCCGCCGCTTTTAAAAAAATGAGTTAAGATTTCCTGGACAATATAAGCCTATTTCTTAATCTACAATCATTAACTCTTTTGGAAAATGTGTTAAAGTTTCTGCACCGTTATCAGTCATGTAAATCATGTCCTCGATTCTAACACCACCAATATGAGGCACATATACTCCTGGCTCGATAGTGAAACTCATGTTTGGTTGTAAAGGTAACGTGTTTTCACTGTGCATAGATGGATATTCATGCGTTTCTATTCCTAATCCATGGCCAATTCGATGGGTGAAATAGGATCCATATCCACTCGCGGTGATATAGTCACGCGCTACTTGGTCTAATTTACCTACCGCTACCCCAACTTGTGCTGCTTCAATGGCCTCCTGTTCGGCAGTCAAAACGGTGTTATATATGCGTTCTTGTTCTTCGGTTATAGATTTAAAAGCAACGGTTCTTGTTATATCTGAACAATACCCTTCATAAACAACACCTAAGTCAAACAGTAGCATATCCCCATGAGCAACTTTCTTCATAGAAGGATTCCCGTGTGGAGAGGCAGTTTTTGTTCCTGATAAAACCATTGTAGCAAAGGACATTGCTTGCACACCTTGTTTTTTTAATTCATATTCAATTTTAGCAACGATTTCTAATTCAGTTACCCCATCTTTTAGCGCTTCGACTCCCGTTTTTATACCGAAATCTGCAAGCTCTGCTGCCGTTTTTAGTCGTTTATATTCCTGCTCGTTTTTAATTACTCTTAAACTAGCCAATAATTCTTCTGCATGCATCAGTTCTGTACGTGGTAAAAGCTGCTGTAACATAACGTTACGCTCTAATGTTAAATGATTAAATTCTACTCCAATGGTAGTTGGAGAAGTTTCCTTCTCGGTGATTGACTTAGCTAACATTTCCCAAGGGTTTTCATGATCTAGGTATGCAATAGTAGAGTAATTCCAACCAGCGTTTTTAGCATCTTCTTGTTCCATTGCCGGTAGAACAAGGACTGGATCTGAATATTTATTTAAGAATACCGCAACAAGCCGTTCATGAGGATCGGTATAGTAATTGGTTATGTAATATACGTTTGCTGGTGAAGTGATAAAAATGCTGTCCATGTTACTCTGTTCCATTTTCTTTAAAAGCGTTTCTATTCTTTGGTCCATGCTTTGACACTCCCTTAACTTTATATGTATTATTATAGCAAATATCCATCTTGCAAATAAAAGCAAAGGCATTGCTTTTAGTGTTTTCTTAGCGGATGTGTAAAAAATAAAGTAATCGGGTACAAATGATATATATTTGGTATAATGGATCAAAGCCAAGAAAGGAGAAGGTTAACATGAAAGTATCTTATCATGGACATTCTGTTGTACAAGTTCAAACCGATTCCCATTTGATTTTAATTGACCCATTTATTTCAGGGAATGAAGCATGTGATTTAGACGCAGCAACCATTACTCCAGATTTTATTTTATTAACACATGGTCATAATGACCATGTAGGAGATACGATTGCTATTGCAAAGCGAACAAATGCGATGATTATTGCACCTTATGAATTGGCTGAATTTATGAGGAGTAAAGGTTTAAACGTACATCCAATGCACATTGGAGGTAAGCAGACCTTTGACTTTGGAACGGTAAAGTTGACGCAAGCATTTCACGGTTCTGCATATACAGAAGACGATGGATCTGTTGTTTACACGGGTATGCCAGCAGGTATTTTACTAACGATAGAAGGAAAAACCATTTACCATTTAGGTGATACAGCTCTGTTCTCAGATTTAAAACTAATAGGGGAAATGAACGACATTGAACTTGCATTTATACCTATTGGGGATAATTTTACCATGGGTCCAGAAGATGCATTAATTGCTGCAAAATGGGTAAATGCTAACAAAGTTGTTCCCATCCATTACAATACATTTCCAGTGATTGAACAGGATGCTAAAGCATTTGCTAGTCAGGTAGATCCAGGTAGGGGGATAGCAATGGCTATTGGAGAATCAGTAAGTCTTTAATTTTTTCCTGTCATTCATATTACCGTGGGTCATATCGACTGGCTCACGGTACTTGCATTAACTTCTTCGTATTAATCCACCATTTCCATCAAGTAAGAAAAAAGAATCATTTTACAGTCGATATATGGAAACAGCAAATTGACTTAAATTGCTACAGTTCTTTTGCACGCTACCTCATTTATGTATTCCTCAAACTAACCTTAATCTCAAAAATAAAACTAAGGAGACAGTATATTGGAAACAGTTGCGCTTTTATTTGTTACTTTAAGTGGTTTCGTGTTTGGTTCCTTCTTTGTTGTAGTGGGGATGCGTTTACCGAAGGGGGAGTCGTTTGTTACAGAACGATCCCGCTGTCCAAAATGTAGTAAACGATTAAGCTGGTTTGAACTTATTCCGGTCTTATCGTTTTTATGCTTGAGTCGTAAATGCAGGCAATGTAACCACAAAATTTCTTCGGTTTACCCTCTAATAGAATTATTAACTGCTATATTATTTGCAATGAGTTATTTGTTTTTCGGCTGGAAACTAGAATTAGCTGTAGCTTTATTATTTAGCTCTTTGCTTATCATTTGCTTGGTGACAGACCTCTTTTACATGATGATCCCCGATCGATTACTGTTATTTTTTCTCCCTTTATTTATATTACTTCGAACCGTAGAACCACTTGAACCTTGGTGGGATCCATTTCAGGGAGCCTTAGTAGGCTTACTACTTCCATTGTTAGTGATTATTTTGAGTCGAGGTGGGATGGGGATGGGCGATATGAAATTATTTGGGTTACTTGGCTTGGTTTTAGGAACAACAAAGCTACTGCTATGCTTTGTACTAGCATGTATTATTGGAGCGGTTATAGGAGTTTTATTACTAGCATATCAACGTGTAAGTATTGGTAAGCCTATACCTTTTGCTCCGTATATTGTAATAGGTGCTTGGATTGCTTATTTTAATGGCGATAATCTAATTGACTTGTATATAACACGCTTCATTACATTTTATTAAAGCAGTCATGACCATTTAATATTTCCTTTCCAAAGGCGAGTAAAGCATTAATAGGAATCGTAATGCATGCATTTACGCAATGAAAGTAAGCTATTAATTTTTTCATCAGGCTGATCATTTCGATAGCATTAGTTCTATGATTGCTCTTAGCAGGTTCTTGATTACCTGTGTGTCTCATAAATTAATAAGAGAAGGAGGGAAATGATATGCGAGGGCAATATACATTGCTTCGACTTTTATTAGCCGGTTTTATGTTATATGTAGCGTGGCCATTTATACCACAGGGTACTACCTTTTTAGAACAATTATTTTGGGGAGGTTGGCTAATCTTTTTTCTTCTTGTAATCGGTGCTAATAGTGCTTCGTTATTACAAATGATTCAGCCTCCAATTATGGAACAGAAAAAAGAAACGCAACGAAAAACCTATAACCATTGAGTTTCTGCCAGTTCAACTGTATAATAAGTGATAAATAATTTATTAGTACAGTTGAAAGATGGTGTGCGAGCCATGAAAAGTAAGCATGAACAAATTATCGAACATATTCATTCATTGGAAATCGGGCATAAAATTTCCGTTAGACAAATTGCTAAAGAATTGCATGTTAGTGATGGGACAGCATATCGTGCGATTAAAGATGCAGAAAATAAGGGACTCGTCAGCACTATAGAACGTGTAGGTACGATTCGAATTGAGCAAAAGAAAAAAGATAATTTTGAACGATTAACTTTTGCAGAATTAATCAATATTGTAGAAGGTCATGTGCTTGGTGGACGAGAAGGGCTGCATAAGACGTTAAATAAATTTGTTATTGGAGCAATGCAGCTAGATGACATGATGCGTTATACAGAGGCTGATTCCTTATTGATTGTAGGCAATCGGACGAAAGCACATGAACTAGCTATTAAAGAAGGTGCTGCAGTCCTGATTACCGGAGGCTTTGATACAGAAGAGGGCATAAAAAGGCTTGCAGACGAAAGGAAACTACCTATCATCTCTACTAGCTATGACACGTTTACAGTGGCAGCTATGATTAACAGGGCGATCTACGACCAGCTGATAAAAAAGGAAATTGTTTTGGTTGAAGATATTTATACGCCTTATGAAAAGTCCTATTATCTAAAAGATAAGGACAAGGTTGCTGATTGGTATGCATTAAATAAACAATCGAGGCACACCAGGTTTCCAGTGGTTGATGATCGAATGCGTGTTTTGGGAATGGCGACGTCAAAGGATGTAGTTGGGAAATCAGATGATACGATGATTACTAAGGTAATGAGCAAACAACCTAAAACGGTTCAAACGAATGTATCGTTAGCTTCAGTCGCCCACTTAATGGTATGGGAAGGTATTGAAGTGATCCCTGTAGCTGATGAGCAAAATCAATTGCAAGGTATTGTATCAAGACAGGACGTTTTAAAAGCATTGCAACAAAATCAACGGCAGCCGCAAGTTGGCGAGACCATTGATGATATTGTATCACGAAATATAGTAGAATCAGAACGGGAACAAGGGGTTTTTGAAACCAAAGTTGCCCCGCAAATGACGAATCAATTAGGGACATTATCCAGCGGTGTTTGTACTGCTTTGATGACAGAGGCAAGCAGAAGGTTACTGATGCAATATAAAAAAGGTGACTTAGTGGCAGAAAATTTAACGGTTTATTTTATTAAGCCCGTGCAAATCGATAGTACATTACGTATCCAACCAAAGCTTTTGGAAATTGGCAGAGTATATGCCAAAATTGATATTGAGATATATGAAGAGCATAAGCTTGCTAGCAAAGGCTTATTAATGGCTCAATTGATGAATCGCTAGAAAAAAGAAGGCAGAACATAAAGAAACGTGCAATTTAAAAAGATGACCAATCGTATGCTAAAGCTCCGGAAGTTTTCGTAGACCTAGGGTTCGGTGAGACCTCGTACTTTGCAATTCAAGAGTACGAGAGTCTTGCCAACCACGTAGTATATTTCCAGTGTGAGTTAGTGCATCAACATATTAGTTGATGGCGTTTTATTCACGTATCTGCCAACCGTATAATTTTCATCTGTAGTAGACGCAAATCAACGGTTTACTACAGCTAAAGAGGTTCGGTTGTTACGACATGTTTAATCGCTTCCATTCGTTTTTGTAGTACTTTACTTCTTTTATACCGCGATGAAGAAGTGGAATAGCAAAAACAAGAAATACAATTCCAACAAACAATGAAATACGAGTTTGGTAAAAAATGTATTGATTAATAGTGAATGCTACGAGGAAGCTACCTAAGCAGATTCGTGATTTAGCATGAAAATAAGCTTGTTTTAATCCATCATTCGTGTTTAGAATTGCTACTTTGTAATAGATCCAAAGTACAAATGACAGTACAGTAATGATTGCAAAAATAAGCATATGATCTCTCCTTAGTTAAATTCTGTTCAACAAGTCTTGTTACAACTTGGAATTTCATTCTTTTATCATTTCAATGCAATCGATTCTTTGTCCATTTTACCTTTTTTCAATTGATTTTGCTACAGATAGACAATAATAATTCTCGAGTAGGTGATCGTTTGGAGCACATATTAGAAGCAATTAAACAATATTCCACAGTGATTGTGCATCGGCATGTACGTCCAGATCCTGACGCAATTGGTTCCCAAGTAGGGCTAAAAGAATTGATTAAACACTCTTTTCCTGATAAAGAAGTCTATGCTGTTGGGGAAGAAGAACCTTCTTTATCTTTTTTAGCAAAAATGGATATTATTTCAGATGAGCAGTATAAAGGAGCACTTGTTATTGTTTGTGATACTGCGAACACGAGCCGAATTTCTGACCAGCGCTTCAATTTAGGAGACAAATTAATTAAGATTGATCACCACCCTAACGTAGACGAATATGGAGATATTCAATGGGTTAATACAGCAGCCAGTTCGACAAGTGAGATGATTTATGACCTCTATGCGGCTGCTGAAAACAAGGATTTAAGTCTTACAGATGAGGTTGCTCGGTTACTATACGCTGGTATTGTAGGTGATACAGGAAGGTTTTTATATCCAAGCACTACGAAAAAAACGTTTAACATCGCTGCACAACTGATTACGTATCATTTCAACCGTTCTGCTATTTATGACAATATGTACAGCATAAAGAGTAATTTAGCAAAGCTAAAAGGATATATTTATCAGCACTTCCATGAGGAAGCAGAGGGCATGACCTATGTAAAATTGACAAAAGAACTTCTGCAGCAATTTGGCGTTAAACCTAATGATACAGGACAACTTGTTAGTGTCTTAGGTGATGTGGAAGGAATAATCGCTTGGGTCATATTTATTGAAGAAGAGGAAAGTATTCGTGTTCGTTTAAGATCAAAAGGACCAATCATTAACCAATTAGCAGCTAAATATAATGGTGGGGGGCATCCAATGGCTTCTGGTGCAACTGTAACAACATGGGAAGAAGCTGATCAGGTCATTGCTGATTTACAAACGGTATGTAAAGCTTACCGGAATAGCTGCTGAAGTTTGCTAGCAGGGTTAAATTGATAAGGAGTGAAAGCGTGAGCGTTGTAAAATCGAACAAAGGCGCAGAGCGCCCGTTTAGCAACGTAGCGAATGGAACGAATCAACGATAGATAAAGGGAACCTTCCATCAGCGGGGGTTTCTTCATCCTTGCTGGTTAGTACCCAAGGGTATGACCTAAATGCCTCTTACGAAATAGGGGATTTAGATGCTGTTACCTCCCGCTTCGACTTGTTCCGCTCACATCTTCCATTCTTAAAATGGGAGTCTACAACGCCTTTTTTTACGAGATAAAGGAATCATACTACTAAAACAAGGGTATACCGACGTCTGGGCGGTAAGCCCGTTTTTTTAGTCGGCCTTCCTCTTAGAAACGAACCGATGGTGGCTTATCTTAGGGGATGGAGCCGGACGTGACTGTTCGGTTATTTTGTTATCCTCAAGCCACCTCATTTTATGCTTTCTTATCTTACAAAGAAGGGGCTTTTAGCGTATCAAGTGAACATCACTTGATACGCTAAAAGCCCCTTCCAGGATTGGATAATTGACTAGTAGATTATCTAGGAGAGTATGCTGGATTATGAGGTTCTCTTGTTATTGTCGACCGGAATAAACCAGCAACCAGAAGTGGTCTCTTCATAAATGACTTGTAAATGCTCTTTTTCGATATCGCGCTTCATTAACCGGATTAATTCTTGAGATTCTGCATATGCGGAGTCTCCTTGTTTTAAGCGTGCAATTTTCTCATCTTTTTGCTTTCTGCGGCTGATTACCCACATGATTTATCTACTCCTTTCCCTAGGATTTAATTAAGCTAAATCTTGTTCAAGTTGCAACATACTCATGCATTATACTGAAAGAGTAACCATTCTTGTTATACGTTAATAGCAAGAATATTAAAATGCATTGAAGTGAGCATACTTTGTTATTTTTAGTATAAACGATATTCATGCTAACCATGAATAATTTTCGGATATTTCATAAAACGTTCATAAAATAAATTTTAATGGAAATAAAAAGAAATTTGGCTCTCAGGTGCTCTAAGATTTCACCTTAGCAGTTGGATAATCTATATACAGCAATAAGCCTAAGTTGGAGGTAATAGCATCTAAATGCCTAATCCGTTCAAATGCCTTTAGGTCAATGCCATTACAGAACTACCAAACCATGGGGGATGAATGAAAATCCTAATTGATTAAGGTTTTACTTTATCCTTTTTATCCTTCGGTATTCTTCAACCAATCGAGGTGAAAAATCCTACTAATTATAGTTTCATTTTTGCATTGGATCATAGGTTAGTTGGATCGTTCTGCTTCGGCTGTTATTTTTATATGGTTGGAGATAATGAGTTTCGTAATGGAAAAGGAGTAATCAAATTCTTCTACGGTGAAAGCTTTATTTTCCAGTGCAGCTGCGATTAAGCTATCACTTTCAGCAATGATGGTTAAGTCTTTACCGATGATATGCTTTAATTCTTCTTGGACAAGCTCCTCTAATTTACCAGCTATTAATCGATCCATTCGCAATTCATCCGTGTTTTCTACTGTAAATGAAATAGATTCAACACTCACTTGTTCTGCTGATTTTTCATTTAGTTCGTCATTATCCTCCAGAAGTGACTCATTTTGAGTTCGCAGTTGACTAATTTCATTTTGCATTTCATGATTTCGGATGATTAGATCTTCATACATTTTGCCGTACATATAAAGTAAAGAACAATATGCCAGTATACCACCAACCATTACCCCAACGAAAAAACGTTGCCATGTCGCTTTTTTATGATATGGTGGAATATGCATTACGCGATGTCCTCCTGTGTTAGCCAGTTAAGCAGTAAGATGGCTGTTTTCACTCCACCCATTGCGGATAGGATGAATAGTGCTTGTTTAAATAAATCCATCGTAGAGCCATCATAAATACCTCTTTCAAAATTGGCAATTGCATCGAATGTACCCCCAATAGCGGCTACGATCGCCCATATTCGCAATTGAACTGCAATTCGTCCAATTTCTGTTAAAGGTGCGTTTCCAGTAACAAAGGCACCAATACTTCCGATAATGGAGCCGCCTATAACTACCCCAAAAGCTATAAAGTAACAATGGATAAATGTTTCGAAAAAACGTTCTTCCATATTAATTAGCCTCCTTCCGTCTAACCTCGGCAAAATGAATTTTCAGATTGTGAAGGTAGCAGTTGCTTCCAATAGATTCATCTGGAATAATCATACGTAATCCCCTGCTTATTCTCAGGAATATATAGCGTTTAAATAAATAGCTTAAAATATGCTAAGGATGACGAAATTTATGTTTTCCACGTTGACCCCGTATATAAGGTGCAGTAAATCTTTTGCTTTAGGAGTTAAATTATCTGTACTGCAATAAGTCTAAGTGGGAGATAGTAGCAGCTAAATGCGCTATTTCGTAAAGAAGCCTTTAGGTCTTCCCCCTGCCCTACTACTAACAAGCTGTGTGGGTGAATAAAAATTCCACTGATTGGATGATTCATTTTATCTCTCTTCGAATCACAGGTGGAAGTGCATAGCGCAATGCTTGTACTTTTTTCATCCGTGTTTCTAAGAGCAGACCTAAAAACAACCAGGTCTAAAACTTGAATTAAACGTAGCATGGCATTTTGAATGGACTAGTATATATTTATGAAGCAACAGAATAAGTTATGCTAACGACGGCATTTCCTTATGCACGTTCTACATAGATTGGTATAATATTGGATAGAGCATGTAAAGGCGGGATACAATGGCTTATACACACTTACAAATACGGAGCAGCTATAGCCTGTTAAAAAGCACCATAACGATTGAAAAGTTAGTGAAGCGAGCAGCGGAACTAGAGTATTCTGCTTTAGCTCTAACAGATGAGCACGTATTGCATGGTGCAATATCATTTTATAAAGCATGTCAACAACATGGAATAAAACCAATTATTGGTATGACTGTTTTGGTTGGAGATAGTCAAACAGAAGCTTATGAAATAATTGTTTTGGCTAAAACAAATCAGGGGTTTCATGATCTTGTCAAACTAAGTACATGGATTCAGACGCAGGACCAGTCTTTTGTACCACTGGAACATTTCATGCCATTCACAGCAAATTGTATTGGCATACTTTCTTTACAGCATGGCGTTATTAAAGAACAATTGCGGGCGAAATCATTTGCTGATGTAAATCAGCATGTATCGACGTATCGAGCTTGTTTTGAGGAAAATGATTTTTATTTAGGGGTAGAGTCGTATGGAAATGAGGGAGACGAACGAATTTTTTTTTCAGAGGTAAAACAATTTCAGAAAATGTATCATGACCCGGTAGTTTCTATTCATGATGTTCGTTACCTTAACAAGAAGGACGTGATTGCATATGACTGTTTACAAGCAATGAAACAACAACAGCATTGGGATGGCAATCATATAGATGGAAAGTGGCGTAATCATCATTTATGTACGGCAGGGGAAATGAGGCAATTTTTCTCTGACTGGCCGGAGACTATCGATGAAACGACCAGAATTGCTGAAAAATGTAATCTCAGCTTTGATTTTGAAAAGCGGCACATCCCTTCCTTCCCTTTGCCAGAGCAGGAAGAGGCACATCCATATTTAACCACAAAATGCCTTGAACTGTTGCCACAAAAATATACAGAAGTAACTACTGAAATTCATCAGCGGTTAATGTATGAGCTTTCCATAATAGAGCAAATGAGATTTAGTGATTACTTTTTAATTGTTGCGGATTTTGTGGGTTTTGCAAAGACAAACAATATTGTTGTTGGACCGGGAAGAGGCTCTGCAACAGGTTCTTTAGTTGCTTATGTATTAGGAATTACAGATGTTGATCCAATCAAGTACGGTTTATTATTTGAGCGTTTTCTTAATCCAAATCGAAAGACAATGCCTGACATTGATATTGATTTCTCAGATGTTCGCCGAGACGAAGTGATGGAGTATGTGCAACAAAAATACGGTGCAGACCACGTAGCACAAATTATTACGTTTGGAACATTTGCTGCCCGTTCTTTAATGAGAGAGCTTATTAAAACGATGGATATTAACAAACAAGATGCTTCGTTTGTGTTACGTCATATTCCGGTACAATCAAAACGAAATCTTGTGCAAATTATTTATGAATCTGAAGAGTTAAGAAATTATATTAAACGTTCAACCTCTTTACGGCAGTTATTTGCGGTAGCTTCTGTATTGGAAGGGATTCCTAGACATATATCGACGCATGCGGCTGGTATTGTTATTTCAGAAGCTCCGTTAAAGGAGTATGCGCCGTTAACTTCTGGAACAGGAACAATGTATTTAACGCAATATACAATGAATGATGTAGAAGCGATAGGGCTATTAAAGATTGATTTGTTAGGCTTACGAAACTTAACACTTTTGGAAAAGGTACTCCAAAAAATTGGTTATGAATATGGAAAACACATTTCTTTAAAGGATATTCCTAAACAAGATGAATTAACCTTTTCATTATTACAGCAGGCTAGAACAAATGGTGTGTTTCAATTGGAATCTCAAGGGATGAAGCAAGTGTTGCAAGAATTAAAGCCAACTGATTTTGAGGATATCGTTGCAGTTAACGCACTATATCGTCCAGGTCCGATGGATTTTATTTCTACTTATATCAGAAGAAAACATGGGCTAGAGAAAGTTACTTATCCGCATCCGGATCTTGCGCCTATTTTAGAGAAAACGTATGGTGTGTTAATTTATCAAGAACAAATTATGCAAATTGCTCATCGAATTGCTGGTTTTTCGCTCGGAAAAGCGGATATTCTCCGCAGGGCTGTTAGTAAAAAGCAAGAAAGTAAAATCGAAGAGCAAAAGTCTGCTTTTATAAAAGGGTGTACCCAGCAAGGATATAGTTCATCAATGGCTAATGAATTGTTTGCATGGATCGTTCGTTTTTCTAATTATGGTTTTAATCGAAGCCATGCTGTGGCGTATAGCATTATCTCTTATCAACTCGCTTATTTGAAAGCTCATTACCCACAAGCATTTTTTGCGGAGTTACTTAGTGCTTTCATGCAACAACATCAAAAGCTTGCGCTGTATTGGAAAGAAATGAAGGAATTAGGCTTAACATTACTGGGTCCTTCTATCAATGCCAGCTTTGGAAAGTACGCAGTGGAAGGAAAGCATATTCGAATGGGCTTGCTGCAAATTAAAGGGATAGGAAATCAGGTTGTTGCTGAAATTGTGCGCGCGCGTAACGATCGGCCATTTCGTAATTTGTTCGATTTTTGCTTGCGTGTATCGCTTAAAGTAATTACCCGCCACGTTATCGAATTACTTATTATGGCTGGGGCGTTTGATGATCTATATAATAATCGCGCTAGTTTATTAGCTTCCATTGACCAAGCAATGGAACAAGGTGAATTATTTGGGGAGTTTCAAGAACAGGGAAGCTTCTTTGCCAATGATCTTAAGTTGGAAGGGGAATATGCTAATATAGAGGATTTTCCGCAAATCAAGAAGCTTACTGATGAAAAAGAATTACTCGGTATATATATATCAAGTCACCCTATCACTGCTTACCGTGAATTATTACGGCGTGCAGGGTATATATCATTACAAAGAGCAAGAAAAGCGGGAAATGGCTATAAGCATCAAAGTGGCTGTATCATTCAATTCATTAGAACCATTCGTACTAAGCGTGGTGACCCCATGGCTTTTATTACCATTAGCGATGAAACGGATGAGATGGAAGCAGTCGTCTTTCCAGAATTATATCGGCAAGTACATCGTTGGTGGAAAGAAGGGATGCTCGTAATAGTACAAGGGAAGCTAGAAAACAGAAATAAGGGGCTACAAACATTATTATCATCTGTAGAAATTTTAAATGAAACGAAACTAGGTGATACCTGCCATGGTCGTTTATTTATTAAATTATCAAGTGAAGATATAGAAGCTGATTTAGCCAAGTTAAAGGAAATAGCTTTTCATTTCCCGGGGAATACACCTGTCATTGTTTTTCAAGAAAGGTTGCAACAAACGTATCAATTAGCCAATGATTATGACCTTCATCCAAGTCCACGATGTTTACAATGTCTACGCGCCTATTTTGGGGCGGAGCAGGTTGTCTTGGATAAGTAAACGAATATAGTTTATCCCGGATATAAGGTGCTGTAAGACTCCTACTTCAGGAGTTAGATAATCATCTGTACTTACAATAAGTCGAAGTGTCGAAGTTGGAGATAACAGCACCTAAATCCCCTACTTCGTAAAAGGCCTTTAGGTTATAACCTTGTGGTACTAACCACCAGCAGGGATGAATAAAAACGCCGTTGGTTGAAGGTTAACTTTATGGAGCCCAAAGTAATGATGGATGCTTGTTTCTGTTTTTCTTATAAGAATAAGAGAGCATAAAATGAGGTGCTTGGGGATAACGAAATAATCGGATAGCCACGTTCTGCGCATGAGCCTCGCAATGAGGCAACTTTAGAAATCCGCCCTCCGATAAAGCCTCATCGGTACGTCGCTACTAGGAAGGTCGACTAAAAACGGGCTTGCTGTCCAGACGTCGATATGCCCGTGTTTTAGTGGCATGATTCCTTTACCTTTAGTTGATTGCTAACTGGGCGCTCTGCACCTTTGTTCAGAGATAAGAAAGTATAAAAATTTTGGCATTGGGATACCGATATAACGGAATAGTCACGTCTGGCTCCAGCGCCCAGCAACTAGGCGACTTCACGAAATCGCCTTCCGATAAGTCATCATCGGTTCGAGGTTAAGAGGAAGGCCGACTAAAAACGGGCTTGCCGCTCAGGCGTCGGCATACTCCTGTTGCAGGAGTATGATTCCTAAAATAAAACTTTAGTTGATTCGATCCAGTCGCTACGTTGCTAAACGGGCGCTCTGCGCCTTTGTTCCACTATAGGAAAGGATAAGGTTTTTTTGGTTTATAGTATAAGAAAAACAAAGGCTTCCGCCATAGGACTTGGCGACAAGCCAAGTTTTTCTAAGATCAGTTTAACTTATTTCATTGTTTAAACGGTAGAATAGCATCACTTTACAGAAAACATGCATCTGTTATAATAAAATAGTTACCGGTGGTCTGACCACTGTTGGATGGAAGAAATTATTTTTTCTACGAAAGGGAGCGAATATTAAAAATGGCAAGCTTACGAGATAAAGCGCTACATGTTCATAAAGTAAATAAAGGAAAACTAACCACGCATTCCAAAATACCTGTAACCAATGCTGAAGAATTAAGTTTAGCATACTCTCCGGGCGTTGCAGAGCCATGTAAAGAAATTCACGATCGTGTAGAGACGGTCTACGATTATACCATGAAGGGAAATATGGTTGCGGTTGTCAGTGATGGTTCAGCAGTATTAGGTCTTGGTAATATCGGTGCAGAGGCTGCGCTTCCAGTAATGGAAGGAAAGTCTGTTTTATTTAAAAGCTTTGCCGGAGTAGACTCGTTCCCTATTTGTT
Source organism: Roseburia sp. 1XD42-34 (assembly GCF_009917385.1). GTDB lineage: Bacteria > Bacillota > Bacilli > Bacillales > Amphibacillaceae > Virgibacillus. The sequence continues at coordinate 93,035 of NZ_QWLJ01000007.1, read as the reverse complement.
TAGGCACTCAAGAAGTAGAAGAAATTGTACAGACTGTTAAATTAATGGAACCTACATTTGGTGGAGTGAATTTAGAGGATATTGCAGCACCGAAGTGTTTTATTATTGAAGAACGATTAAAAAAAGAAACTAATATCCCTATTTTTCATGATGATCAACACGGAACAGCTATTGTTACTGTGGCGGGGTTGATTAATGCGTTAACATTAGTTGGAAAATCATTTTCGGATATTAAAGTCGTTGCTAATGGAGCTGGAGCAGCTGGAATAGCAATTATTAAATTGCTCTATTTCTTCGGTGTTCGCGACATGATTATGTGTGACTCACGAGGAGCTATTTATGAAGGGCGTCCAGCAGGAATGAATGAAGTAAAGGAACGTGTAGCGACGTTTACGAATCAAGCTAAAAAATCAGGCAGTCTCGAAGAAATGCTTGAGGGTGCAGATGTCTTTATTGGGGTATCTGTCGGAGGAGCATTGACGAAGGAAATGGTCGAAAAAATGAATGATGATCCAATTATTTTTGCGATGGCTAATCCGGAACCGGAAATTATGCCAGAAGTTGCAAAAGCAGCTGGTGCGAAAGTAATAGGAACTGGAAGATCTGATTTTCCAAACCAGGTAAACAATGTTCTTGCTTTCCCAGGAATCTTTCGTGGGGCATTGGATGTTCGAGCTACGAGAATTAATGAAAAAATGAAAGTCGCAGCTGCAAATGCAATTGCCTCTCTTATTTCGGAAAGCGAATTACATGAAGATTATGTCATCCCTGCTCCATTTGATCCGAGAGTAGCACCAATCGTAGCGAAAAGTGTGGCTAAAGCTGCAATGGAATCCGGGGTAGCGAGAATAGAAGTGGATCCAGAAGAAATCGCTGAAAAGACAAGAAAACTCACTCAAATTGATGATAAATAATCTGTTAAAAGGAGTGAACCATGGCAGTGTCCATGTCACATAAACAGAAAGTGTATCAAGGGATTTTACAAAAGATTCGGCACTATATGGATACCCAACACTTGCAACCAGGCGATAAGCTCCCGTCAGAAAGGGAGCTTGCGCAGACGCTTGGAGCAGGGCGATCTTCTATCCGAGAGGCATTACGTGCTATGGAGTTTTTAGGATTAATTGAAACGCGACGCGGCGAAGGGACGTTTTTAAGTACATATCAGTCGTTTCAAACGGTCGAGCTACTTGCTTCCTTCATCTTGCGAGAGAGCAAAACAAGGATAGATTTAGCAGAAACCTTAAGAATATTAGAAAAAGAAGCTGCAAAATTAGTTTTTTCTAAGTTTACGGAACAAGATGTAAATTACTTGCAAGTAATTCTGTGTAAACAAGATCAAACATTAGAGGAAACGCATGCTGTTTTTTTTCGGTATATCTTTGAGAGGTCTAACAACCGGCTATTAACAAAAGTGTGGCGCTTAATGTATGAGTTTTTGGCGACAGCTGAAGGAATTAGCTATCCAAGAGGTTTTTATGAAGAGTTAATTCAGCTATACGCAACAAACCATTATGATGGAATTGAACTGTTGTATCTAGAATTAGCAAAGAAATGACTTATAGGATTGACGTTTTTTGACAGTATTTTTTCTTTGGTTTATGTATAATGGCTAAAAGAACTTTTTATTTTGTTGCATAGACAATAGACGACTTGCGCATATACGAGGAAATGATTTGCTATTCCTTTCAAATACGTGTTTAAGTGGGAACGTATTTCATTTCTAATCCGTATAAAAGCTGATACGTATTTGGGGTTGTTTTGAAAAAAGGAGGAATTGTCTTGCTTAAAGATCTTTTTGGCAAGCGAAAGAGGTATGCATCCATCCCGAGTGAACAAGCAAAAGCGGATGTACCAGAAGGTTTGATGCAAAAGTGTAGCGGATGTCATAAAATTTATTATCGTAAAGAAATGAATAAAAACTTACAAGTTTGTCCAAAGTGTGATTACCATCATCCATTACAGGCTTGGCATCGCATTGATACATTATTTGATGAGGCAAGTTTTCAAGAATGGGACGAGCAGTTAACGACTGGCAACCCTTTGGATTTTCCAGGGTATGAGGAAAAGCTTAAGAAAGATCAAGCCAAAACAGGGCTTCGTGAAGCTGTAATTACTGGAAAAGGTACAATAGAAGGCAAGGAAACAGCTTTTGCTGTTATGGATTCTACATTTCGCATGGGAAGCATGGGGTCTGTAATCGGTGAAAAAATAGCTCGTGCTATTGAGCGAGCAAAAGAAGAAGGGATCCCATTTATTATTTTTACTGCTTCGGGTGGAGCAAGAATGCAAGAAGGATTACTTAGTTTAATGCAAATGGCAAAAACGGCAATAGCTGTGAAACGTTTTAGTGATGCGGGTGGTTTAATGATCTCTGTAATGACGCATCCGACTACAGGTGGAGTTTCTGCAAGCTTTGCTTCTATTGGAGATTATAACCTGGCGGAACCTGGTGCTCTAATTGGTTTTGCCGGAAGACGAATAGTGGAACAAACCATCAGGGAAAAGTTACCTGATGATTTCCAGACAGCTGAATTTCAACTGAAGCATGGTCAATTGGATAAAGTGGTGCATCGTTCTGATATGAAAAGTACGTTAGCGCTATTGTTGTCGTTTCATCAAAAAGGTGGGAAAGAATCATGAAGCAAGTGTTGGATTTTGAAAAGCCGATTGTAGACTTAAAAGATAAAATTGCAGAATTAAAACGCTTTACAGCCGATAGCGATATCAATTTAACAGAAGAAATTACGACATTGGAAAAACGCCTTACTGTGCTGGAAGATGATATTTATAGTAACTTGCGGCCATGGGATCGAGTTCAATTAGCAAGACACCCTGAACGACCAACGACCTTAGATTATATTGAGCAATTATTTACGGATTTTATAGAATTTCATGGAGACCGTTCGTTTGGGGATGATGCTGCTATTGTTACAGGTATCGCTTTTTATAAAGGAAAGCCAGTAACTATAATTGGGCACCAGCGTGGAAAGGATACGAAAGAAAACATTCGACGTAATTTTGGAATGCCACACCCGGAAGGGTATCGAAAAGCATTGCGCCATATGAAACAAGCAGAAAAATTTTCTCGTCCAATTATTTGCTTCATTGATACAAAAGGAGCTTATCCAGGAAAAGCCGCAGAAGAAAGAGGGCAAAGTGAAGCTATTGCGAGGAATTTGATGGAAATGGCTGGATTGACAGTCCCAATTATTTGCATTGTCATTGGGGAAGGTGGCAGCGGAGGCGCATTGGCATTGGGAGTAGGCGATGAAATCCATATGTTAGAAAATAGTACGTACTCGGTTATTTCTCCAGAAGGGGCAGCTTCTATATTGTGGAAAGATGCAAGCTATGCGCAACGCGCTGCAGAGTCGATGAAAATAACCGCTTACGACTTGAAGAAACTTGGGTTGATTGATCAAATAGTTCCTGAACCAAAAGGTGGGGCGCATCGTGATTTAAATCAGCAAGCAGGTTACTTGGATCAAGTAATAGCCGATTCTTTACGGTCATTAGAGCCATATTCTGTTGAGGAATTACTTGAAAAAAGATGGGAAAAGTATAAGCAAATGGGTTCCTATCAATCCTCCTAAAGATATATAAGACAGCTCATACAAAAATTCGGTTCGTTTCGTGCCATATAGCTGTTTAAATTATGTTCAAAAAGTAATAGAGCTTGGGATTAGTGCATCTATATCATCACAGCACATAGAGTAAATCTTTATAGAGGGAGAAATGATTGTCATGAATAAGGGGGCTGGCAAAAGTGTGTCACCCTCTATTCTTATTGGTAAAATGCGTATCATAAGTGATTTTGTTAAAAATTCTTCATATAAAGGGTTTACATTTTAAAATGTGCATTATTTTACATGCTTTCGATTGCTATTTTGATCATTTCCCATTATCTTTTAGTAGAGGACCTTTTTTAATTAAACTGTAAGACCAGAGGTGGAATGTAACAATGAAAAAAATAGGTGTATTAACAAGTGGTGGCGACGCACCAGGAATGAATGCTGCTATCCGAGCGGTAGTAAGAAAAGCCATTTACCATAACGTTGAAGTATATGGAATTAAATACGGCTATCAAGGTTTAATGGAAGGTAATATTGAACGAATGGAAATAGGCTCTGTCGGTGATATCATTCATCGTGGCGGTACAATTCTTTACTCTGCTAGAAGTGAAGAATTTAAAACCGATGCCGGTCAGGAAATAGCAATTGAACAGCTGAATAAATTCGGCATTGAAGGCTTGATTGTGATCGGCGGAGATGGTAGCTTCCGAGGCGCACAAAAGCTCACGGAAAAAGGCTATCCTTGTATCGGCGTACCAGGAACGATTGATAATGATATTGCGGGAACAGATTTTACAATTGGATTTGATACGGCTTTAAATACAGTAATTGAAGCGATTGATAAAGTTCGTGATACAGCAACTTCTCATGAAAGAACGTATATTATTGAAGTTATGGGGAGAAATGCAGGCGACTTAGCATTGTGGGCTGGTCTAGCTGATGGTGCTGAAAGTATTCTTATTCCTGAGAAGAAAGAAGACTTTTCAACGGTTGTCAATAAACTAAAACGAGGTCGTAAGCGCGGTAAAAAACATAGTATCATTGTTTTAGCTGAAGGGGTTGGCAGTGGGTTTGATTATGGAAAGCGCATTGAAGAGTCCACTGATTTAGAAACACGAGTCACTGTTTTAGGACATATTCAAAGAGGTGGCTCTCCAAGTGCTGCTGACCGAGTTCTTGCGAGCAGACTTGGCGCACAGGCTGTCGATTTGTTATTAGAAGGTAAAGCAGGTAGAATGGTTGGAATTGAAAAGAATGTGTTAGTTGATCATGATATAGCTAAAGTGCTTCATGAAAAACATACGATCAATGATGATATGTATAAGCTTTCACAAGAATTATCCATTTAATAAAATGCAGCTGTTGCGGAATACCTAAGGAGGAAATAAAATGAGAAATACCAAAATCGTATGTACCATTGGCCCTGCCTCAGAGTCAATTGAAAAATTGGAGAAATTAATCGAGTGCGGCATGAACGTTGCTCGCCTTAATTTTTCACACGGAAATTATGAAGAGCATGCACAACGTATTCAGAACATTCGTTCTGCATCAGAGAAAACAGGTAAAACGGTAGCTATTCTTTTAGATACAAAAGGCCCTGAAATTAGAACGCATGATTTTGTGGATGGACAAGCTGAACTCGTTCAAGGTAATATTGTCTACGTATCTATGAAGGAAGTAGAGGGTACGTCTGAACGATTTTCTGTGACCTATTCTGGTCTGATCGACGATGTTCACGAAGGCTCTAAGATCTTATTAGATGATGGTTTAATCGAATTGGAAGTTGTAAAAGTAGACAAAGCGAATCAAGAATTAAAGACGGTTGCCCTTAATAGTGGACTGATCAAAAATAAAAAAGGTGTTAACGTACCTAATGTATCAGTAAACTTACCAGGAATTACTGAAAAAGATGCTAATGATATAATCTTTGGAATCGAACATGACATCGATTTTATAGCTGCTTCATTTGTTAGACGTGCATCAGATGTATTAGAAATCAAAGAACTGATTGAACAACATAATGCGACACATATTCAAATTATCCCTAAAATTGAAAACCAAGAAGGTGTCGATAATATCGACAGTATTTTAGAAGTAAGTGATGGTCTTATGGTTGCACGTGGTGATCTTGGTGTTGAAATACCAGCTGAAGATGTACCATTAGTCCAAAAACAGTTAATTAGAAAGTGTAATACTGTAGGGAAGCCTGTCATTACTGCAACCCAAATGCTTGATTCGATGCAACGGAACCCCCGCCCAACTAGAGCAGAGGCTTCTGACGTTGCTAATGCTATCTTTGATGGTACAGATGCAATTATGCTCTCAGGGGAAACAGCTGCTGGAAATTATCCAGTTGAAGCAGTACAAACAATGAGCAATATAGCAATTAAGGCAGAAACGGCAATTGATCATCAGTCTATTTTAAAAGATCGTTCCAGAAATGTCGATATGACGATAACAGATGCGATCAGTCAATCTGTTACATACACAGCTATGAATTTATCCGTTAGTGCCATCATTACACCGACTGAAAGCGGACATACGGCTCGGATGATTTCTAAATATCGTCCACATTCACCAATTCTTGCGGTTACATTTTCAGAAAGAGTTAACAGACGACTTTCTTTAGTATGGGGCGTTCACGCTGTCATGTGCAAACGAGCTAATTCAACGGATGAAATGTTGGATATAGCAGTTGAACGCGGCTTACGCTCAGGTATGGTGGAGCATGGAAATCGCGTCATCATTACAGCCGGTGTGCCAGTTGGTCAAAGTGGTACAACGAACCTGTTAAAAGTCCATGTGATTGGAAATATTATTGCTAAAGGTCAAGGCATTGGAAGAAAAAGTGCTTTTGGTAAAGCAGTTGTTGTTAAATCAGCTGAAGAGGCAGTCAACAGAGTAAACGAAGGTGATATCGTAGTAACTTATGGATCTGATCGTGAAATGATGCCAGCAATTGAAAAAGCGGCTGGTATTATAACTGAAGAAGGTGGATTAACTTCTCATGCCGCGGTGGTAGGTCTTAGCCTAGGGATCCCTGTTATTGTAGGGGTTAAAGATGTGTTTGAAGCTATTACAGATGGGGAAATAATTACAGTTGATGGTGCAAATGGTGACATTTATCAAGGACATACAAGAGTGCTTTAATAATTAAAGAAGGGAGGAGTAATCCTCCTTTCTTCTTTTCACTTTTTTTATAAGATTAGAAAGTATCAAATGAGGTGCTTGGGGATAACGAAATAATCGAAATCCCACGTCCGGCGCATGAGCCCAGCAACGATACGACTGTAGAAATGCACCCTCCGATAAGGCATCATCGGTTCGCCTGTAAGAGGAACGCCGGCTAAAAAAGGGCTTGTTGCCCAGGCGTCGGCATACCCCTGTTTTAGTGGCATGATCCTTTATCCCGTAAAAAGGCGTTGTAGCCTCCCACGGGTCTAAGAATAGAAGATGCAAGAACAAGTCGAAGCGGGAGGTAACAGCACCTAAATTCCCTATTTCGTAAAGGCCTTTTAGGTCATACCCTTATGGTATTAACCATCAGCGGGGATGAAGAAATTCCCGCTGATGGAAGGTTCCCTTTATCTTTCGTTTATTCGTTCCATTCGCTATGTTGCTAAACGGACACCCCGCGCCTTTGTTCAGTGTCTTTGGTCCGATTACTGTGTATAAGAGATCGGTATGCACAACGTATGTTATAGTAGTTGAAAGGGGTGAACAGAATGAAGTGGTTTTTGCTCATTGCGTTTGTTTTATCAGCGTTAGAAATAGGAGTTTTTGTTTGGGTAGGTGGCTGGGTTGGCGCATGGTGGGTTGTAGGTCTTGTCCTCCTTACAGGAGCAGTCGGTTTTTATTTAGCAAAGCAACAAGGTATTGAAACTTGGAACCGTGCGCAGCTTTCGATGCAGCGTGGAGAAGCCCCAACAGGTTATATTATTGATGGAATTTGCATTTTAATTGGTGCTGTTTTATTAGTTACTCCAGGCTTTATTTCAGATGCAGTTGGCTTTTTATTAGTCATTCCGACAACGAGAATATTGTTCAAACAAAGAGTAGAAAACTTGATCAAACATCTAATAAAAAAACGAACCATTATTTATCGAAGGTGGTAGAATTATCCTTTAATAAATTTCCATATATCGTGAAATGTACCTGCTTGATAAAAAGCGTTAATCGAAATAAGTATAACAGGAGCAACGATGAACCCAATAACTCCCCAAAGCTGTAAGCCAATAAAAAGTGTGAGCAGTGCTATAAGTGGATGAATTCCCATGCTGGAAGATAATATTTTGGGCTCGATCAGTTGTCTGATGATGATAATGAAACCATATAGGAACGCTAATTGAATCGTCAAAGAATAATCACCTACAATAAATAAATAGATCATCCACGGAAAGAAGATAACACCTGACCCAATATATGGGATCAAATCAACAAGTGCAACATATAGCGAGATGGTAAACGCATGATTAATTTGTAAGATTTTCAATCCTATATAGACTAAAAAAGCAGAAATAAGTACTAAAATAAACTGGGCTTTTATATAAGCAGCGATGGTTTTTTTTAACTGTTTCTGTATATTTTTTATTTTCGTTTGAAAAAACTGCGGAATTAATTCTTTTCCAAAAGCAGTAAGCTTTTTATAATCGATGGCTATTAAAAAAGTTGCTAATAGAATAAAAATCATGACTGTAAATGAGTTTGGTAGCGTTGTAAACACAGCAGGTATCCTTAATAAAAAGGTTTGCAATGATTCTGAAAGAGTAGTGCTAACTTTAAGTGTGAATTGTTTAATGGACTTACTTACAGCTTCTTGTTGGGAGGGGTTCAACGCTTGTAAGTAAGAAGTTATTTTCTCATACATGGGAATAATTTTCTGTTCCATGATATTTGTTACATAGTGGCTAAACGTTTGAATATAGTCTGGTAATTGGGCAGCCAAAAATAAGGTTCCTTGCATAAATTCAGAAAAGAGAATAAACAATATACTACTGATTGTTGCAAATAGAAATAGCATTGTGCCGATTACCGCCATCATTCTTGGGAATTTCATTTTTTCTTCCATAAAGCTGGCTATCGGATGGATCCCTGCTGCTAAGATACTAGCGATAACTACTGGATATAAATAAGCAAAGCTTGCTGTCAATAAAACGTAACCCAAAATTACACATGCTACTATACTTGCAAAACGAAGAACTTGAGATAAAATAGGCTTGTACATCTTTAAAACCCCATTTTCATTTTCCTTATTACTTTATAAACATCCGCCCAGTTGTAAAGAAACTTACATCAATTTTTTCAATTGAACGATCAACCCATTTTTCTTAAAATTTTCCTTGTTTTTAATTATCTGTAATTCTAGCTTCTTGTTTATCCTATATATACGGTGCAGTAAAACTCCCAATTTCAGGAGTTGTAGCTAATACAGCCGAAATGAGTGATAGTGGCTCCTACCTTTCCGATTCGTTAGATCTGTAGGATGACATCGTTGGTAGTGTGAAACGTAAAAAGCGTATTCTATTTTCAAAGCCTGGAAGCAATGTTTTCATGCAAAAATAGAACTCTCTCTTTCAGCAGAACTTCTGAATTTATCTTTTGTCTACTTCTATTAGTAGGGAAGAGAAAAAATCCTATTGAATGGAACTACATTTTAACAAGACTAAAAAGATAGCTTAAAATAGGAGTTTTACTTTAACCAAAACGCTTAGCAAAAATGTGCTCAAGTTAGCAGCCCTTCCATAAAATGATGATGACATGTTTACATGCCTCATATATTCCTATATTATGCAAGGCCCCCAAAAAATAGTATTAAATAGTATTAAATTAAGATCATAGCCTGAAATTGTCCCATAAATGATTTTCTAGATAAAGGAAGTCTTTACGCAGTTTACAGCCTTATTCTAACGGGTAAATAATACCGAGCTTAGATGTATAATTGAACTGCTTTCACGCACCAAAGTTGAAGCAAAAGAAACTCTTTTTTGCAAAAACGTAGGTCTTCTAGTAAAATTTAATAGTAAAGTGAATCGGTTTCAATTCACTTTAGATTCATAATACTTTATAATTATCATTGGGGGATATTATTTAGTTGTTAGGAGTATTGTCGAAAGATAGTAAACTGAATAATTTAACAAAGGAGAGGGTTTGTTATGACAGCAACAACGAAAGGGCTCGAAGGAGTTATAGCAACTCAATCGTCAATTAGCTCGATAATAGATGACCAGCTTACGTATGTAGGTTACAAGATTGATGATTTGGCTAGATATTCCAGTTTTGAAGAAGTGGTTTTTTTACTATGGAACCAACGTCTTCCAAAGCAAGAAGAACTAGATACGTTTAAAGCACAGCTTGCTACGAATATGGAAATTCCTAAAGCAATTATTGAACATTTACGCTCTTATGATCTGTCAACTGTTCATCCAATGCCAGCGCTACGCACAGCTATTTCTTTGTTAGGATTATATGATGAAGAAGCTGAAGTAATGGATACAGGAGCAAACAAACGGAAAGCAATTCGTATACAGGCAAAAATAGCTTCTGTTGTAACGGCTTTCGCGAGAATTAGAAAAGGAAAAGACCCAATTCAGCCCAAGCCTAATTACTATTACGCTGAAAATTTGTTATTCATGCTTAATGGTAAAGAACCGAAAGACATTGAAGTTGAGGCTATGAATAAAGCGCTTGTGCTTCATGCCGATCATGAGCTAAATGCGTCTACATTTACAGGCAGAGTTTGCGTAGCGACGTTATCGGATGTGTATTCCGGCATTACAGCTGCAATCGGAGCTTTAAAGGGTCCACTTCATGGTGGTGCGAACGAGGGCGTTATGAAAATGCTCACTGAAATTGGTGAAGAAGAAAATGCGATCCCTTACATTCAAGAAAAGTTAGATAATAAGGAAAAAATTATGGGAATGGGTCACCGCGTTTATCGAAATGGAGATCCGCGAGCGAAATTTTTAAAAGATATGTCGAAGCAATTAACAGAATTAATTGGCGAACCAAAATGGTACCAAATGTCAGTAAAAATTGAAGATTATATTAAAAAGCATAAAGGTCTACCAGCAAATGTTGATTTTTATTCTGCATCTGTCTATCATAGTCTAGGTATTGATCACGATTTGTTTACGCCAATTTTTGCAGTTAGCAGAACATCCGGATGGCTCGCTCATATTTTGGAACAATATGCGAATAATCGTTTAATCCGTCCACGTGCTGAATACAATGGTCCTACATCACCTGAATATATTCCGATTGATAAACGATAGATTTGTAAATGGCAACCATACACGATTATTGTCCGCATTATCATCAAGAAGGAATATTTCCTGTGAAATGTCTATATGCAAAAGATGTTCACAGGGACTTATTTTTGCTACACTATATACAGAATGAATTTAGGAGGTAATCATTGTTATGACAAAGGGAGAAAAAATTGTTGTAGAAAATGGAAAAATGGATGTGCCAAATCGTCCAATTATACCGTTCATTGAAGGCGATGGAACAGGACCGGATATTTGGGCTGCTGCTCGAGAAGTAATTGAAGCTGCATTAGAAAAAGCATACAATGGGGAAAAAGCAATTGATTGGCTAGAAGTATATGCTGGTCAAAAAGCTTATGACAAAACAGGAGAATGGCTGCCTCAAGATACATTAGATAAAATTAATGAATATAAAATTGCTATTAAAGGACCTTTAACGACACCAATTGGTGGAGGGATTCGTTCGTTAAACGTAGCTCTCCGTCAAGAATTAGATTTATTCACATGTTTGCGCCCAGTTCGCTATTTTGATGGTGTACCATCACCGGTTAAACGTCCTGAAGATGTTGATATGGTCATTTTCCGTGAAAATACAGAAGATATATATGCTGGAATTGAGTGGCAAAAGGGCTCTGACGAAGTGAAGAAAGTAATTAATTTCTTAAAAGAAGAGATGAATGTAACTAATATTCGCTTTCCAGAAACTTCTGGAATCGGTGTCAAGCCAGTTTCTGAAGAAGGTACCAAGCGCTTAGTGCGCGCAAGTATCCAATACGCGCTAAATGAAGGACGTAAAAGTGTTACTTTAGTACATAAAGGTAACATCATGAAATTTACAGAGGGTGCATTTAAAAATTGGGGTTATGAATTAGCAGAGAAGGAATTTGCAGATCAAGTATTTACTTGGGCAGAATACGACCGTATTGTTGAAAAAGAAGGTAAGGATGCTGCGAATAAAGCACAAGATGAAGCAGTTGCAGCCGGAAAAATTATTATTAAAGATGCCATTGCTGATATTTTCTTGCAGCAAATATTAACCCGACCAAATGAATTTGATGTGGTAGCAACAATGAACTTGAATGGGGACTATATTTCTGATGCTCTTGCTGCTCAAGTAGGAGGTATTGGAATAGCTCCTGGCGCAAACATTAACTATGATACGGGGCATGCTATTTTTGAAGCTACCCATGGAACAGCACCTAAGTATGCGGGGATGGATAAAGTGAACCCTTCATCGGTTATTTTATCTGCTGTCTTAATGCTTGAGCACTTAGAGTGGAGAGAGGCTGCCGATTTAATTACCAAGGCAATGGATAGAACAATTGCTTCAAAAGTAGTAACTTACGACTTCGCTCGCTTAATGGATGGCGCTACGGAAGTAAAATGTTCAGAGTTCGGAAAAGAATTAATCAAAAATATGGGCTAATTTTTATCAATCAGTAGGTGCGGGTGGTTATCCCGTGCCTATTGCGTGAAATTTTCACAACATAGACATTGTTACAATCATTGAGGCTTTTAATTAAACTACTCGATTAACTTTATACCAATTAGAACAAAGGGGTTTTTATAATGGCAATAAAGAGAAATAAAATATCTGTAATTGGTTCCGGTTTCACTGGTGCAACAACTGCGTTAATGCTCGCACAAAAAGAACTGGGTGACGTTGTGCTTGTTGACATTCCAAATATGGAGGATCCAACCAAAGGAAAAGCTCTAGATATGCTGGAAGCTAGCCCTGTCCAAGGTTTTGATGCTTCGATTATTGGAACATCTAATTACGAAGAGACAAAAGACTCTGACTTAGTTATTATTACTGCCGGAATTGCTCGTAAACCAGGTATGAGTCGTGATGACTTAGTGAATACAAATGCTAAGATTATGAAGTCTGTAACACAAGAAATCATGAAATATTCTCCTGAGACGTATATTGTTGTATTAACAAATCCGGTTGATGCCATGACATATACTGTATTTAAAGAATCTGGATTGCCAAAAGAACGAGTAATCGGACAGTCAGGTGTATTAGATACTGCTCGTTTTTGTACATTTGTAGCTCAGGAATTAAATGTTTCGGTAAAGGATGTCACCGGCTTCGTATTAGGCGGGCATGGTGATGATATGGTTCCTTTAATTCGTTATTCTTATGCTGGAGGTATCCCACTTGAAACATTAATATCAAACGAGCGTTTAGACGCAATTGTGGAGCGTACAAGAAAAGGCGGAGGAGAAATTGTCGGATTACTAGGTAACGGAAGTGCTTATTATGCACCTGCAGCCTCGCTAACTGTAATGGCAGAAGCGATATTAAAGGATCAACGACGCATCTTACCTGCGATTGCTTACCTAGAGGGGGAATATGGGTATTCTAATATTTATCTCGGAGTACCAACTGTATTAGGAGCTAATGGTATCGAAAAGGTAATTGAATTAGATCTAACCGAAGATGAAAAGGCGGCTCTTAATAAGTCGGCAGATTCGGTTAAAAAAGTCTTGGATGTTCTAGAATAATCCGATTTGCAAAAAGCTTTTATTTTACATTTATTATATGTAGATAAAAGCTTTTTCTTGTTTTGTCGTACATGCTATAACATCATGAGCTATGGTTGACGATATTTCGTATGTTCCATCCATTGGAATTGGCAAATAACGGAATGTTTGTTATAATAGAAAGCGCTTACATTGTTGAGGGGGTGAAGAGATTGATTGGGAAAAGACGACCATTAGGTAGATCCTTAAAGGATATCCAAGTAGGGGATACGTGTAATCGAAAGGCCAAAATCAATGATCGTGATTTATTACTATATTTAGGATTGACCAATGATGCGAACCCGTTGTATCTTCAACACGACTATGCTTCATTAACGCCTTATAAACGACCAATTGTACCATCTGTAATGCTATACGGCATGGTTTCTTCATTAGTATCCATGGAGCTCCCAGGACCGGGGAGTCATATTGTTCACCACGAAATGATATTCCCTAGAGCAGTATATCATAATACGGAAGTCGATATGATGCTAGAGGTTATTGCCATCGATGAAAGCAGTAAACGCCTTGCTATGAATGTAACCGCTAAGGATGAGGAAGGTGAAATTGTGTTGAATGGGAAGTTGTACGTAACACCAGCTCATAAACCAAACACATTAACAGCGCAATCGCTAGAAAACTTTTTTTAATGTAGTACGTTCATAGTGAGCTCAGCACAAAGATACGATAAAAGGAGATTGTTTGTTTCTTAATAGCACATTTTGTTCTGCCTTCATCAAACAGCGTTTACTATTTTATAAATAACAACATGGCATGTTTTCCCCTTTTTGGGCATAGAATAGGATATCGTTCATTTACTGGCGCCTTGTAAAAACATGGATACTGTGTAAAAATAAATTTACAAATTCTTATCGTATTCACATTCTTAAGGTTTCAGTGTAAGATGGATGTGGAACCTATTAATGTATGTAGAAACGGGGACTGGATATGAACGAGAAAATTTTAATTGTCGATGACGAAAAGTCAATTGTTACGTTATTAAACTTCAATATTGAAAAGGCAGGCTTTGTGACTGATGTTGCATATGACGGCTATGAGGCAGTGCAAAAAGCACAAAGCAACAGTTATGATTTGATTGTTTTAGATCTGATGCTCCCGGAAATGGATGGGATGGATGTTTGTAGATATTTAAGAAATAACCAAATAAATACGCCCATTCTTATGTTAACCGCTAAAGATGAGGAATTCGATAAAGTACTTGGACTAGAATTAGGTGCAGACGATTATTTAACCAAACCATTTAGCCCAAAGGAAGTGGTAGCTAGAATTAAAGCCATTTTGCGAAGGGCAAAAAGAGTAGAAAAATCCAATTTTTCATATATTCAAGTTGGAGATTTAACCGTCTTCCCTGAAAGATACGAAGCAGAGATGGCAGGGAAAGTGATTACCTTTACAAGAAAAGAATTTGAGCTGTTATATTATTTAGCGAAAAATAAGGGAAAGGTTATTTCCCGAGATCAGCTGCTTAGTGGAGTTTGGGATTATGATTTTGTTGGTGATACACGTATCGTAGATGTCCATATATCTCATTTGCGTGATAAAATAGAACCAGATTCTAAAAAACCTGTTTATATTAAAACAGTACGAGGTCTTGGTTACAAATTGGAGGACCCTAGTTAATGCGATTTTTGTTTGAAAAACCAATATTTGGTTACACAATAGGTATATTCCTAGTTGTTTCAGTAACCGGTATTTTGTTAAGTGTTTTAATTGGAGATTATCTAGTAATAGCTTCTGTACTAGTTATACAATTTATTATTTTATTCTTATTTTTGTTACATCTATATGAATCGGTCATTAAACCGGTTAAAAAAGCGACGAAGACAGTTGGTGAGATTGTAAAGGGAAATTACCGAGCCAGATTTCATCATCCAAGTACAGACAGTATTGGTCAGCTAAGTACTAAAATAAATGCTCTAGCCCGTAATTTAAATGAATTAACAATTCAAGAGCAAATGCAAGCAGAACAATTATCCACGATTATTGAAAATACGCAGAGCGGACTTGTCTTAATCGATGCAAAAGGCTATATTCATTTCGTCAACCGCAAGTTTCTAACTATGTTTGGTCAAACGACCCAAGATTTCCAAGGTTATCTTTATTATGATGTTCTTCATAATGAAACTATTCACGAAACGGTACAGAAAACCTTCTTGTATGAACGAAATATTAAAGAAGAATTTACCCACTATAAAGGTCTGGATAAATACTATATAGAAATTGTTGGGGCTCCTATTTTTGATGATCGTAACTTATTAAAGGGAGCTGTTCTCGTCCTTTATGATATTACAGAGCTTAAAAAACTGGAATTAATGCGAAAAGACTTTGTTGCTAATGTATCACATGAGCTGAAAACACCGATTACGTCGATAAAAGGATTTGCGGAAACATTGTTGGATGACCCAATGAAAGACTTGGATAAGAGCAAAGAGTTTTTAGAAATTATTTATAAAGAGAGTCACCGATTACAATTATTAATCCAAGATTTATTAATTCTTTCACGATTGGAAAAAGAAAACTTCCAACTCGTCCTTTCTACCTTTTCCGTGAATGATGTTGTCAATGAAGTGTTGCCGATTATTGAGCAGAGGTTTGGAGATAAGCATTTAACATTCGATAAAGCTGTAGATGATCATATACAATTAACCGCTGATAAAGAAAAAGTAAAGCAAATTATTATCAACCTTGTCGATAACGCTGTGAATTATACACCTGAGAAAGGGAACATCTATTTGCGAATAACAGAGTGTAATGATTCTGTTTGTATCGAAGTGGAAGACACAGGAATTGGTATTGAAAAGGAAGCTCTCCCAAGAATATTTGAACGATTTTACAGAGTGGATAAAGCCAGAAGCAGGAATACCGGAGGAACAGGGCTTGGGTTAGCAATTGTAAAACATATTGTCGAAGTACATGATGGTACTATTGAAATTGAAAGTGAAGTAAATAAAGGGACGAAAATAACGGTAAGTTTACCGATCAATAATATGCAAAAATAAAGCGAAACATGAACAAAGGCGCAAGCTCCCGTTTAGCAACGTAGCGAGTGGAACGAATCAACGAAAGTTTTAGGAATCATGCTCCTGCAACAGGAGTATGCCGACGCCTGAGCGGCAAGCCCGTTTTTAGTCGGGCTTCCTCTTAGCCACGAACCAATGATGACTTATCGTAGGGCGATTCGTGAAGTCGCCAAGTTGCTGGGCTCATGCTCCGGACGTGGCTTATTCGGTTATTTCATTATCCCCAAACACCTCATTTGATACTTTCTTATCTTTGAACAAAGCAATAGAGATTGACCTTATTGCCTCTCTAAAAGGTTTAAAATACTGACAAAAAACAGCACTAAGAGAGTAACTGAAAGCAGTTGATACAGATGCTGTTTACAAAAGTTATAAGATTGATTTTCCCATTTGCTATTCCAACCGATCTGTTAGAACGACAATGGATATAAAAAGGCAACTTGATAAATAAACTGCCATCTGTCAAGTAGACGGTGGAAATAATAAACATGATTGAAGCGGCTTTAGTTCTATATTCTATAGGGCTGAGGTCGTTTTTAATCTGTCTATCTGGACGAACATATTTTTACAGATTAATATGATATGCTTTTTCATTTGGCTTTTTCCAAGGTGGGTTTCATTGTTGATGGGATTAGCCTTATTAGCATATATTTTGTTGAACCATAAAGCTTTACGTAAAAACCATTAGTCCATTCTTCATTGAAGGAATCGGCTAATAGGAAGCAGGAGTTTCACTTTATAGTGATGGAATGATAAAATATGCTTAATGATGAATTTATCGGAGGCGAAACTATGAGCAATAAGTTGGTTTTAATTGACGGGAACAGTATTATTTACCGCGCATTCTTCGCGTTACCGCTTTTAAATAACGATAAAGGTGTATACACAAATGCTGTGTACGGTTTTACGACTATGTTGTTAAGAATGATAGAGGAGGAGAAGCCAACGCATATGTTGGTTGCGTTTGATGCAGGAAAGACCACCTTCCGACATGAGACGTATAAAGAGTATAAAGGTGGAAGGCAAAAAACCCCACCTGAATTATCAGAGCAGTTCCCATTGCTTAAAGAAGTACTGGACGCATTTTCCATAATGCATTACGAATTGGATAATTATGAAGCAGATGATATTATTGGCACATTATCGAAGAAAGTAGAAAAAGATGACTGGGAAGTAACTATTATTTCTGGAGATAAAGACTTGCTTCAATTAGTATCAGATCGTGTTACCGTGAATTTAACCAAAAAAGGGATTAGCGAAGTGGAAAAGTATACCCCTGACTTTCTACTTAAAAAAATGGAGATCACTCAAGAGCAAATCATTGACCTAAAAGCATTAATGGGTGATAACTCAGATAATATTCCTGGTGTGCCAGGGGTTGGAGAAAAAACAGCAGTTAAATTATTAAAGCAATTTGATAAATTGGAAAATGTGTATGACCATTTGGATCAGGTTAGCGGGAAAAAACTCAAGGAAAAGCTAGCGAACCATAAAGAGGAAGCGTTTCTGAGTAAGGAACTTGTAACGATTAATCGCACGTCACCTATTACAATTGAGCCAGATGATGTCAAATATAATGGATACGTTCATGATAAAGTGAGAGCCATTTTTACAGAGCTTGGGTTTCAATCTTTATTAACTCGTATTCAAGGTGCAGATGAAAATCATACAGCATCAGGCTATCCACAAACACCTATTGATTTTTCAGTAGTGGATGAGATCAACGAAGAAATGTTTACAGGAGAAGAAGCATTAATTGTTGAAATGTTAGAGGAGAACTACCATCAAGCAGCCATTCAAGGATTTTCGATCGTTAATAACAAAGCTGCTTTCTTTTTACCTACTAAGGTAGCATTGCAATCAGATCTGTTTAAGGCATGGTTGGAGGATTCAAGCAAAAAGAAATATGTGTTTGACGCAAAGAAAACTCTAGTTTCCTTATTGCGAGCTGGAGTACATATTAAAGGTATTGCGTTTGATATGCTATTGGCTTCCTATTTAATCAATCCATCGGAAAATAATCATGATATTCCTGCCATTAGCCATCGTTTTGGCAGAACAGAAGTTTACATGGATGAAGAAGTATATGGCAAAGGCGCAAAGCTAAAGCTTCCTGAACAGTCTGTTTTTGCAGAGCATATAGTTAGAAAAGCTACCATGCTTTATGAATTGAGACCGCAAATGGATAAGCAGCTTAAAGAAAATGAGCAATACGAATTATTCAAGGAATTAGAGATGCCATTGGCTCTTATTCTTGGGGAGATGGAGCATACAGGGGTACTTGTGGATACAAGGCGTTTAGAGGAAATGCAGATAGATTTAAAAAATCGCTTAGCTGAACTAGAGGAAGAGGTGCATGCGTTAGCTGGCGAACCATTTAATCTAAATTCGCCAAAGCAATTAGGTCCGATTTTATTTGAAAAGCTAGGCCTGCCAGTTATTAAGAAAACAAAAACGGGGTATTCTACTGCGGCAGATGTATTAGAGCAGTTACAGGATAAGCATGAAATCATACCAAAGCTCTTATTGTATCGTCAATTAGGTAAATTACAATCCACATATATTGAAGGCTTATTAAAAGTGGTCGACGAACGAACAAATAAAATTCACACTCGTTTTAATCAAGCTTTGACCCAAACAGGTCGTTTAAGCTCCATTGAGCCTAATTTACAAAACATTCCTATTCGGCTAGAAGAAGGAAGGAAAATTCGACAAGCTTTTATCCCGGCGGAAGAAGGATGGGTTATGTTTGCAGCTGATTATTCACAAATTGAGTTGAGGGTATTAGCACATATTGCGGGTGACGAGAAACTAATGGCTGCATTTAAACAGCAAGCAGATATTCATACGCAAACAGCAATGGATGTATTTCATGTAGATAAAGGTGAGGTGACAGCAAATATGCGTAGACAAGCTAAAGCTGTTAACTTCGGTATTGTTTATGGAATTAGTGATTATGGATTATCACAAAACCTAGGAATTACGCGAAAAGAAGCCAAGCAGTTTATTGATCGTTATTTTGAAAGCTATCCAGGTGTAAAGACATATATGGAAGAAATTGTTCAAGAAGCGAAACATCAGGGTTACGTGAGTACGATAATGAATCGTAGAAGGTATTTACCTGATATTACTAGTAGAAACTTTAATCAAAGAAGTTTTGCTGAACGAACTGCAATGAATACACCAATTCAAGGAAGCGCTGCAGATATTATAAAAAAAGCGATGATTGATTTGCATGAGAAGTTACAGAAAGAAAAACTTCAAGCAAGAATCTTATTACAAGTTCATGATGAATTAATTTTAGAAGCACCACAGTCAGAAATAGAAACATTAAAAGAGATAGTGCCAGCTATTATGGAAAACACCGTAGCGTTGAATGTACCTTTAAAGGTCGATTATGCTTATGGAGATAGTTGGTTTGATGCTAAGTAAGGAGCTAAGGAGATGCCGGAATTACCAGAGGTAGAAACAATTCGAAATACGTTAAAACGATTTGTAATGAATAAAACCATAAAACATGTTGATGTTCAATGGCCGAGAATAGTAAAACAACCAGATGATATCCAGCAATTTCAAGCAGAAATTAGTGGGCAAACCATTTTAGATATTCACCGAAAAGGAAAATTCTTACTGTTTCAATTAAATGATTATGTCCTCGTTTCTCATCTTCGTATGGAAGGGAAGTATAGTGTCCATCGAAATGATGAACCAGTTAAAAAACATACACATATTATTTTTCAATTCACCAATGGAGAAGAATTGCGCTATAATGATGTGCGGAAATTTGGTACGATGCATTTGTTTTATAAGGGAGAAGAAATGAACCAAAAACCGCTATGCCTACTAGGTCCAGATCCATTTGATACTGCATTTACTTCTGATTATTTTATTAAAAAGCTGAAAAAAACAAAGCGCGTAATAAAAGCAGCCTTATTAGACCAAACGATTGTCGCTGGCTTAGGGAATATTTATGTAGATGAAACACTTTTTAAAGCAGGAATACATCCATTACGACCTGCAAATAAATTAACCCAAAAAGAAATGAAAGAAATCCGTAAACAAGCGATTGCTACATTGGAAGAAGCTGTATCACAAGGCGGTACCACCATCCGTTCATATGTGAACAGTCAAGGTGACATGGGGATGTTTCAGCAGGAATTATATGTATATGGTCAGGAGAATAAAGCTTGTAAAACATGTGGTGGTACGATTGCTAAATTGAAAGTTGGCGGGCGTGGTACACATATTTGTACGAGCTGTCAGCCATTAAAGAGGTGAATAAGATGTGTAAAGTTTTAGGCTTAACCGGCAGTATTGCCACGGGGAAAAGTACCGTTTCTCTCATGTTTGATGACTTTCGTATTCCTGTGATTGATGCAGATAAAATTGCTAGGGAAGTAGTATATCCGGGAGAAAAGGCCTATGAAGAGATTATTCATCGTTTTGGAGTACACATACTACGTGAGGATAAAACAATAAACCGAAAATTACTTGGGGAAATTATTTTTGCGGATAACCAAAAGCGAGAGCAATTGAATCATATTGTTCATCCCGCCGTAAGACAGAAAATGGTTGAGCGAAGAGACGCTTATTTACAAGGGGATGCCCAATGTGTGGTGCTTGATATTCCGCTTTTGTTTGAAAATAATTTAACCGAACTCGTTGATAAAACGATCGTTGTTTATGTAGATGAAAATACGCAATTACAACGTTTAATGAATCGAGATAGCTACTCGGAAGCAGAAGCAAAGCAACGGATTGCTGCGCAAATGCCAATTAATGATAAAGTAAAAAGAGCAGATGGAGTCATTGATAATACGGGTTCCAAATTTCACACCTTCCAGCAATTAGAAAACTTGCTACAGTCATGGAATATACTTCCTCGTTAAAATTAATTAAACATTCGTATCAACCATTGGTGCGAATGTTTTTTATTTATAAGAAACTATAAAATGAGGTGTTTGTGGATAGCGAAATAATCGGATAGCTAGGTCCTGATCCACCTCCAGCAACGATGCGACTTAAGAAATGCATACAACATGGGAGTCGTAGGTATCACATCGTTATTTATATTAAATTTATAATTTATATTTTGTACTATTGTTATTTCGGCTTTGATTTTAGGTACCAGCAAGCTGTGTAATGAAAAAAACGGGTTTAGTAAGGAGGGGTTTTAGTGAACGGCCTAGAAGTTTTCTTTATTGCGGGTATATTAGCCATCATTGCTTTTTATTTCTCGGACTTTACTAAACAAAAAACATGAACAGGTTACTTATTTAATCCCAGTAATAGTTGTCACTGTTGCACCTGCAATTTTCATGTTTTTAGTTTTTATTTTAATTAAATATGGTTGGGTGATCATGGGAAATTCTTTCTTTGTTATCGCTATTGTATTAGGTGCTTTTATAGGAATATTCCTGCCATTTACCCATTAAAAATATAGTTTAAAGTAATATCAGGAAAGCAACTTCATTCACTTAGTTTGCTTTTCTTTTATAATGGTTTTGACAACTCCTGTCTATGACAGACCAGCGATGATTGTTCTCATAATCGAAAGCATTTATCTAATATGACAGACAGTAAAACTTTCTTTTCCATGTTACAGGAAGGGGAGGCAGATTGGTTGAGGTCTCCAACCATAAGTCAAATTAGCAATTCTGTTGCAATTATGAAAAGATTGTACGCCACCCCTGTTCATAATTATGCGAAAACTGAAACATAACTGGAAATAGCGATTAAGGGTCACATATTTATTTTAATGTGTTATACTAATTAATAAACAGGATAATAAAGTATAACTCATAGTGGGAGGAAGTCGTATGAGAAAAACAAGACTTGCAATTAATGGATTTGGGCGAATTGGGCGAATGGTTTTTCGACAAGCGATAGAAGATGACAACTTAGATGTAGTGGCAATCAATGCCAGTTATCCGGCTGAGACGCTGGCACATCTAATTAAATATGATAGCGTACACGGGATTTTGAATGAAGAAGTGAAACCGCTTCATAATGGAATTGTGGTAGGAGATAAGCATGTAAAACTGGTAAATTCTCGTGTACCCGAGCAATTACCATGGAGCGAATTAAAGATTGACGTTGTTATAGAAGCTACTGGAAAATTTAAAACGAAAGATAGTGCTGGGGGGCATCTTCGGGCAGGTGCTAAAAAAGTTGTAATTACGGCTCCGGGTAAAGAAATTGACCAAACAATAGTAATGGGAGTTAATGAAAGTGATTATGATCCTAGCATACATGATGTTATTTCAAACGCTTCGTGTACAACGAACTGCCTTGCACCTGTTGTGAAGATTATTGATGATCATTTTGGAATTGAAAATGGATTAATGACAACCGTACATGCATTTACGAATGATCAGAAAAACATTGATAATCCACATAAAGATTTAAGACGAGCAAGAGGCTGTACTCAATCCATTATCCCAACTTCTACAGGAGCGGCTAAGGCTCTAGGGGAAGTGCTTCCGCACTTAAATGGAAAGTTACATGGTATGGCGTTGCGCGTTCCAACACCTAATGTGTCCTTAGTTGATCTTGTAGTGGATGTGAAAAAAGCAGTTACGGCTGAACAAGTTAACGAAGTATTTAAGCAAGCTGCTAAAACTGATTATAGTGGCATTATTCAATATAGTGATGAGCCGCTAGTGTCCATCGATTATACTACCACGGATTATTCTGCAATTATTGATGGACTATCAACCATTGTTATTGAAGATCATAAATTGAAGGTGTTGGCATGGTATGATAATGAATGGGGTTACTCGAAGCGCGTGCTTGATTTAACGAATCATGTAGGATATTACCTTACTCAAGAACATGTGCAAATAAGTTAATCCAAGGAGAAAGGGGGGACCAATATCTACTGAGTTATCCCCTCTTTACGGCATAATATGTGTAAATATTTCTCAAAGGTAATCTTAACCAAACATAGAAGGCACTCTATTATAAAATGGATGCTTACGGCAAATACGTTTTGAACGAAGCCTTCTTATGGAATTAACGATATTAAGATTATATGCATTAAATAAACGGATCAAGTGATTTTATCGATTTCCAAGAACGTAGCGTTTTCCACTACGATCACTATAAGGCTCATTACAATTGGTTTATCCCGTATATAAGGTGCTGTAAGTCTTCCACTTCAGGAGTTGGATAATCTTTTCTGCAACAAGTCTAAGTGGGAGATAACAACACCTAAATGCCCTATTTTATAAAAGGCTTTAGAACATACTATTCCGGTACCTAACAAGCCGTAGAGGATCAATGAAAATCCTCAATTAAAGCTTCACTTTATCTTTCGTTGATTCGGATCCATTCGCTACGTTGCTAAACGGGCGCTCTGCGCCTTTGTTCTACTATAGGAAAGGATAAGATTTTTTTGGTTTATAGTATAAGAAAAACAAAGGTTTCCGTCATAAGACTTGGCGACAAGCCAAGTCTTTCTAAACCAAACGGTGTATTAACACAGTAAAAGTATACATAAATAGAGTGTTGGAACTATTGGTATTTAACGATGTCGAGAAAAACTTGACACACACTACGAAATAAAAATGATTGCAAATGGAGGGGAAAACGTTTATACTTTTCGTTGTATCCGAACAAATGCCTATGGTAGAAGAATATACATAGGCTTTTCGGTTAAATGGAGAAATAGTAAATGGAACACCATAAGGGTGAAGTTATTCATGGATACAATGGGAAGACATATAATTGTTGAACTTTGGAAGTGTCATAGAGATATATTAAATAGTATAAAGGATATGGAACATATTTTTGTAGAAGCTGCTTTGAAAGCAGGTGCAGAAGTTAGAGAAGTAACTTTTCATAAGTTTGCACCTATCGGAATAAGTGGAGTGATTATTATTTCAGAATCACATCTTACCGTTCATAGTTTCCCAGAACATGGTTATGCAAGTGTAGATGTGTATACGTGTGGTCAAAATGTAGACCCCCATATAGCTGTACGTTTTATTGAACGTGGTTTAAAAGCTATGCAAGTGGAGAAATTGGAAATTACAAGAGGAACTGGAGCACTATGCCTTGGGCAACTGGAAAGCATATAAAATGAATGGGTTGATAGACAACAATGCGTCTGTCAACCCATTGCTGTCTATTATATATAGAAACAAGGATAAAAAACCGTGTATCAGTATTGTGTGGATGCTTTTTTGTTTATCATCTATTATTTACTGTTGCATGATATAGAGGTTTTCCAAAAAACATGTTAAAATGAAACTACTATACAATAGAATATATTTTGTACTGAGGGTGGCATTTGACATGGCTTTTCGGAACACTATTTCCAAATATTTTAGTAATCATGCTGAAACACATGATAATCATTGGGATACTAGTTTACAAACGCATTACTATAAAACAACGAAAGAAAAAGCAATGCAAGTCCTTGAAAATATGTTTGAACAATCTTCAAAATATGAAGTTCATTCCATTTCTAAAGAACATGGAGAGATAAGCGTTCAAATTAAAAAAGGAAAAAAAGCTTTTATTATTACAACAATTATCATGGTGCGACCTTATCAAACAGCTGTAGACTTTTCTGTTACAACAGAATCCGCCCTGCCAATGGATTTTGGTTATAGTACTAAAGTAATTCAACAATTATATGGCGAAATAAATAAAGCTTTACCTTTCATCACAAAACAAGACAGGTAACGGTTGAAATGAGGAGTGGGCAGAACGATGAGATGTTCAAATTGCCATAACAAAAGCACGAAGGTACTTGATTCAAGACCAATAGAAGAAGGGCAATCGATTCGCAGAAGAAGAGAATGTGAGCGTTGCGGTTTTCGGTTTACAACATTTGAACGGATTGAAGATGTCCCTTTGATTGTTGTCAAAAAAGACGGTGCCCGGCAAGAATTTAGTCGGGACAAGTTAGTTCGAGGTCTCATCAAAGCTTGTGAGAAACGACCTGTACCGCTGGAGACGATCGAAGAAATTGCTTTGAATGTAGAAAAAGAAATAAGAAACGATGGTATTTCAGAAGTTCATAGTAAAGATGTAGGAGAACGGATCATGGACCGACTTTCTGAAATCGATGAAGTAGCTTATGTACGTTTCGCATCTGTCTATCGACAGTTTAAAGATATTAATGTTTTTTTGGATGAGTTAAAAGACATCATGCATAATAATAAGGATCAGGGAACGAATGGAAAGGGTTAGATGAAACATGAATAGAATAGGCAAGATTTTACCCATTGAGGGATACTGGGTAGAATTTCGAGGTACGTTGCCGACAGATTATGCGAAATCATTAACTCATTTATATCAACCGTTAATAGGAATGGCTGCTATTATCCTTTATCAAACATTACTTCACGAACAAGAAATACAAGCTGAAAAACAAATTCCTCAAACACATCATACATTAATGAATTACTTAAATCTTCCTTTAGATGAAATCTATGCAGCCAGACTCAGATTAGAAGGCATTGGTTTGCTTAAAACGTACGAAACAAATTCGCAGGAAAATCGAATGTATACGTATGTGTTAATGCCTGTTTTTTCTCCTGCTCAATTTTTTAAAGACCCTATGCTTTCCCAGCTTCTCTATCATCATATTGGCATAGAGAAGTACGACGTTTTAGAAAAACATTACTCGTCAAACAGTAGCGATACATA
Source organism: Roseburia sp. 1XD42-34 (assembly GCF_009917385.1). GTDB lineage: Bacteria > Bacillota > Bacilli > Bacillales > Amphibacillaceae > Virgibacillus. The sequence continues at coordinate 66,968 of NZ_QWLJ01000007.1, read as the reverse complement.
CGGTAAGAATATAACTGCTTCTTTTCAAGACGTCTTTCAAACGGTTACGCCTGATTCCTTGCCTAAGATGAACCAAGACCAACCAAAGCAAGGTGTAAACATGGAGAGTGTGGATTTTACACCAATTGAGCAAAGCTTAAAGCAACGGATGATTCCTGTAAAGAAGGTACTTACTGATTACAATTGCAAAATAATAACACAAATGATGTTGCTATATGAATTGGAAACATATGAGGTTGAAAAAGCGATTTTATGGGCGTTAACGGAAGAAAACAGACTGCATGTAGACGAATTTAAAGCAGCCTGCTATGATTTATTTCAATCAAAATATAAAGAAAATCACATACGTCTAGTAGAAAAGGCAACGATGACAGAGCTGCCAAAAAGAAATCCATCAACCGCAAATACAAAAGAGGAGCAGCTGATTAATCATCTGGAAACTATTTCGCCTAAACAGCTGTTAGAAGATTTATCAGGCGGTCACCATGCCTCAGAGCAGGATTTGCGATTAGTAGGAGATGTTATGACATCGCAAGGGTTGCCAGCACCTGTGATGAATGTTTTAATACATTATGTGTTGTTGCAGACGAACATGAAATTGTCCAAAAATTATTTGGCGAAAATTGCCAGTCATTGGTCTAGGGCGAACTTGAAAACGGCGAAAGAAGCAATGGCATTTGCTAAAAAAGAAGTAACCAGCTATAAAACTGCGAAGAAACCAGTAACTAGGAATAGACAGACGAAAGAGGTTGTGCCAGAATGGTTTAAACAGCAAAAGAAACAACAGAAACACGAAGTTGCGGCAACGCAGGAAGATAAAGAAGACGAGTTGCAAGAGCAGAAGGAGATTGAAATGCTGCTAAAACAATACTCAAACCATAACAAATAAAGCAATACCAAGGATGATGGATATGAAACCAGTACAATCGACGTTGCAAAAATGGATGAGAGAAAATGAAAACTTTCAGGAGCACTATGCGAAAATTCGCCGGGAAGTATTAAGTGATCCTGAAATTAAAACTTTTCTAGCCAAGCACCCAGCATTAACCAAAAAAGAAATTAATAAAAGCTTAATAAAATTGTATGAGTTTATGACGCAGTCTAAGCAGTGTGCTAAGTGCACAAGTTTTGCAAATTGCCCGAATATGCTTCCAGGATATTCACCTGTTTTGCACGTTGAAGGAGGAGAAATCCATTTATCCTATGAAAAATGCTATCAGCGAATAAATTATGAAAAACAGCGAGAACAACAGAAGTTAGTTCAAAGCTTGTATATGCCTAAACAAATTCTAGAAGCAAAGATTGATTATATTGATTCCGATCCAAAACGCAGTCAGGCTGTCCGTGAAATTTTGAAATTCATTGGGAATTGTGAACAGGAAATTCCAACTAAAGGGTTATATTTGTATGGACCATTTGGTGTAGGGAAAACTTATTTTTTAGGTGCACTTGCTAATAAGTTAAAAGAAATGTATATTTCTTCCGCTTTAATTTATATGCCTGAATTTGTGAGAGAAATGAAAGCATCGATGAAGGATGATTCGCTAAATAAAAAACTAGATTATTTTAAAAAGACCGATGTGCTGATGCTCGATGATATTGGCGCAGAAATGCTATCCCCTTGGTTTCGAGATGAGATTTTAGGGTCTTTATTACAATATCGCATGATGGAAGGGCTGCCTGTGTTTTTTACGTCCAATTATAGTATGGAAGAACTGGAATCCCATTTGGCTTCAACAAGAAGTGGTGTGGAAGAAGTAAAAGCAGGACGGATTATTGAACGGATGAAGCAGGTAAGTCAACCAGTTGCTATTTTTGCGGAGAACCGCCGGACGTAACTCTAGATTAAGTTCCACGCTTTGTGGGAGAACAGCAACATATGGTCAAAGTCCCCTCCGCTAAAATGACTTTCAGCTAATGACGCTAATCCGTTTTCAGGGAATCTCTTATAGGAATCTGTTGCAGTACGATCTGCATGGATTCTGCTTACAGCCAATGATCAAGACGAGCATTTATTATGATCATTGGCATTTTACTGTATATTGGATCCTTTTTATCCCACCTTTAACTGGCAGTATCCCTCCACATCTATCTTCTACAAGGTAAAACCTAGTTGAATAGTAAAGGATAAGATAACTCCACGGATTAAAGAAGGATGTATTTTTCTTCTTGAAAATAACTCGTTTGCTTTATACATGAAATGAGTAGCAGTAAACTCCCCATCACTACTAGGATAAGTAACCGACTTTCATAGCATTGTGTGTAGTGAAATCTGTATTGTTGTATTTTAAAATTTATATTAGAAGGTATATAACAGTGCTAAATTTTTTGTAAAACGTGTCTATGATGATGATAAGCTCTGATAAGGTATATCTACTTTTACTGACCATTACTAGTTTTGATGGTTTACTCATTATTTTCACTCTTTGTCCATATAATGTAACAGTTTGGTTGGATGAGGGTGATATGTATTGATTGAATTATTTATCGAGTCAGACAAAGAGGTTATTCGTTTCTGTGAAAAGATGCGCCAGCATAATAAACAGATTAATCTGTATTGGAAAACACATAAAGATTGGGGGAATCATATACAATTTGATGCACATGTTCCTAATCAAGTACTTATTCCTACCATTGCAAAATCTTTAACCAATGTATTTATTACGCATCGATTAGGAAAATGGATTACTTCAGTAATGGAGGATTTTTACTTTTATACAGATATAGACGAAAAAGAAAAAATTATGGAATTAACAAATTGGGTCATGACTGGAAAAGACAACGATAGTTTATTTGTACGAAAAAATGAAGACCCCCAACAGATTCTCGAATCACTCTTCATTGCTAATATAAAAGATACACCGACCATTCACTATGATTCATTAGTAAAATTTCGTTTGAAAGTGTTTCATGATTATGTCGTTCACTATGTCGGTCTTGCAATTGATGAGTATAAAAGAGAAGAAGAACACCAGGAATTTATTAATATGCTTAGAGGATACGTTTTAAATCGCAAATCTACTGTATCTAATATTTATATTATACAAGGAGATACGTTTTCATTTTTTAATCAAAACGGTAAAGCTCTTTCACATCTGGAATTACGTATGCTGATGCAAAAAGCACCCCTATATTTGGTTGGTTTAGATGAAAATGAATTTAACTTAGCTCCGCTTATTGCGATGGCTCCAGAGCATATTTACATTTACGGGGACGATCCGTCTGAACCGAAAACGTTAACCGTTATTAATGTATTTCAGGAAAAAGTAACTTTTGAACCACTCCGTCAATTTCCATTTTCTCACTATATGCAGAAAGAACAGCATTAGGACTTGCTTTTTCAATGTTCAAGCGCTATAATACGAATTATATTATTATTTTATTAGCGAACGGCTTAGAAAAGGATATGAATCATTTACGATGTATGCTAGAGAAGGGAATCATAGGCTGGAAGTTCCCGCTTACTAGTAATGATTGACCACCTTGGAGCCCTGCTGTGAAGAAGCAAGCAGTAGCGTAGCATCTGCGTTAAAGATGTATGAAGCCGTATTGAATTACGGGAATTAGGGTGGAACCACGACGTGACCAACGCTCGTCCCTTTGCATATATGCAGAGGGATGGGCGTTTTTTAATTTGAACAAGGAGTGATTGCAATGGTTGAAGAACTAACGTTTATTTTTCCGGATGGAGCAGAAAAAAACTTCCCAGAAGGAACAAATGGAGAAGATATCGCGGCATCGATTTCGTCTGGTTTAAAAAAACAGGCGCTAGCCATTAAATTAGATGGTGTTGCGTATGATTTAAGACGTCCATTAGATCATGGCGGTTCAATCGAGATTATTACAAGCAAGGACGACGAAGGTATTGACATTATGCGTCATTCTACAGCGCATTTAATGGCTCAGGCGATTAGACGACTGTACAAGGATGTAAACTTTGGGGTAGGTCCAGTCATCGAAGAAGGCTTTTATTATGATATGGATATGGAGCATTCGATAACACCTGAAGATCTCCCGAAGATTGAAAAAGAAATGAAGCGAATTATTGATGAGGCTTTGGAAATTGAACGTTTGGAAGTATCTCGTGACGAGGCAAAACAAATGTTTAAAAGTGATTCTTTAAAGCTTGAACTGATTGATGCTATTCCTGAGAATGAGCAAGTAACAATTTATAAGCAAGGTGAATTTTTTGATTTGTGTCGCGGTGTTCATGTGCCTTCCACGAACAAAATTAAAGCCTTTAAGTTATTAAGTATTTCCGGTGCATATTGGCGCGGTGATAGTAACAACAAACAATTGCAGCGCATTTATGGAACTGCTTTTCCAAAACAAAGCCAAGTGGACGATTATTTGAAATTATTGGAAGAACGTAAAGAACGAGATCATCGAAAACTAGGTAAGGAATTGGACATTTTTACTGTTTCTCAAAAGGTCGGCCAAGGTTTACCATTATGGTTACCAAAAGGTGCTACGATCCGCAGAATCATAGAGCGATATATTGTGGATTTAGAAGAGCGTCTTGGCTATGACCATGTCTATACGCCAGTATTGGGTAGTGTAGATTTATATAAAACGAGCGGTCATTGGGATCATTATCAAGAAGATATGTTTCCGGCGATGACCATGGATAATGAAGAGCTTGTATTGCGGCCAATGAACTGTCCACACCATATGATGGTATATAAAAACCAATTGTACAGCTACCGTAATCTTCCAGTACGTATTGCTGAGCTTGGCACCATGCACCGCTATGAGATGTCTGGTGCATTAGCAGGGTTACAGCGTGTAAGAGCTATGACATTAAATGATGCGCATATCTTCGCTCGTCCGGATCAATTAAAAGATGAATTTATTCGTGTGGTTGAGCTAGTGCAAAAAGTATATGAAGATTTTGGCATCAACGATTATTACTTCCGACTATCGTATCGTGACCCAGAAGATAAAGAAAAGTACGTGGATAATGATGCAATGTGGGAAAAAGCGCAAGCGATGTTAAAGGAAACTATGGAAGACATGCAAGTGGATTATGTAGAAGCTGAAGGGGAAGCAGCGTTTTATGGTCCCAAGCTAGATGTACAAGTGAAAACTGCTTTAGGAAAAGATGAAACATTATCAACGGTACAACTTGATTTTCACCTTCCAGAGCGCTTTGATTTAACATATATTGGTGAAGATGGACAACATCATCGTCCGGTTGTTATTCACCGTGGAGTTGTTTCCACCATGGAACGCTTTGTGGCCTTTTTAATTGAAGAATATAAAGGGGCGTTTCCTACGTGGCTTGCTCCTGTTCAAGTTAAAGTCATTCCAGTTTCTCCTAAGGCACATTTGGATTATGCAGAGCAGGTTGCGGACAAATTGAGACTAGACGGAGTAAGAGTTGCTGTTGATGAACGCGATGAAAAGATTGGTTATAAAATCCGTGAGGCGCAAACGCAAAAAATCCCATTTGCTCTCGTCCTTGGTGATCATGAAGTAAACGATCACGCAGTGAACATTCGTCGTTATGGAGAAAAAGAAACAGAAACCGTTTCTCTGAAGGCATTTATAGCCATGATTAAACAAGAAATAGACAATAAAGTGTTGCATAGGAATTCGAAATAAAACGGACACTTAAAAAAAGAATAAAATAAATAAAACAGCTTTGTTCTTCAACAAAAAGCTGTTTTATTTTTATCCGAATTAAGGTGCTATAAGACCTCCTCTACTGCTACATTTATGGGCAAATGTAAGACAATTTCAGTGGAAGATAACGGTATCTAAAACTCCAAATCCGTTGGACGAGTAAAATGTCAAACGTAGAATTTCTCTTTTTTTAAAGGTGTTTGCGATTTTAACCGATAGTTTACTTTTCAATTTGTAGGAGATGGAAGAAAGTCCCTAAATGATTGAAGTTCCACGTGAATAGAAAACTATAGAATGTTTTGCGATAAACAAGATTTACAAAAAGTAGCGAAATAGAAAAGAGGAAGCGCTATGCGTGGATTTAGGAAACCGATAGCAAGTGGAAATACAGCAGAAATATACTTGTGGAAAAATATGGTTGTAAGGCTATTTCGTGAAAACGTTAGGAGAAAGGTTAATAGCAAAAAAACTTCCTTTAGATGAGTGGAGTAGCAAGATTGTCCGAACACGGAGCTTCGGAAGATAAAGAAAGACTTTTGAATATTATATATGAGGGTGAGAGGCGAATTGAAAAGCCTCGCCACATGATGGGTAGTTATCCTTGGGAAAGGTGCTCCTGCGTGAGTGCTGTGTAAAAAATCTAAGTGGAGTTTTTGGTAGCGTTAAAATTGCTAACAAGCAATGGATATACACGGAGCCTCCTGGAGCAAACGGCATAGGTCGTATATAATAGATGGGATTCCCACCAAGAAAGATCGACCCACTCACTTGTAGTGAGTTGAGTCTTGGAGGAAAGCTGAAAATTACACATAAAACCTCTTTTTTTGAGGAAGTTGACCGCCACGGAAAAGGAAATGAATATCCACCGCAAGTAAAAGCGACAATTCGTAAAAGCTTTTTCAAATGAGGAGCTATATAAAAGAAAATTAACAGGTGAGAGGAGCTCCCATGAATACGCGTCAGACTTTTTATTTATTCTTTTTTTGACATTATCCGATGTATATGCTATTCTTAGGTAGTTGATAATTAAATGATCTAAAGACAAGTAGAAGCACCCGCTTCTCACCTGTTCGACGCCATCAGGCAGTTGGCTGGTTCTAACCGATTCATATAGACGATTGGAGAAGTGTGGGTGCTTTACTGCCCACGCTTTTTTTGGACGTGGGGAAGGAAGTAATTTGCTTCTCTTGAAGAAAAATACTTTTCAAGATTCTGCGTCTAAAGACTTAAGCTTAGCTAAGTGCCTCATTGTGATGAAATGTAGCTTGTCAAAAAAGATCACAGCGAAAATATTTGGAGGTGGATGATAATTAGCAAGGAAATGAATGTTAATGAGAAGATTCGTGCTCGAGAAGTACGTCTAATTGATGCCAATGGGGATCAGTTGGGAGTGAAATCACGTCAGGAAGCTCTAGAAATTGCCCAAAAGCGTAACCTTGATTTAGTGCTTGTTGCTCCAAATGCTAAACCGCCTGTATGTCGGATTATGGATTACGGAAAGTACCGGTTTGAGCAGCAGAAAAAAGAGAAAGAAGCACGAAAAAAACAAAAAGTCATTAACGTGAAAGAGGTTCGGTTTACCCCGGGAATTGGCGATCATGACTTTGAAACGAAGCTGAAAAATGCCCGTAAATTCTTAGAAAAAGGCGATAAAGTAAAAGCAGCTGTTCGTTTTCGCGGACGCGCTATTACGCATAAAGAATTAGGACGAGAAGTGCTTGATCGGTTTGCTGAGGAAGTAAAAGACATTGCGACTGTAGAGACAAAGCCAAAAATGGAAGGTCGCAATATGTTTATGATGCTTGCTCCAGTAAGTGAAAAATAAATTGCAATTGTTGCGTATGAGAGACTGTTAGATATGTTACAAGGAGGAAAAACACAATGCCAAAAATGAAAACCCATAAAGGTTCTCAGAAACGCTTTCAGAAAACAGGTACTGGAAAATTAAAACGTGGGCATGCATATACAAGCCACATGTTTGCAAATAAATCTCAAAAACAGAAACGTAAACTTCGTAAAACAACTACAGTATCAGCTGGAGATTTTAGAAGAATTAAAACGATGCTTCCTTATAAATAAGCAAGCATTGGAATGAATGGAACGGTAAAATTTATTTTTGATTTGTATTAGGAGGGAATTATTATGCCACGTGTTAAAGGTGGAACAGTAACGCGTAAACGTCGTAAACGCGTCCTTAAATTAGCTAAAGGTTATTATGGTTCAAAGAGAACATTATTTAAAACAGCGAAACAACAAGTAATGAAATCAGGTCAGTACGCTTATCGTGACCGTAAACAGAAAAAGCGTGATTTCCGTAAACTTTGGATTTCCCGTATTAATGCAGCTGCTCGCTTAAACGATATGTCTTACAACAAGCTAATGCACGGTTTGAAAGTTGCTGGAATTGATATTAATCGTAAAATGCTGTCTGATTTAGCAATTAATGATGAAAAAGCTTTTTCTCAATTAGTAACAAAAGCAAAAGAAGCATTAAAATAAGTTAAATTTCAATCCGTCGGGTTTTTTCTTCCCCCTTGATTGAAATAGAAGGGACCAAATATTTTGCCACTGCAAAGTATTTGGGTCCCTTTTTTTAAGAAAGTATAAAAATTTTGGCTTTGGGGCACCGATAAAACGGAATAGCCACGTCCCGCTTAAGCGCCCAGCAACTAGGCAACTTCACGAATCGCCCTACGATAAGTCACATCGGTTCGTGGTTAAGAGGAAGGCCGACTAAAACGGGCTTGCCGCTCAGGCGTCGGCATACTTCTGTTGCAGGAGCATGATTCCTAAAACTTTAGTTGCTTCGTTCCAGTTGCTACGTTGCTAAACGGGCGCTCTGCGTCTTTGTTCCTTGGATGGAAGTCTTAATGTTTTGAAAGCATAAGGGATAACCTACTATAGTAGAGATATTTAGAGGCCGTTTCATGAATTAGAATACATACACGAAAGGTAGTTTGGACAGCAACCAAGTTAAAGCTCAGAGAGGAAAAAAGTAGGATGGATAATTGGAATGCAATTTTTTTATATTTGCTTGGCGTCAATAGCATTGCTTTTTTGTTCATGGGAGTCGATAAGCAAAAAGCAAAACAGCAACAATATCGAATTCCAGAACGGACATTATGGATGTTGGCGATTTTAGGTGGAGCGCTGGGAATTTGGTTTGGAATGAAAATTTTCCGCCATAAAACCAAACATAAGCGTTTCGTCATCGGGGTGCCGATGGTATTTATTAGTTACTGCATATGGATCGTGTATTTAAGATGGGCATTAGGAGTTTGATTTTTATACAGAAACACAGTTGGTTAGTGTTTGTTCAACTAAATGATATATATTAGAAGACCTTAAAATAGTGGGCGTATCCCTTTTTCTTGTCATAAAGGCTCGTCTCCTGTCATATACATGTACTACTGTCAGAGATTTGTCATCTGTAATAGTTCAACAAGGAGGAGGCAGAGCATGGAACTTTTGGGGAATTATCTATTGGCTTTCATTGAAAAAGGAGGCTTATTCGCTCCAATATTATTTATCAGTTTTCATTTACTACGGCCGCTGTTTTTCTTACCGGTAATTTTCATTTGTATTTCAGGTGGGATACTATTTGGGGCTGTTGCAGGAACGCTGTATTCGCTTATAGGAATCACGTTATCCAGCGTTATATTTTATTTTTTTGTGTATAAAATGCCAAAGTCTATGCAACGCTTTCAAAAAGTAAAGGAGAAAGTGATAGGTAAACAAACAGCTTTGACAACATCACAAATAGCACTGCTTCGTCTTATTCCGTTTATTCATTTTCACTTGCTGTCTTTATGTTTACTGGAAATATCGTCAAGCTGGAAAGATTATACGAAATCATCGTTTTTATCTAATATTCCTCTGGCGTTTATTTATACTTCCATCGGTCAGTGGATTTCTAACTTAACGCCGTTATATATTGGTTTATGCTTCCTAATTTTGCTGCCGTGCATCTATATGCTGCGCAGAAAAGAAATTTATATCAAATGGCAAGAATTTTTCCATATTCAAACAAGGGAGGGCACTTAATGAAAAAAAAGCACTAGATCTATCTATCGCTGGTTTGTGGTAGCACACATAGCGCGAACTGAAAAAACTTGCTTACGAATTATGAATCGTATGTCCACTTTTCATGTATCCCCCATTAAAGGTGCCATAAAGCTCCCACTTCAGGATTTGTAAGCGCAAAAAAGTCTAAGTGGGAGATAGCGCACGTAAAATCTCGATCGGCATAGGAAAGATGCTACAATAGAATGCATGACATGGAAAAAGTGTGCTTCTTTTTTAAAGACAAGAAAAAACTTCACATTCGATAGCCCCACGTCGAAAAGAGCCTTTTTAATTTTTATTAGTAGGAAGGCAAGGAAATTTATATCGAATGGCGTTTTTCGCTTTAATTATTCCATGGAACTTATCAGCAATTGATTAATCGGATGTTTCCATTCAATTTTAGCGTGGGGATAACGAATTAATATTTCCTCTTCAAGGAAATATAAGTCGTCCCTTCGCAAACCGCTAAGCTCAAGAGGATCCTTTGCTGTTACGTGGATATTAACAACTTCAAAAGAATCCTCTGTTGTTCCCACATATTTTTCACCCTCAAACAAACATCCTTTATACACAAATTGGAGATTTTTTTTACTATTACTAGGTTCGTCTAAAAAATAATAAGTTCCTTCTGCTTTAGCAATTTGCAATTTTCGTTGGGGATTACGATAATATTGAATCCAAGTATATATAAGCAATGCCAAAGCAAGCACAATCAGTATACGAAATAAAATGACTATCATACTATCGTCTCCCTGATTATTATTCCCTTATTATACGAAACGATATATCTAAAGGTTTCACTATTTTTTACTTTTCATGTTACAATCGTTAAAAAGAAGAGGCAAGGAAGATTTCTTATGAATTGGAAGGCAGTTAAATAATTCGATATGTTTAACAAATAAAGGAGTAGATAGCCAAGATGTATTCGTGGATAAATATTTAGCTTTAGTTGTAGAATTAAGCTAGGGAGCAATTGTTGCTATGTATGTAAAACATGAATCCTTATTTAACGATTAATCTTTAACCAAAATAAAAAGATTAGTGCTATAAATTTAAAAAATGGGTGATACGAATGGAGTACGATTTGAAAATTAAGTTAATAGATGAAGAAGCAAAATTACCGTTTCGTGCAAATGTTGGGGACGCTGGTCTTGATTTATTTTCTATTGAGGAGAAGATAATTAAGTCTGGAGAAGCTGAATTAGTTCGAACTGGAATACAAATTGAATTACCTAAAGGGACAGAGGCACAAGTTAGACCTAGAAGTGGTTTAGCTTTAAAACATTCGGTTACCGTTTTAAATAGCCCTGGAACTATTGATGAAGGATATAGAGGTGAAATAAAGGTGATTTTAATTAATCATGGGAAAGAGGATGTTACAATAGAAAAACATATGAGAATTGCTCAGATGATTATTGCTCCAGTAGTACAAGTTAAACCTGTACAAGCAGACAATTTGTCTAACACAGCTAGAGACAAAAATGGATTTGGCTCATCTGGCAAATAAATAAAGGCAGTCCAGACATATTTGTTGAAAGTGACATCTGTCTCAAAAATAAAAAACCTTTGTTACCTCAACCTTTTGCAGTGTAATAATAAATACATCATAGCCCATTGGGTAACTAGATATGTTCATTGGATAAAAAGCTTCAAGAAGCACCCCCACATTTGGTAGAGTATACTTGTCCTGAAAAAACTACCAAGCACAAGGGCTGTTTCTTATTGTGATGGCAAATAATATTGCTTCAGTAACTACCAGATGATGTAGAAAGTACTGAAACATCTTCGAATTGCGGGTATCATATTGAAATGCCGATTTATATGTCCTTTTATTTTTCAATTGGTGTTTGAAGCATGATATTTAAAAATAGGTAAAAAATAAATTGTGATTTACATTTATCTCGTATATTAAGTTGCTGTAAGACTTCCACTTTAGGAGTTGGTCAATCTGTACAGCAACCAGTCGAGATAACAGCGCCTAAATCCCCTATTTCGTAAGCGTCTGTTAAGCCATACCATTATGGCACTAACAATCAATGGGAGATGGATGAAACCCCCCCTGATTGAAGTTTCTCTTTTTAGCGCCGAGAAATATACCGCCATCATAGCCTTATACACAATAGACGTTATTTCGCGGCTTACATACAGGAAGAACAGCTGGTTTCCATAGGGGGTTATCTAGGAAAGGGGTTCTTTTTTCTTCAAAATGGGATAAATTGCAGTTAACCACATCCGTATTAGGGGAAAATAAATCTAACAACACTAGGTACTTCTGAATTAGATATTCAGCAAGCTTATTTGGAGAAGCTTTTAAGTAAAATAACCGTCAGTTCGCTAAAATAAAGAGACGAGGTGGTTTAATCAAAAGGTGTGTTCTCTTCGTCAGTGGAATTGAATTTTTTGTAGACATACTAGGGATGTATTAACGATTTTGAAACTTCGCTAATAAGAGGTATAATAGAAATTAATTTAATGAAGAGGTGACTACATATGGTAAAGTTGGACGAAACGTTAACGATGTTTAAAGACTTAACAGATGCAAAAGGTATACCAGGTAATGAAAAAGAAGCTCGTGATGTAATGAACAAGTACATTTCTCCGTATGCGGATGAAGTAATATACGATAACTTAGGGAGCTTAATTGCCAAAAAAACAGGCGACGAAAATGGCCCGAAAATCATGGTTGCGGGTCATCTAGATGAAATTGGCTTCATGGTTACAAGAATTGACGACAAAGGGTTTGTTTATTTTCAAACAGCAGGAGGATGGTGGAGCCAGGTTATGCTCGCCCAACGTGTAACGATTATGGGAAGTAATGGGGATGTAACCGGTGTTATTGGATCAAAACCGCCACATATCCTTTCTGCAGAAGCGCGGAAAAAGCCAGTTGAAATTAAAGATATGTTTATTGATATCGGTGCCTCTAGCAAAGAAGAAGCTGAGTCCTTCGGTGTGAAACCAGGAGATTCAGTAGTACCTTATTTTGAGTTTACACCATTAAAAAATGAAAAACTATTATTAGCAAAAGCTTGGGACAATCGTATCGGCTGCGCGATTGCTATTGAAGTGCTAAAGCAGCTAAAAGAGGAGAATCATCCTAACATTGTTTACGGGGTAGGAACTGTTCAAGAAGAAGTCGGACTTCGTGGAGCTAAGACAGCTGCTAATACGATAAAACCTGATATTGGGTTTGGCGTTGATGTAGGGATAGCTGGTGACACTCCAGGAGTTTCGGATCATGAAGCAGATAGCAAGATAGGGAAAGGGCCACAAATTGTGTTATATGATGCTTCTATGGTAGCGCATAAAGGCGTTCGCGACCTTGTTGTAAAAACTGCAGAAGAAAACAATATTCCATATCAATATACATCTATGGCTGGTGGCGGAACAGATTCTGGTTCCATCCATCTAACAGCAAACGGTGTACCCTCTTTATCGATTACGATTGCGACGCGATATATTCATACGCATGCTGGTATCTTGCATCGTGATGATTTTGATCATGCAGTAAAATTAATCGTGGAAACAATTAAAAAGCTGGATCGTAATACAGTTAATGAATTAATTCTTGCTTAACATGAAAAAGAAATGAAGACTTGTTTTATATGTCTCCATTTCTTTTTCATTTGAGTTCATTTCGCTTCATAATTAATGAAAAGAAGTGAATCTTCAATGAGTAGACGTTTATTGTTATCCTTCATTAGGCTAAATAACCATTCATTACTTTTTGAACATAGTTTTGCGTTTCTTTAAAAGGTGGAATTCCCTGATATTTATCTACATTTCCTGGTCCAGCATTATAGGCAGCCAACGCTAATTCGGTATTACCGTTATACCGTTGCATCATCTGCTTTAAATATTTCACCCCACCCTGAATATTTTGCCAAGCATCAAAAGGATTTGCTACACCCAAGCCTCTTGCAGTAGCTGGCATTAATTGCATTAACCCTTGCGCTCCAGCGCTGCTTTGCGCATGGGGGTTAAAATTGGATTCTGCCTGGATAACAGAGCGAATGAGGCGTTCATCTATTTGATACTGGTTTGCTGCATCTCGAATAAGTGCATCAATATCTCCTGTGTTGCTTGAAGGAACTTTCGAATCATTAGTAACCGGACCGGTAAATGGATATGTATTGTTTTTATGCTGTAATGCTTTAGAAGCTTGCATCACGTTCGCTTTATTTAACTGCTCTTGTAACAGTTGTTTAAAAGCGAGATCAATCATTGGAGAATGACTAGAAAATCCACTTGAATTAGACGTAAGGATAGACATTGCTTCATATTGCATCATTTTTTGCAGCTCTCTAATCTCCATATCACGTTCTCCTTCCTGTTTATCTCCTACTATTTTACTACATCCTTGTATTTTAGCCAATCAGATTTCAAAACTTATCATCTTTTTGCCAGCCTGCTGCAATAGATTTTTATAAAACGGATCTTTACCAATGCAAATAACCCGTGTGCACAATTCGTTAATTTCATCCATATCGTGAGAAGTGTAGAGGACCATTTTTTCTTTTTCCTGTGTTAATTTTTTCAAGTAAGCTGCAATTTCTTTTTTTGATTTTAAATCAATCCCTACCGTTGGCTCATCTAACAGGATAAGATTTGGATCGTGGATGAGGCTAATGGCTAAATTTAATTTTCGCTTCATCCCGCCTGACAATGTGTGCACTTTTTCATCCCACCGGTCTAAATTCATATCTAGACACAATTGTTTTAACTCTTTCTCAGACTTCTTTTTCCAAGCTAACTTTTCAAAGAAGACCATATTTTCTCGTACCGTAAAGTTTTCCCAAATTGCAATATCCTGTGGTACAAACCCGATATAGCGCCGTACATGCTTGCGATGCTGTTTATAGAACCAATCATACAATTGAATGCTTCCTGTAGTCGGTCGCTGTAAAGTAGCCAGCAATTGAAGCAAAGTTGATTTTCCTGCACCATTTTCTCCTACTAAGCCAATGATTTCTCCAGGGTGAACGGAAAAGGATAGGTTGCTGAAAATAGCTTGTTTATTGTACGTTTTGGAAATGCGATCCACATTAAGCATAAGTTTCGTCCTTTCTAACATACCATATGAAAATAAATACCCCAACAATATAAAGCCAAAAATTATGAAATGTACCATTAAGAAATGGGATAAGCGGATGTACGTTATTTAAAAGTGGAAGTCTATTCGTAAGACCATCAATAGGAATAATTGCTCCACCTGTTAAAGCAAGCATTAATGTAAGGATAAGCGATAAGCTATAGTATGTAACAATTTGTTTCATTTTTAAAGCAAATAAAAAAGCTAGCCCATTGATCACGAATCGAAAAGAGATAGTTGCTGCAATTCGTGAAGTATCAATTGGCGTTTCAAGGAAATAGTTGAAGATGATTAGCGTAACAGCGTCCATTAGCAATAAAATCAATGTATATAACGTGAGATTTAGTAAAGCGTAAGTTTTAAAGGAAAATCGAATAAAGGCAAAACGCGCTCGAACGGAAGAATGGTTTTCTTTTACAAGCCAGCCAAACAGAAAAAAGGTTGCTAAACATGAAAATAAGACCCATAATCCCCATGGGTTCCATAATTGTGATTGACTTTTACCAACATCCGCTTGTCCTTGGTATCGAAAGTGAGCGGATAATAAGTTCTGCTCTGATTCTATTTCTTTACTAGTAGCTATAATTTCCTCTGGCTTCCAATTTTGTTTGTTAGCTAGTTGTTCCTCCATTTGTAATACAGTGAAGGCTGTTTTTATCCGTCCTGTATCCTGTTGAACCATGGAGGCTACCATTTCTGAAACAGAGGTATACGCAAACGATAAATCGGACTGATAGCTAGTGATCAGCCGATTCCGGATCCCTCTGTTAATTTGTTCCTCATATCCTTCTTTAATGACGAATACACTATCTAACTCATGCTTTTCTAACTGATTAAGAGCTTTTTTTTCATCTAATTGGTAAACTCGAATTAAAGGAGACTCTTTTATTTTTTCTACCAGTTCAAAAGCGGTGTTGGTCTGATCTGCTACAACAATCCCCACAGGAACTTTAGTATCTTCCTCAAAATTTAGAAGTAAATACTGAAGGAAAATTACAACGATTATAGGAAAGAGCAACCAAAAAATAAGGTGAAACGGTGCTTGTTTCCAATGTAAGAAGCGGGTATGAATTAATGCTTTCATCAGTAAATTCGCTCCTTTCCAATTGTAATGCCTAATAGGATAAAGCTACCAGAACCTGTCATCAATAATAAAGGTAGGTAGTCCACATATAAACGTTCATTTAGCAACACTTCTTGTAGCCAATACAATGCTTCTGATGAAAAGGAAAAGGGCAATATTTCTTGTAGCCATAAAGGAAGATAGATTGTTGGCATAATAGCGCCACTTAATAAAAGAATAAATGATGTCAAGCCGATTTGTGTAAGCAATCGTAATCGATGCGAAGCAATTGTAGCTTCTATAATGGAGACACTCAGTAAAAAGCAAGTACTATACAAAACGGTAACAATTATTATCCGCAATGTATCAATTAGCTGCACATCCCATTGCAGTAACAGAGTAAGCGCAAATAATAATCCCAAGCTAATCATCGTAACCAGACTTAATGTTACGATTAGCTTTGCAAGTATTAGCTGAATCACTTTAACCTCATAGAGAGCCATTCTTTGGCGCATGCGTCGGCTTACATCTTGGTATAAGAAATTGTATATAAGGAGCAACCAGATCGTAAAAATGATAAACCAACCAGCCAGACTATAATACGTGGTAGGACTAGCAGTGGCTTGGTTGACAATTTGCTCCTCTTGCATTAGCTGTTTTCTTCCTATTGTATAAAAGACAAATTCTTTGAACTGCTCAAATACAAGGTCATTACGTGTCGCATTATCTAACGGGAGTTGCTTGGCATATTGATTGATGGTGAGTACATTTGCTTGTGAAGCTCTTATATGTCTCGTAACACTTTCAATTAATGATTTCACCATTTGACTTTGAATCGGTTGCTTTGGATTCCCAACAATTGGTAAAGTAACAGGTATCCCTTGATACAGATTTGCTGTGAAGTTTTTTGGGAATGCTATGTATGCACTTAACTCATCACTGCTAATTTTTTGTTTGGCCACTGTTTCTTCCATATTATGTAGGTGAATGTAACTACCTAGCTGAGATGCTTCATCCAACATGTTAACCAGCAATTTAGTTTCCTTTGATTCATCCAAGTCTACTAGTCCGACTTGGATAGGGCTCTCATCTTCTGGTGTAATAAATGTAATGATAATAACCGCAAGTAAACTTACCATGACAACAGGAAATAGTAAAACAAGAGGAAGTGTTAACCACTTCCTCTTAAGCTGTAATAAATTATATTTAAAAAACAAAAGCGTTGTTCTTATGAAATGCATGGTGGGCACTTCCATTTCATCCAAGTATTTATCTAAAATTCCATGTTTCCAGTCGCTGATAACATCTCTACTATCCAGCCTTCGAATTTAGGAGTTACTTCGGTTTCAAAGTATTCCATAAGTTCTTGCTCATTCATCGTTCCGATATCTTTTGTCTTATCTTCATTTGGAATTTTTACTTTATCAATCGTTTTTCCATCCATAGCAACGTTAAGTGAAAATAGACTTTGATCTTCATTTGGAGCCGTAAAAGCAAAGCTGTGTTCTCCGCTCATTTGATCTTTTTTATAATCAGACGTACCGCTCCATACAACTTGCATACTATCAGTATATGGATCTTGGAAACTTATTGTACGTTCAAAATCACGCTTGCCATCTTTTAATGTTTCGGTGCCATCATAGGTAAGCGCAAAATCGTCCATAGTGAGTTTAATAGAATCATCAGCTTTCTGATCCTTCCATGATAAATCTCCTGTAAGGTTCATTTTACCTTCATTTACGGAGTCTGCCAAGCCTAAATCAAGGTTAAATTGTTGCTTTTCTTCTGTAAGCAGTTGTGTTCCTTTAATTTTAAATGTAGTGAGCTGTTCTTTGTCTGGGCCAAGTTTAAGATTAAAATCGCGCTGAGCAATTAAATCATCATGTACCCAAATCGTTGATGTTAAGCCATCTGGGGCTTGTAGTTTATCTACATTTGTTTTTGCGTTCGCTAAAGATTCATCTAAGTCTTCCATTAACTGGTCAATTTCATTTTTCACTTCTGGTAGAGCCGATGTTCCCATCGATTGATCCTCAATGTATTTGCGAATCAACTTTTTCATTTTATCATCTTTTTGTAATTTACCGATGACCTTCTTTACAATGTCTTTTACCTGTTTTTCACTTAACTGCATGGTGATTTTTTCGGTTTTTAAAGATTCGTCATGAACTTTAATGCTTTCTTTTTCTGTTTTAAACGCCTCATCAGGTAATTGTTCATATATGAGAGTACCATACTCTTCTTTAATATACTCGATATCTTCTTCTGAAAAAGCGCCTTCAAAGAGGGAACCAAAGTCAATTTTTTCTTCTCCAGTAAATGTCATTGGATCTATTTGTTTCATTAAGTTTCCGACATTCTCTCCTTTTATAGAGAGCAAATGATCAAGAAATGGCAAGCCAAGCATAAACTGTTCGGAAGTTAAATGAAATGAGACGTCCTCAACTTGCATTCCACCAATATCTGCTTTGAGCTCTCCCGACATTTTTTTATTTTTCATATCAGCAGCATGTGTGAGGGAAATAGTCGAATTATTAATTAGCTGTACAGGGTCCATTTCTCCCATTCCCATATCACTACTAGGTAGATTTGATTCCGCTGATAAGTCATAATTTGTTTCTGTCGGTTTTTCTTTTGAGGTTTCAAACCAATCTAATTCCGCCTCATATCTTTTTTCAATTTGATCATTCATAAATTCCATTGTTTCTTTTTCTGCTAAAAAATATTGTTGCTTATCTGACAAATTTGAAAAAATGTACGCAGCAACACTGCCGCCGATTAACAATACTGCCCCGATAATAATGCCGACAAGCATTTTCGGTGACAATTTCCGTTTCTTTGTTTCTTCCATTATTACTTTCTCCTCTCTATAAGTAACTTCATTTTTGATTGTATTATTGAATTATTAAAAGGATTACAATGAAGTTTCTGTTATGTTTATATCACTTCGTAAAAATATAGTCAAATTGTGCCAAAACTTGTCCAAACAAGATAAGCTGAAAAATGAAATCATTGGTTTGAATTTAAGATAAAAAAAGGGAACTAATACCTATTTAATTAACGATGGGTGTTATGAATTCGTTCTAGTTTTTACGACTTTGGTCTCTTGTGTTTTCAAAATTAGGTAATTAGTACTGTTTTTGCAATAGTCGAAGATTGTGGAAATCAATGTATATCATGTTAAAATATTCACAATAAGAATGGTGTATTTACGTAGCTGAAAAATCGTGTAGCTTGAGCGCGAATGCTAATACGAACAGAAATAGTGGTGTATCGAAAAACTGAGCACAGAAAAAATGGTGCATCAAAGTGAGAGGGCTATACGCCAAAGCGGGAAAGCTGATGCACCAAAGCGAGGAAGTTTTGCATCCAAGGCATAAGCCGTACACTGTTTAGGACGCGATAAATAGGATATAATAAACCGCCGTTTAAACGGCGGAATGGTTATCGTGCTGTCGCTTGCTTTACACCTTGTTCTAACGCTTCCAACATATGGTGCTTATTTTGTTCATCCGCATGTTCCCAGATTAATTCGAATAGCACTCCTAGTCCTGGAAGCATTTTCTCTTCGCCACTTTGCACGGCATCTACAATAGTTGCTTCTAATTGGTCTTGGTTGTTGGAAGCAATATTGCTAAGTATTGCCTCACGTAAATTTAGATCCAAGTCGATTCCTCCTTTACAAGGTTTTTTTACTTTTAACTCAGAGCTTCAAAAAAAGATTTACTAATCGGCAACGTGCAACATGAGTTAATGGAATAAAAAAGTAAAGAAAAGACAGTTTACATTTCTAAGGCGAATACGAACTTATTAAATTTAACGTATACTAAAATACTGCAGTCTTTCCCGTAAAAAAGTGCTGCTACCGAAAACTCTTTTGATGCCATCTCTTATTTACCTTGTGCTTACAAGTAGTTTGACCTGAAGAGGTGAAAATATGTATACTATGTAAGATGAATGAGGGTGAAGAGCAATGACACATATAATTACTTCTATAAAAAACGAAAAAGTAAAGTACTGGAAAAAATTACATAAACGAAAAGAGAGAGTAATAACACAAACATTTCTCATTGAAGGCTTTCATTTAGTGGAAGCTGCTTTTAAGAGTAATTGGTCAATTAAGGAATTGATTATCCAAGAAGGTGTATCTTTACCTGAATGGGCTCGAGATATACCAACAGTTGTGGTTAAAAACAGTGTGTTTGCTGTGATATCACAGACGGATACTCCCCAAGGAATTGCCGCTATTGTTATCATGAAGCAGTTAAATAGCTCAAGGCAAGGACCTGTATTATTAATTGACGCCATTCAGGATCCGGGAAATCTAGGCACGATTATTCGTACCGCAGATGCTGCAGGCTTTTCTGAAGTAATATTAGGAGAAGGAACGGTAGATGTATTTAATGATAAAGTCGTTCGAGCAACACAGGGTTCCTTGTTTCATATCCCTCTTCGTCAAGCTGATTTATTAGCTGAAATACCATTGCTAAAAGAAGCGGGCTTTGGAATCTGGGTAACTGCTTTAACAGAGGCAGATAACTATACAGCCGTTAAACCCGTTACAAAAACAGCACTAATTGTTGGTAATGAAGGGCACGGAGTAAGGTCAAACATTATGGATATAGCGGATAAACGGGTTACGATACCTATATACGGACAAGCCGAATCATTAAACGTAAGTGTGGCTGCTGGAATTTTAATGTACTATTTACGCTCATAATGTTGCAAACAATAACGTTATTCTCTATAATATAGATAACTTTATAGCAAAAGCGTTGAAAGAGCGGATAAACTGCCTACCCACACGTTTACAGGGAGAAATGCCACAGACTGAAAGCATTTCATCGTAGCAGTGTTCATCCTTTCACTCTGGAGCAGATACTTGGACCTCACGAACGGTGAGTAAAGGTATTCCGGGATATTCCGTTATCAGAATGAAGTGGATACATTGAAGACAATGTATGAACTAGGGTGGTACCGCGACATATGCCTCGTCCCTTGCCGGGAGGAGGCTTTTTGTTATGCTTTTATGCTATAGAAAGAGCGAATGAAGGAGGAAATGGAAAATGAAAGAGCAGTTGCAATCAATAGAACAAGAAGCTTTAGAAAAGATTTCTCAAGCAAAAAACACCAATGAACTGCAGGAGATCAAAGTGGCTTATCTAGGAAAAAAAGGTTCATTGACAAGTGTGCTACGAGGGATGGGAAAGCTATCTAAAGAAGAACGACCACTTATTGGCGAACTAGCTAATAAAGTGCGTGAGCAAATAACTACGAACTTAGCACTGCAGATGGAAAAACTAGAGGAAGTAGCATTGGAACATAAATTAGAACAAGAAACGATTGATGTCACTCTTCCTGGTAGACCAGTAAGGCTTGGAGGACCACATTTATTAACAAAGGTGATTGAAGAAATTGAAGATTTATTCATCGGTATGGGCTTTGAAGTGCGGGAGGGGCCAGAGGTTGAAACCGACTATTTCAATTTTGAAGCATTAAACCTGCCAAAAAACCACCCAGCGCGAGAGATGCAGGATACGTTTTTTATTACCAAAGAGTTATTAATGCGTACACAAACATCCCCCGTACAAGCGAGAACAATGCTCGAATACGGTGGCAACAAGCCAGTTAAGATGATTTCTCCTGGTAAAGTTTACCGACGTGATACAGACGATGCAACGCATTCACATCAATTTACGCAAATTGAAGGGTTATATGTAGATAAAGATGTGAAAATGAGTGATCTGAAGGGCGTATTAGATGTTTTTACAAAGAAAATGTACGGAAGTGATAGAGAAATTCGTTTTCGCCCGAGCTTTTTCCCGTTCACAGAGCCATCTGTAGAAATCGATATTTCCTGTAAAGCGTGTGCAGGTAAAGGTTGTTCGATTTGTAAAAGGTCAGGTTGGATTGAAATATTAGGCGCTGGCATGGTACATCCAAACGTACTTTCTATGGCAGGGTACGATCCAGAAGTGTACAGTGGATTTGCATTCGGTATGGGACCAGAGCGAATTGCTATGCTGAAATATGGAATAAAAGATATTCGACAATTTTATACGAATGACGTACGTTTTTTGACGCAATATCATAACGCTTAGAGAGGAAGGTTTGCATGTTAGTATCATTAAATTGGTTAAATAATTATGTAGATATAACAGATATAAGTCCAGAAGAGTTAGCAAATAAAATGACAAAATCAGGAATTGAAGTCGATGGCATTGAATATGTAGCTGAAAAAAGTGAAAATGTCGTTGTTGGCTATGTCCTATCTTGTGAAAAGCATCCGAATGCTGACAAACTTCATTTATGCCAAGTAGATGTTGGAGACCAAACGCTACAAATTGTATGTGGAGCTCCGAATGTCGCCCAAGGTCAAAAAGTTGCAGTTGCGAAGCCGGGAGCTGTTCTTCCTGGGAATTTCAAAATTAAACGGGTTAAACTACGCGGTGTCGAATCTAATGGGATGATCTGCTCTTTGCAAGAACTAGGCATTGAGGAAAGATATGTACCAAAGGATGTAGCTGACGGTATCTATGTATTTCCAACTGATGTGACCGTTGGAGAGTCAGTAGAGCCTTTACTAAACTTGAATGATGCGGTTCTGGAATTTGACCTAACCCCAAATCGTGCGGATTGCTTATCCATGTTAGGAGTAGCCTATGAAGTGGGAGCAATTTTAAATAGAGAAGTCCACTTGCCAAATCCAGAGCCAACGATGGCCACAGGAGCTGCCAATGACTATATCGCTGTTCAAGTAGAAGCACCTAATGCAAACCCGTATTACGGCGCTTTTATTGTACGTAACGTAACTATACAGCCATCTCCTTTATGGATGCGAAATTATTTAATAGCAGCTGGCATTCGGCCGATTAATAATGTTGTTGATATAACGAACTACGTATTGCTGGAATATGGGCAGCCACTGCATGCTTTTGATTACGATAAATTACAATCGGATAAAATCGTTGTTCGTCATGCGAAAGAGAAAGAAACCATTATTACATTAGATGAGCAGGAGCGAGTTTTATCAAAAGACCATTTGGTTATTACCAACGGAAAGGAACCAATTGCTTTAGCAGGTGTAATGGGTGGTCTATCTACGGAAGTAACGGATGCGACGAAGAATATTTTGCTGGAAGCAGCTTATTTTGATTCAGCTATAGTCATGAATGCCGTAAAGGCGACGGGTCTTCGAAGCGAGTCCAGTACACGGTTTACAAAAGGGGTCGATCCAAACCGGGTAAAAGAAGCGGGACTTCGTGCGTGTGAATTACTGGAAAAATACGCAAATGCAACGGTTGCAAAAGGGGTTGTTGCGTTTGATCAACTAAATCGTGGACAAAAACAAGTTGAAATAAATATAGAAGAAATCAACAAACGGCTTGGTACATCATTAGTGACCTCAGATGTAGAAGATGCTTTAAAGCGCCTGCAGTTTGAATTTGAACCAAAAGGGAATGGATATCTTGTGCACATTCCGACACGTAGAGGCGATATTACTATTTTTGAAGATATGTTAGAAGAAGTGGCACGTATCTACGGTTATGATAAACTGCCGTATACATTGCCAATAGGAGCAGGACAGGCGGGTGGGCTCACAGAAAGGCAGTTATTACTTCGCAAAATAAAGCATCTCATGGAAGCTTCCGGATTATTAGAAAGTCGCACCTATACGTTAATCAGTGAAGCAGCGGCTAATACTTTAATTAGCCCTGAGTTAACGGAAGCAAACTATGTACCGATTGAATTAGCTTTACCAATGAGCGCAGATCATAAATTTTTGCGAATAAGCCTTTTGCCAGAAATCCTTCGCGTTTTAGCTCATAATAGAGCTCGTAATCAATTTGATTTAGGTTATTATGAAATTGGGAAAACATTTTTAACTACCGAAAAACCGTTAAAGAAGCAACCGGAAGAGCGACTCCGCTTGGCAGGAGCTATAACCGGAAATTGGATTCACCATCCGTGGCAGCAAGAAAGTAAACAAGTAGATTTCTATGTCGTCAAAGGCATTTTAGAGAAATTATTTACTTTTCTTGGTTGTTCCGTAGCTTTCCAACCATTAAAACATCAGGATATGCATCCAGGAAGAACGGCTTCACTTCAGTTAGAAGGAAGAACAATTGGATTTGTTGGACAGTTGCATCCACGTTTGCAAAACCAATTCGATTTAAAAGAGACGTATGTATTTGACGTAAACATGGAAGAAT
The DNA here is from genome assembly GCF_009917385.1 of Roseburia sp. 1XD42-34. Taxonomy (GTDB): domain Bacteria; phylum Bacillota; class Bacilli; order Bacillales; family Amphibacillaceae; genus Virgibacillus. Next base: position 42,910 of record NZ_QWLJ01000007.1, on the reverse strand, counting down.
TATTGAGCGCGTACAAGGAAGAGCCTTCCTATCAAGAGATTCCTAAGTATCCTTCTATTGATCGGGATATTGCTTTTGTTCTTGATAGAAACGTGCTTGCAGCTGAAGTAAAACAAGTAATTATGGATGTTGGTGCACCGTTAGTTAAACATGTATCTGTTTTTGATGTTTATGAAGGAGATCATTTAGAGACCGGGAAGAAGTCAGTAGCCTTCCATTTAGTTTATCAGCACCCTGAAAAAACATTGACCGATGACGAGGTTCAAGCTTCTTACGACCAAATTATTACTGCAGTAAAAGATAAATTTGCAGCTTATATTCGCTCTTAATTGCATTGTTGAATGACACTTCACCTTAAAAATAGGGCATCCACCTGTCCCATTCTGGTAGATAGGTGGATGTCCTTTTAGTTCAGAAGCGAAGGACGAGTCAGTTGATTAATCTACGATGTAAAGTGACTTTTTAGCTAAAAGGGGAGACCTAGTAGAATTGCCCCTTCCAATCATATCCCTAATGGTATGTTAGCAAGGTGCTAATTCCAAGAACTGTAACAAGCTAATATTTTTCAAAAGTTTGGAAGTGGTATAACAACCTATAAGCAGAAAAACGCTACTTTCTATTTCAATACTAACGAGCTTGGCCTTTGATCTTCCAATTTTAGTGTATCCTACTAATGAAAAGTGGAGGTTTACTTTATTTTAAATAAACTTGCGCTTTTTTTGTATTAGCAAAATGAAGTTTAGCAAATTTTTCAAGAGCCTTGGTTCCGTGTTTTTTCATAATTGTGGCGGCAGTTTGATCTACTTTTTGCGAGGCGCCTTTGGGTAATATTATTCCTATTTGTTCTGATAATTGATCCATTTGTTTTAGAAAACTAGTACGGGCAAGGATGGAGGCTGCTGCCACTGAAGTCGAGTAGCTTTCCGCTTTTGTAAGAAAAAACGTGGAGGACGTCAGCGTTTCTTTTTCTGATGCCAGATGCTTTTTGTAAACAGAAGGCTCACAAAATTGGTCAATGATAATCCCGTCCATAAACCTTTGGTCCACTTTTTTCAGGAGCCTTTGGATGGCATGATGGTGAAGCATTGTCTTCATCTTTCCCTGTGTCCATCCTTGACTTTGCAGTTTGTTATATTTTTCGTTCCGCAGAATAACAAGTGAATAAGGAATATTTAGGTTAGTTATTTCTTGGGCCAACTGGCGAATTTTTGTATCGGTCAAAACTTTGGAGTCGGTTACTCCATTACTTTTAAGCAGGTCAATTCGTGGTTTTGTCAGATAGACAGCAGCAACTGTAATCGGACCAAAGTAGTCACCTGTTCCTGCTTCATCTGTGCCGGCGTGATTACTTGAAAAAAGGTTCGGATCAGGAGCATAGGCGTGTGATTTATGTTTCCTTGACTTTGCAACATTTGCGGAAATCGTGCTTGCATCTTGCTGCCAAATACTTGCGGCTTTTTCAGGGGAAGACCCTTGAAATAAAACTTTCCCTGATTTATACGCTGTAATAACTGCTTCACTTGTTTTTGCACGGAAAATTGCTCCCGGTGGAGGAGTTACAGAAGAATTTGCATAATAATCTTTCATTTGCGCAATGGTTTTACTGGGAAATTGATATACATATTGCGGCAATCGTATTCTCTCCTATCATTCTCTATTTTATATTCCATTAAGAATATATGTAAACAGTAGATACTTTTTGTAACTTGTCTTTCATTTCGTTCAGCTAATATGAACAAAAAAGCCCCCTAGGAATGGAAGTCTCATTTTATACTAAAGCAAAATTTATATTTCAGCAAACCATTGACAAAATCGCATTCTAAAGAAGTGGATAGTTTCCTAAATGGCTCACTTCATGTTAAGATAAGGTGAACAATTTTCTTAATCAGGGAGGATTTACACGTGGCCAAAGATGAAAAAACACGAACAACTGTAGAAATACATAATCGTACCTATACCATTATAGGAACAGAGCCACAAAATCATATTAAATTAGTCGCCAGTTTAGTGGATCAGAAAATGAATGAAATCCAAGAAGCAAACAGGCAACTGGACACGACAAGACTAGCAGTACTAACTGCTGTAAATACAATGAATGATTATTTGAAATTAAAAGAAGAATACGCTTCTTTATTAGGTGCTATGAAAAAAAAGGATAACTAACTAGAAAGAGGAACATTCACATATGGTTGATATTTTATTACTTTTGTTATTAATTGTAGGTTTTTTAATTGGGTTAAAACGAGGATTCATTTTGCAGTTATTCCATCTCATCGGTTTCATTGCAGCATTTATTGCTGCTGCTTTGTATTATGATGACTTGGGTCCTAAACTGTCCTTATGGATTCCTTATCCTGATTTAAATGAAAATGGAAAATGGGCGGCATTTTTACAAGATTTGCCTCTTGAATCAGGATTTTATAATGCAATTGCGTTTTTGCTTATATTTATAGCTGTAAAAATTGTGTTGCAAATTATAGCTTCGATGCTTGATTTTGTAGCTTCTTTCCCTATTTTAAATTCTGTGAATAAATTATTGGGAGCTATTCTTGGTTTTGTTGAAATATACTTAATACTCTTTATCCTGCTATATATTGTAGCTTTAATCCCTGTTGCTCAAATACAAACATGGATAAATGATTCTGCAGTAGCGTTGTTTATCATTGAGCATACGCCTTATTTTTCGGGGGAAATTAAAGAGCTTTGGTTTACACATGTGGCAGATAAGTGATGCACATCATACATCAATAGCGAATGGAACCATGTAGCGGAAATAAGAGATAGAGTGAGTAAGTGTTTGCTCGCAAATTTACATCTAGATTAGCGCACAACAAACTTATAGATACAGGCGCGAGGCACGAATAATGACTGAGAAAAAATACGTAGCTGTGTAGCTGTGACCACAGTATCATTTTATCGTCGTTTTGTTAATTACAGGGGGAGTAGGACTGGTGAAGATGAATGAATATAAATAAAAAAGATGTTATTAAGTTGATGGAAACAATAGCGACGTATCTCGAATTACAAGGAGAAAACCCATTTAAAATTAACGCCTATCGTAAAGCAGCTCAGGCATTGGAAAGAGATGATCGTTCACTTGAGGAAATCGATAACTTTGAAAAAATAAAAGGCATTGGCAAGGGAACAAGCGCCGTTATTCAAGAGTATATTCAAACAGGTCAATCAAAGACATTGCAAGACCTAGAACAGCAAGTTCCAAAAAGCTTGCTTTCTTTATTGCAACTACCTGGTCTTGGAGGCAAGAAGATTGCTAAGCTGCATCAAGAACTTGGTATTACAGATGCTAAGGGATTAAAAGAAGCATGTGAGTCAGGACAGGTTGAACAGTTAGCAGGTTTTGGTAAAAAAACAGCTGAAAAACTCATAGCAGCACTTGAAGAAGCGGGTAAGCGTCCAGAACGTCTCCCGATTGCTATTATGCTACCATTGGCCGAAAAAATCGAAAACTACTTAGGTCAAATCGACGAAGTGGAACGTTTTTCGAGAGCGGGTAGCTTACGGCGTATGAGAGAGACGGTCAAAGATATCGACTTTATCATTGCAACTGAGCAACCAGCTGCAGTACGAGGCGCTCTCCTAAAGATGGATGGCATAAAAAATGTTGTTGCTAAAGGAGAAACTAAAGTATCCATCGTAATAGAAGATGGATACGATGTGAATGTTGATTTTCGCATGGTGAAAAATGAAGAATTTGCTTCTACTTTACACCATTTTACTGGCTCAAAGGAGCATAATGTATCCATGCGTCAACTAGCAAAAGCACGTGGCGAAAAAATAAATGAATACGGAGTCGAGAACGAAGAAACTGGAGAAATTTTTACATTCGATACAGAAGAAGCTTTTTTTAATCATTTTGATTTACATTATATTCCTCCTGAATTAAGGGAAAATACAGGAGAAACGGAAGTATTTCAATCCCCCTACCCACTTATAGAGCTTTCTGATATAAAAGGCGATTTACATATGCACACAACCTGGAGTGATGGTGCACAATCGTTAGAAGAAATGGTTACAAAAGCAATGAAAAAATCATACCAATATATCGCTATCACTGACCACTCCAAGTTTTTAAAGGTTGCTAACGGATTAAATGAAACAAGGTTATGTAAACAGCGAGAAGAAATAGCCCGTTTAAACGAAAAATATTCAGATATTCATATTTTTTCAGGTGTTGAAATGGATATTCTACCTGATGCAAGTCTTGATTTCTCGGATGCATTTTTACAGGAGATGGATTTTGTCATTGCTTCCATACATTCCAGTTTTAATCAAACGGAAGAGCAAATCATGTACCGATTAGAAACAGCGTTGGAAAACCCTTACGTATCACTAATTGCTCATCCTACTGGAAGATTAATTGGCAGGCGACCTGGCTATCAAGTGAATATGCAGAAACTAATTGAAAAGGCAAAAGAAACAAATACAGCGTTAGAGATTAATGCAAACCCAAATCGACTTGATTTATCTTATCAATGGGCGCGTGAGGCACAAGAAGTAGGTGTTCCTTTAGCGATAAATACGGATGCCCATAATTATCAAATGCTTGAACATATGGCATATGGTGTGTCCATAGCCCGTAAAGGCTGGATAAAACAGCCTTCTGTGATGAATACTTGGTCTACACAAGAATTAATTGCTTACTTAAAGAGAAATAAGTAGTAGATCCTGACTCTTTTAACAATGTAAAATTTTAAAAATATAGATTCGTTACTTTCCAGTCCCCTCACTAAAGGATTCATTTAAGAAGAAACCTGGGGCGTGCTAATAGTAATAATTTTTAACTTCCAAGCCCTTGCTAAATCTGTTATGCTCAGATCAAAGATCGGCGGCAAAAGCCTGAAAAACAGTTGAGAGGGCTCTCTACCTTTAGCTAACACCTTGCATAGCAGTTTTATTAAGATATGCTGATTTCCTAGTGTTAACAGGGAGGAACAAGGTTTCATAAGGTGAGGAAGGAAACAAAAACAAGTATTCAAGAAACAGCGCAATAAAACAAACAGATTTTCCGGACGGTAGCCGGGATTTCATTAATCGGTAATAGAAAATTGTTAGCAGGATGAAAGAAACATTAATTTTAAACTCCCGCCAACTAAATGACCGTAATGTTGTATGAAGTTGGAAATGGATCAAGGATGACAAACTAACATAGTCTGTCAATTAGCTGATTTGTTATTCGGGAAAGGAGTTATTAATATGAACGAGCGCATGATTCGCGTACTCGAGTTTGATAAAATTATTGAACAATTAATCAACTATGCAGAAACATCAATTGGAAAACAGCAGATGAAACAAATTCGTCCTGCCACTGATATCGAAACAGTGGTTCGATTGCAAGATGAGACGGATGAAGCAACCCATGTAGCGCGCTTAAATAAAACCTTGCCGCTTGGTGGAATTTTTGATATTCGTCCAAGCTTAAAACGTGTTTCTATCGGTGGAGTGTTAACCGCAGGAGAATGTATTGAAGTATCGAGTACCATTTATGGTGGAAGAATTGCAAAGGATTTTATGGGAGAATTGGAAGAAGATCTTCCTATTCTACATGCTATGGTTGAAGAAATTACGCCATTACGGCATTTGGAACAAGCGATCAATCGTTGTGTCGATGATCATGGGCATGTGCTGGATAGTGCATCGGAAAAATTACGTGGAATTCGCTCTTCCATCCGAACATTGGAAAGCAGAGTGAGAGAAAAGCTGGACAGCTTTACGAGAACCCATAATAACAAACTGTCGGACGCGATTATTACCATTCGAAATGATCGCTATGTTCTCCCAGTAAAACAAGAATATCGTGCATCTATTGGAGGCATTGTTCACGATCAATCTGCCTCGGGACAGACGTTATTTATGGAACCGAAGGCAGTAGTAGATATAAACAATCAATTACAAGAAGCAATCGTTAACGAAAAAAGAGAAATAGAACGAATTTTAATGGAGCTTAGTTCGCTAATTGCTGAGGAAGCAAGTCCATTAGAGCATAACGTTCATATACTAGGTAAAATGGATGTCATTTTTGCAAGAGCTAAATATGGTCAGTCTATTAAAGGCTCTAAGCCAATCATGAATGACAGTGGCATTATTAAAATGAAGCAAGCACGACACCCACTAATCGACCCACGTGAAGTAGTAGCCAATGATATCGAGCTAGGCAAGGAATTTAAAGCAATTGTGATTACAGGTCCAAACACTGGTGGGAAAACGGTAACCTTAAAAATGGTCGGTCTTTGTTCGATGATGGCTCAATCTGGTTTACAAGTACCGGCATTAGATGGTTGTGAGCTTGCAGTGTTTTCCCATATATTCGCTGATATCGGTGATGAGCAATCCATTGAACAAAATTTAAGTACATTTTCCTCGCACATGACGACAATTGTAGAAATTTTAAAGCAGGTGGATGAACAAACTCTTGTGCTGTTTGACGAGCTAGGGGCTGGTACTGATCCTCAAGAAGGAGCAGCTTTAGCCATGGCCATTCTGGATGAAGTCATTGACAGGCAAGCGCGAGTGATCGCGACGACGCATTATCCAGAATTGAAGGCATACGGTTATAATCGAAAGCAAGTTGTAAATGCTTCGGTTGAGTTTGATGTTGAAACGTTGCGTCCAACCTACCGTTTGTTGTTAGGAATTCCCGGTAGAAGTAATGCTTTTGATATTTCTAGACGGTTAGGTATTTCCAGTAAGCTAATAGCACATGCAAAGTCATATATAGGAATCGACTCTAAAAACGTAGAGAATATGATTGCATCCTTAGAACAGTCTCAAAATAGGGCAGAAAAGGATTATGAACAGGCACATGAATTGTTGGTGCAAGCTGAGGCATTGCATCAAGATCTGATGAATGCTTGGAACGAGTGGCAAGATAAACGGGAAAAGCTATATCAAAAAGCAGAGGAAAAAGCCGACAAAGCTATTCAAAGAGCGCGTGAAGAAGCTGAAATAATCGTTCAAGAAATTCGTAACATGCACCGGGAAGCGGAATGGAAGGAGCATGAGTGGATCGAGGCTAAGAAGCTACTTGACTCTGCTAAACCCGAGCTATCTACAAAAAAAGACGTAACCCCATCCTCAGCTAATAAAGAAGTAAAGGAATTAAAGCCGGGTGATGATATTAAACTGTTAACCATTAATCAAAAGGGAACCGTACTAGAAAAAATCAATGACCATGAATACTTGGTCCAAGTGGGAATTATGAAAGTAAAAGTAGGTCGTAAAGATTTACAATCTATGGGTAAATCAAAACAGAAATATGAACAACCGATTACAACAATAAAGGGTAGTAACTATCATGTGAAGACAGAGCTGGATTTACGTGGGGAACGGTTAGAAGATGCATTATTAAAGCTGGAGAAGTATGTGGATGATGCGCTACTAGCTGGTTATCCAAGGGTTTCTATTATACATGGTAAAGGTACAGGAGCACTTCGTAAAGGGGTACAGGAATTCGTCAAGCAGCATCCAAGAATTTCTGATTCTAGACCGGGATCATCTGGAGAAGGCGGCAGCGGGGTAACTGTCATTCGTTTAAAATAGAGTAAAACGAGAGGTGATTGTGATGGAGATTGGAGCAGCCTTTTGGGAAAATATTGTTGTACAGACTGCCGCTAGGTACAGTGTGGTTATTTTATGTACCCTTGTGTTTTTAGCTATATTAGAAATCGTCACATCGTATAAAAATTGGGAAGAGATTAAAAAAGGAAATTTTGCAGTAGCGATGGCAACTGGTGGAAAAATATTCGGGATTGCAATTATTTTCCGCTATTCCATCGAACATAATGACACCTTAGTGCAAAGTATAGGCTGGGGTGTATTCGGATTTATTTTGTTATTACTTGGTTATTTTGTATTTGAATTTTTAACTCCCGTACTTAAAGTGGACGAGGAAATTGGGAACGGAAACAAAGCAGTGGGATTTATTTCAATGATCATTTCCATAGGATTAGCATTTGTTATTGGTGCCAGCATAGGGTGAGGGGGGAAAAACGATGGTATTGGATCGGTTAGCAAAGATTTTAATCGTAGTAGCTGTGGTTTTTATTATTGTTGGGATTATATGGTTGATGACATCATAAATCTTAATTGTAGGTGTGATAATTGTTAAAATAGGTGCATCCAAAAAGCGGAACTTATCATTTGAAACTTGGCAACCGTGCCAAGTTTTTTTACACTATAGGGAAGCATCAGTTTTTGGTTTATAATATAAGAGAAACAAAGGTTTTTGCCATAAGACTTGGCGACAAGCCAAGTTTTTTAAATAAAAAATTAAATAATATTTCAAAAAATAGCAATTAATCGGTATAATGTAATTAAACATAAAGGAAAGGGAGGAAAAAGCATGGAAGGAAGAAGCTGGCATCAGCATTACCCACCTGAAATAAAAACATCCATTCCATATGATGAAAAGCCGCTTCACGCATTTTTATGGAAGAGTGCTGAAACATTTCCAAAAAAGAAAGCGCTTCATTTTATGGGGAAGGATATGAAGTATGAAGAACTTTATTTGCAAGCAACTAAAATGGCGAACTACCTACAGCAACTAGGTATGGAGAAGGGAGACCGAATTGCTGTAATGCTACCAAATTGTCCACAATCTGTAATCGCTTATTATGGAGCTTTAATGGCTGGCGGTATCATCGTGCAGACGAATCCACTTTATAAGGAACGAGAGTTAGAATATCAGCTGAAGGACTCTGGTGCTACTATTATCGTATGTTTGGATATTTTATTACCTCGTGTTACGAACGTCAAAAACAATACGGATGTAAAGCATACTATTGTTGCAAGTATTAAAGATTATCTACCATTCCCTAAAAATCTCATCTACCCTTATATTCAAAAGAAACAGTACCATATGGTTGTAAAGGTGGAACAATCAGAAGATGTGCATGCATGGGATTACATGATGGATATTGCTCAACCCGCATATGAAAAGGTTAGTGTCGATCCTAAGGAAGACTTGGCCTTATTACAATACACCGGAGGTACAACAGGCAATCCAAAAGGAGTTATGCTCACGCATTATAATTTGGTCTCCAATGTACAAATGTGCCAAGCGTGGATTTATAACATAAAACCTGGAGAGGAGATTGTTTTAGGAGTACTGCCCTTTTTTCACGTATATGGAATGACAGCAGTAATGAATAATGCGATTATGATCGGTGCAAAAATGATCTTGCTACCCAAATTCGATGCCACAGAAGTCTTGAAAACAATTGATAAACATAAGCCGACGCTATTTCCTGGAGCGCCTACGATTTATGTAGCTTTGTTAAATCATCCTAAATTAGAACAGTATGATTTATCATCTATCGAAGCTTGTATTAGTGGTTCTGCACCGTTACCAATGGAAATACAGGAACAGTTTGAGAAGGTGACAGGTGGAAAACTTGTAGAAGGGTATGGTCTAACGGAAACGTCTCCAGTTACACATGCTAATTTTGTTTGGCATGAAAGAAGGAGCGGAAGTATTGGAGTACCTTGGCCGGATACAGATGCTAAAATTATAGATGCTGAAACTATGGAAGAAGCTCCTGTTGGAGAGATTGGTGAAATTGCTGTTAAAGGACCGCAAGTTATGAAGGGGTATTGGAATAATCCGGAGGAAACAGCTCAAGTATTAAAAGATGGTTGGTTACTTACTGGTGACCTTGGTTACCAAACGGAGGATGGCTATTTTTATGTGGTGGACCGTAAAAAGGACATGATTATTGCTGGGGGTTACAATATATATCCTCGTGAAGTAGAGGAAGTTCTATATGAACATGAGGCTATTCAAGAAGTAGTTGTAGCAGGTGTTCCCGATCCGTATCGTGGGGAAACCGTTAAAGCCTATATTGTTTTAAAACCAGGTTACTCGATAACGGAGGCCGATTTAAATACGTATTGCAGGCAACATTTAGCAGCATTTAAAGTACCCCGCATTTATGAATTTCGGCAAGAGCTTCCCAAAACAGCAGTTGGTAAAATTCTTAGAAGGCAACTTGTTGATGAAGAGAAAGAAAAGCTTCAAGTTAAATGAGCTTAGGCTCTTTTTTCGCCATAGTTATACAAGCTTAGCAATTGACAGTTTTCTTAAAAGGAGATACAATAATGAATGAACAGTCATTCATTATCGCATCAAGTTTAGGAGAGAACAATGAAAAAAAATAAACCGAAATACAATCAAATTATTGAAGCGGCAGTAGAAGTTATCGCGGAGAATGGCTACCACGCCTCTCAAGTATCAAAAATAGCGAAAAAAGCTGGAGTAGCAGACGGAACCATTTATCTGTATTTTAAGAATAAAGAAGATATATTAATTTCAGTCTTTCAAGAAAAGATGGGACAATTTATTGCACATATTACAGAAGCTATTGAGAATAAAAACAATGCTGACGAAAAGCTGTTTGAACTGATTAAGCTTCATTTTCGCCAACTGAGTGAAGATCACCATTTAGCAATTGTGACACAGCTTGAATTGAGGCAATCCAATCCTTCTTTGCGATTACAAATTAACAATGTGTTAAAACCATATTTAAATGTGATTGACTCGATCATTAAAGAAGGTATGCAAGAGAAAATATTTCGAAACGGTTTGAATGTAAGACTTGTCCGACAAATGATTTTTGGTACACTTGATGAAACGGTTACAAATTGGGTGATGAAAGACAGAAAATATAATCTTGTTGAACAAGCAACAGAAGTTCACACCCTATTAACCAAAGGACTTCATTCCAAATAATTCCATACATGCAAAAGGAGGCAAACGATTGACGAAGTCATTAGATTTAGAAATAACTAATTCAGTCGCTTATGTAACCATTAAAAGCCCGCCGGCAAACGCCTTATCTAGTAGTCTATTACAGGACTTGGCTGAGAATCTGGACGAGGTAGAGACTAAAACGAGTATCAAGGCAGTAGTATTAAAAGGAGAAGGGAGATTTTTTTCAGCAGGAGCTGATATAAAAGAATTTACTACATTGCAAAAAGCATCTGATTATGAATCGATGGCTAAACGAGGGCAAGATTTATTTGACCGCATGGAGCAATTCCATATTCCAATTATTGCAGCTATCCATGGTGCAGCCTTAGGAGGAGGCTTGGAGCTTGCTATGGCTTGTCATATGCGAATTGTAACAAAATCTGCCAAACTAGGATTGCCGGAAATAACGTTAGGAATTATTCCGGGTTTTGCTGGAACGCAGCGTTTGCCACACTATGTCGGTTCAGCAAAAGCATATGAAATGATATTAACCGGAGAACCTATTAGCGGGGAAGAAGCATATTCCTATGGTCTAGCAAATAAAGTAGTTACTGAGGAAACTTTAGAAGAAGAAGCGAAGCAGTTAGCTGAGAAAATTGCTACGAAAAGCAAATTGACGATCCAGCAAATTATGCAACTGATTCCTTATGCAAAAACGGGGTTGTTTGCTGAAGGCGTGTCGCAAGAAGCAAAAGCTTTTGGGCAAATTTTTGGATCCGATGACGCTAAAGAAGGCGTGCAAGCGTTTATTGACAAGCGTAAACCAAACTTCCAGGATAAATAAACAAAAGGAGGAGCAATAATGGATATTTATGTACTACTAAAAAGAACCTTTGATACGGAAGAGAAAATTAATATATCAAATGGGCAAATTGAAGATGATAGCGCTGAATTTATTATTAACCCATACGATGAGTATGCTGTGGAGGAAGCTATTAATCAGCGTGATGAGCACGGCGGGGAAGTTACTGTTGTTACTATTGGAGATGAGGATTCTGAAAAACAATTACGCACTGCTTTAGCAATGGGGGCAGATAAAGCAGTGTTAATAAATACCGAAGATGATTTGGAAGACGGGGATCAATTTACAACAGCAAAGATTTTGGAAGCGTTTTTTGCAGATAAAGAAGTAGATTTAATTCTTGCAGGGAATGTGGCAATTGATGAAGCAAGCGGTCAAGTTGGTCCAAGGTTAGCAGAGGCTTTAGATATGGCATATGTGACAACGATTACAGATTTAAAAATTGATGGCGAAACAATCACGATAGAAAAAGATGTAGAAGGAGACGTTGAAATAGTAGAGACAGCTCTTCCAGTATTGGTGACATGTCAGCAAGGGCTAAACGAACCGCGTTATCCTTCGCTTCCTGGAATTATGAAAGCAAAAAAGAAACCGTTAGAAGAATTAGAAATAGATGATCTGGATTTAGATGAAGACGACGTAGCAGCGAAAACGAAGACAGTAGACGTTTTTTTACCGCCTGAAAAAGAAGCAGGTAAAATGCTTGAAGGGGATCCAAAACAACAAGTGCAAGAACTTGTTTCTTTATTAAAGACGGAAGCAAAGGTACTGTAATTTTAAGACAGAGAGGAGTAATTGACGTGAGCAGAAAAATATTAGTAATTGGGGAAGTAAAGGACGAAGCATTACGAAATGTTTCTTTTGAAGCGATTGCAGCAGCAAAAAAGGTTAATCCTAACGGAGAAGTAGTTGGACTTATATGCGGAAATGGTGAACTTACTCCTTTAGGAGAAGAAATGGTCCAATATGGTGCAGATCGTGTAATTACAGTAGCCCATGAAAATTTACAAAACTACACGTCTGAAGGATATGGTCAGGCAGTCATGGCAGTAATTGAGGAACAAGCTCCCGACGCTATAGTGATGGGACACACGGCAATAGGAAAAGATCTTACTCCAAAATTAGCAAGCAAACTGAATACAGGCTTGATTTCAGATGCAGTGGACATTGAGGTGGATGGCGATCGCGTACAATTTGTCCGTCCCATTTATTCAGGAAAAGCATTTGAAAAGAAAATCATCACAGATGGATTAACTTTTTTTACTATTCGACCAAATAACATCGCACCACTAGAAAAAGACCCATCAAGAACAGGAGATGTTAGCGAGAAAACAGTGGATGTAGCAGATATCCGCACGATTATTAAAGAGGTGGTAAGAAAAGCTTCAGAAGGTGTAGATCTCTCTGAAGCAAACGTAATTGTAGCAGGTGGTCGCGGTGTAAAGAGTGCAGAAGGCTTCAAGCCTTTATATGAACTTGCTGAAGTATTAGGTGGAGCAGTCGGTGCTTCACGGGGCGCTTGTGACGCGGAATACTGTGATTACTCCTTGCAAATTGGTCAAACAGGAAAGGTGGTTACACCTGATTTATACATTGCCGTAGGTATTTCAGGAGCAATTCAGCATTTAGCAGGAATGTCGAATTCCAAAGTGATTGTGGCGATTAATAAAGACCCTGAAGCAACTATATTTCAGATAGCCGATTATGGGATTGTGGGCGATTTATTTGATATTGTTCCATTGTTAATTGAAGAGATTACAAGATTAAAGTAACATCCCATTTGTTTTGTTAAGATGAGGAAATATCGAAATGACTAACTTTAAAAGTGAATGTTGTGTATTTATATTTGGAAAGAAAGGTGACTTTGCTAGGGAGGAAAGACATCGGTGAGACCCCGCAGTTCGTTAGCGGGGAAGCTCACCAGTCACTATGAGATGAGGAAAGTATATTTCCTGAGTGGATTACTTGCGCCATTCATCATTTCTCAGTAGTTCGGATATGTTGGTGAAAATCTTAATGTCCCAACCCTTTTCATTTGATTATTGTTTGCATCTAGATAGGTGCCTATAATGGATGCTCATCAAAAAGGGATAGACTTTCAACTATGTACATAACGAAGTGAGCGTATGAATTGATTTTAATGTTTGAGAAATGATATAACCGAGGCATAAGCAAATTATTAGGAAGCTTATAGAAACGGTGATATACTCAACGTAATCATGAAAGGTTTTAAAAGGAGGAGTGAAAGAATGGCAATTATCAATGCTACTGACCAGACATTTGCGAAAGAAACGGCAGAAGGTCTAGTACTTGCAGATTTTTGGGCGCCGTGGTGTGGTCCATGTAAAATGATTGCACCGGTTCTAGAAGAAGTTGACAGCGAAATGTCTGATAAAGTTCAAATTGTAAAATTAGATGTAGATGAAAACCAAGAAACGGCGGGCAAATTTGGTGTGATGAGTATTCCAACACTGTTGTTATTTAAAGATGGTCAAGTTGTTGACCAAGTAATCGGTTTTCAACCAAAAGAGGCATTAGTTGATTTAATTAACAAACATGCTTAAAAAATGATATACTATTCAGTAGAATAGAAAATAAGAAAATCCCTTGTTACTATTAGTGACAAGGGATTTTCTAGAGTCGTACAGCGCAGAACATGTCTGTTAAGGGAATGAGTGTTAGATGAACCAGAATATAAAAGATAAATTAGCGGTATTACCTGCTAAACCAGGCTGCTATTTAATGAAAGATAAATACGAAACGGTCATTTATGTTGGGAAATCCAAAGTATTAAAGAATCGGGTTCGTTCTTACTTTACAGGAGCCCATGATCGAAAAACGCAGCGATTAGTTCAGGAAATTGAAAGCTTCGAGTACATCGTAACCTCCTCAGAAATAGAAGCACTTATTTTAGAAATGAATTTAATTAAAAAATATGACCCTAAATATAATGTTATGCTAAAGGATGATAAATCGTATCCATATTTAAAGATTACTGCAGAGCGTCACCCAAGATTACTAATTACGAGGAAGATAAAAAAAGATCGCGGAAAATACTTTGGTCCATATCCAAATGTAATTGCAGCTAGAGAAACTAAAAAATTATTAGATCGGCTATATCCTCTAAGAAAATGTAATAACCCTCCTGGACGTCCTTGCCTGTACTATCATATGAATCAATGCTATGCCTGTAGTGACAAACCACCGACGAAAGAAGAATATGCAACTATCGTGCAAAGTGTTTCATCCTTCTTACAAGGTGGGTTTAAAACAATAAAAAAAGATTTAACGGAAAAAATGTATCAAGCGAGTGAACAATTAAATTTTGAAAGAGCTAAGGAATTAAGAGATCAAATCCAGCATATTGAATCTGTCATGGAGCAACAGAAGATGACGTTGAATGACCAGACGGATCGAGATATTTTTGCCTATAGTTATGATAAAGGGTGGATGTGCATTCAAGTGTTTTTTATTCGGCAAGGGAAGTTGATTGAACGTGATATTGCTGTATTTCCGTTTTTTGATGAGGCAGAGGAGACGTTCCTCAGTTATGTTGGTCGTTTTTATCTTCATCAAAATCATCCGAAACCGAAACAAATTCTTGTTCCGCTTGGTACCAATGTAGAGCTGTTAAAGGATTTATTGGAAGTGGATGTGCATACACCATTTCGCGGTAGAAAAAAAGAGTTGGTTAAACTCGCTGAGGAAAATGCACGAATCTCATTGCATGAAAAGTTTTCCATAATGGAACGTGATGAAGAACGAACGATTGTAGCTGTAGAGCATTTAGGAGAACGGTTAAATATCGAGACGCCGCACCGTATTGAGGCGTTTGATAACTCCAATATTCAAGGAACAGATCCTGTTTCCGCAATGGTCGTTTTTATAGATGGAAAACCGGCGAAAAACGAATATCGCAAGTATAAAATTCGTGATGTAAAGGGACCTGATGATTATGAAACGATGAGAGAGGTTATCCGGAGGAGATATACGAGAGTGCTCAAAGAAAAATTGCCGCTCCCTGATTTAATTATTGTAGATGGAGGAAAAGGGCAAATGAGTGCCGCACTGGATGTGTTGGAAAACGAGTTGGGGCTTGATGTTCCTCTATGTGGTTTGGCAAAAGATGATCGCCATAAAACAAGTGAGCTATTATACGGTTTTCCACCTCAAGTTATTGATTTGGATCGCAAATCGAATGAGTTTTATCTTGTGCAACGAGTGCAGGAGGAAGTGCATCGTTTCGCCATTACGTTTCATCGTCAGCTCCGTGGGAAAAATGTGGTGCAGTCAGAATTGGATAACATCCCAGGCGTTGGTCAAAAACGGAGGAGATTGTTGTTAACGCATTTTAAAACGATAACCGAAATAAAACAAGCTAGTATCGATGAATTCACGAGATTAGGAATTCCACGTGATACAGCGGAAAATATTATTAACCATTTTCAAACCGCCAAAACAGAAAAGCAGTAGCACCATTCGTTCGGGTTCTACTGCTTTTTTCGTGCTGGTGATTGTTTAGTTATGTTTCGTATTTACTTAACTTCAATTCAGCTTATTGAGATTACTTCAATCTGGTAGCTCCTTGTCGGAGTAAGAGTGCTTATGTTCTGATCAAGCTCGTTAAGCTAATACATTATCATGTTAATCTGTTGAAAACATCGCCTTAAATTCAACTTGATGAATCCTTTTATTAATGGATTCTATACATTCACAATCTCTATTTTCAATTTGCAAAAGAGCTTCTGCCAAGAAACCAGCTTCCAATCTGAAATCAGTAGGGAAAGAGGCTTGCAAGCGAAGTGCAACGGCATCAGCCATCAATTGAAAAGTGATTGATTTACGCTTATCTTTAACCATTTCTAATTGCCCCCAGCCTAAAAGGGCGAATAAACGAATAATATCTTCCATCGTCTGTATATCAAACTTCCGCGCTAGTTTTCTGCCCATGAAATATAACAATGTATGGGATTCTTTTCCTAATAATTCTGGTAAGCTAATATATCGCAAAATATCATATCCTGCACCTTCTGTATGTAATGTTCCTAATTCACTAACGGATATTACCGTTTCTTGTTGATTTATCATTTGTGTCATCCTCTCTACTAATAATCCCAACCAAGAAAAATATAAAAAGCGCTTATAGTCAAAAAAAATTAGCTTATTAACATATTAATATTGTTGATTGTCTAGAAATAATCTACCGAATAACCATCCTAAAAGATATGTATGAAAGTCGATATGTACATCAAAATCTATTATACTTGTGATTGTTAGTCTTTTGTATGGATTGATCCTTTACATATTAAAAGGCCGTAACTTTTTTATGCACTTACATTAGAACCGAAGACAAAATCGTATTGCCCTTTTTTTCTGTATCCAATACTTCTATTATCTATAAAACTAGGGTTACCCGCAAGTATAGTACTACATTTTGTGACTTCTTACAGTTTATCATAATTAGGTCAACTACTAAATGATGTAATTGATTTTATCTCGCATGTAGCTAACCGTGAGTTCCCACTACCCTCCGAAGAACCATGAAGAACCATAGGATATGTAGGTAAGGGGGGCCAACTGTCAAAAAGTGTTCGATTAAGGCACGTTCCGTATCATAGAGAATGCTTCTAGCAAATATGGGATGTGTTTGGCAACATGTATAACTAACCATCAGAAAGAGAAGGACCTTGATTGAAATTCCATTTTATCAGACTTTATTTAGTCTGCAACAGCAATCCTACCGATTCTTCTTATCCTGAGATGATTGTTTTATAGTTAGTTGTTTCATATAAAGAAGAGTTCCTTTAATGTGAATATTTTTAACGCATTCAAAAATAGAAATAAAGGTACCGTTTTCTTGACGCTTGAAACAGTTAGAAGTACAATAAACATGTCACAATTGTACAATGTCAACTCGTCGTACTTTCCTTTTTTGAGAAATGTAAGAGTTGAACTTTTAAATATGTACAACATTATGAAACTAACTACTGATCAAATTAAGGGGGGGAACACATTGACAGAGCATCGTGAGTTTCTAACAAGAAGATTGCACTCGTTATTAGGTGTAATTCCAATCGGTATCTTTTTGATTCAGCATTTAGTGGTGAATCATTTCGCTGTTTATGGGGAAGAAAATTTTAATAAAGCAGCGGAGTTCATGCACAGTCTTCCATTTAGACTAGTATTGGAGTTTGGAGTTATTTTCATCCCAATTTTGTTTCATGCGATTTTAGGGGTATATATTGTCTTTGTAGCACGAAACAACATGAGAAATTATAGCTTTTTCCGTAATTGGATGTTCTATTTACAGCGAATAACGGGAGTTATTACATTTGTCTTTGTTGTATGGCATGTGTGGGAGACAAGAATTCAATTAGGGTCAGAAGGAGCAGACTACAGTCTCATGGAAGGAATTCTTTCCAATCCATTTATGTTCTGGTTCTATATGATTGGTGTTCTATCTACTATTTTTCACTTTGCCAATGGTCTATGGAGCTTCTGTGTGACATGGGGGATTACGCAAACACCTAAGTCACAAAAAATTGCTACATATGCAACTCTGATTGTCTTCTTAGCGTTGAGTTATGTTGGGGTAAGAACAATCATCACGTTTGCGTACGGTGTCTAATTTAAAGGAACAGGGAGTGGGTGACAAGTTATGAATAAACGAAAAATTGCCGTAGTTGGCGGAGGTTTGGCTGGCTTAATGGCAACAATAAAAGCAGCAGAAGCAGGAGTAAGTGTTGATTTATTTTCAATTGTTCCTGTAAAGCGCTCTCACTCTGTATGTGCTCAAGGTGGAATAAATGGTGCAGTCAATACGAAAGGGGAAGGAGACTCTCCTTGGCTTCACTTTGATGATACAGTGTATGGTGGAGATTTCTTGGCAAATCAGCCGCAAGTAAAAGCGATGTGTGACGCAGCACCTGGAATTATACACATGTTTGATCGCATGGGTGTTATGTTTAACCGTACACCGGAAGGATTGCTGGACTTTCGTCGATTTGGTGGAACACAAATGCATAGAACAGCATATGCAGGGGCAACAACAGGGCAACAATTGCTTTATGCGGTAGATGAACAAGTACGTCGCTATGAAGTAGAGGGCCTTGTTACAAAATATGAAAACTGGGAATTTGTTCGGGCGGTAATCGATGAAGAAGGCGTTGGTAGAGGAATTGTAGCTCAAAATGTGAAAACACACGAGATCAAAGCATTCCCATCTGACGCAACTATTTTTGCCACTGGGGGACCTGGAATTATCTTCGGTAAATCTACCAATTCAATGATTAATACAGGATCTGCTGCAAGCAAATTGTATCAGCAGGGAGCAAAATATGCGAATGGAGAATTTATTCAAATTCATCCAACGGCCATCCCAGGTGATGATAAATTACGATTAATGAGTGAATCTGCTCGTGGTGAAGGCGGCAGAATTTGGACATATAAAGATGGAGAGCCGTGGTATTTCTTAGAAGAAAAATATCCGGCTTATGGAAACCTGGTACCAAGAGATATCGCCACACGTGAAATATTTGACGTATGTGTTAATCAAAAGCTTGGTATTAACGGTGAAAACATGGTGTATTTGGATCTATCTCATAAAGATCCGAAAGAGTTAGATATAAAACTAGGTGGAATTATTGAGATTTATGAAAAATTTGTTGGCGAAGATCCTCGAAAAGTACCGATGAAAATCTTCCCTGCTGTCCATTATTCTATGGGTGGACTGTGGGTTGATATTAATCAAATGACTAATATTCCTGGGATTTTTGCTGCGGGAGAATGTGATTATTCGCAGCATGGTGCTAATCGACTTGGTGCTAACTCACTATTGTCGGCCATTTATGGTGGGGCTGTTGCTGGTCCAAAAGCAATGGAGTATATTGAAGGTTTAGATAAACATGTAGATGATTTGCCAGCTAACTTATTTGAAGAAAATGTAAAAGCTGAACAGGATAACTTTGATAAGTTAATGAGCATGGATGGCGAAGAAAATGCCTATCAACTTCATAAAGAGCTTGGTCAGTGGATGACCGACAATGTTACCGTAGTGCGTGAGAATAAGAAATTACTAGAAACGGATGAAAAGATTCAAGAGCTACTTCAGCGTTTTGATAACATTAATATTAATGATACATCTCGTTGGAGCAACCAAGGTGTCATGTTTACACGACAACTGGAAAACATGCTTCATCTAGCTCGTGTCATTACACAAGGCGCTTATAATCGAAATGAGAGTCGCGGTGCGCATTATAAGCCAGAATTTCCAGACAGAAATGATGAAGACTGGTTGAAAACTACTATAGCAGAGTTTGATATGGAAGAAAAAGCGCCAAAGTTTTCTTATGAGGATGTCGATATTTCATTAATTAAGCCTCGTAAGCGCGACTACACGAAAAAAAACGAAGGGAGTAAGTAAGAATGGCTGATAATAAAACAATTACGTTTATTATAACTCGACAAGACAGCCCTGATTCTAACTCCTATAAAGAAACGTTTAAAGTACCATATAAGCCAAATATGAACGTTATTTCTGCATTGATGGAAATTAGGCAAAATCCGGTTAATGCAAATGGGGAGAAAACGACACCAGTACAATGGGATATGAATTGTCTCGAAGAAGTATGTGGTGCATGTTCCATGGTGATCAATGGGGTTGCAAGACAATCTTGTGCAGCACTTGTGGATCAGCTTGACCATCCGATCCACTTAGAGCCAATGTCAACATTTCCAGTTGTTCGTGATCTAATTGTTGACCGTGAACGCATGTTTGATGCATTAAAACAAGTGAAAGCGTGGATACCCATCGATGGTACACATGATTTAGGTCCTGGACCACGTATGCCCGAAAAGAAACGCCAATGGGCTTACGAATTATCTAAATGTATGACGTGTGGCGTCTGTTTGGAGGCTTGTCCAAATGTGAATGACAAATCCAATTTTATTGGACCAGCTGCTATATCACAAGCTCGTTTGTTTAACGCACATCCAACCGGAGCGATGAATGCAAGTGAACGGTTAAATGGGTTGATGGAAGACGGTGGTATTGATGGTTGCGGAAATTCGCAAAACTGTGTACAAGTATGCCCTAAAGGTATTCCATTAACAACCTCTATTGCTGCAATGAACCGAGCTACAAACATTCAAGCGTTTAAAAACTTTTTTGGAAGTGACAACGCACATTAACATCTAGTTTTGACAAACGGCCCTCTGCCTCTAGCTAGGCTTTGGGCTGTTTTCCACTTGAAAAAGTGAGAAATTTTTGAATAGCGGTTTGTTTTGGTGATTTTGTTTATTTATTCACGCACACACCCAGGAAATATTATTGCTCCACATTATTTTTTAACTTTGGGAAATACTTTTCTTATGCAGCTTGGGGAAGTCAATATGTAAATTCCAGGATAGTAGTAAAAGGGGTCTTAACATTAATTAGGTTAACATATTACCATACCAGGAAATCTATAATGTTTCTTTGCTTTTGGCATGGGACAAGTAGGTAGTTAAGTGGAAAAAGGTAGCTAATAGTATGTTTTTGATGGCGAATTACATAACTGTGCAAGTATGAAAGTTCAATTGTTCAATAGCCGTGAGAGTATTCTAAGCCCACGTATTATATATCTAATTGATGAGGTGAGTGAAAGCATGAGAATTTCTTATATAGAAGATTTAAATCAATGGCGCTCTACATTTTCCTTTTCCATCCCGGTTACAGTTCGTTTTTCTGAGACAGATCTATTCGGACACATGAACAATACAGCAGCGTTTATTTATTTTGAACAGGCCAGGATCGAATTTTTAAAAGCAGTTGGCATCTTTGATGGCAATTTAAATACCGATGGCATCCCCGTAGTATCTGATTTGCAATGTGATTACTTAAAACAATTGTATTTTGATCAAACCGTTGATATTTATGTAAAAGCGCACCATGTCGGTAGATCATCTGTTGATATTCATTATATGGTACTAGACGACAAACAAGAAATAGCTTTAACCGGACGAGGAAGGCTTGTCTATATTCATGCAAAAACAGGCAAGCCTGTATCATTGGAAAAAACGATGAGAACGGCATTGTTGAAAAAGTAAAACCTATGGATTGAATTGTTTCGTGTATGTCTGTAGTAATAGTCCATACAGGTCCATGTATTAAGTGTGAGCTTAATGAATGAATCGGTTGTAAAAGGAATACCAGTTGAGATTGTTGGCTTAGGGTTTGGAAAAATATGTCGCAATCCTAATCAAGATTTTGGCGTTTACAATAGGAAGGAGTGTATGTTAAAAATAAAACAAATAATAAATAGGAAGATAAAAACATTTGTCATCTGGCTTGAATGTGTCGATTAATCTCAAAGAAGATTTCTGTTAACCCTTATAAATGTACGCACCGTTTAATTGCTTTCACATAAGCTATTATTGACTAAATAATTTCCCTTCATTTTGCAGCTCTATTGACAGCAAGGAGGGGTTACCATTTGAAGGACAACGAGTATAAACCGAAGCAATTATTAACCAAACGGGAAAAAGAAGTATTCGAGCTATTAGTACAGGATAAAACCACAAAAGAAATTGCCCAGGAATTATTCATATCAGAAAAAACAGTCCGAAACCATATTTCAAATGCTATGCATACCAATTGCAAATGCTTAAAAAAACGAATGGATAATGGTGCTATAGGATGCGATTATCCATTCTGTATTAAAAAATAAATGATTGTTTGTGAACACTTAAGAGTAATTAAAGGTACCAAACTCCGATATCTACCTCCATCAAGATTAGCAGTTTAAATAGCTAGCGATATTATCTGTACATGTATAACATTTTCATCTTGACAATATCATAAGGAGATAACTACCTGCCCATAGAAGATATGCGACTTGTGTTAATATATACATTGAAGTCTCAAAAGTAGTAAGCTTCCTTTCTCTTTTAATTTGCCTCAATTGAATATAATAAAAGAAAGAGGATAGTAGCAAGAGCAGTATAGATAAATCGTTTATATTATTTAAAATGTTAATATACGACA
The DNA here is from genome assembly GCF_009917385.1 of Roseburia sp. 1XD42-34. GTDB lineage: Bacteria > Bacillota > Bacilli > Bacillales > Amphibacillaceae > Virgibacillus. The sequence continues at coordinate 20,320 of NZ_QWLJ01000007.1, read as the reverse complement.
ACTCCTTTTAATTTACTTTATTCTATCGACTAAATTTCATTCAATGATATTACCTATTGGTATTAGCCTCTTATGTGGAGTATAAGATTGATCCAAAATGTTCTTATAAAACATCATGTAATGAAATAAAAGAATCTGTAAATGTATGGTTACATTTACAGGTTCTTGATATATGCTAAAGAGACTCTATTCTACTGGAGTGGCTCCACAAGTTAGTGAAAATACAAATATAACAGCTGGATTAATGGATATACCAGCTAATGCAAGAATACCAGCTGCAGCAATCCAATCTTTATTTTCAACGTATCCTAAAAACTCGTCTAACACATCTCCGGCAATACCTACAGCATCAGCCCAACATCTTTTAAAAGCGTTGTCAAAAGTTGTTATTCCTTTTTGGCTATTCATATAATTAAGAACATTTAGAATGCCATCCTTTTCTTTTTCGCTAAAAGATGAATTATTCAGCTCTTGTTTATCAAGAACATATTCACCAGTCGATTCGTCCTTAACAGCAATTTCAGTGAAGATGTATTCTAACTCAGAAGCCATAGCTTCCACTTCTTCAGGTGAAACTTCCTTTTTCTTTTCATTGCTAACTGTTTGAGCTGACACAGCTATTGGTAGCATAGTTACTGTAAAAATTGTCACTAACGATATAATTTTCTTCAACATAGTAATCCCTCCATTTTAAATAATTTACTATAATGTATATAGCTAGAGTAATAGAAAAAATCCTATAGCTGTTGATATATTACTTGTTTTCCCTCCTTAAAATATTAATAAAATTTTCTGTAATATTATAGCTCACTACAATGTTAACAGTCTTTATCATTTGGTAATATAGTAAAAACTAACCAATTATATTATTGGTTTTGTAAAATGAATTTAATTCCACTTAAAAAGTTTTAGTTCTAAATACCCGCCCAAACTAATTTTTAAATGACAAATTTGTTCAGGGATACCGTAAGTTGCAGCTACTTCTTTAATGGTAATGTTTGTGCTTACATATTCATAGAGACACTCATCTGGCAGAAGAAGCTCTACAGCAAAGGTGTTTGCTTCTACCTTCAATCTTACTTACTGGAAGGTAAGTGGTACTCCGTAAGAAAGGGGTATTTACTCTTGTATGTAATTGAGAGTGACCGAGCTCATGAGCACATACAAATCTTTTAGTTATGTCATCTAAATTAGAATTAATAAAAATATTTGATTTTTTCTATCATATTTGTAAAACCCCTTGATTTCGTCATGTAAATTCCACTCGATAACATGGACATTTTTAAAGTTTGCTAGTTCAAATGGATTATTAGAACGATACTTTTTTATTAATTGATTTACTATATCCTTTATCCAACTCAATCGATCCATCCTCCCATCATAGTGTAGCCATCCTTTTTTATAATATCGACATAGCGGCAGTTTCTTAAAGTAAAGGCCTGATGCTACGTTTTTGCTCATCATGAAGACTTAAAAGAAATAGGTTAAGTGCATTTCTATTATTTGCATCAAGGTAAGAGGTGACCTGTTTTGCTAAGATGGAGGTTTTAATAGATAAATATACCTATCTATATTCCTGCAACTGGAAATTTGGTATAATGCATTTAAGTTATCCAGTAGACAAACCTTTCAATTGGGAAGGAAGAATATTTAGGAGTGAAACAATGCGGAAAGAAGATGTGAAATCTGTTTTAGAGGCTTGGAAATTAGTTGAATCTTTATCTCCAAGTAAGGTGAATAGTATTGGAAAAGTGATCAGCAAAAATCATTTTGCAGACGAGAAAAAGCGTCGTAAAACTGAACAAATTAGTTTGTCAGATAAACCATGGGAGCAGGTTAAATTAAAAGAGTCTAGTAAAGAAAAACTACAATTTCGATATTATTTGGGATGCTTTCAACAATATAAACTAGTTGAGTATTTACGTTATTTACTGCAAAATAATGAAAAACTTATCAACAAAGACAAAACAATTCTTTTTAGCTTTTCCTTTTCGATTGATCAAAATGGGGAGTACATAAAGGACTCAATTTTTGTTCCTATTTTAATGTATGCAACTAGGATAATGAGTGAAAAAGCTCATATAGCATATGATGAATTGAAGACAGCATTTGATGATAAATTACAATTGTTTGAAGACAAAGTAGATGCTATTTTTAAAGGTGGAGTAGATGAACATTCGCTCTACAAAGCTTTAAATACATATCGACAGTATTTTTTTCTACTAGAAAACCAATCGTTACACTATGTGGAGAAAGAAATCATAAAAGAAGGCAGTAGTGGTCAGAGTAGTTTCAACAGCTTCTTTTTAAAAGATTTAGAAAATATTATTCAAAAAGGAACTAATGAGACTTTATATAAGTTTATCGAAGGAGTAGATTCTAATAATAGAATCATCATTGATGAAAATAGAAAGGTTATAGAAGAAATATTACAGCCTAAATATTTACCAAATGGTAGGTGGCCTTCCAAAGTTGAACATAGGTTGACTTTGATGCAACAGGTTGCAGTTAACCAAATTATAAACATGAATGAAAAAGTGCATTCAGTTAATGGACCTCCAGGAACAGGGAAAACAACTCTATTAAAAGATATTTTTGCACATACCATGGTTGAAAGAGCAGAAGCCATGATTAAATTAGGAGATCCAAAAAAAGCGTTTCAAAAGTTGAAAACCCTTCAATTAGAAGGCTACAATTATCCAATCTATGAGATGGAAAACTCAATTAGAAATTATTCAATGGTTGTAGCTTCAAGTAATAATGGTGCAGTAGAAAACATTTCTAAAGACCTTCCAAAAGAAGGGGAAGTAATTCGTAAAGTTAACGAAAAGGATAAGTTTAAAGCATTTGAGGAACTTTATGCTGATGAGGTAAAACAGTTAAATATGTACCCAATTGCTGCCAAAGAGCTAATGGGAAATGACGAAAAGGCGTGGGGATTGTTTTCTGCTGCAATGGGAAAAAAGGAAAATATATCGAGCTATTATAATAAACTTTATAATAAAGATGAGGATAGTTTTATAAATCAATTAGAACAAGATAGTAAAAACATTGACATGTCTAATTGGAAAGACGCTGTTAATGATTTTCAAGCAACACTAAGGTCTATTAAAGCAAAGAAAAAAGAACTACAATTCCTATGTGAGCAGCTTAAAGATATTGATAAGTTACCAAGAGCATTAGATAGATTGGAGACAACTTTAATATTTATTGAAGAAGAGAAGAAAAGAGTAGAAGAGACACTAGAACATTACCAAGAGAGAAAAACATTATTAGAAGAAGAATTTGAAACAGCTTCAAGAGAAGGGCTTTTAAAGAGAGTAATTAGAAAAGTGCTTCGTAAAAAGAATGAACAAATATTACAATTAGAAGCTGAATTAGTAGAAATTAATGCAAAAATTCAGAAAGAATTAGATGATTTACATCAATTAAACTTAAAAAAGTATGCAACACAAGAAGTTATGAAGGAAGAAAAAAATAAAATAGATTACTATGATCGTGTAATGGAAAAATATGAAAATCAAAATTTAGTGCTACCTGATGAGAAATATTGGAGTAGTTCTGTATATGATTATAGGCAAGAAAAAGCAATTTGGATCACAGATGAATTAAACTATGAAAGAGGATTGTTATTTTTAAAAGCAATGAAGATTCATAAGTTGATATTAATATTCAACTACAAAGCGATAAGATCTAACCTTCGTTTATTAAATTACCGAAATCAGTTAGATTTAAACCAGAGTGAACATAGACGATACTTGGAATATGCTTGGCAAGCTATTCATTTGATAACTCCATTAATAAGTACTACTTTTGCAAGTTTTAGTTTGATGTACAAAGGGGTAAGCAAAGATTTTATTGATTATTTGTTTATTGATGAAGCTGGACAAGCTAGTCCACAGCAAGCAGCAGGAGCATTATGGCGTTCCAAAAATGCTATTGTAGTTGGAGATCCACTTCAAATAGAACCAGTCGTAACTATTGATCAAACAATTCTAGGAGACATTAAAAAATACTATAATGTGGATTCTATTTATATTGATAAAGGGTCCTCTGTACAATCTATTGCTGATAATGCAAATAGATTTGGAGTATATAATAAGTATCGGCAGTGGATTGGAATTCCTTTATGGGTTCATAGAAGGTGTTCAAGTCCAATGTTTACCATCTCTAATGAAATTGCTTATGATAATAAAATGGTTTTAGCTAAAGAGCAAAAGATTGGGGAAAGTGCATGGTTTCATTGTATCGGCAGTGCATCTAATCGCCAATTTGTAAAAGAACAAGCATACTTTGTTGCGGAAAAGATCGCCTCACAATGGAAAAATGGTATAGAGCGTCCTGATATATATGTAATTACCCCTTTTACAGCTGTAAAAGACGGTATTAAGAACATTGTAAGAGCACGCTTAAAGCAAGAAGGTATTCCAAATAGAGATATAAGTAGCTGGATCATTAAATCAATTGGAACCGTTCATACATTCCAGGGTAGGGAGGCAGATATTGTTTATTTTGTAGCTGGAACAGATGAAAAAAGCGATAGTGCTGCCGATTGGTCATGTTCTAAGCCTAATCTAATTAACGTGGCTGTGACAAGAGCGAAAAAAGAATTTTACATGATAGGGGATTATAACCGCCTTTCAAAAAAAGAATATTATAAAACTATTGCAGGAAATATTGGTGAAGTTTACAATCTTGAAAATAGCAGGTATGTAATAAAGAAATAGAAAACGTTCTTATTATGATAACATGAAATTATAGAAAAGAAGCTTGTTTTATAAAATAAGAATATTAAATCCCCACACGCTATAAGTGGGGATTTAATAGCTATATACGTTTTGTTCAATAAACTTTTGAAATCTTTGAGAGGGGTTTTTCAATGAAGGAAAGCAGCATAAAAAAAGGCATGCTATATGCAAAGAAAACTCTTGAAATGGAGAACTTAAAGGTAAGTGAAGAACAGACTAATTTAGTCAGAGAAAGCTTAAATGGAGAAATTTCTCACGATCAATTTATTAAAAAAGCTTTAGAGTTAGCAAATGAAAGTATAACCCAATCAAAATAATACTATGAAGGTGACAGATATGTTTTATTGAACCTCTCGTGACTTTGGTTATAAGGGGTTTAAAACTAGCTAGTTACAAAACCTCAAATACCGTTTCTATGTTTTTAGGAATATAATTCTTATTAATTTTCTGTGTTTGACAAACAGCATATTCCATAGCTTCTAACAAGGATTCAACAGCTTCCTTGCTAATTGGTTCCCCAGAAAAATTTAATCCATCAGCGTTTTGCAAATCCTCTTTAATCTTTTCCATTCTTTTAGCAATATATCTCTCGTCTTTTTCGGTTAGTTTATTCCAATTATCATTTTCTTTTGTCTGTCCTACCTAGTAAGTAGTCTACAGATACATCGTAGAAATCAGCTAAATTGTTTTAGTGTATCGTATCAGGTCGTCTAGTCCCTTATAATTTGCTAATTTACCTCTAGAAGCAGTTTAATATTGGATTATATTTTTTTGTTTTCTTAAATAAACAAGTCGTTTTTTTAACGTTTTTTCACCTTTAATTATCATTATAGGAAATAAAGTATTTCTAGTCTATAAAGGACGCAAGATGTTTCTGTTGTTGGAGGTTGAAGCTAGTATACATCAAAAATAATGGATTGTAGAGGAGACAAATCTCATCAAAAAGTATCTAAATGGTATTACACCATAAATGCTTGTCTCTATTGAAGAGGAGATAGAACCCCTTCTTTACATTTAGCGAAAAACATCGCTGCGTATTATGGTTTATCAATTGATGAAAATTTTTTTGAAAAAAAGCAAACGATTCGTTTCCTTGATCAAAAGCTATCTATTTAGATAACCTAATACCCAAATTTTGTTTTAAGTATTTAGGTTCTGTTGTCGAACCGAATTTACCGTGTGCTTAAAGGAAAAAGCAAGATCAAATATTCAAAAATTGTATTAAAATTTGTGTATTTATGAGATTACCCCAAACGGAGTTTTTAATGCAGAAAGCAAGTAACTAAAAATGATAGGGCAGTCCATCTATTCATTTTGCATATGTTAAGAAGAGGGGGGATTTCATGACGAAGCAAAATGAAAAGAAGCGTCCAAAGAGAAAAAGTCATTTAAAGCTTGGAAAGGAAACGTTTGGCGACATGCCAATGGAAGAATGTTTCCGAAAAGCATTTGAACCCTATTTCAATCCAGATAAAGCAAAGAGCACTTATTTAAGCAGGCTTGAATAAGCCTCCTTTTTTTCAGATGGACAAGCACATATCTACTTTACTGTTCATTATAAATCAAAAATTATACGAATAAAGCAAATATTTAACGAGGCGGTTTTTGAAAATGCAACATGTGCATTAATAAGAATACCTAGGAGTGTATACTGCCCCACTTTACCAAAAGATGAAACGTTTACAGGTTGGAGAAAGCCTTCAATGTGGTGAAGCATGTATTACGTATACAAAGTTCAATTTGTACGAACTTACGTCCTAGGAAAATTCATGGGTGCTATTCCACTTTAGACAAGTGTTATAAAAGAGTGTGTGAGGTGTAACGAATGGGTGGAGGAAACATTAAAAGATATAGTTGTAAAGGCTATAAATTATGCTACAGGACAGGGATAAATTGAGCTTGGAATTTATTTGGCCTGCTTGCAAATCTTATATCTATGCCTGATTCCTGTGAAATTAAAAAACTGCTGAAAACCTAGCGGCTTACATGAATAAATGCAGCATGATTGGAATAGGTGGTCGAATTCAAACTCGCTTATTTAAAGGTAAAGACAAAAAACCGTTTTGTTACTGAAGTTTTAGTGGGAGTGTTCAATTCATAGAAAGCAAAATAAAAATTCAGAGCGCTTTAACATCCCACAACACACTAAGCTAAATTACAACAGAAAGTTTCATCAAAATGATTTTAATCCCCTCTTAAGGAAGAACACAACCTACCGATAAATTACAGCAATTTAATTGAATTATTTACAAAGATGGGGAAATAGACATACATATGAAGATGAGGTTATTTATCCAAAATTGAATATCTCACGAGCCAAATATTATCAAATGAAGAAAAAGGCATTGGAAGAGCATTGTTTGGTCATGAATTTTGATTGAGCAATACATAAATTCTAAGAATGCACTTTAAATCTAGCTTGAACTAGACAATGTAAGAAGCAAACTGTTTCTTAATTTATTAATATTTCCAATGGGTGGTTTGAACTGATTTTAAATTTTATAAAGACAATTTGGTTCGTTTCATTAGGACTATAATAGGTATACTTCTTTTGCAAGGTATAAGTTGGTTGTTGCATACCGACTTTGTTACCAATTTTTTTATTTCTGATTTGAGTGATAGTCTCTAATGATTTTTGATATAACTCTGGATTATAAGGTTCTTTTTTCTTTAAAAAGTGATAAATTGCAGTTAACAACATTCGTGCAAGCGGTTTCGGATTTCAGGATATTTTTCACTTTTGGCTATAGCAGTTTGCACACTGTACCAAAAGGGCTTGATATAAACACCAGTTTTTGAAACCCGTACTAGTTTTTTCTTGCCAGCACTTTCATTATTCGTAGGTGTTAGTCCTGCTCAGGAACATAAAAGCTTAACTGTAGGAAACACATCCATATTAACGCCTATTTCGGAAACCAAGAAACCACGGCAATGGCTGAAAAGATGTTCTTAAAAAACGGAATAGTTAGATAAATTAATTTCTTCTCTGCAGGGCTCGACAAGAGAAAGTATCAACCATACTACTAATCGGTATCAGTTCATTCTTTCTACTGAGAAGAAAAAAGTTTAATAGATAAAAGGAGAGTTTAAAACTAGCTCTCCTTTTATCATGATATGCACTTTTCTATAAGTTATATTTGATTAATCAAATATATAGTAGATTTCTATAGCTACAATGTTATAATATTCCTAAGTGTATAAGGCTTTCATGGGTGGTGGCTCACCCCTTTAATAAGAAAGGGGGTGAGTTTATGACAGTATTTGAAACGTTAATGTTTTCCGTCGCTCTTTCTTCACTTATTGTTGCGGTGCTATCGTTTCATCAAAAAAAATAACCACCCATAGCGCCTTAGCAAGCATGTGGAAGTGGTTATTTTATCCTTTTTACATTGTGAGCTGCACCCTTGAAGGGCTATACAATATACCGTTTGGTGTCACAGCACCAGACGGTCTTTTTTATTGTATGTCTTTCTATCTATAATTATACCTGATTTTGACACAAAATGAAAACTTTTTGGATAAATACTTTTGGTGTCCTTTTTTTGTACGATTTTAGCTATAATTCGTATTACGTTATTAGTATCAAACAAATGTCCATATACGTTGTAGGAAGCGCTCCATGTGTGAGATGGAGCGCTTTTTCTTTGTATAAAAATAAGGAGGGATAAAACTGCTGTATACTGGCTAAAACAAGATTAAAACTGGCGCTATCAAAAAATATAGATCAAAGAATAGCACTAGATCCATTGCCTTATCCTGATAACTATGTATCTTTAGGCCAACTTAATTCGAAACAACTGTTTAAGAACAGGGAAGGGAACAGAAAAGAAAGTTAAGCAGTGATTTTTTAAGTATGTATAAACCTTGAAGTGGAATAATATGTTATGATAAAACTAGTTTATATGAGAACTGTTTTATGAATAAAAGAGGTGTTATGATGGATCGAATAGCACTTACTATATCGCTTATTCTATCTGTTATTGTAACCTTTTTAAATGTTAATGCTGACGATTATGTGGACGCCACATTTATGGGGATTATTTCTTTGCTTGTGCTAATAGAATTAATAAAATCAACGAAAAGCAAAGGTGATACTTCAGTTTAATAAATTGCATTTTTTTCTAATGACGATGCTTCACAATAATTTCTCGTAAGTATATAGCTTCATTCGAGCAACACAGCAAAAAACATGTAGAAAACAAGATGCTTCCGAGTGAAATGTAATAGAAGGAAACCTGAGGCATGTGTTCGATTTTATTTCAAGTATGCCTCCTTCGTCAAAAATGTAAAACAACTATTTCACTTTCATCTTCTATATAATTTTCAAACCAAAGAGAAAATGATAAGTTGGATTGCTGGATATTCACAGCCCTTATGTTTTAAAAAAAGTAAAAATATAAAATACTAATCTATAATATTTCTATTATTGGGGGAAAGTATGTGAAAGTACTTAGAAGAAAAATTTCATCTAAGTAAAAGGATATATAACAGAAAGTAGAGTTGCAGAATTGATAACATTAGGCTCACAAGGACAATTAACATGCTATACCCCAGATTCGGATGATGACGGAATTTGATATCATTGTAAATTTGAAACGTGCGTTTAGACCTGTTTATGTGCAAGTGAAGAGCCGATTCATATTAAATAAAAACAAGCGCTTTGTTCAGAATGTAGGATTACACACTTTCAAGAGTCATCCGTCATTTTACATTATTTTTATGTATTTTACTCCTACTCCTAATGATTTAGAAGTGGCTATAGTATGGTAACACCATCAGAGAAATTTGAAGAATTAGCGTATCCTATATCTGAAGGTAAATCCTATCGTTTTAGCACTAATCCTAAATCCGAAATTGAAAAATGGGCACAATTTAAAGTGAACAAAGCATCTTTAGGTGAAGAGCTGCTGAGAATTTGTTCAAACTAATAATGCTGTAGGAAGAATCATGCTTTTATAGAAAGGTCAAAATCATACTAGTTAACATGCAAAAAGGAGAATGCATCAATGATTACATCAGAGGAAATAAAGAAAAGGCTATGGGATGGTGCCAATGAATTAAGAGGTTCTATGGATGCCAGCCGATACAAAGATTATATGTTAGGTTTAATGTTTTATAAGTTTTTAAGTGATAAAACATTAGACACATTTAAAAAGAGCAGTGGTATGAAGCAAAATGACGAGAAAGAAATTGTACAAGCCTATCGTGAAGCGCATGAACAATACGGTGAACAATTGATAACGATGATTCGAGATGTACTTGGTTATTACGTATTACCTGATAATTTATATCAAACTTGGCTCGAAGATATACAGGCAGGAGAATTTGAAGTTCAAAAAGTAACGGATAGTTTAAATAGCTTTGAACGAACGGTAGCTGTCACTGGTGATGCGGATGACTTTAAAGGGATATTTTCAAATTCGACAATTGACTTTACAGACACTGCTTTGGGTAGTAATTTGAATGAACGTAGCAAAAATATAAAATCGCTTATTTTGCTTTTTGCTGACTTAAATATGGTTGCCTTACAAAAAGGCGATGTCTTAGGTGATGCGTATGAATATCTCATCGGACAATTTGCAATGGAGTCAGGAAAAAAAGCGGGGGAATTCTACACGCCCCACCAAGTAAGCGAAGTAATGGCGCAAATTGTAGCTAAAACATCAGGGATTGAGTCCATTTATGATCCTACTGTTGGGTCGGGTTCTCTATTATTAACTGTTAGGAAACAATTGAATGAAGATGCACAGAAAAGTTTAATTTATTACGGTCAAGAAAAAAATACTGCAACATATAACTTAACCCGAATGAACTTATTACTACATGGTGTGCGTCCTGATAGAATGACCATTCGAAATGGCGATACGTTAGCAGAAGATTGGCCTGAAGACCCACAGCGACCAAATGAAGGTGTGCAGTTTGATGCGGTTGTGATGAACCCACCTTATTCCGCAAAAAACTGGAATAAATCAGACTTAAAAGTAAGTGATCCACGATTTGAAATTGCTGGAGTGTTGCCTCCAGATTCGAAAGGAGACTATGCATTCCTTTTACATGGACTATTTCATCTAGGACAGCATGGTACGATGGCAATTGTTTTACCTCATGGCGTATTGTTCAGAGGTGGAACGGAAGGTGAAATTCGTAAACGTTTAGTAGATAAAAATTATATTGATACAATTATCGGATTACCAGATAAATTGTTTACAAATACAGGCATTCCCGTTGCTGTTATCATTTTAAAAAAGAATCGTAACATTGGTGATCCAGTGTTAATGATTGATGCGTCAAAAGATTTTATGAAACTAGGAAAGCAGAACGTCTTACAAGAAAAAGATATTGCAAAAATTGCCGATACGTATACAGAGCGTAGAGAAGAAAAAGGTTATAGCCATTTAGCAACAAGAGAAGAAATCATAAAAAATGAATATAACTTAAACATTCCACGTTATATTGAATCAATCGAAGAAGATATTCCGCACGATGTTGATGCGCATTTATTTGGTGGCATACCACGTTCAAATATAGCAGAATTAAACGTTTTAACATCAACAGTTCCTAACATTTTGGAACAATCTTTGAAAGAAATTCGTAATGGCTATTTCGTCTTATCAAGTTCGATCGATGAGATGACGGAGTATATATTAAAAGATCCTTATGTCATAGAGAAATCAAATGAAATGGAAGTTAAAATAACAGCTTACATGAATAAGTATTGGGAACTACTTAAAAATATAGATAATGTAAATCAAATAACAGATTTGAAAAATGAAATGCTGATCGAAATTAAAAACATTCTATTCGAATTTAATCATGTTGATGTCTATGATGGATATCAAATTATTGCAGAAATTTGGCAACACACATTGACAGATGATACTGAAATTATTGCATCTAATGGTTTTTATACATCAGGTCGTACCCGTGTCCCGCGTATGGTAACAAAAGGAACAGGAAAGAAAAAACGTCTAGAGCAAGATGGTTGGATGGGAAGCATTGTGCCTAATGCCTTAATTACAAAGCATTTATATAGGGATGAGTTAGCAGCAATTGAAGCTAAGAAAATGAGATTACAAGAAATTGAAACAGAATTAGCTGACTTAGTGGAAGCTGCCAAAGTAGAAGGTAGTGAAGAAGAATTTGCATTAGGTGAAACATTAAATGATAAAGAAAATGCATTTCTTGTTGGATCTGTTAGAGCGGAATTAAAAGAAGTGAAAAAAGATACGGCAGAATATGCATTGTTAAAAAACGTAGAATCATTATTAAACGAAAAAGCCACATTAAATACTAAAACGAATAAATTAGAAAAAGAATTAAAACAGGCAACGGAAGAACGTATTTTAACATTAACGGATGACGAAATTGATCACTTAATGTATGAAAAATGGTTTGGAAATGTCCTAGAGAAAATGGTGCGTTTAATCGAAGCCCCTTTAAAAGAGGAGTTACATACACTCGAAAGGTTGCAAGAACGCTATTCAGAGACATTATCTGAAATGGAAAAAGAAAGTGAACGATTAGAAAAACAACTCGAAGCAATGATGCATGAATTGATGGTGAATGAGTGATGGAGCAAAAAAAACGAGTGCCCAAAAGAAGATTTAAAGGGTTTGTGGATGAGTGGAGTCAGCAGAAGGTTGGTGAAATCGGTAATTTTTATTATGGAGGAGGAACTCCAAAGACTGGTAAAGATGAATATTGGGGTGGAGATTTACCTTGGATTCAATCATCAGATATTAGTGAAAATATACTCTATGTGAATGAACCTAAAAAGACAATTACAGAGGCTGGACTTAAAAATTCAGCAACAAAACTAGTTCCTGCAAACTCTATTGCAATAGTTACAAGAGTAGGTGTGGGTAAGCTAGCATTAATACCTTATGACTATTCGACAAGTCAAGATTTCCTTTCAATTAGCGATTTGAACGTTGATTCTTGGTTTGGAACATACGTGATGTATAAACTCTTACAAAAGGAAAGAAAGGCCGTACAAGGAACTTCTATTAAGGGAGTTACGAAAGATGATCTACTTTCTATGAGAGTAATGATTCCGAACGAGCTTGAAGAACAAAAAATGATAGGGTTATTTTTAAAAAAACTCGACGAAACCATTACTCTCCAACAACGCAAGTTAGAAAAAACAAAAGAAATAAAATCTGCTTATCTTGCTGAAATGTTCCCTGCTGAAGGCGAGCGAGTGCCTAAAAGAAGATTTGCAGGATTTACGGGTGAGTGGGAAGAACGGAAGTTTGGAGATTTAGGTTGTTTTGGAAAGACATACTCATATTCTCGTGCTAACGAAGGAGTTGGTGACTATTATCATATTCATTATGGAGATATTCATGCGAGGTTTGACGGTCTAATAAAAAAGACTACAAAAATACCATCTTTAAAAGTGGAAGGTAATTATGAGACTTTAAACAATGGAGATATTGTAATTGCTGATGCCTCCGAGGACTACAAGGATTTAGGGAAGACAGTTGTAATTGAAGAAACTGACAAGAGAAAAATAATTGCAGGGCTTCATACATTTAAGTTTACACCTAATAAATATATGAATTCCTTGTTTTACCTTTACTATTCTCAATCTAACTTATTTAAGAAATTCAGTTATAAAACAGGAACTGGAATTTCAGTATTTGGGATTTCTAAAGAAAACATAAATAAAATGAAGCTAGATGTACCATCATATATTGAACAACAAAAAATTGGAGAGTTTTTCAAAAAACTTGACGACCTAATCGCGAGCCATCAACGTAAACTAGAAAAGTTACAAGCGTTAAAACAAGCGTATTTACATGAGATGTTTGTGTAAAAAGGAAGTGAAATAGATGAGCAATGCACCAAAAAACGCTGCTGAGAAGACGTTTCAAGAGAAGTTTGTGGAACGATTACAGAAGTATAAATGGGAAGCGCCTGAGGAACTGAATGGAAATAAACAAAAGGTAACCGTTCAACATTTAATTAACCATTGGCGTAGTGAGTTAAATCGTATCAATGTGGACCAATTAGAAGGTGTTCCACTAACAGATAATGAGTTTCGTCAAGTGATGACAAAAGTTAACCAAATCGCTAATAGTTTTGAAGCAGCAAAACTATTAGCGATGGAGGGATCAAAAGGCAAGATTGATGGGATTTATCGTGATAATCACCCTGATGTGACGAGAAAACAAATTACATTAACGATTTTTAAAAAGGCGGAAGTACGTGGTGGGGATTCAAGTTATCGTATTGCCAGAGAAGTAGAGTCAGAGAATGGTAATCGTTTTGATATTACTTTGCTTATTAATGGATTGCCTTTAATCAATATTGAGCAAAAGCGTACAGATAAAACATTAGACGAAGCTTTTCGACAATTTAAACGGTATTACCAAGATGGAGAGTATACATATAACTTCATGGCATTTTCGCAAATGATGGTGATTACATCAGAAATTGCCACACGCTATTTTGCGACACCTAAAACGGTGCACGATTTTAACCCAAGTTTTGTTTTCCATTGGGCAGATAAAAACAATCGACCCGTTAATAATTGGGAAGAAGTCATTAGCCAATTTCTAATGATTCCCATGGCGCACCAAATGGTTGGAGATTATCTAGTCATTGATGAAGCGCGTGAAGAAGAGAATAGACGTCATATGCTGATGCGTTCGTATCAAGTTCATGCATTACAAGCAGTTGAAGCTGCTGCTTTTGGTTGGGATAATAAAGATAGAATCCCACATGGAGGATTTGTTTGGCATACGACAGGTTCTGGAAAAACGATTACAAGTTTTAAAACAGCTCTATTCTTATCAACTCGTGTAGGATTCGATAAGGTCGTTTTTCTCGTTGATAGAAAAGAATTGGATAACCGCACAAGTGAAAATTTTAAAGCGTACGCAGCATACGAGTCCGTTTCAGTTGATGATACAAAACACACGTATCAACTAAGGAAAAAGTTAACATCAGCCAATAATGGAATTGTCGTTACAACAACATTTAAACTAAATACTCTAGTTAAAGAATTAGAAGAAGCGCAAGATAATAATTTAGCCGAGAAACGAATGGTTTTTATTATCGACGAAGCCCATCGGACGACAATGGGACAAATGATGGGAACAATCAAGCGATATTTTAAGAAAAATAGTTTGTTTTTTGGTTATACTGGAACACCCTTGTTTGATGAAAATAAAGTAAAAGGAAAAATCAATGAAAAAAGTGAAGTTATTAATACAACGGAGAAGTTATTTGGACCATTATTACATCAATATACCATTGATGAAGCAATTGCTGATAAGAACGTATTAGGTTTTCATGTCGATTATATTAACACAGGTGAATTTGAAAGCTATGATAGTTTAAGAGAACAAATCATATCTGAGATGAAAGAAGAGCAACCTGATGTAGTTGAAAGAGAAATCGAGCGACTTGTATACAGCTGGTCTGAATTAGAAGTTGAAAAACAGGCAAAACAAAGAAATATCCTTAATTATCATGATGAAACGCATATTCCACGTGTTGTCGAAGAAATATTGAGTAATTGGGAATCTCAATCACAAGGTAGAAAGTTTAATGCAATTTTAACCGTTGCTTATAAGAAACGAGTCATTGCTTATTATCATGAATTCAAGAAACAGATGAAAAAAAAGGGAAAATCATTGAATATGGCGATGACGTTTAGTTTCGGTAATGAAGATGATCCTGAGCCGCTAGACCCACTTATTGTAGAAGAAATGTTTAAAGATTATGCTGCATTTACTGGAATCGAATTTGTTGTAGGAGACAAAAAACATGGTGAAGATGCTTATTTTGAAGATGTTGTAGAACGAGCGACACGTGGAGGCAGTGGACGTAATCCTAAAAATATCGACCTTGTCATTGTAGCAGACCAACTGTTGACAGGATATGATTCGAAACGTCTAAATACACTCTATGTTGATCGTTCACTCGAATTACAAGGGCTAATTCAAGCTTACTCGCGAACGAATCGTGTATATGGGCCTAATAAAGAATTTGGAACGATTATCAATTTTCAATATCCTAGAATAACTGAGGAAATGGTAAATCAAGCACTAACGTTGTATGGAAGTGGGGGAAAGAGTAGTAAGGCGATTGTTGAGCCATATCAAACAGCGGTTGAAAAATTAGCAATAAAAATAAGTGAAATGATTCCAACTCTACCTGACCCAACGAGCTGGCAAACAATTGAACATGATGAAGAGAAGAAAGAAGCATTTATTCTTGCTTATAAAGATGCAGCTGAACAACTTCATTTAGTTCAACAGTATTATGAATATAAATGGGATGACGATGCTTTTGGAATTGATGAGCATACGTGGTTGCGCTATGTCGGTGCGTATAAAAATCTTACGTGGGAACCAGGGAACCCAGCGTCTCCTACACCTGCGAATGTGCTTGTCGGAAAAACGAAATTAGCAGGTACACAAGTAATTGATGCAAGCCATATACTAAATTTAATTGGTTCCAAGACCACCTCATCTAACGGAAAGCAGACGGTAGATACGGAAACATTACGAATTATTTATCAGCAAATTGAAGAATTAAGTAATATGGGGGATCATGAACAGGCGGAATTATTAAAAGAATTTGTGATGGAAGAACTTGAGCCTGGTAACATATCAAGTGAGATCAACTTTGACGAAGCATTTGAAAATTGGAAAAACGATAAAAAGAGAAGTGATATATATAATATCGCACAAGATTGGGGGTTAAATTCGACGATTTTTGAAAAGTCAGTAGAGGCATATTCAAGCACAAGCCCTAATGACATTCCTTTTATTGATGATTTAATGGATAGCTTAGACTTTGATTCAGCAAAAAATAAAATAGCCAATAATCAATTACAACATAATTTAGCTTTAACACCATTTCTTTATAAAGTCATTCCAAAAATAAAATCGAAATATAATTAAATATTATGGGTGATTAAATTTGGTATTCAGTAGTCTATAAGTAGTAGAAAATAATAGTTCATAATTAAACCTTAAAGAAGAGTTCACAAAGTTCGGTGTAAAGAGATGAACATGAAAATAAGAAATAGAAAAGATACTTATGTTATATTGATGTCTACATTAGGTATTTTATTAAGTGTTATTATTCTACAGTTAGATTTACCATCTTATATAATATATCCATCATTAATAACTGGTATAGCTATCATGGTTTTAGGAATACCAGCAATGTTTATAAGATAATTAAAATGAATGAAAGGAGATTTCTACACTAAAGTGTGGAAGTCTCTTTTTTTTGAGGTGATTGTATGTCCAGACCAGGTATTGTTTTAGTCAGTAAATTCGTGATGGCTGACTCCAAAGAGTATCAAGATTATATTAATTATATTGATAGAGATGAAGCGAAAGTAAAACAGCAATTGAACTTTAAGCGTGACCATGAGGATGACTTTCAGATATTACACCACTACATGGAATACATGGGAGATGAAGAAAAGCAAGGAGAACTGTTTACGCAGCATCATAATAAATTAGATGATAAACAAAAAAAAGAAATGAAGCAACAGTTTCAACTGGGTCAGAAAAAGGGCTCTCCTATGTGGCAGGATGTCCTTTCGTTTGATAATGCTTTTTTAGAAGAACAAGGCTTGTATAATTCGAAAACAAAACAGTTAGATGAACGGCGTATGAAGAATATTGTCAGAGGTGCAGTAAAGGAAATGCTTCAGGCCGAAAAGATGAATGATACAACTGTTTGGGCAGCTGCCATTCATCATAATACTGATAATATTCATGTGCATATTGCAATGATTGAGCCGAAGCCAACGAGAGAAACTGTGCGCTTTTATGATGAAGAAAATGATATGTGGGTAGAACAGTTTCGTGGCAACAGAAAGCAAAGTTCTTTAAACAAAATGAAATCCAAGGTTGCCAATCAAATGTTAGACTGAAGTAAAGAATACAATCGAATCGATGCGTTAATTCGTGGTGCTGTTCATTCTAAGAAAGAACAGCGAATGAATCTAGCAACCTTTAAACGCACAAAGAAATCGTACATGCAAGCATTGATTCATTTGCCGAAAGATTTACGGCAATGGAGGTATGGCTATGAGTCTGTTAATGATGCAAGGCCATACATTGATGAGATGGTTTCCATTTATTTAGAAACGAATCATGCAACAGAAATGCAGGAATTGAACCAACTATTAGATGAGCAAGTGGAAATTTCTAAACGATTATACGGAGAAGATAGCAAGCATGAAGCATATAAACAGACAAAATTAAACGATTTAAAAAAGCGCATGGGAAATGCTGTTTTAACAGAAATGAGAGAACAGGTAAAAGAAGAGCGTGCTAACCGTTTTTATCAACAAAAGCAAGGTCGTCAATATTCTAATTTTACGTATGCCCCGCATGCTTGGGAACGAAAGTTAAATATTAACTATTCTTTGATGAGGTTAAATAACAGTCTAAGGAAAACCTATCATGACTATAAACGTGAACGAAACATTGAAGAATTTGACCGAATGATGGAAGAAAAATAACTAAGGGGGAAATAACATGGGAGAAGTTATTTAACAAAAAATACTACAAAAGTAAAGATGCTTTAATTCTCGTATTATGGGTTCTAGCTTATTTAATACAGGTTTTCTTTATGAAACATTTATTTACTTTTAAATACACATTACCATCTAGTTTTTTAAATGTTATATTCAGTGTTAATGTTTAAAAAGTAATACAAAATTACAATAATCGGAGGGGTATTCATGAAATTGAAAAGTTTTGTCGCGTCTTTATGTTTCATAGTCTTCTTAGGAGTAGGGGGGATTACAGTTAGTGCTGAATCAAATGACGAAATTTTGAAGGAAGCTAACAAGGCTGCAGAAAAGCATGGTTTAGAAACTACAGATACAAGCAAATTCAAAGGAGAAAGATTAGAATTCGATTCTGTTGAAGAGTTTGAAACATTCTTACAAGAACAAGATAAATTAGAGCAACAAGAACCTCAAATTCAACTTTTCGCAACAAGTAATCCATCATATTGTGAAAGGAATTTAACAGGAAAGATTTGCGTCGAAGGAACAGTAAAAAGAAATTCGAGCGGTATGATAACAGGGGTAAGTAATGTACATAGCTATCAATCTGGGGTTATTTTTGGAATCACTTGGAAGGAACTTTATACTGATTACTCTTACTCTACTAGAAGCGGGTCGTTATGGGCTGTCGGAGAAAAAACTTACGGAATAGCGATTGAAGGTATTCCAGCAGGATATGTTAAAAAACATACTATCACAAGAAATTTTTAAGGAGTTTTAATAAATGGGAGAAATGAATTGGTTTGATGCAGGTTTCCAAATTTTTTTCCTGATTTTTATTATTGCTGTAATAATACTGATTGTGAAATTAATAAAGAGGAACAAGAAAAATTAAGGAAGATTACAGGGGCACTACTAGCATAAAATTTTTAAAAAATTACCTGATACTAAAATATTTAAGAATAATTCAAAATGGTTCTATAAATGCAGTGTTTTAAAGGTAATAGTAAGGTCATTTGTTGTTTAGATTATTCTTTTCTGTAAACATCAAACTTTGTAGACTAAATACTAATTGGTTAATTTACATGGTACATTAATAACATAGGTTATCCCCCTAAAAAAGCTTTGAGCAAGGTACTTCTTGTTCAAAGTTTTTTCTTTTTATTTTTTTACAAAATGTAGGAGGTTCTGTTTTAAGGTTCAATCAAAAACAAATTTAACAAGAAAGTTAGCGAGCTTCTATTTGCTAAACAAAATGAAGAGAGGTATCCAGAACAAAAAAGGCTATGTGAAAAATCGTGAAAAAATAGAAATGCAATAATATTATGATGCAGCACTCAATACGAAGTTGCCAAGGGATCAATTACAAACAATAGAAAAGGAAGTTAAAGGTAACGATATTAGAGGAGCAGAATAATAATCAAAAGCCGGTTATTGAAAGGTAAGCGTCAAATAACCCCCACATTTCCTTGTACCTTAATCCATGCGATAATCTCCTTAATAAATAATTTAAGGAGGTATTACGTTGACCTTAAAACAAAAACTAATAGAATGGGAATCTCGTATTGAGGCTTGGAAACAAAGCGGTCAAAGTGTTTCACAGTGGTGCCAGGAACATGATTTAAAAAGTCATCAAATGTACTACTGGATGAAAGAATTAGGTTTAAAAAGCCTAGTTCGAATGAAGAAATATCGCTCTTACAAAGGAAAGGTTGGCAATATTGCACCAAATATTTTAGATCGGAACTTTAATGCCGAAAAGCCAAATCAAAATGGGTAACGGATATTACAGAGTTTAAATTATTTGGGGAGAAACTCTATTTTTCACCTATACTGGATTTATATAATGGGGAAATCATTGCCTATACAATCGACTCTAGACCTACTTATTCACTTGTATCGGAAATGTTGGAGAAATCATTTAAACGGTTATCAGAGGAAGATGCACTGCTTATTCATTCCGATCAAGGCTGGCATTATCAAATGAAACAATATCAGCACGCCTTGAGAGAAAGATTGATTACGCAAAGTATGTCACGTAAAGGCAACTGTTATGATAATGCCGTTATTGAAAACTTCT
>NZ_QWLJ01000072.1 GCF_009917385.1 Roseburia sp. 1XD42-34 | reverse complement strand
CTAAATCAAGTCGGTATACCGCGACCGGAATATACTTGCGAGCAGTATCCACATCAATTGTCCGGTGGGATGAGACAACGGGTGATGATTGCAATTGCCATCGCCAATAAACCAGAGCTGCTCATTGCCGATGAGCCGACAACAGCTCTGGATGTAACCATTCAAGCACAAATACTTGGTTTAATGAACGATTTGAAAGAACAGATGAATACAGGTGTGGTATTAATTACGCACGATTTAGGTGTCGTGGCGGAGACGGCAGACCGGGTCGCGGTGATGTATGCCGGACAAATCGTTGAGATTGCAGATGTCTATACATTGTTTAATAAGCCACTGCATCCTTATACGAGATCGTTATTAAATTCCATTCCAGCTGAAGACAGTGTGCATGACGAACTCCATGTGATTCGAGGTATTGTTCCTTCATTACAACATCTGCCTCGGGAAGGGTGCCGTTTTAAAGCACGGATTCCTTGGATTAGCGAGGAAGCACACGAAGAAAATCCTGAGTTGCACGAGGTAGAGCCAGGACATTTCGTACGCTGTACCTGTTACCAACAATTTTATTTTCCTGAAGAAACAATTGAGAAGGGAGAGGCAAGTCATGGCGCTTCTTGAGGTGACCGATTTGAAGGTGCATTTCCCCATTCGAGGGGGAATTTTAAATCGTAAAATAGGGGAGATAAAAGCTGTTGACGGCGTGTCTTTTTCCATAGAAAGAGGAAAAACGTATGGTCTTGTAGGAGAGTCTGGTTCTGGAAAAACGACCACAGGAAAATCAATTATTGGTTTAAATCATATTACTTCTGGAACGGTGAAGTTTGATGGTGTAGATCTAACTGGTTTTAAATCTGAAAAGTCTGATATCCGTAAAGATATTCAAATGATATTCCAAGATCCCTATTCCTCTTTAAATGGAAAAAGACGCGTGTTGGATATTATCTCCGAACCATTACGAAATTTCGAAAAATCATCTAAAGCAGAAGAGAAGAAGCGCGTTCAGGAATTGCTTGAACGAGTGGGCTTAAGCCCAGAGAGTATACTTAAATACCCGCATCAATTTTCTGGAGGGCAGCGGCAGCGAATTGGGATTGCAAGGGCAATTGCCTTAAAGCCAAAATTAATTATCGCAGATGAACCAGTTTCCGCACTGGATGTGTCTGTGCAGGCGCAAGTACTTAATTTTATGCAAGATATTCAGAAAGATTTGAATTTAACGTACTTATTTATAAGCCATGATTTAGGGATTGTAAAGCATATGTGTGACGAAATAGGAATTATGTATAAAGGGCGCTTTGTCGAAGAAGGGACGAAAGAGGGAATTTTCAATAATCCACAACATATCTATACGAAGCGTCTTGTAGCAGCCATCCCGGATGTCAACCCTGTCAACCGTCAACGTCAGAAAGTATATCGGGAGAAGGTAGAGGAAGAGTATCAAAAAAATTATAATGATTATTTTGATCAAGAGGGCTTAGCTTATCCGTTAAGACAAATATCCCAATCACATTTAGTCGCTTTACCGCAGAAAGGTTGATACTATGTGGAAATTTATTGTTAGACGGCTGTTAATTACCATGCCACAAATTGTTTTACTAAGTATTTTAGTATTTATTATGGCACAGCTTATGCCAGGAGACGCACTATCTGGTTTAATTGATCCAAATATTGATCCAGCAGCAATTGAAGAGCAGCGGGAAAAATTAGGCTTAAACGATCCTTGGTATGTGCAATATACAGATTGGGTAACCTCAGCTATCCAAGGCGATTTGGGACAATCTTTTCGCTTTAAGATGCCAGTAACAGAATTAATTGGCCAGAGGCTTGTAAATACGTTTTGGCTAGGTTTAGCAACCTTAATTTTTACATATATTATAGCCATTCCTTTAGGCATTACAAGTGGACGTTATAACGATACATTACGTGATCAAATAATTACTGGCTATACGTACATTGGTTTTGCGACGCCATTATTTATCTTTGCCTTAGTTATGTTATGGGTGTTCGGTTATAGTCTAGGTTGGTTTCCAACTGGCGGAAGTGTAGAGCCGGGATTAGAACCAGGGTCATTTGCATATATCATGAGCAAAATCAATCATTTGTTACTGCCTGCCATATCGATGGCATTAATAACGACTGTAAATACGGTACAGTATTTGCGCAGTGAAATTATTGATACGAAACAGAAAGACTTTGTTCTTACTGCAAGAGCAAAAGGAGCTTCCGAGGCACGCGTTTATCGTCGTCACATATTCCGCAATTCCCTATTACCGGTTGCTGCTTATTTCGGTTTTGAAATAACCGGCCTCATTGGTGGAACCATCTTTATTGAAACCATTTTTAGTTATCCGGGAATGGGATTGTTATTTATGGAATCTGTGTTGCAACGGGATTACAGTGTGGTAACATCTGTTGTCTTGTTATTCGGAATTGCATCCATTCTAGGAGCGTTACTATCAGATATTATCTTAAGTCTTGTAGATCCGCGTATTCGAATAAAATAATGCTATTCAACAGTTAAACACGGAGGTGAAGCGAATTGCACTATACAGAAACAGAGTCAATGGTGACAAACGAAGAGAAAGTACCATCTTTAGCGAAAATAATTTGGCGGGAAATTGTTCGAGATAAAGTTGCGCTTATATCTTTCCTATTTATTATTCTCATTACAAGCTTTGTATATGGAATCTCTATATTTTTAAATCAGGATGAAATTGTTAGGGTAGATTTGTTTGCCATTAATGAGCCTCCTTCAGAAAATTTTTGGTTAGGTACCGATTACGGAGGAAGAGACATTTTTGGCCAGCTTATAATTGGTACGCGTAACTCTCTATCGATTGGAATTTTAGTAACACTTATGACAGGGATCATTGGGGTTACGTATGGATTAGCATCGGGTTATTTTGGTGGTACCGTAGATAATATCATGATGCGTATTGTTGATTTCTTTTTGATTTTGCCATTTTTAATGATTGTTATCGTCTTTGTGGCGATTGTACCAGAGTATAGCGTATGGACATTTTCTCTGATTATGACAGCCTTTCTCTGGATGGGCAAAGCGAGGTTAATTCGTTCAAAGGCGTTACAAGAGCGAGAGCTGGATTATGCGCAAGCTTCGAAAACGCTAGGAACTCCGCATTGGAAGATCATGTTTTTACAAGTCTTGCCGAATTTGAGTTCCTTAATTATCGTAACGATGACGTTGAATTTGGCTGCGAATATTGGTTTAGAGTCTGGATTGTCCTTTTTAGGTTTTGGTTTTCCCGAAGACACGCCAAGTCTAGGTACACTGCTTGGGTACGCAAGAAACCCGCAAACATTGGAACTAAGATGGTGGATTTGGGTACCTGCAGCTGTAATGGTGTTTTTATTAATGTTAGCTGTCCGAAATGTAGGAGAAGCACTAAAGCGAGCAACTGATGCTAAACAGCGAAGAGGATAAATAAATGTGTTGCTTACATCATATGATGTTAAGTATAGATCACGTCATGTGACGTACAAAATAAAAGGGGAGGTTATTAGATGAAAAGAAGTAGTTGGCGCATATTATTGTTTGCTATTATGTTAGGTTTCGTGCTTGCGCTAGCAGCATGTACTAGTGGGGGAGAGAAGCAGGCAGATCAAGATGAAAAGTCAGCAGAAAATGGAAAAAAGGAAGAAAAAAGTGGTGAAAAGGTCTATTCCATTGAGGATTTTAGTGTAGAAACTACCAATGAAGGCGAAGCTATCGAAGGTGGGCATTTCAAATTTGGTATTGTTACTGATACCGCCTTTGAAGGGCAATTAAATTATAATTTCTATTCGGGTGTCCCCGACTCTGAAATCATTAAATGGTTTGATGACCCACTATTATCCGCTGATGAAAAACATAATTATACCCAAGATGGTGCTGCGACCTTTGAAGTAGATGACAGTGGGAAAGTATTTACCTTTAAGATTCGTGATAATGTAAATTGGCATGATGGCAAACCTGTTACCGCTGAAGACTGGTTGTTTGCTTACGAGGTAATAGCTGATCCAGACTATACAGGGGTTCGCTATGGCTCAGATTTCACCGTTATTGAAGGTATAGAAGAATACCACAATGGAGAAGCAGATTCGATTTCAGGGATTGAAGTAGTCGATGAAAAAACATTAAAAATAACGTATAAAGAAGCATCTCCTTCTTTACTAAGCGGAGGTATTTGGCCATACGCCTTACCGAAGCATATCTTTAAAGATATTCCTGTGGCTGAAATGGCGGAGTCAGATGTGGTCCGAAAGAATCCAATTGGTTTTGGTCCGTTTAAAGTAGACAGCATTACACCAGGAGAAGCGGTTGTCCTTACGAAAAACGAAGATTATTGGCAAGGAGAGCCAAAGCTAGATAAGGTTACGGTTAAAGTCGTAAATCCAAAAACTGTTGTCCAAGCTTTGAAAACAGGCGAAGTAGATGCTGTACATGAATTCCCATCCGATCAATATCCAGATAATGCGGAGATGTCGAATGTCGAGTTTTTAGGAAATGTCGATATGGCATATACGTATATTGGCTTTAAGTTAGGTACTTGGGATAAAGAGAAAAAAGAAGTAAAACCGGACCCTAATAAGAAAATGTCAGATGTGAACTTACGTAAGGCTATGTGGCATGCCATTGATAATAATGCAGTTGGTGAAAAGTTTTATAATGGATTGCGTTGGAATGCGACGACTTTGATTCCGCCGTCACATCCGAATTTCCATGATAAAGACAATCCTGGTGTAGCTTATGATCCAGAAAAAGCCAAGAAAATTTTGGATGATGCTGGTTATAAGGATACCAATGGAGACGGTATGCGGGAAAATTCAGATGGCGAAGAGTTAGTTATTAATTTTGCGTCTATGTCAGGTGGAGAAACTGCTGAGCCAATCGCTAATTATTATATTCAAGCTTGGAAAAATGTTGGTTTAAATGTTCAATTATTAGATGGTCGCTTAATTGAGTTTAACTCGTTTTATGACCGGATAGGTCAGAACGGTGATGATGATCCAGCTATAGATATTTACCAAGCTGCTTGGAGTGTTGGAACAGATGTGGATCCAGCGGGACTATATGGACGTGATGCGCTGTTTAATTTTCCACGTTATGCTAATGAAGAAAATGATAAGTTGTTAGCAGAAGGAGTATCTGAAAAAGCAATGGATTTAAAGTACCGTCAGAAAGTATATAACGAGTGGCAACAATTGATGGTAGAAGAAATCCCTGTTATTCCGACAGTTTATCGTGCAGTTCTAGTTCCTGTTAATAAGCGAGTAATAAATTACTCTATCCAATACAATTGGGGAGATTTCCATGAGATTGCGGTAACTCAAGAAGAGACGGAGAAAGCGAAATAATTAAGTTTTTCAGGTGGGCTATTTCTATTTTACACTTTTGAAATGGCCCACCTTTCTATTGTGAATGTGACAACTCTAATAGTTGTCCTTTAATTCTTATTAGCAAGACTTAGGTTTCCTCAACACTTGACGTCAGTGCCGTAGTTTTGCTTATACTATAATCATTTATACTTATGTATGAAAATATTACCTTCTAGTGCTTTTTATGCCTCAATATGCGAGTCATGATGGTTTCCTCGGGTGAAACAAAGGCGGGAGGTGCCAGTTTAGCAAACGTAGTGAGTGAAACGAATCAACGGAGATAAAGAGAAACTTCAATTAGTAGGGTTTGTAACTCCTTTCCTGTTAATTGAAGATTCTCTTTATTTTATGCGGTGAGTCTTTCATACGACAATGAATTAAACTTAAATAAACATAATAATTTGATTATAAAGACAAATACAAGGATTTGTTTTAATAATAATATTCCCTTTTTAAAAACAGTTGATTTTAAAATATGTATACCTTATAATACGTATTATTATTTTATTTTATTTTACAAAAATTTTACACGAGTATATGTCGCTTAATAAGGAACATAATGTACTCTTCTTAAGTTAAAGTGTCAGAAAAATGAATACAAAATAATATTCATTTTTTTAAAGGTAAATTGAAAGAATTTTCAATTTACTAATGAATTATTTTTATTGTGCAAAATTTGAGGGAGGTCAACATGAGTACCAGCTTATTGAAAATCCAAAATTTAAAAACGTCTTTTCGAATAAAAGATGACTATTATGCCGCTGTGGATGATGTTTCTTTAACTGTTCATAAGAATGAGACATTGGCAATTGTTGGCGAGTCAGGT
>NZ_QWLJ01000071.1 GCF_009917385.1 Roseburia sp. 1XD42-34 | reverse complement strand
CACATCTCACAGCGTCTTCGCGCGCATACATTCCTTCGTTCGGTCTATCCATGAAGTGGGGCCGGCGATGCTTTCTTACCCTAGAAAAAATCACTTCTTTTATTCAACAAGTGTATTTTTATACCTTTCCTTACGTCTATGGTAGTCTTTTTATTCCTTTACACAAAGTATAATAAAAATCTTTTATTAAAAAAGAAGGAGTTTTGTTTCTTTTGTCGAAATATGAGTGGTATAAGGAGGTGAATCAATTTTTGAATCCAGCAGAAGCAAAAGCTACTAAATTATTACTGTATGCAATCGAGCAAGGAGCTTCAGACATCCACTTCTCCCCTTTATCGTCTCAAACCGATATCTATCATCGCATCCAAGGTAATCGCAGTTTTCACAAAACGATTTCTACTTCATCTTACCAGTTATTGCTTACGTACTTTAAATTTACTTCCGCCATGGATATTGGAGAGACTAGAAAGCCGCAAAATGGGACAATCACCTTACGGATAGCTGGGCAAGTCTACGATCTGCGTCTCTCCGCTTTACCGGTAAAGCATAACGAGAGCTTAGCCATCCGAATTCTACCCCAACAAGCATCCCTTCCGCTCCACCAATTATTTCTGTTTCCGAATCAATTACATCTTTTATTAACATGGATGAAAAATCGTTCTGGTCTTATTCTTATTAATGGACCAACAGGAAGTGGTAAGACAACTACCTTATACGCCGTTCTTGAAACAATCCGCAAACAACATTCACTACAAGCGATTACGTTAGAAGATCCCATTGAAAAAGACTTGGAGCAAATATTGCAGGTGCAAATAAATGAAAAAGCGGGAATTACGTATCAAGCAGGATTTAAAGCTGCACTACGACATGATCCAGACATTATCATGGTGGGTGAAATTAGAGATGCTGCCACGGCAGCATTTGCCTTAGAAGCGTCCCTATCCGGTCATCTTGTTTTAAGTACGATACATGCTGCCAATGGTTTAGGAACGTTGTATCGTTTGAAAAGCCTTGGTTTAGCCATGGAGGATGTAAAACAGTCTTTAGTTGCCATTGCATCGATTCAACTATTGTCCTTTGAAACCAAAAAGCATGGTAAACGAAGAGCCGCTATTCTTGAACTACTTGACCATTCTTTACTCACCAAGTACTTTCAGAATGATATAATTTGGCCAGCCGATCAATATCATTCATTTACTCACTTACGAAAGAAGGCATATGCTTATGGATACATTTCTGAAAAAACATATAACGAGACAAAAGAATGAATTGTCTCATCATGATCAATTACGCTTTTTAAAACGTCTGCACCACCTTTTAACGAATGGTTACCCTATTATTGAGGCTTTAGATAGTATTGCTTGGGATAAGCGATTTAGTGACTTTGCCACACACATCATGAATGAATTGACAACTGGAGCAAGCTTTGATCAAGCATTAAAGAAAGCCTCTTTTCACCCATCTATTACGAATTATCTTGCTTTTGCAATGTCCAATCAAAATTTGTCAGAGAATATAAAGAGAAGCTTTCAGATGTTTGAGCAGAGGCTTATCTATCGAAGCAAATTTAGACAAGCCATTCGCTATCCCATCCTTTTACTATTTATTTTCCTTCCTATCCTTTTTATGTTAAAACAAATTGTGATCCCATCCTTTATCGATTTATATCGAGGAACCCCTGGATCTTCGGCAATTCTTGTTATAGCAATGACACTTATCGACTGGTTACTCTTACTACTTATAATTACAACCGCTGCACTTTGTATCTTCGCAATAGGATGGAATTATTTCAAGCGTAACATTCCTATAGATAAGCAAGTGACATTCTACGCTCGCCTTCCTATATATAGGAATTTTTTAACTGTGCAAACCTCTTTTTTATTTGCCACTCAATTTAGTACGTTAATTCAGACTGGCCTACCATTTAAAGCAATTCTTCAGCAAATGATGTACCAAAAGAAACAGCCACTTATTTCTTACTATGCCAGGCTTATGACAGCACAATTAACGGAAGGAAGGCAACTTCCGTCACTACTCTCTCAACTTCGATTTCTGGATACACCACTTGCTAATATTTTTCAAAAAGACAGTAATACAGCAACATTGGAAAAGGATTTGAATGTATACGCTGAAAGCTTAATGGAGGAAACCGAACGTAGAATACTTAAAATGCTCACATATATTCAGCCTGTTTTCTTTATTATCATCGGCTGCTTCGTTTTATTCATTTATATGACACTAATGTGGCCAATGTTTCAGCTTATAAAAACAATTTAATTACAAAAGCATAACTCAAAAATATGTGTTAAATAATGCTAAGAAGGGAGATCTTTCTATGTGGAAGAAAAATGAAGCATTTACATTGATTGAAATGCTAATCGTTTTAATGATTATTGCGATATTAATCATTCTTATTGTTCCTAATTTAGGAAAACGTAGTCAAGAAGTAAATAGCAAGGGATGTGAGGCATTGGTCGCAGTCGTTCAAGCGCAAGTTGATGCTTACTATGCAGAACATAGCCGATTTCCAACTAGCTTGAACGCTTTAGTTCCAGAATACCTTAATGAAGAACAGAAAACATGTAATGATAAGGAACTAGGATATGACAATAAAACAGGAAAAGTACGGGGTTAAACGGTTGAAGCAAAACGGTTTCACCTTAATTGAAATGCTAATTGTGCTTAGTATTACGTTAATTATGTTAGGATGGACGTTACCTCCACTTTCTTCGCATGTAAACAAAATTAGCAGTAACCATGTCATCGATAAATTAGCCTCAGATGTCATAAAAATCCAACATATGCACGCTACAACATACGGAGCAGTAAAAATCCAACTTTATCATGATAAATACGTGGTGTTAAATTCCACGCGAATTATACAGCAAGTTCACTTGCCTGAAGGATTTTGGTTTAGTCAAAATGCCGACCATTTTATTGAATTTAATAAGAACGGAAATATTAAACGACCTCGAACATTTTATCTTTACTCTCCTACAGCACGATATAAAATAATATTTCCCTTTGGTAAAGGGAGGTTTCGTGTTGAAAAAGGATAGTGGATTTACACTCGTTGAAATAATTATTGCTTCTAGTATTTTGTTTACTTTCATTATTGTTCTCGCACCAGCTATTTCAATTCTTCATGTGGAACAAAAGATGTTAAGGGACCGGCTTGAGATTGCCTATGAACTTCACGACCAGCTGCAGCCTTCTATTTGGGAAAAGGAAAGCCCCATAAAATTATACGAGTTACAAGTAAATAAACGTAGAGTAACCATTGAAATCCTTGAAGAAAAAGAATATGTGAAAGGGTGTGCGTACTGGAATAATGCTAAACAAACAAATGAAGAATTATGCTTTTACGCCATATCATCGTGAATCAGGTTTTACACTTGTTACCACATTAATTGCAATTGGAATTTTGGCATTTAGTATTCCATTTGTCAGTTATGTTCTCCGCGATGCCTCTACAGTAAATTCGAATACTCATTTATCAGTGGGACAGTTTTTTATATTTATGCGTAATGAGGTGATGCAAGCGCAAGAGCTTAAAATATATCCAAACCAATTAAAGCTAATGATGCAAAACGGAGAGGAAGCTACGTTTGCAATGTACGGAAGCTTGGTACGAAGACAAGTCGATAATACCGGCCATGAAATTTATTTACGAGACGTAAAAAATATCTCTTTTTCCCCACTCCCTTATGGATTACTAATAACTGTTACTACTATAGAGGGGGAGCAATATGATAAAGAAATTATCTTTTACCCATAAAGAATCTGGGTTTATGCTGCCTCTTGTCTTATTCGTTACAACGCTTGTTTTCTTGATCATTTCAACTACCGTTCATCGTTATCAAAACAATGTGATTATGACCAAAAACCAAATCGAGCAACTAAAAATAGAAACGCTAGTACAAATGTCCCGAGAAAAAATAAAGCAAGAATTAATCCAAAACAGGGAGATAGAAAACCAAATGGATATCTCATTTCCTTACGGTGAAGTTTCTGTGCGGATAACATCTTTACCTCCCGAAAAATACCGCCTGTTTTATACTATTACTACGAATAACCAATCTAAGCTACAACTTACTGGTTTCTTAAAAACCCCTTCCTATGCCCCTTCATCCTTTCAGTGACCTTCTCTAGCTAGCTGAAATATACAAAAACCATCATTGCAGTTTATGTTGGTAACATTTCTGATGTTTATCCCGTTGAATAAGAATATATTTATGATAGATAAGAAAATAGGAATAACTATATACAAAGGTCTCTTCCCTTGTGTGTTGTGTAAAAATCGAATATAGGTAATAGGGGTCTAAAAAAGCAGGAGATATACACGTAACCTCCTCGAAAATTTTTTCGAATAATTTTCTAACATAAAAGTCAAAAGGCTACAATAAAGTGAATCTTCTTCAATCAGTGGGGGGTTTTTCATCCTCACTGATTGTTAGTACCCAAGGGTGTGACCTAAAAACCTCTAAAGCTATCAGGTATTTAGGCGCTTTTATCTCACGCTTAGTTGTGGCAGTACAATTTCCAACTCCTGAAGGGGGTCTTACAGCACATTATAGGTGGGATAAATATTACTTTCATTTACAAGTCCACACAGGTCGTTTATAATAACTATGATAAGGTTACCAAAAGGAGGGGGATGGACATGGATCGAATGTTTCGTGTGTTAGCCTTTTGGACAGGAATTTTCACCGTAATGTTTTTCGTGGGCGATATGCAAAAAACAGCTTTACTTTTCCTCGTTCAAACGGCCTTTTTCCTAACATTAAGTTATTTGAAATTATCTGAACGCATGTATATGTATTTATTCGGAGCGTACTGTACCATATTCTTTATTGGTTTTACATGGTATTCAGAATTTATACTAGTACCTGGATTCGGACAATAAGAGGCAACAAAAAGCCCTGCTACATTATTATGCGGGCTTTTTTGTTGTTCCTCCACCTTGTCCTTACAAGTAACGTTCCTAACCTGTTTTTAAGATGCTAACAGCCCATGTTAAGTTATGCAGTAAAAAAAGGGTTGTGTTTCTTTTCAAACTCAATATTTGTTTTGGGTCCATGACCTGGATAAACCGTAAATGATTCGTCCAATGTATATAATATTTCCTTTATCGATTTTTCTAATTGCTGATAATCTCCTCCTGGTAAATCGGTACGTCCAATACCTTGCTGAAATAATACATCACCACTTATTACGAATTGCTCTTCCGTAAACACAAAACTGACACTACCAGGAGAATGACCTGGTGTATGTAATACGTTGAAAGAAAATTCCTCTAGTTGCATTTTCTGCGGATATAGTAATTGGTCTGGCTTTTCTGTTTGCACTTTTTGTTGCGTAAATAAAAGGGAACCATTTTTACTTGGGTCTTCTAACCAGCTTGCTTCTAACTCATGAAGGAAAACATCGATATCATACTTCTTTCTTAGTTCATCCACTGCGCCAATATGATCAAAATGGGCATGTGTTAGTAAAATAGCTATTGGTGTTAAATGATGTAGAGTTAAAAATTGTGCTACTTTCTCTGCATCACCGCCAGGATCAACAATCAATGCTTCCTCCTTTCCGTAGACAATATAACAATTGGTTCCTAAAGGCCCTAAGGGCATGGTATGTAAATTCATTGTTCCATCTCCTCTCGTTATTTGCAGAAAACCTCATGCCAAGATGTCATTTTTACGTTAATTGAAAGCTAACAGAAATTATCAATGCTAAGTCTCGACAAACATCATATAATGCTATAGAATAAGGAATATAACCGCACTAGTTACATAATAATACAAATACATTTTCTATACCAACAATAGGAAATGAGAAGCTATAAGGAGGAAAAAGATTCATGCATATCGTATTAGGGGTTTTGTTTTTATTAGTAGCTATACTTGCAGTTGTATCTATCATTCGTCAAATGAAATACAAAAATATTCTCGCCATTGGATTTTCTGCAATAACAGCATTAGCATTTGGCTTTTTTGCTATTGCCACCATCATTACCGAGCTAAAAGGATAGACAAGAACAAAGGTGCAGAGCGCCCGTTTAGTAACGTAGCGACTGGATCAACTAAAGTTTTAGAAATCATGCCACTAAAAACAGAGGTATGCTGACGTCGGGCCGCAAGCCCGTATTTAGTCGGCCTTCCTCTTAGCTACAACCGATGATGACTTTATCGTGGGCGCATTTCTAAAGTCGCATCATTGCTGGGCTCATGTCCCGGACGTAGCTATTCGGTTATTTTGGTATCCCTAAAAGCAACCATTTTTATACTCCCTCTATATACTAACGTTTTCTCTTGTTTTCTTTGTTTTTCTTAGAATTTCATTTT
>NZ_QWLJ01000070.1 GCF_009917385.1 Roseburia sp. 1XD42-34 | reverse complement strand
TTGATGCCATATTCTTTTAAATATCTTACAGCTGCAGTTACTACTTTATTATTAAATGACCATTCTCTTTCGTCAGCCGGACTTCTTTTCCCCGGTGTATGCATACCGTGCCCTGCTCCAATAGCTACTTTTGCCATTATTAAACCTCTCCTTTATTTTTTGTAATATAAAAAAGGCACCTGTATGAGCGCCTTAATCAACGTTTTTCTCTTTTAAAGTGTCGTCATCGTAATCCTTCAATCTACCTTGGAAAATATTAATTGCCTTACGAATTGGACTTGGAATAGGCAAGCTTAACCTACCTGCGTTTTCCAGGATTGATACCAACTCATTTACAATGTAAAAGTAAATAGTAGCAGTCATTACAAAAGCATCAATATCCGTTGCATCAATCAGCACTAGATCAATTACATGTGCTGCGGCAACCATGGCAAAGATAAATACCTTTTTTCCAATACGACAAATACTACTAAAGCTATTAGCGACACTGTCCAACCTCCATATAAAAATGCAAAAACGACAGATGCTACTGCCGTTGTTGTTTTTGCCATATTAATAATCATGTCTATCATCATGTACCTCCTGTTTTTTGATATTAAAAAAGCACCTCGTTTGAGATGCTTATAATAATTAACCTATTTATTCGCTTTAAGTTCTGCAACTTCTTTTTCTAATTCCTCAACTCGGTTTATTAATACTTGGGCAACCTTTGCCACAATAGCATTCATAGATCCTGTATCAAAAGAATAAGATTCACTTCCTTCTTCTTTTATCACTTCCAATAATTCTTCTGGAGCAGTTTCAGGAACCAAAACGCCATATGAGGTTTTATCATCAACTAAAACCTCATCGCCCATATCGTATACATTATTATAAGTTTTATAGCCCGCACTCTCTAATATTCTTTTCGCCTCTTCAAAAGTTAAATCTTCAATGTTTCTGTACCTTTCTTCAATTGGTTGCATTCGAGACACTCCTTTTTAAAAATATTAGTTTCTTAATTATTACATTCGACAGTAAGGAAAATTTCCCTCCATTCCTCACATAAAAATAACGTCTATTCAGCGTTTTCCTGCAATACCTTTTCAGATACTTCTTGCCTTACAATTCCTTCTAATGCTCCCACACTTTCGTTTCCTGCATATTGTTCAGCTGTAAGTGGGATATAACCACTTATACTAATTGTTCTTTGCTCGTCATTGCCATTAAAATGTACTTGTACACTATCCACCTGACCTTCTTTATATCGCATGTTCACGCTAGTTATTTGTATCTTCAATTTCACCAGTCTCCTTTTCTGCTTTGAGATTTTTTATTTCTGTTTTTAGGCGCTCGTTTTCCTCCATCAAAATAGCGACTTGTTTTTTACTGTTAACTAAGTCACTTGCCCAAGCGTTGCTTATATGGTCAATTATCTTATTTACATCTTGTTGCAATTAACTCACTCCTTTTAGGTTATTTATTTCTTGCATTAGTACATCGACTTGCATTTCTAAAAAGTTTATTCTGTCGTTATGCTGATCTTTAAAAAATGACAATTCCTGTACCGCTTTAACCAACAAACCATCTAGAGAATAACCGCTAATACCTTCCTCGCGTTTTATAATGTCTGGTGTTTCCTTTTCTAATATAAACCCAATTTCTTTTTTATCGTTTTTTGTGTATTGATAGATAACGGATTGATCTAAAATTTCTAAGGCGTTTTCTTCGTACTTTTCAATATTATCTTTACTGCGCTCAGTAGATTGTCTTATAAAGTCACCAGCCAGCACATCAACATATCTAGGGTTACCGTTATTCCATCCGTTGTAATCTGTACATCTTATAGACCCCTTTGGATGAGACATAATATAAAGTCCTAACGTATCATAAGGTTCTATACGATTTACCTTAAGGTTTCCTTTAGACACAAAAGATGCGACATTATCACCATCCACTTGTACTATCAAGCCATAGTCAGCACTAACGTTAGCATTCCACCTTATCGATGACCTGTTAATTCTTTCAGGTATATCAAATTCGAGCCTCGGAACACCGCCTTCATCTCCACTTCCTACCCTTACGTCACCGTAAAATGCAGATACTTTTGCGTGCATACTAAATCCATCTAAAGCGTACTCTGCCCCTTGTTCGTTATAACGACGTACTTCCAGAGCATTATTCAGTGTGTTAAAATCGATGTACCCAGTTTTACGGAAAGGTCTGCTTGTACTTGATTGCCACATAGCTGTTTGCAATTGTAGGCCAACACCGCCTTCTTGTTCTATTTTAGGGTTTCTAATAAATAATTGTGCAGCTTCAACTTCTCCCGAAAAAGTACCTGTTGCGCCTCTTAATTTACCGCCAAACTCAAGATCACCCCGCACTTTAAGGTCGTTGGCTGTTACAAACCCTTTCAACTCTATTCGGTCTGCTTTAAGCTCTACCTCACTTTTCAGTCCGTCGATTGTTACCTCCGCCGAATTAACACGCTCACCTAGCGCATTAACCTCGGACGATTCGGCTTTAAATTCGAGTTTTCCAGCCATTACATTGATTTGTGATTGATTAGTTAACACCTTATCGTTTAACGTGTCAAAATCCGTCTTATTGGCTTTAAGTCTGATTTGTCCAGCAATGGTTTCGATTTCTCCTATAGCGTCTTTTACACGATGGTTGACTGCATCCACTTCTGTTTTAGTAGCACGTTCCAATATAGCATTCGCATTTTGAGTTATTTGGGTAGATTGATTTCTTACTAATGTATTTAAATCGTCTATAGAGTCATCAATCTTTCCGATCTCACCCTGCACATAAGTAGCGTCCACTTTACTATTAATCTCATTTGCCATGACATTAAATTGAGCTGAGTGATCCTCTACTGTCCCCGCTATAGCATTGACGTAACTGGCATCTGCTTTTAATCCGATTGCTGCTTCATTTTGACCTATTTGAGTAGACTGGGTTTCTAAATCTAACACAATACCCTGCATATCTGTTTCATATTGCGTTAAACCAACATAATTCAAGAAACGATTATTTATTTCTTCAATCGTGTATACATCACCGACATTTACTTTGTCAACCAGTTGACCATTAACATATTCAATACCTGCTTTGTCAGCCATTTCCTCTGCAAGATCTATCATTTTATTATCAAAAACTGTTTGGGCTACAGCATAAGCTTTAGCATCAATTAGTGCTTGATTAGATGATTTATCAGCGTAGTCTTTTACCTCTATTCCTACTGCTTCAGCAAACGATTTTCCTTCTTGAAAAATAACTTTATCCTTTTGATCAATCGTTAGTTTGTCATAGGTTGCTTCGAGCATTTCTGTCATGGATATTTTTCGTCTTATCTGGTCTTGCAAGGATTTCCAAATAGCATGTGCCTCTTCCTCGGTATATTCCGTAAAATCTCCAAGTTCAGCTTGTTTACGGGATTTATCTACGGTTGACCTACCAAGCTTATGCACTCTTGCCTCAAGATATAATGGAGGATTAAATCGAGTATCTTTTATACGGTCTGTATCGCCAAAACGTACTTTTTCGTTTTCTAAGCCCGGCACATGCTCCACATCTGCGAAAGTGACTTTATAACTGACAAGTGCTTTAATTCGTTTTTCTAACTCGTTTTCAACCAACGTACGTAGCCTATCCAACGTCATATCTTGATCGTCGCTTTGTGGCTCATACTCGGCAACGAGATGTTTTAATTGTCCTGTCACCGGGTCACGTATTCCCCAACGCTCTAAAGCTTCCTTATCTTCAACAACTACTTTAAGTCGTGTACCGTTGTCTCTTTCTGGACCATATCCGATTAAAGACGTAACAACATCACTCGTATCTTCGGTTCGTTCGATGCCTAATAGATCTTTAGCAAACTCAATTGTTCTTCCTCGCCACTCTCCTATACGTTCCACCATATCAACGTAACGACCAACAACTCGGTTATATTCGATTTCAATTCTAAAGTTGATTTCTAGTCCAAATTCATTGGCCAATCGCTTCAAAATAGCAAAAGGATTCGTATTCTTTTCAATCGTAAGAGTCCGAATCCCTTCGTATTTAATATTGCCCGGTTGCCATATCGTGCCTTCGAGTGTGTTTTTAACATGTTCTACGTTGGTAATAGATTTTGTTTTATGTGGTTCTATTACTTTAGCTTTTGTTAAATCCTCTAAATAACTAGCCAACGCCGTTACCTCTAACACCAGTCTTTGTCCATCACGATATTTTCTAGGGATTGTAATAATAAACTCCCTGTATGTTCCGTCTTCATCGGGTACTAGTAAACGGTTCCGGTCTTGTAGATGCTCGGAAAACGGCATATCAGCCCATGTAATTAATTCGTACGTTTCCTCGAGATTATTTAAACTACGTTCGTGCCAATCTTCTACGATGTATTTATCCGGTATAACATCTAAAATATTACCGTCTTGTCCATCCGTCACATAAATCAATAGATTACCTCCTTATCTATGTGTGTCACGGTATATAACCTTAGTATTAAACGCCTCTTGTGGCGATGTAATTAGTTGGTTATCGCCTTTGTATAAATCAAAAAATGTCGATCCTATCGCCAGGTCCTCTTTATATGGCACGCCATTGATATATACG
Organism: Roseburia sp. 1XD42-34; assembly: GCF_009917385.1. Classification (GTDB taxonomy): domain Bacteria; phylum Bacillota; class Bacilli; order Bacillales; family Amphibacillaceae; genus Virgibacillus. The sequence goes on along the minus strand of NZ_QWLJ01000070.1, from coordinate 2,144 downwards.
GCATAGTTTTTTGTGTCAAATCTTATAATATCGCCCGGGTATGCGATATACGGTATTTGGTCTTGACTGGTATCATTGAAAAGTTGGTTGTATTTATTTTTACAAATACACATAAGTGTTGATATGTAAACAAACGTGTCTATTGAGTCTAAAGGCAATAAACAAGTATTTTTATTGGTTTGTTACCAAAAATGTTAACATTTATTTATTCAACGTCCACAATAATATTTGCGCTTATCTTATAGTTTTCAAAATTATTGGTTAGAATAGTACCTATTATTTCCAGTTATTCGGTACTAAATTAAATCAACATAATATTCGTTATCATTCAGAAACTTTTTAAAGAAATCCACTAACGATTCTGCTATCTGAACATCAAAGTAAAACACTGGGTTATTCTCTAAATTTAAATCTATTGAAATATATACACCCTCGTTTACTTCAAAAAAAATAAGTTTATCTTCGTCATCGTAAATTTCTTCTAAATCCGGATCAAGTTCAAAAACACCTTCTCTGAGTCTAATATCTGCTACAGAACCAGGTCCGAGTATCCTATTTATTGCATTAACACTTTGACCTTTAATAAAACCATAACCAACTTGCAAATATAATTGTTTTAAATCATTTGGAAATTTGGTTTTCATCCTTTGCTCAGCTTTTAAAATATCACTTTCAGATACCTCATACGTTTTATTTTTTATATCGTTAATAAAATTAAAATCAGCCATATTAAATTACCTCCTTGGAAATAGTTTTCCTGATGGTGATCCTTTTCCGTGTATTCCCGCTTGATGTTCATCAGGATATTTTGCCGGGTGAAGATTCCACCATTTATGGGGACCGCCGAAGTTGTTTTCTATAATGTGATGAGCATCATATGGCTGCCCAATACTTCTGATAACTTCACCATTCTTATCAAGAACCTCTTCTTTATAACGAGGCCCCTTTTGGTTTGTTTTTTCTTCCCATTCTAAAATTAATCTATCCTTCAAGCTTGATGTAAATTTGCCTCTATGTTTTGCTGTCTGTTTAGGTGTTAATTTTTCGAATTTATTGTTCCTTAGAGCTTGTTTTATAAGGTCAGTTTGTCCTTTATGAACTTTCCGTCCAGTTTTTAACTCTATGTGCCTTAAATAAGACTTAGCTAAGCTTTTATTAAGTTTACCTGTACCTTGAACCTTCTTAGCAGTATGTTTACCCTTATCCGCAAATTTAATAACTCCGCTAGCTTTAACTAGCTTAAAAACTTTTCCTACTGGAACAAAAGAAGCACCTGCTATTACTCTATCCATTGTAGAAGCCTTTGGATCCATTACCGTATTCACATCATCCAATACAACGAAGTCTAAAGCCTCTTTGGAAACTTTTAAACCAGCTTTTCCAGTCTTATATCCTGCTAATCCTACATAAAAACCTGCTTTGACAATCCCATCAGTAGCTTTTTCCACCCAGCTCTTTTCCGGTTCTTTTGGCTTGTGTCGATCGGCTGGAATCGTATCCACTAATTCATAATTTACACCCGTTTCTGATTTAAACTTCCTTACAATCCTACCATCAGTTAAGGTATAATAAGTTCCCTGTCTCACCTTTTTATAGTCCGAGACCTTTACTTTAGAAACCACTTGGTGCTCAATGGTAGAAAATTCTCCTGTAGTTAAATGGTCTCCTGATGCTGCTGTCACTGCATGTATAGCCCGGTAGCTATAACTCATGGTTTTTAATTCAAAATGTTTCTGTAAATACTGAACCGGAATAGCGGCAAATCGAGTATAGCTATAGAGTAGAAGCTTACCTGCTTCGCCGAGCACTGCCTCTAGCCCAATGGCGTTTCTCACAGCCTTATTTTTGATTCCAGATATAAGTTCTTGATGAAACTTTTGATCATCTAGCTGTCTGGCTTGATAACTGCCAATACGTAACTTTCCATTGTTGCCTAACTCACGGATTTGGTTGATATAATTCTTCATCGTTCGTATATCTTGTTCTATGGGGTCTAGCTTAGCTGTATTGTGGCGGTCAAATGCGTGGAGTTTCTCTATTGTCTGTCGGTTCATCTTTTTCCCATGGTGTACTTTATCTAGGAACTCGCCATCGTCTATATCACGAACGTTAATAATATCTTTGACCGAGTGAAGAACGGCATT
>NZ_QWLJ01000069.1 GCF_009917385.1 Roseburia sp. 1XD42-34 | reverse complement strand
GGACACCTCGTATCATACCAAGGGGGCATTTTTTATTCAATCCTCATTTTGCTTTATTACAGGAATGCTTTCTTATCCTTCAAAAAAAGCTTGATGATGTAGTGTAACCCCAATCCCATCAAGCTTTTTTATTAATTAGTTTAATCCCAAAGTGAGCTTTTCAATTCATGATCCTGTTGATGACGGTCAATTGCTAATTCAATCAATGTAGTAATTAAATCTTGATAGGAAAGTCCGCTTACTTCCCACAACTTTGGATACATACTAATTTTAGTAAATCCTGGTAATGTATTTACTTCATTTAGATAAATCTCGCCTGCTTCTGTTAAGAAGAAGTCCACCCTTGCCAACCCTTCACATTCTAATACTTTAAACGCTTGAATAGCAATCTCTTGTATACGCTTTGTTGTTTCCTCTGAAACATCAGCCGGAACCGCTAAATCAGCACCTTTTTCATCAATATATTTAGATTCATAGGAATAAAACTCTGTTTGCGGTAAAATCTCCCCTAGTAATGACGCTTTCGGCTCTTCATTTCCTAATACAGAACACTCTATTTCTCTGCCAATAATACACTCTTCGATAACAATTTTATGGTCATAGTTAAATGCTTCTTTAACACCTTGATAGAATTCTTCTTCTGTTGTCACTTTACTAATTCCAACAGACGATCCCTGATTGGCTGGCTTAATAAAAAGCGGTGTTCCCAACTGTTCGGTAACTTTTTCATAATCAATCACTTGTTGTTCCTTTTTCCGGTAAACAATGCCGTTTGCGACTTTTATCCCTGCTGCCTGTAATAAACGTTTAGCGATATCTTTATCCATACAAACGGAAGAAGCTAAAACGTCTGGACCAACAAATGGAAGATCAGCTAAACGTAGCATTCCTTGCAAACTACCATCCTCTCCCAATGTCCCATGCACAATTGGAAATACAACGTCCAAATCGTCAAGCTGTGCTCCATGGGAAGTTTGAATAAACTGTTTTTCTTTCTTTCCTGGAACAATTGCCACTGTTTCGTTCGATTTGTTTAATTGAATTAGCTTCGGATTATCTGCGTGGAGCAAGTAGGAAGACGGTTCATTTAAATGCCATTTTCCTTCTTTATCAACTCCAATTAAAACAACTTCAAATTTATCACGATCAATTGCATCGACAATATTTTTAGCTGATTGAAGTGACACTTCATGCTCAGCAGATTTCCCTCCAAAAATAATCCCTACTTTTTTCTTTTCCATGTTTTTCGTCCTTCCCTTATCATAATGTGTTCAAAAAGGACAGGCTGTTAAACTTCATACTGGTGTGTGACTACTTAAAGACTACAAACTAGAATATAAATCAAAGGCTCTTTAAACAGTCACAAGTTTTAACTCCTGTAGCACCAATGTACAATACTTTCGATACACCCTAAAAAGTTTGGGCTAGTGGAAAGTAATAAGGTAATATTTCCTAGGCTTTTTGAACAACAAAAATTAACTATACGTCTAAAATAGCACACAATAGCGTAATGAATAAAGTTAAAAAATAAAACAGATGACAATATTGATGTCGTCTGTTCCTATTATAATACGAATCGTATACATATGGTTAGTAAACATTTATGACTCTCGTTTTTTTAAGGCCTTAGAAAAATAAGTCCCTTCGCTAAATACGATAAAATAGCCTAAAATAAAGTTTATAGCTTCTATAAATTCTGGGAAAAAACCAAATCTACCGGGACAATCTATACGCGGTTGCTCTGGATAGCATAAGTATTCTAAAAAGCTTAAATAACGCCATGTCTGTTCGTAATTAGCCATATTAAAAACGTTAATTCTTAGCTTTGCGCTCCGAGCATGAAAATCTCTATCAACTATTAAATAGACATCCAGCTGTTGCTTCATTTCATCAAAATTATTTTACCAAAGTTCTGAATATTAGATATAAAAAACCTGCCTCACATTTTAATTTGATAGTTTTCCAACCTTATTTCATTTTAATTAGCGAAGCGGAGGAAGATCACGAGGAAAATGCTTTTCTTTAAAAGAAATCCTACATTCGAACATTTAACCTATATTTCGAGCTAAAATTAAAAGCAGCTCCGTTAATTTATTTGAAATAAATTTCTGGCCACTTTTTTAATTGATAAACAAAGGTCCCTTCCTTCTATTCTATTAAGCCTTATGAAGAATTTTTCAATTTCTTCACTATTTAATGAAGAAAAAAAGTATTTAATATACTTTTTTTCTCTTGCATAGAGAGGTTTGTATGAAGCAGGATTATATGTTGAAGCAGGAGTTGGGATGGTGTTGATTAAATGTAAGATTCTTTCAAAAGAAAAGTATGGATTCAAATGTGAGCAATAATGATCTAAATTATTCTCTAACTCTGTACGGCTCTGCATGGTTAATGATAACTCTGACTTGTCAAGCATCAGCTGAATGATATCCACAACTTCTTGATTATTAGTGGCTTTGACTCCTAGCTGATTTGGCAATTCTACATCATATACCGATGAAGTAATTGGCACATAAGTAATGATATTTTTCTCCAAAAGAAAAGCCTCCACACTTGATGTGCACCCATTATGAATGACCACATCGGCAGCCAGTAACCATTTAATAATATTGCCTTCATGAAGAACGTGAATATTCGCCTGTGATGAAAAAATTTGCTTGTATACGGTAAAGTTTTCTCCGGGATGAGGTCTAATTATTATATTTAATTGAGGAAATACTTTACTTACATCCGTAATCATTTGTAAAAAATATTCATATAATCGTTTCATGTACTTACTTTGTGGATGGACTTCTTTTATCCCGCTCACCGCATTATACTGAGAAAACCTAGTGTTTACTAAAATAAACGTGCCATATTGACTACGTAATTGCTTTACTTCTTCTGTATAGACCTCTCGGTATTTTGGAGTTAACAAGTCGATTCGCGGGCTTCCAGTTACATGGGATTTATTTCCGATTGCTTTTGATGAGCGAGAAAGAATTTGCTTCTGAAAGTCACCCCAACAATAAATTTGTTCAAGCTGTATTTGTAACTCTCCTCTTGCTCGATCCTGTAAGTATAGGTCATTACCTTGAATGATTAATCCTTCCTCATCTAATTCCACTATTTTATGACCCTTTTGTTTTACGCTGGTAATTACTTCCTGACCAACGTGATAAGGATAACCTTTTGAGAAAAAAACACCTGAGGGATAATGGTTTAAAGCTAATTCTACCATTTTATGCTCTCCGATTATGACTGCATAACCTTGGGAAGCTGCGTAATAAGACAATAATAGCTTTGCATCCAATTCCCTTACTTTCACTTCTACTGGTAAGTACAACCACTTTTTCTTTACTGACATATTTTTCCTACCTTATTATTTTTTTATTAGAAAAACTTGGCTGGCTGCCAAGTCTTATGGCGGAAGCCTTTGTTTTTCTTATACTACAAACCAAAAAGTCTTATACTTTCCTATAGTGGAACAAAGGCGCAGAGCGCCCGTTTAGCAACGTAGCGACTGGAACAAATCAACTAAAGTTTTAGGAATCATGCTCCTGCAACAGGAGTATGCCGACTTCAAGCAGCAAGCCCGCTCTTAGTCGGCCTCCCTCTTAACCACGAACCGATGATGACTTATCGTAGGGCTATTTCGTGAAGTCGCCTAGTTGCTGGGTGCTTAAGCCCGACGTGGATATTCCGTTATATCGTTATCCCAAACCCAAAATTTTTATGCTTTCTTATCTCTCAAAAAAACAATATAGATTCGTGCCTTTTTCTATTCTCTATCTAACAGATCAAAAATCGCTTCAAATTCATTTTTATTTTCATCAATGATAGCATCCAGATCACTTTCTATTTGTTCCAATTTCTCCATATCCACCTGATTATGCCGAGATTCTGCTTTATTGTCCATATTCATAAACAAATAGGTCATCATCATTTGCAGCATATTATTTTCCAAATAGACAAAACTTCTATTATTAGCTTGCAAATCTTGGTTTAGCGTTTCTAAGTGATTCTTTAAAAACAAACGAACAGATTGATTAAATAACTTTTCCATCTCCTCATTTTTCATAATCGTCTTCCTCCTTTACGTTTCCACTAATGCTCATTTGATTTAATGCACTTACTCCATCCTCTATTTCATCTCCATAAACAAACCCTGTAACACTCCCATTGTATGATATAATAGGAGACCACTTTAATTGAAAGTTTTGAAAGGTGAGTGTTTCTTGTGGATTCAATAGTTGCTGACTACTTGGTTTTAACCAAAACTCTTCCTGATTATCCTTATCGTTCATTCTAATCCAAGCATCGGCAAGCTGCATATTCTGCTGAGTATCTTGATAAAAATATTTTCCAGAAAAATCAAAAATATCTTCAGACTTCAGTTTGAGGCAAATAAACGGATTATGGAGCGGTTTTATACCTATATTTTTAACGTGAAAGGAACCGATAATAAAATTTTCGCCGTCTTCCTCATGAGAAAGATTAAGTGAATATGTAAAATAGCTAATGATTTGTATTTGCTTTGGCTTTAGTTCCTTTGCTAAAGATTTTAATTTCCTTACATACGCATCATTCATTTGTTGCAAATGGAGCAACTTTGTTTGAATGCTCTTCATTTTATCCAATGGGATAACCTCCTATAAATTAAGTTTCCATTTAGTACTTAGATGGCTTAGGCTAAACCGAATCTAACAAGGAACGCGCATCTCGTTTTTAAGCTTGCAGCTAATCTCCAACAAGAGAGCTTTCCTGCGTTACATGCAAAAAAATAAAAGAGAGGATATATTCCTCTCTTTATCATTATGCCGACAACTTATCCATTATCACCATTAGTTGGAAAAACAACTGGACATTGTGGTGGCAATACTGGCGATGGGCATGGAGGGATTGGAAGTGTTTCTCTTGGTGTACAGAATTCTGCTACAAGCTCAAGCGTTACACCAAATGTAGATTGAATACTTTGGCATAGACGAACAGATACTGTTAAATCAAGTGTATCGATCGTTGTAAGTGCCGTACAATCTACTGTACAAATAAAACAATCCAACTCTGTGAACGTTACATTAATATCTGTTCCTTCTGGTGCACAAAGAATCACTTGCTCACAGCGTGAAAAATCAATAGCGCCTACTTCGACTGTACCTCCAGTTAATAATCCAACAGATACAGTAACGGTAAAATTTTTGCGAATGTTTACAAGCTGTAATGTTACTTCTGCCCCATCAATAATAAATTGTTGGTCAACTCGATCTAAAATTTCGACTGGAGTAAGTTCTGCTGGTTCAACAGTACAAGTTACTGTATCTAAGTCGATATCAGCACAGGTTAGTTGCACACCTGTAACTGGATTAACGGGTAAAGGCAGATCCAATAAATTCAGATCAAATGTTGCTTCATTAATAATCCAATCATATACTTTTTCTGTGTTAATACAAAGGAGTTCCTGACCCCCTGTTAAGTTATCTGCTTGCATAAACACAAACACCTCCGAATGTTTTTTGTTTCTTTTCACTAGTAGTTTATGATCTCCTGTGTAAAATGATATAGACGAATAGCGGATTTATTGTTACAAATGCTGTTTTGGTTAAATATCATGACTGGGACAAGTTTTAAAACATTAAACAGTGATGAAGTTGAAACCCCACGCATAAAAATAGAAAAGCACAATTCGGTTCCTTGTTTTCTTCCATTTATTGAAATAACTTTGGCTAGCTCTTCCTTAAAAGACGTTAGGAACGGTGTATTTATTGACAAGGATACATGGCGTCGCTCTTTCTCCATTTAGTACAGGAGGAAACTACATCTAACATAAGGAACTTTCTCCTTCAAGATTTCCTTATTTAAGAGTAATTATTTTTTTAATCTTATGCATAGTGTCACATATCAACGTTTCATAAATAGTATATTAATGTGAAGTAAAAGGGTGATTGGAATGTATCGATATGAGCTATTTAACGTTGATGAAATTAACCAGTTGAAAAATGAACTTGAACTTCACCGCCGAACACTTCATGCCATTACGAATGAGGGCTTATTACAAAATTATATAAAGGCGAAAGATGATAATTACGATTTAAAAGTACAACTGTTTCAATTAAAAGGAGAGATAAAAGCAATGGAAAATGAATATTATGAAAAAGAATTAGATACTGAGATGGAGTTAACTTCGTTAAATTCGCAAATAGAAGAAACGAATGACTCCGTTGACCAAATGAAGCAAGAATTAGCCAAGATTACCTACACGATGGAACAATTGATGGAAGCAATGCAATCGGAGGTTGTTGAAAAGGTAAATACAATGCTTAACAGCCAACATATAAATGCTCTTGAACTAAAACAAGAATTTGAAACGATGAAACAGGCATTTCTAAAATTAAAGGAAGAAAGTCAAGCTAGAAGTAAAAATAATGTAGCTAACAGATCAGAATTTAGACGGATGCAAAATATGTTGCAATCGTCTAATATTCAACAACCAGCTGCTTCAAATAGAATACGCCAACCAAGTTCCCCTTCTTTCACGAGGAGAGAAGCACATCATCAAGGAGGATACAGCAGTCAAGCTAATACGGAGACTATTTCATTTAGTAAAGGAAATAAACAATTTCGGCAATCTATCCATGACCAAACTAGGAACGTAGGGAAAAATACCATTACGCCAAAAAAAAAACATGGTAATACAAAGAAACCAAGGCATCATACCCAAGACAAATTTTTAGATCCAACTCACCAAAATTTAAACCTAGAACCGCGTCAAATTCACGTTCCAGCTAACAACCAAAATTTAAATGCTGAACCACAGCAAACCCATGTAACAACTAACAACCAAAATTTAAATGCTGAA
>NZ_QWLJ01000068.1 GCF_009917385.1 Roseburia sp. 1XD42-34 | reverse complement strand
AAAATTATGTCATCTATGCCTCAAATGGATAATTAGCGCTTGACTTGAAGCATTACTTTTTATGCAACGCTAGTGAGTTTTCTTGCAAAATTTTTGTGCGTGATCTAGTCAATATAGACGGGTGCTTTTATACTGTCACGCCCCGTTACTTACGCAGGGATGTATACTGGTTGTATTGTTATTGGGGTTAAATTCAAAATTGAATAGGGTATATACGTATATGTAGATTTAAAAATTATTTTATAATAGATGGTGGCTCGAAATGCGGGCCATGGTCGTTCTTATCTTACAAAAAAAGAAGGCTAACCTTATGTAGATTAGACCTCTAGTTGTTATGCTAACATATTAGAAAAAATAATTAGGAAGCCCCAGCTTCTTCATACTTTACTTCTTCATCACCTGCTCGGTGATACTCTTCTAATACAGCGTCCTGAATTTTTGCACGGGTCCCAGAATTAATTGGGTGAGCAATATCTCTAAATTCCCCATCCGGCGTTCGCTTGGATGGCATCGCAACAAACAGTCCATTATTACCGTCAATTACACGGATATCATGGACAACAAATTCCTGATCCAAAGTAATTGATGCGATCGCTCGCATTCTGCCTTCTGTATTAACGCGGCGTAACCTAACGTCAGTTACTTCCATGATGTGTCACCACCTTTTCACATTTGAATCTATATTAACTAGTTCAACAAAACTATCAAAAGTCCTGCTAAAATATTAAAAAAAATAAAATATTTTTAATACAGCATCAAATATAACAGCGCTTCCATAAAAACATAATTCATTCATACTTGAATGATGGGCCATCTTCTCCTACTAACCCATTCTATGTTTCAGCTAACAAACGTGAATTGGGTAAATTTCCATCTGTAGCATACATGGAAAATATAAGTCCCTTAAGGCTCAAGTGGAGGAGTAAAAAGAGATAATATATCTTTTGGTAAACGAATATAACTTCCTGCATATCAAACATAATTATTATCTTATGTAAACCCACATGCCGCAAGGTTCTTTTACGGCATGTTTAGCCAAAGATTAAATGGATATGTTTTAATGAGATGTATGGGTCATTATTATTGTGTAAAGCAGTTGCGTTTTAAAAAGGGTCGTTAACTAATCCGTAACAGCATAGTCCGCCTCTACATGTGCTGTTGCATCAAATTACCGACATGTACATCAATATACTTCTTTTTCATATCTACATTTGATATCTTTATCAAGGATGTATAATCATCAATAACACGCTCTTCTTCTTCGTCATCTGCTTCAGCTAATACCCCTATTGCTTGTACCGTTGCATGAAACTCTTCCAGTAAATTAATCATTCCTGTTATAGTTCCACCAGCTTTCATAAAATCATCAATGATACAGACCTTTGCCCCTTCTGATAAACTGCGTTTAGGTAATACCATTGTCTGAATCTTCCTAGACGATCCGGATACATAATTAATACTTACGGAGGAGCCTTCCGTTACCTTTGGATCTCTACGAACAATGACAACGGGAACATTGAGAAATGAGGCAACTGCGTATGCAAGTGGAATGCCCTTCGTAGCAACAGTTACAACCACATCGATATCCATTTCAGAAAATGCCGACGCAAAAACACGACCAATTTCTCGTACGGTCTTTGGATCTCCTAACAGATCACTCATATATAAATACCCACCAGGAAGGATACGCGCTGGGTCTTCAAGCTTTCGTCGTAATTCTTCAACAAAAAGCTTGTTCTTCTCATGTACCCGTGCAGGGATATATTTCACTCCTCCTCCTGCACCTGTCGTCCGTTGCAAATAGCCAATCCCTTCACTTCGAAATACTGCGTCAATTATATCCATATCTTCACTTACGGAAGCTTTCGTTGTATCTAGTTGCGACACAAAATACGGAAATTGTGTGTGTGTTCGGGGATTTTCAAGAAAAAAATTGGTTAAAGCAACTAAACGGTTACTTCTTTTCATCTTCACACCTCAAAACCGAATATTTTCCTCTTAATATACCATTAATATATGTTTTTTACCAATATAATCATCCTAATAATCGCACATAATAAACTTCTTCGCAAAAACCTCTCATCCCATTATATATTCTTTTAGCTTTGCTTTCATGCTCAACAAGACCATACACGGTTGGCCCGCTCCCGCTCATAAGTACACCAGAGGCCCCTGCCTGCTGCAATACATTTTTAATCTGCTGCACTTCTGGATGTTTTTCCATCGTTAATGGCTCCAATGCATTTCCTAGACTTAGACATAGCTTTTCAAAGCTTCCTTCTTCTAATGCATTTATAACTCGTCTTGTTTCCGGATGAACAAGGTCTTCCACTACAATTCGCTGGAAAATCGTCCTTGAAGATACACCAATATCTGGCTTGGCTAAAACAACCCAACAAGGGGGTGGAGAAGGAAGTGCTTCTACGATTTCTCCTCTGCCTTTAGCTAGTCCTGTTCTACCGTATATACAAAACGGCACATCTGTACCTAATAACGCACCTAGTTGCGCCAATTCTGCTTGAGGAATCTTTAGTTCCCATAGGCGATTTAAGCCCTTCAATACCGCTGCAGCATCCGTACTGCCACCAGCAAGTCCCGCAGAAACGGGGATGTTTTTTTCAATCGAAATATGCACACCTTTGCGAATACCATATATTTGTTTTAATGCCGATGCAGCTTGATATGCTAAATTACGTTTATCACTTGGAACAAATCTGCTTTCCAAAGATATTTCAATTCGATCCTCAGGCAATTCTAATAAACGAATCCGATCAGCTAAATCAATAGTTGTCATAATCATTTCGACGTTATGGTATCCATCACTTCTTTTACTTAATACATCCAGTGATAAATTTATTTTTGCAGGTGCTTTTTCAAAAATTACCATCACCCGTCACCTTCTTGTTTATAGATAATAAAATTGTAACATATTCCATTCTGCCACGTGAATGACAAATAAAAAACCAAAAAGCTAATATACAAAAGTCAGCTAATGAAAACAAGACAAACCCAATTAGGATTTGTCTTGTTCCATGCTAGCTTCCGCTCTTTCAATGGCGCGTTTCACCATGTTTCCAGCGTCACGAGATCTAATGCCGCCCCATCCTTCCCTTTGCACCGTGTCGTAAAACCCTAACTCTTTCGCAATTTCTTCTTTCAGTTGATCTGACATCATTCCACGCCTTCTAGCCACGAAGACAGGCCCCCTTTTAATGATTGGTTACGACAGTTTTAGTATGTACTTGATCAGCAATTGCACACCAGTTATATGTAAACAAAAAAGGAAATAATAAGGAGTTTAATTTTTTAATTATTCTGTTAATTAACTTTAAAATAAAAGCAGTAAACCTAAGGGCTACTGCTCAAGCACTGAAGCGATGCTTCTGTCATCTGTAAAGCGAAGCTCCACTGTTTCTGTCAAAACGTCTGCATAGCTGTATGAAACACGTTCGAATGCATTTTCTTCTTGGTCAAGCTCTACAATAAATACAGAAGGGTATGTTTCTGCTAAGATGCCAGATCGCTCAATGGTTTTCCTTCTACCACCATTCGCTTTAAGCTTTAACCGTTTTCCAACATGACCTTCAAGACCTTGCTTAATTTCGATTAATGTTTTCGCCACTATACTCCACCTCACTGTAAACATCATACCATGAACTTGTACATTCGTCAAGTGAAACTATATATTATATCAAGATTACTTTTTTGATGTCAATATATTTTTTGGTATTTTCGTATATTATTTGTTTTTATTAACTTTTTATGCACATTTTTTAGAAATTCTTGACTTCATCAGCTAAAAAGCTTAAAGAGGCATAAGAGTAACCTATTGGATGTCCATATATTCATAAAAACGTTAGACTATATCCCGACTGAACATCTTTTATCTAATGGTCTTGGTCGAATATGGATTATTCATGTAAAAAGTATTTATGAAATGTAAAAACAGGACAGAGAGGATAACGAGGGGAAGTAGAAAGGCTAACACAATAAATACGATTGTTACTGTTACTTCATTCGTTGTTTTTTCCTTCCCCTCCCATATACGGTAGACCTGTACGTAAAAGACCTCGCGTTTCAACACCACCCATCCCTTTGTTCCCTGTCAAAGTATTTCGAATAGCATCCCAGACGCTCACTTTTTCCATAAAAGGTGTGTACGCAACTTTTGCAGCAATATAAACTGGGTCTAACGCATGAATATTAACACGTAAAGGAGAACTGGCAAAATTAGCACCTGCACGAATCAACAGTTCAAAATGAGATTGGCATGCTCCTGCAAAAATCACGAGCTGATCCAAATTCGGATTCATTCTTCGTGCTTCTCGTACCGCTTCAATAAAGTATTTCGAGTTACGATATGCACGAAGATCCTGCTTTTCCCCTTTGTTTTTTGAAAAAGCATCGTGCCCTGTTATAACGATAATATTCGGCTGAATCTTCGCTATCAATTCTGTAATTTGTAAAGGCATATCACGTTCATATAAATGTACACCGTGCACTTGCAGCCCAATACGCTGATAGAGATCGATACATTTTTTCAAATACATAGGATCACCATCTATATGCAAAACCTTTGCGGGCAACTGAAAATAAGACACCTCATGCAAGAATCCATCCGTAGCCTGATACTGCCGTTTTTCCTTCAACAATTGATAATCTTGGCGAAATAAACGATAGGAAGACTCTTCTTTTTCTTTTCCTAGCCGTCTCCGCTTTTGCAATTCTCTTTCTTCAACCAATCGCAAGTCAGCTGTTGGAGCATCCGCTTTGAGGCGAATATCCTCACCTACTAAATCCACCTGTTCTTTTTTCACAGAAGAAATCCGAAATAATATATCATGTTGATAAGAGTGTCGTGTGACTAAATCGCCTCTCGTGTAACTCATACTACACTTCACAGCCTTCCTGAGCTTAGGATTATGATATATAGTATGAATATCTGTAAAAACTGTGCGTTTGTATCAGTTAGGTATTTTTACATTGTTGGATGAGCATCTTTTTTAAAATTAACGTATGGTGCAAATTCAAAAAAACCCCAAAGTTTAGATTTACACTCTAATTTTCGAGGTCAACGTAACACACGTCATTACAATAGGTTGGTTTAGAAAAACTTGGCTTGTCGCCAAGTCTTATGGCGAAAGCCTTTTGTTTTTCTTATACTATAAACCAAAAAAATCTTATACTTTCCTAGACCAGAACAAAGGCGCAGATCGCCCGTTTAGCAACGTAGCGACTGGAACGAAGCAACTAAAGTTTTAGGAATCATGCTCCTGCAACAGGAGTATGCCGACGTCGGGCGGCAAGCCCGTTTTTAGTCGGCCTTCCTCTTAACCTCCAACCAATGATGACTGATCGTAGGGCGATTCGTGAAGTCGCCTAGTTGCCGGGCTCATGCGCCGAACGTAGATATTCGGTTATTTTGGTATCCCCAAGCACCTCATTTTATGCTTTCTTATCTTTGAACGAAAAACGCATTTGTACCATCTTTCTCTCTTATCTGCATTGCTTACAATATAAAGTAAACCTTCCATCATTAGGGTACTAGTAAATCAAAAACTAGATACTCAAGCGTCCTTGAAAAAGAAGAGCGCACTTTTTCTGCGTGCGATGTGTCGCTGTCGTAGCTTTCCTTGTCCTTGAAAAGAAGAGCACTTTTTCCGCGTGTCATGCCTCCTATGAACAACATGCTACCTGCATGACATCGGAAAGTTAGGTTCATTATCTTTTATGAAGTAGTGGTCTTACATTCGGAATAAAATAGGTTTGCCAGTACAGCAAATTCCTCTATGGCTAAAGATTCTCCACGTCTTCCTCCATCAATACCAGCCTGTTCTAGCATGAGACTAATTTCTTCTTTCGTTAACCGCTCATTAAAATAGTTCGATAAATTATTACGTAATGTTTTACGACGTTGAGCAAAACTTGCTTGAATAAGCGCAAAAAAGAAATCTTCATTTAGTATGCTTACAGGTGCTTTTTCACGCCTAACTAACCTTAAAATACTGGAATCTACGTTAGGCTGCGGCATAAAAGCACGTTTTGGTACATGCATAACCACTTCTGCTTCCGTATAATATTGCACAGCTAACGTTAAAGAACCGTAGCTTTTCGTATTAGGCTTTGCTGCCATTCTTTCAGCAACTTCTTTTTGAATCATTACTGTGAAACTGTCGATCGGTAATTTATCACGCAATAATTTCATTAAGATTGGAGTAGTTATATAATAAGGCAAATTTGCAACAAGATGAACCGATTGCTTAGGGTGAAAATGTGCCGCTATCACGTCACGAACGTTAGCTTGTAAAATATCCTCATGAACAATTTCAACATTATTGTAAGAAGCGAGCGTGTCCTCTAATACAGGGATTAGACGTTGGTCTATTTCAAACGCCAACACCTTTTGTCCATGGATAGCTAATAGTTCTGTCAAAGCACCAATTCCAGGACCTATTTCAATTACTCCTGTCTCTTTCGTAATGCCTGCATGGCGAATAATATTACCCAAGATATTACTGTCAATTAAAAAGTTCTGTCCTAGGCTTTTTTTAAAAGAAAAGTGATATTTCGCTAAAATTTCTTTCGTTCGTGATGGCGTTGCTATATATTTATGATTGGTCATTTTCCGCTTTCCTCTCTCGGCCAATTTGCATTACTGCTCTTTTAAACTCAGCTTTGCCAATTCCAAACATTGCTAATCGTTTTAATAACTGTTTGCCATTAGTGTGACCAATTCGTAATAACTCACCAAGTCTCTCCCGTCTCTTGTTAGCTTCTGGTCCACCAATGAATCCATAATGAATTAAATCCGCTTTGGTTATTTCACTTTCCGGTACTGGTTGTAACTCATATACAGCGGCTAACGCTTGTTTAATATCAGCGATAGAGGCGCGCTCAATTCCTAAATTTTTCGTAGCAGAACGCTTGTCACGCGCCTGATCACGTGTTAAAAAAGCATGTTTACAGCCCGGTATAGCCTGATCCACAATGTGACGAATCCGTTGTCCGGGGTGGTCTGGATCCGTAAAAATAATGACCCCTCGCTTCTCTTTCGCATGCTGAATTTGTTTTAAAATATATGAATTAATAGCTGAGCCATTTGTTTCAATTGTATCTGCATCTACAGCTTGGATAACTTTTGCTGTATCATCTTTTCCTTCTACAACAATTACTTCTTTCACCTTCACAAGTTTCCCTCTTCCATATCTTTCTTAGTCGTGCGTATTATAAAGGAGCAGGTGATAAAGCACGAACTCCATCTTACATTATCATTAAAGCCGTTTAGGCGTAATTTAAGAACAATCTCTATAAGTGTAACATAAAGTGAAAGTTCATTCAGGGAGGTGTTTCTTTATCCTTTACTGATTATTGGTAAATGGAATATTTAACTTACCACGGAATGCCCTATTTATTCTACCTGGAACCGAAAGTTTCATCTTAAGTGCTTGTTCCAATTACATACAGGATAACGAATAAAATAAATCTTCAATCAGTGGGGATTTTTCATTCATCCCGCTTAAAAACAAAATAGGGCATTTAGATGCTGGTATCTGCAATGTAGACTCGTTACACAGTACAGATTATCCAACTCCTGAAGCTGGTGGCTTACAGCACCTTATATACAAATAAAAAAGGTTCTATGTCAAATGTTGGGGTGGAGTGAGATGGAATCTCACCTACCCAACATGACTTCCAATTTTTTTATA
>NZ_QWLJ01000067.1 GCF_009917385.1 Roseburia sp. 1XD42-34 | reverse complement strand
ACCTCGTATCATACCAAGGGGGCATTTTTTATTCAATCCTCATTTTGCTTTATTACAGGAATGCTTTCTTATCTTATGAAAAAGACCTTCCTCTAAAAGCTAATTTTTGACAGAAAGCAATTATAATACTTTTCCCTACTTTGGACAATAAACCAAAACTAAGCCTGAATAGTTTTGGTTTTAAATTCGTAAAATCGTGCTCTCTGTTTCATTTTTAATTGTTCAACTTTGTTCATTAGTTAAACCGTTCAGCAAGTCCCCGCCGTTTAATTGTTCCGATGCCATTTTGCAAGAAAAATAAGGATAGTCTTACCCCAAAATCCATCAGAACAAATATTGAAGGTGAAGTTCATTCTATTGAAAAATATCCCTACTCTCTATATACTATACATGTGAAATAATTCACATGAAAAGGAAAGGAGTTAAAAACAACATGGAAGCAGAAATTAAAAAACAGCAAGCCATCCAGAGTAAGCACTTACAAAAAATAGAGTACGTTTTAGGGATAGCTGCAATTTTCTTCGTTCTTATTTTAGGTAACGTACTTTTAAAAACAGATATGCTGTTTTTTAGATTGTTAATCGGTACAGGGCTTGGTTACACCTTGACACGTGCCTACACTGGGTTTGCTGGTAGTATTAATCGCGCTTATACTACGGGTTCTACAAAATTACTACGTGCAATGGCTCTAATGTTCTTTATTACTACCTTAGCAACGACCACTTTTTTACTTTATTCCAATCCTACAAGCTACGATCTTTGGATTAACCCCATTAACCTTGGTCTAATAGCAGGTGGATTATTATTTGGATTTGGAATGGCTTTCTCTTCATGCTGCGCTTCAGGGGTTTTAACCGATTTAGCAACAGGGTTCCCTAGAGCGCTAATTACGTTATTGTTTTTTGGTATAGGTATATTTATTGGTTTTCCTATTCAACATACAGCCAGTTGGGTTGCTAATTCTTGGTTTACTACTTCTGTTGGAGATCAGTTGCAAGGAGGCGTTTTTTTACCAGACCTCTTTAAATGGGATGGTCTTGGCGGGTATTTAGGAGCTATTCTAACCACTGCATTATTCTGTGGCATAACTGTTTACTTAGCTTACCGATATGAGAGAAAAAGGAAACAACAAAATCGTTATATAGAACATGAAACGGAAAAAATGCAAGAGTTACCTAATAAATTTGATAGTAAAGATTATAAACTGTTCAGCCAAGAAACGTATCATCGTATTTTTATTAAACCTTGGACCTTAAAACAAGGAGCAATTGTAATCAGTATATTATTTGTATTATTAATGGGCGTTACAAAAGCTGGTTGGGGAGCTTCGACACCTTTTGGTATTTGGTTTGGTAAATTACTAATGTTCTTAGGTGTCTCTCCGGAATCGATTGTTTCATTTACAAAAATGTCAGCAGAACCATTTGTGTTGCCATTTTTTGAACATCCGGTTGCCGTGCAAAACTTTGGAATTCTAGTAGGAACCATTATCTATCTGTTAACAGCTGGTAAAATGAAAACCATGTTCTTAGAAGGAGCTCATATACGTAAAAAAGAAGCAGCTTTGTTTGCGTTAGGTGGCATTACAATGGGTTTAGGAACAAGACTTGCGAACGGATGTAATGTCGGGGCATTATTTACCCCTATTGCCAATTATTCACTTTCAGGATGGATATTCTTCCTATTTTTAGCTCTAGGTGGTATTCTAGGCAATATGTTAGCTAAACGCTTATTTTAAGTCTTCTAGGATCATTTGCATAACAAATGGTGAAACACAATCGGATACTGAAAAGGTAAACTGTGACCAAATATCAAATTTTTAAAAAGAAATCAAAATTACCTATACAGGTATATGTACAAAACCATAAGTTTTTGGTACTATATTTTTAGCTAGAAATGTTATAGATTTCACAAAATAAGTTATTTGGTAGGTAACTATCAATTTGAAACGGCGAACTAACGATTGAATGACACAAAGGAGAATGGAAAATGAGTAAAAAAATTGTTGTTATAGGCGGCGTAGCAGGAGGAGCTTCTGCCGCAGCAAGAGCACGGAGATTAGATGAACATGCGGATGTCATTATGTTTGAAAGAGGACCACATGTATCTTTTTCAAACTGTGCACTACCTTTTCACCTAAGCGGAATTGTTGAAAATAGTGAAGATCTTGTATTAATGAATCCAAAACAATTTAAAAAGCAATATAATATTGAAGCACGCGTCAATAGTGAAGTAACTTCTATTAACCGTAAGAATAAAACGGTTACAGTGAAAACCGTCACAACAGGGGAAAGTTATGAAGAAAGTTATGATAAGCTCGTTTTATCTCCAGGAGCCAATCCAATTATTCCACCTATCCAAGGAACGGATATGGAGCATGTATTTACCGTACGAAACGTTGTCGATATTGCGAAGCTGGACGCATATGTTAAGCAAGATAATGTCAAACAAGTTGCCGTAATTGGTGGAGGATTTATTGGCATAGAAGTTGTTGAAAATCTCCGTTTAGCTGGATTAGATGTATCCTTAATTGAATTCAGCAACCAAGTGATGACACCTTTTGACTATGATATGGCGCAAATTTTGCACAAAGAAATAATCGACCAAGGTGTTAACCTAATTGTCAATGATGGTTTAGCTAAAATCGAAGCTAATCAAATTGAATTACAATCAGGTAAAAAATTGGCTGCTGATGCCGTAGTACTTGCTATCGGTGTAAAGCCAGAGACCACATTAGCTGAACAAGCCGGATTGGAAATTGGTCAAACTGGTGGTATTAAGGTTGATCACAATTATATTACGAGTGATTCTGATATCTACGCTGTTGGAGATGCGATTGAAGTTTATCATAAGCTGACACATCAACCAACTAGACTAGCACTTGCAGGACCTGCACAACGCCAAGCTAGAGCCGCAGCAGACCATCTATACCGTATCCCACATCGTCATACTGGAGTAATTGGTTCTTCCTGTATCCATGTATTTGATCAAAACGCCGCAGCTACTGGGCTAAATGAAAAAGAAGCAGAGCGCGCTGGGATTGCTTATGATTTTGTTTATATTATCCCGAATGATAAAGTTGGCTTAATGCCTGAAAGCCATCCAATGCATTTTAAATTGATTTATGAATACCCAACAGGGAAAATACTTGGAGCTCAAGCCATCGGAAAAGGAAACGTTGATAAGCGTGTTGATGTCATTGCTACAATGATTACGATGGGTGGAACGCTAGAAGATTTAAAAGAACTAGAACTATGCTATTCCCCTATGTTTGGAACAGCGAAAGATGTAGTGAACTTTGCAGCATTAGTTGCACTCAACCGATTAAACGGAGAATTCAAGCAAGTTTCAGTAACAAAAGTGCGGGAATTGGTGGAAAACAATGCGTTTATTATGGACGTCAGGGAAAAGCATGAATATGAACGCGGTCATCTAACCAATGCTGTGAATATACCTTTAAGTGAATTTAGAGACCGCTTAGATGAAATCCCGCAAAATCAGCCTGTATATGTACACTGCCGTTCCGCACAGCGTAGCTACAATGCTGTAATGGCATTACAACATTTGGGCTATAAGAACGTATACAATATCTCAGGATCTTATTTAGGCATTTGCTTATATGAATATTATACTGATCAAATGACGGGGAGAGAAAAAATCGTTACCGCTTATAACTTTAAATAACGATGACATGTTATGAGAAATAAACTAAACCGTTTTGATATTTTAAGCTTAGTATTAGGGTCTATTATTGGCTGGGGAGCATTTACGCTTCCCGGCATTAAATTTCTTCCAGAGTCTGGGGTTATCAACACAACTATTGGGTTGCTGTTAGGTGGTTTTGCTATTATTTTCATACAAAAAGGCTATCATATTATGATGCAGCAACATGCAGAAGATGGCGGTGGTTTCTCTTATACGTATAAGAATCTTGGCAGAGGGCATGGCTTTATTGTAGGCTGGGCTTTAATTCTTTGCTATTTAAGCATTGTTCCCCTTAACGCAACAGCTTTTGTATTAATTGTTAAAATTTTATTTGGTTCAAACATAGAGTGGTTGTATCTTTACGAAATTGCTGGGTATCCTGTTTATTTCTCAGAAGTGCTCATAGCAAGCTCTGTACTTATTTTATTTGCAGCTTTAAATATTAGAGGCTTGCGGAAGAGCTCTAATGTCCAAAACGTGATGGTATTATGTTTAATGATTAATATTGCGATTGTTTTTATTGCCATGCTTTTAGATACAGGTTCAACAACTTTATCTACGAACTATTTTTACAACTATGATTTTGACATTGGTGAAATAGCAAAAGTCGTTGCGATTATTCCATTTTTATTTGTCGGGTTTGATATTATTCCACAAGTAGCTAGCCAATTAAAATTCAAGCCTGAAAAAGCAACGTGGATAGCGATTCTTTCCGTATTTTCTGGAGTAGTTGCGTACAGCCTATTAAATGTAATCACAGCACTGGCATTCTCACCTGAACAAACAAAGCAGCTCGATTGGGCTCTAGGGGAAGCTGTGTTAATTCATGTCGGAAGCATTGGTTTTATTTTATTGGTCATCGCATTAATGACTGCCGTCTCTGGAGGCATTAACGGCTTTATGATTAGTAGCAGCCATCTGCTATCATCCTTATCTGCTTACAAATTGTGCCATCCCAAATATATGAAGCGGACAAACGCCGGTGTTCCGATTAACAGCGTCTTTTTTATAACAGGTATTAGCCTTCTCGCACCTTGGTTTGGTAGAGAGGTTATTATTTATATCGTTGATATGTCCTCGTTTCTAGCAGCTGTTGCTTATTTATACGTATGCTTTATTAGTTATAAACAAGCAGCGTCAAGGTGGGACCAACTCCTAACGTTTACGGGAATTATTATTAGTATCAGTTTTATTCTCTTATTAATCACCCCTCAATCTCCAGGACAATTAAGTACGCCGTCTCTGATTTTCATGGGTCTATGGGGGATTGCTGGTTTGTTTTATTATCGCAGCTATACAAAAAAAGTGGCAAAACAGAATGCCAACCAATAATGTGACTCTTCAAGCAGTGGGGTATTTCATTCATAGTTCACCCCCCACTGTTTGTTAACTACCGTAATGGCATGCCCTAAAGTGCTTCGCAGGATCGGGTATTTAGATGCTGGTATCTCCCACTTAGTCTTGTTGCTGTACAGGTTACCCAACTTCTGAACTGGAAAGCTTACAACCATAAAATGGTTACGATCATTATTATTGTATAATTACGTAATCCGAAAGTGTTACTTTGGTGTTAGTGTAATCCTTTCAGCCAACGAATAAATGCTTCACTGTTCACTACGGTTTAATTAATATTTTCACTTGGGACTTTTCTTGCAGTAAAGACTCAAATCCTTCCTCCACAATGTTAGCCAATGCAATTTTTTTCGTAATTAAATCCCTTACTTCAGCCTTCCATCGGCAATTAAATCAATCACTGTTGGGAATAGATTACGGTAACCAATCGATCCGATCAAATGAAGCTCTTTAAAAACAAGACTGTTAGCGTCGAATTCCGGTTTTGACTCCCAGAGACTTTCAATAACAATTTCTCCACCCATTTTTGTGCTATGAACTGCTTGTTCTAATACTACCGGAACACCTGTAGCCTCAAAGCTTATATCAACTCCCTCGCCTGCGGTTTGCTTCATAATCTCTTCAGCAGCATCACTCTCTGCTGGATTAATAGCAACAGCACCAAGCTTAGTTGCTACTTTTCTTCGTTCTTCTGACAATTAATGGCAAATACCTTTTTGCTCCAGCTAAAAAGCTTGCTTGTATCGTTAACAAACCAATTGGCCCAGCTCCAAAAACAGCTACTGTATCATCAACTTTTAAATTGCTAAGTTTTATAGAATGCATAGCAACTGCTGTAGGTTCAACTAAAGCAGCTAATTCATAGCTCATATGCTCTGGAATTTTATGAACTATTTTCAGAAACAACGTTATATTCTCAAAAATATCCACCAACACCACATGCCAAAAGCTGCAATAACTTCACAAAGGTTATAACGACCTTGACAGCAGGCTTTACATTTCCCACAAGTGGATCATCGGCTCCACAGTAACTCGATCCCCTATCGCTACTTGGATAACGTTTTTTCCAACTTCTACTATCTCTCGGCAAATTCTTGACTCATAATAACTGGTGCAGTACCTTTTGTTAAAGGGTGAGGTGTTTCGGTTGGAATGGTAATTGGACCAGCAACATATTCATGAAGATCACTTCCACAAATACCAGCCCATTTTATTTTAATTTTCGCTTCTTGCGCTCCAACAACTGGTCCATCAACATTCTCCACACGAATATCTTTTTTTTGCATACCAAACTGCTGCTTTCATTGCTTTCACTCCTGTAAGATTGTTTTATAGAAGCTTATTGCTTTCCATATATAAGCCTATCATAAAAATTGAACCATTTTTGTGTATATTTAGCAATTTTACGTGATATTTAACTCAGGCCTATTTCCTTACAAAGTGTTCTTTGTTTTCACTCCGAATTGCTTGATAAAATGAAATGAAATATTTTCTTTAATTAGTTTAAAATCTCACTTTGACTCTCTAAAGCTACTTGATTATCGTGCGCCAAATCTCACAAGACATCTAAAGCAGTAATTAAGTATATTAAAATCATCTATTTTTTTCTATCGGTATATCTTTTCTTTCTTCAATTATTTCAACGTCTTCTTTTGGAACCCATTTTTCATATAAATATTTATCAGTTCGATCAAAATTAAACTCTCTTGCAAGTTTTGCATCTCCTGTTCCTAAGTAAACTTTTCCATCTTTTTCATTTGACATGACATTAAATTTTTTATTTTTATAGATTGCCTGAGGTTTAATATAATAGAGTTCACTGAGGTTTTCTTTTTTTATTTTTTTTGTATAAACTCCACTATTGAATTTATCAACAAAATCATTTGTTACTTTTGCAGGGTCGTCTGTCATTATTAAAAAATTGTTATCAACATCTCTTGTAACTTCATACTCTATATTATTGTAGACACCAAAATATCCCTTCTTTGGCAAATCAATCCCTCCTTCATTTCACCGAAATCCATTTCTTTCCATCAAAGACCCCTACAAGTTTTTCCCTACCATCAACAACTTCAAAAAGTTTAGCTCCTTGCTCAGGTTTTTGCCTGTCTGCAAATCTCCACTCTGGAATCACTTCGCCATTCCTTGAACCAGAAATCCATTTTGCGTACATGGTGGGCCATCTGTATTTTTACCTCCAAATATCTCCATATGGTATTTCAATATTATCCACATTATTTGTTTTAAATTCTATTTTTCCATAAGTGTTTCCGTCTTCTGGAAAAGGTCTACTTCCATCCCATGAAACGTAATCCAAACGTGAAGATTCTATTACATCTTCGTAGTTTGAAATGTGCCCGACATCATCAAATCTTGCTACATAACCGCCGATTGGGGTATATTTACCTGATAAGTATTTCTCTAATAGTCTTCTGTATTTTTGTATCTGCTGTGATGAACTAGCATAGTTGCACTCTGATTGTCAACCATGGATTTTGGTGAAGAGCCACTTTTAAAGTAGTAAATCTTTTCGTTCCTTAATAATTTTTACTTCATTTTTTGGGATTTGCTTTTCATAATAATATTTATCTACTCTATCCATTTTATATTTCCTTGCTAATTTAGCATTTGGTGTTCCTATAATTACATCTTGTTTATTTTCTTTGATTAGTTCAAAAATTTCATTTTTATAAATAATTTTCCAGGTGATTTTGTATAACTCAATTAAAGATGTTTTATCAACCTCTTTTATAAATAATCTTGGCAAGGAATCTTTGTTTAAATAAATATCTGGATATACTTTTTCTACAAAGCCTTTTTTAATATCTTGCTCATTATCGCTAACTAGTCTTACAATATTGTCTTTAACACTACTGACTATATATATATCCCCATCAAACTGAGCAAAAATAGAGCTTGTCATAATCAGAGCTCCTTTCTTAATTATTTACTCAATGGTATAAACTTGGTATGTCAACACTTAACTAGACAATTTTTTTAAGGTATTTTCTTTAAATGGAATAGGTGTTATATAGTTTAGGTTTTTATGAATACGACAATGGTTAAACCAATGCACGTAATCAGCTAACTCCAGTTGTAATTGTTGTAAATGCTTAAAGGCTCTACCATTCACAAACTCTGTTTTAAAGGATTTAAACGTTGATTCAGCGACAGCGTTATCATAAGGGCATCCTTTTGAGCTAAGAGAACGTTCGATTTGAAAGGCAGCTAATGCTTCATCAACGACTTGATTATCGAATTCTTTACCACGATCCGTGTGAAAAAATGCGACCTCTTGTAGGTTTGCTGGAATACTAGCTAAAGCTTTCATCACCAATCGATGGTCTTTGTTTGCTCCTGCGCTATATCCAATAATTTCTCGATTAAAAAGGTCGACAAATAGGCAGACATAGTTCCATTTTCCAGCTACATCTACATACGTCAAGTCGCTTGCAAGCACACGAAGTGGTGCAGACGAGCTAAAATCACGATTTAATACATTGGCAATTTCGGCTTCATTGCTCTGCTTCGACGAAGGCTTGTACGCT
>NZ_QWLJ01000066.1 GCF_009917385.1 Roseburia sp. 1XD42-34 | reverse complement strand
GCTTCTTTTTCTGCATCCGTAGAGTCATCAAACATGCTGAAAAATGAAGCAGGTTGCTGATAGCTTTTGTTTAGTGCTTTAAACACATTATCGGTAATACCGCCCTCTATTTGCTTTAGATTCGCCCAGATGTCATTACGATCCACACGCATCATTGTATTTCTAGAAAGCGGTGAAATATACCTGGTAGTGTCTGTTACGTAATTTTCAAATAACGATAGTAAGTCATTGATCTGTGTTTCATAATTTGCAATTTTTTCTTTCGAGGTGCTAATGTTTTGATCCCATGCTTCAACACTTTTTCCCTCATTTGTTTGCATAAAGGTCGTTACTTTATCCAATGAATCGTCCATTTTTCCTAAGGCACGCTTATATTTCCGAAGTTCGCCAATAATATCATCTAAAACCCCGTAATTAATTTGTAAGTCACGCTTCACAAACTATCCCCCTTCTCTCTATAATTTTAATCCCCTTGCTTTTAAGACATTTCAGTTGCCTTCCTCTATGTAAATCTTAATGGTAAATTAACCCATACACCATGCGTCTTTTTTCCTTGTTTTTAAATAGGCTGTTTTTTCTACGTAAACTTTTTTGGACTTTTTTGTTAAAAAATGCCACCTACCCGTAACTCATTTCGATTATATTTACAGGAGGTGGTTTTGTTAATAAAAAGACACACATGATGTGCTCACTTCATTTTATCCACACATCCATAATGCACTCAAAAGGCAAACGTTGCCCAGCAATGCTTATGTATTTACTTTGTTTATTAATACTGGTTATCTTGCCCTTTGCTTTATAAAAGTCATGGTTATCAAAATATTTTAATTCGACCGTTAGATCATTTACTACAGCCATTAACAGTTTATTGTTTATTTCCTCTTGCCGCTGCTTATCCAGTATTGGCTTTTCTTTATGGTTTTGTTCCTTCCACAATTCCTGAAGCATTTCAACGTGTTTGGGCATCATGATTGATGTCCACTTAATAGTACCTCGCATCATTTACCATTATGAAACAACCTTCTTTCTTACTTTTCCAGCAGATAAGATATTTTCCATGTTAAATGTTCGTACTTGTTTACGATAAAAGCAATAGGCTAAAATACTATTTTCTTTTATCTCCAATACACGTACGTAGCGCTCAGTTACTTGGTTATTGCTATCAATATAAAAGATGATGATCTTTTGCTTGTTATCTAACGAGTTTTTAAATAATCCTGCTAATGATGTAATCATTCCTAAAAAACGGAAAACCATTGAAGATATAAAAGAGAATAACATAGAAGAAAAATACTTAGAACATGAAGAATTAAACGAGTTTTCGAAGTTGTAAATAAATATGGATTGAAATATGACAAAGAACGCTTCTACACTTTAGCATTCTCAGGAATGCGATCTGGGGAATTATGCGCCCTTCAAAAAAACGATCTTGATTTTAAAGAGAACACAATTAATATAGAAAAAACAATTTATAATGAGAAAAATAATATGCGTGGTTACGAACTAACAACTCCCAAAACAGATGGATCCATCCGCTTAATAAGCATGGAACAATCCGTTATGGACATGCTACGAAAAGTAGTTCAAGAAAACGATAAACATAAAATGCAATATAGAACTTTAATGGAAGACTATCACGACAAAGATTTTGTATTCGCAAGAGCAAACGGGTATCCTTTTGTTACAAAGACAATTTTAACCAGAATGAATCGTCTCATGCGTAAAACAAATATAAAAAAGTATGCTATACCTCACATTTTCAGACATACTCATATTAGTATGCTATCCAAAGCTGGTGTTGATATTGCTACAATCATGAAGCGCGTTGGCCATGAAGATATTGATACTACTATGCGAATTTACACACATGTAACGGATAAAATGAAAAAGGATGCAACCGAAAAGATATCTAATCTTTACGGAAACATCCTTAAAAAATCAACTTTTTAAAAAATGTGAGGTTTTTGTGAGGTTTTCTCTAAATATCACCCAACCAACACTTATCACCCCTGATGCATCAGGAGTTACGGGCGATGAATTACATCATGCCGCCCATAATTGACGCCATTTCTTCAAATTACTTCTCACTTCTTTTCACCTAAAAAATACGTCTTATAAAATAAAAACACTATTATTTTTTCATCGGATTTCACTCTGTTATTTTTTTCAGTTATTTTTATGTTGTTTTTTAAAAAATAACATCCTTGTAAAGTCGTACTAATTAAAAACATTACACAATTAACTTACTCCACCACTACTAGCAAAATTAAACTTAAGTAGTAATACTCTATTCACTTAAATGAATATAATAATCTGTTTTTTCATCCATCTTCTTTAAAAATTCTTCAAGTGATGTTGCAATTTTTTCTTCGAAATAGTAAACAGGACAAATCCCGCCTTCTTGTTCCTGTTCCAAATCTAGAGTAAGATATGTTCCCTCTCCGACTTCAAAAAATACTAACATATTATCTTGATATAATTCTCTAATGGTTGAATCTATAAAATCATCTTCACCGAGTATAAAATCTGCTACACTATGAGGATCCATTAACCTATTTCTACGAGTTTTATCAAAGTTACATATAAAGCCGTACCCTACTTTTAAATAAAACTCTCTTAGTTCATTAGGGAATTTTTTACCTAATCTCTTTTCTGCTTCAATAACATCATCTTCTAAACGATATATTATATGCTTTTTGTCTTGGTTTTGTGGATTATTTAGTTCTGAAACATATTTATTTAGGAATTCAAAATCATACATATATTTTTCCTCCATTAATAAATTATTTGAACAATTTCTTTTCTGGTCCATCCTTACGATGTATCCCACTTTGATGTTCGTTCGGTCTTTTTGCAGGATGTATATTGTACCATTCATTCGGACCACCATGTTCATTTTTTATAATGTGGTGAGCATCGTACCTATCGCCTTTTTCAATATACACTCTTCCTCTTTTTGAAAGTACAGGCTTTGAATACGTAGGCCACTTTTGTCCTGTGTTCTTCTCCCACTCATCAATTAATTTATCTTTTTTACGTTGAAATTGCTTTCTATGCTTAATTATCTCTCCTTTAGGCAATTTACTGGAATAATCAACTTCTCTTAACTCTTTTTTAAGTAAAGTCTTTTGGTTATCTGGTATTTTTCTACCAGTAATCCTTTCAACATCCTTAATATACTCTTTTACACCATAAATTTTAACAAGATTCCCGTTACTCTTAGTTTTCTTAGCAGTTATTCCACCCTTATCCGCAAATTTAATAACTCCGCCAGCTTTAATCAGTTTTAAAGGTTTCCCCACTGGAAGAATAGAAGCTCCCGCCCATATTCTTTCACCCACAGAGCCTTCTGAATCAAGAACCGTATTCACATCATCCAATACAACGAAGTCTAAAGCTTCTTTGGTAGCTTTTAAACCAGCTTTTCCGGTCTTATATCCTGCTAATCCTATGTGTAAACCTGCTTTGACAATCCCTTCAGTAGCTTTTTCTACCCAGCTCTTTTCCGGCTCTTTTGGCTTGTGTCGATCGGCAGGAATCGTATTCACTAATTCATATTCTACACTTCCAGATTCGGATTGGTATTTCCTTACGATTCTGCCATCCGTCAACGTATAGTAAGTTCCCTGTCTCACTTTTTTATAGTCTGAAACCTCTACTTTAGAAACAACTTGGTGTTCAATGGTAGAAAATTCTCCTGTAGTTAAACGGTCGCCTGATGCTGCTACAGCTGCATGCATAGCCCGATAACTATAATCCATGGTTTTTAATCCAAAATGTTTCTGTAAATACTGAACCGGAATAGCAGCAAATCGACTATAGCTATAAAGTAGAAGCTTACCTGCTTCGCCAAGGACTGCCTCTAGCCCAATGGCGTTTCTCACAGCCTTATTTTTGATTCCAGATATAAGTGCTTGATGAAACTTTTGATCATCTAGCTGTCTGGATTGGTAACTGCCAATACGTAACTTTCCATTATTGCCTAACTCACGGATTTGAGTCATATAATTCTTCATCGTTCGTATATCTTGTTCTATGGGGTCTAGCTTAGCTGTACTATGTCGGTCAAAAGCGTGGAGCTTCTCTATCGTCTGACGGTTCATCTTTTTCCCATACTGTACTTTATCTAGGAACTCGCCATCGTCTATATCACGAACGTTAATAATATCTTTGACCGAGTGAAGAACGGCATTTGCCTCATCCGTTAATGCCATGGTAATCTGTTCCATTCGCTCAAAACTTCGTTTCACATCTTGAGAAAGAAAATCCTCACGAATAACTCCATCTTTGTTTGGTTCCATGTCTTGAATCGACTTTTTCATTTCTTGTAACGTATCGGAGTAATTCATAATAAAACCCTCTAAGAACAACAGAAACGGCATGTGTACCTCTTGATAGAAGGCACGAATAGAATTAGCCGTTTTCCCTTTAAACGCATCCTCCAAAGCTATAATAGCTTCTATGCTCTTCTGGATGTTTTTTACTTGTGTATGTATTTGTTCTAGCTGCGATATGGTTTTGTCGATATAGCTATGAAGGTCGCTTACATAAAGCGCCTTAATGAACATCTCCTCCCATTCCCATTGGTAATCATTTCAATGTAACCCCTTTAGTTGCATTATACTAAAAGGGCTAAATTTATTGAATTGTTTATTAAATATTTTATTGCAAAAATTACACCCTATCTCTATGGATAGGGTGTAAACTGAACAATGTTTGTTTTTATCCTATTTGATAAGAAACGTCGTTGTCAATTATCGTGGTGCTGATCTATAATTTCTTTTGGTAATTTTAACTTTAGATCATTAATCAGTTTATCATTATATGAAATAACATCGAGAACATCACTACTTAGATACAACATAAAACTATCATTATAAAAAATAATATATGCACTATTCATATAGCCAGATGTAACTTTCATACAGTACTTATATATATTATATCGATCTAATTCTTTTACAGTTGCAAAAATCACTTCTTCTTCTTCAAATACTTCATCTTTTACAATTATTTCTTTCCAGTTTTTTAATTTGAATATTTTACCTAATCCAACTTTTTCTCTTCTTCTTTTACCATTTACTATATAACCGGAAATAAACGTACTATCAATTCTAGATTCTTTATTAAATATTAAAAAGATAAGCTCTCTTAATAAAAGTTCGTTTTTCTTATGAAATGTGTCTGAAAGAACTCTCAATCTAAAATTACTAGAAACTTGATGATAAGGAGTACTATCCAAATTAAAAAAATCCACATTAAATCTTGTAAGTCTATCCATAAAGTTTAATCACCTATTCTTCTCAAAAGTGCATCATATGTTCCTGACCTTGTTTCTTTTTTCCCCAAAGCTTTTATAGTCTTTGCGCCCTTCCAACTTCCTCCTGAATGCTTATCAACATCTCTGCTTATATACTTAGGACCTTTTGCCTTTTTACCTCTTTTGTAAACTTTTGCTCCATGTGATTTAAAATTAGTTTCTATATACCCTAAAGCTTTTGCAGCAACTCTTGCAACAGATTCAGTTTTCTTTATTGATCTATTTATAGCCTTCTTCCCAAATGATTTTACGGCTTTTTTCAATCCATATTTAACTACAAATCTAATAAGTATTGGTACAAGAGGTAAAGCTGCAGCAGAAACTTCAGCTGTATTTACATTGTACACTTCTCCAGTTTCAATATCAGTAAAAACTGCTCTAATATCATCACCAACAATTTCTGTTAAAACAATATCAAAGTTTTTTTCTATATTTTCCCCATGTTCAGTCTCCAACAATGCTTTAGCTGTCATATCACCGTTTTCAGGATTAAAACTCACTTCACTATTAAGGTAGACCTCTTCTGAATCTAGTGTAGATTCAACTGTATTCATACCATTTTCTTTGTATTCAATTGTTTGAACTTGATTAGATGAAACAATATCATTATCTATTTTAGTTCCTATATTTTCACTAAGATTCTGAGCAAAAATTAAATTACCTGGTATTAGAGTGATAAAAAGTGCAATTATAATAGAATATATTAATGTTTTTTTCATAGATTTTTCTCCCCTATGTTTTATATTGTATTAATCCGTGACCATAACTTTGCTTTTCTCCCAATTCCTTTGAGTGCGTTTTCAATTTATTAATTACCTGCTTTTCCTCATGGGATTGCAACATCAATGAGATAATACCAGTTACTTGTGCTGCAGCGAACGAAGTACCACTCTTAGATACTATCTTTCCTTTAGAATTTCTTACTTGTATTTCAACACCTGGAGCAACAAAGTCTACTTTTCCTTTTCCAGCTAAAGGGTATAAATTTAAGTTATTATCTATTGCAGATACTGATATTACTTCTGGATATCTGGCAGGGTAATTGGTAGAGAGGCCTATTGTATTACCAGTTGCTGCCACTATTATTATCCCTTGCGAATGCGCTTCTTTTATAGCTTTATAGAGACTCTTATCGTTCTTATCAAACCCAAAGCTCATATTGATAATATCTACTTCTTTTTCTATACTCCAATTTATACCTTTAATAATGTCTTCAATTTTACCATTACCATCTTCTTTAAGAACTTGTACATCATATAACTCTACATTATTGTTTATACCCTTAAACGAATCTTTTTTTCCAATAGAAGAAGCTATTATACTCGCAATCATAGTACCGTGATCATTTAGCGGAAGAGTCATGTTGCTTTCTTCAATTGCATTATATTTGTATATTTGATGTTTAAGTGGTAGTTGGTTTTCATTGATACCACTGTCTAAAATAGCAACTTTAATACGCTTGTCTGAATTCACTTGATATTGTTTATCTGGTATAAGGGTACACATTGCCCAGTTTGACTCACAATCTTCTTGACTTAACTTAAGTTGAGTACTATTAGTACAAGCAGTCAACACTATTAATACTATTAGTAATAAAATACTATATAAACTTATTTTATTCGTCACTTTCACCTCCTCAGCCCCAAAAGGTAGATTACTAATTTGGAAATTAATTCAATGGTTTTTACATATTTTCCATTTATTTTTAGATCGGGAGGAAATAATGTCAGGAAGTCTAGTTGAGTTCGAATCAAAGAGAGCGACTTATGTTAATTTTGTGCCGCCTGATATGGAGTAAATAAAACACCACCTTCCCGTAACTTTTTTCAATTATAGTTACAGGAGGTGGTTTGGTTGTGATATCTATCCATTTTCACATTTAGTCAATAGTTCACTCACTGGAACCAAAACATTGCATAAATTATTGTAGATTACTTTAGATTTAAAAGAAGGAGGAGAAAACTTGGCAGTAAATAATAACTCAACTATTTGCTACCTAACCGATGAAAACGGTAATCCCATTAATTCGTTAAATAATGCAATGAATTGTGAAGAAGTAATCGAAGCAAATGGTAGGGAAAATGTGCAAATTGTGCTAGATGGACAAGAGATTACACTACAAAAAGTGATTATCCGCAAAACTGGATTTGTAGTTGTGCAAACTGCAATTGGAAGCATTCAGTGTACCTCTATTCCGATTCCTTTTTGCTTGTTTGAGGAAGCTTTACTATGCGCTCCAGAAGGAACTGAGATTCGCTGCACGGTAACAGACTTTAATTGCTTTGCTAACGCTATTTTTCAAAGTGGCGCTTTTCAATCACTGGAAATATGTTTGGATATTTGTCAAAGCATACAAGTAGTTGGAAATGCTAACCTAAAGATACCTGGACAATTTTGTGAATTTCGTGAGGAAATAAATTCAAGCTGTGTAAATAGATCTTCGTTAGTTCCACCCCCCTGTGATATAGAATTTAATACTGGTAAACAGCCATCAAAAAAGATGCCTAATTCAAAACATTTTAAAGAGGGGATAACTAACCGTTCTTCGGCACAACAAGAAGAACTTTGTGTTCGAACCGAAAAAGTCTATGATTGGATTGTGACACGATCCAGCTTACGAAAAATGATAGAGGAAGATCCGTTTATATGTATTGACCCTTGCATTTTAGGTTTATTTGTTCCAGCTATAATCGCATGTGAAAGACAGCTTTCCGGAACGATTGAATGTGATGGTCAAAGACTTAGCGGTGTTCCGATATTCTTTACAGCTTCATCTGATGTCGTAAGTTTTACGCCTAATCCGGCTTTTACTGATGATAGCGGGCATTTTACAACTGTTATTAACGTACCTGCAGAAACACCAATTACTCCAGGCACCGTAACTGCTACTACAACTGTTTTTGGGAATACCATTTCCAATGAATTGCCAACTAGTTTTATATGCTTAGCTGATCCATGTATTTTAACGCTTACTAGTTCAGAAGAAACGTTTAATTGTAATGGGGTAGTGTCCGGAAATATTCGCTGTGATGGGCAGACTATTGAAGGCGTTGAGGTTACGCTTACTAGCGACCCTCCTATTTTAAGTTTTGATCCTAACCCTGCGGTTACTGGTTCACTAGGAAACTTCTTTTCTGGTGTGACTGTTCCAGATAATACACCGCCAACAGATGTAGACATTACTGCGACGGCAACAGTTGACGGACAAAACTTATCAGAAACGGTAACGGTAACAGTCGAATGCGCTGATACTTGTGATTTAACGTTGACTTCAGATCCTATCATTATGTGTGAAGGGGAAATAACGGGAACAGTTACATGTGAAGGTAATCCGGTAGAAGGAGCAATAATCGAATTCAGTGATTTCCCTGTAGTTGGGACATTTATTCCTAACCCTGCAGTATCCGGAGCTGATGGAAGTTTCACAACAACGCTAACCATCCCTGAAGGAACTCCTTTAGTATCTACTACCATTACCGCAACAACAACAGTAGACGGTGAAAATTTATCAACAACGATAGGTATACAAGTAGAATGCCCTAAGGTGGAGTGCCCTTGTAAATTCCGGTTAGGTGTAGAAGGCAATGCTGCTCCAGCTTTAGTGAATATCACCCAGAATAATATTCCAAGTCAATTATTAGGTACCATTAACGTAACCGCAATTCAATGTTTTACAGCAGCCCCTATGTGTAATCCAGCTGTTAATAACTTCACTATTGCATTTGGTTCGAATGGCACTACCATTAACTTTGTTCACGGAAGAAGGATAGAAATTGAATGTGAGGATAACAATTATGCCAGAGTAAGAGGTACTGCGCAGGCTTCTGGAAATTTATTTAGTGGAACTTTTGAAGTGACCATAGAAGTATCAATTGATCCTTCTAATATTGGGACTTGGACTATTTTCGCCACTGATTTTATTGGAGATTCATTTACAACTACCTTCACAGCTCCGACGAACCCAATAGCTTTTATTGGAGATTGTAATGAAACTCTGTAATGTTTGTTATTCATGTATATCCCCATCCAACTAAAGACGGGGCCTTTTAAATATTTAAAACAGGAATATTTCACACGTTGTTGGACAAACTAATACAGGATCATGAATTCCCTCTCATTTCCGCAGCCCCTCTTGAGTTGAGGGGCTTTTAACATTAATACACGTCCGATTTATACACCCAAGACATAATGCCATCAAGTAATACACGATCAGACTTAACCTGTTTAACCTTATAGCTATTGCCTTTAACAAAATCAGCAATAGATTCACCTGTAGCAAATTTGCTTGCTGATTTTTTTACAGTTACTTTTTGACCAACGGAAAACGATTTAGGCGTTGGTTTGCTAGATGAGGTAGAACCACCCTGTAATTTATTTAACAACGCAACGTTTTGGCTAGCTGTACCACGGTAGTTTTTAATGCCGTATTTATCAGCTAGGCGTTTTCGGTTGTTAAAACTAGAGTCCATTTTTTGGGCTTTGAGATAATCAACAATGCTGTCATATTTTTTAGATGGTTTAGGATTAGGCGTTGGTTTACTTGGCTTAGCTTGTCCTTTGATACCAAAATAATCAACAATGGCATCAGCTAAAGCCTTACCTGCCTGCTCCAGCTTATCGTCATCACGCATAACTTTAATATCAATTATAGAGTCCATAAAACCACCCTCAATTAAAATGGCGGGCATACTGGATTCACGCACCATATGAAGGTTTGCCGTTTTTATTCCTCGATCTCGTAAACCCATTACACCAACAATACTAGGGTGTATAGCTTTTGCTAAAGCTAGTCCTGTAGATGCACCAGGATAGTAATAGGTTTCTGTGCCTGTCCAGTTCCCCCATTTACCGATATTGGCATTATGGTGATAAGATACTAAAATATCTGCACCCCATGCGTTAGCATTGTTTGTCCTGGTTGATAATGGTACATCTGTCTTGCCAGATGGGTCATCAAGTCTTAGCACATCACAGCCATATTCTTTTAAATATCTTACAGCTGCAGTAACTACTCATAGTCGTCTAGTCCGTACCAAATCGCCGAAAAGGTATGCGGATCAATATTAAACTCATCATAAATTGTATTGCCATGCCTATCCTTTTTATATGTGAGATTCTTTAACTCTCTAATCGTGTTTGGGCATTGGTCTGAACAAACAATTCGCTTAAATCTTTTTATCTTCTTTGTATTTTGTAAACAAGAACCTTTTGGTTTGTAAGCTCCCGAAATATTGATACCACGCTTTTTTAAATAGTAGATGGTTTTTGGTTCAGCAGAATCACCTTTTATCCGTTCCTTTGTTTCAACAAATTCTTGAAGGTCGTCCGCTATTTCTGGATCGTCTTTATGACGACTGTAATATTCCCAATAGATGTAAAGAATTTTATTTTTATCGTCTAT
>NZ_QWLJ01000065.1 GCF_009917385.1 Roseburia sp. 1XD42-34 | reverse complement strand
GTGTGGTAACTTGATTCTACAAGAAAAGGTCTTCCTTTTTCTATTTATTCATTTACACAAATTATTTTACGCTCTCTAATGAAAATATATTTGATATTTTTCAATACTTTAAAATAGATAATCTCATAATATGTGTGAATAAGATGGCTCTGTTTTTCCTTTTCAGCTCCCCTAATTGTAATCTCCTAATGCGTCCGTAACGAATGGACGCATTATCGCTTATGTAAAGGGTCTTCGTTCTTCGGATATAATGGCAAAGCCAAGTGGATAAGAGTGCGTAATAAAGCCAATAACGCTTTTAACGCACTCTAATTTATTGGGCTTTACTCATTATATCTACGAACCACTTGATAGCTATCGCTACTTGCGCCACTTGACAATAATCGATGCGGAGATTGTTGGAATGGTGACCAAAAAGGTCAAAATAACAAGAGAGGTTGATCGAGATGGAAACCATTTTAGAGATTGTACGTATCGAACAAATTATTTGTGAAGCTGAGGGGGGAGTGAACTATATGATTAAAGGTCCAAAAGATGGAGCAGACATTGCTTCACGATTTATTGGACGTGATGATCGTGAAGTATTCTTTGTTATGTGTTTAAATACGAAGAATCATGTTGTAGCAGTTCATCGTTGTCACATTGGTTCATTAAATGCCTCAATAGTACATCCACGTGAGGTGTTTAAATCAGCTATACTGAATAATGCAGCAAGCGTTATTGTAGCGTATCAGCATCCAAGTGGTGATATTGAACCATCGATGGAGGATATCAACGTAACAAAGGGATTAGCAGAAGCAGGGAAGCTACTAGGGATTGAAGTATTAGATCATTTAGTAGTAAATAACGAAGGTAAATTCACTATCTTAAAAGAGAAAGGGCATTTTTAAAAGGGAGGAAACTCCCTTTTTTCTTCAAGCATCTACATGTAACAGGTGTCGATTGAAAAGTAAGAATTAATTTATGGTAGAATGTAATTGTAGGTATAAAGTATATAAAATAAGACTTTAAGAGATTAAAATATAAAAAATAAATGAGATACCAATATTAACTTTAGGAGTGAATTTTCATTGAATCAAGACAGATTAAATAACTTAAAGAAAAACTTATGGGAAACAGCAGATGAATTACGTGCGAATTCAGGTTTAAAAGCATCGGCGTACTCAATCCCTGTACTTGGATTAATTTTTTTAAAGTTCGCAGATGCAAAATATGAAGAATATGAAGATGAAATTATGAAAGAGTATAAAGCGTTAAAAGGTGGAAGACGTGAAAAAAATATTGAAGAGATTGCAATTGAAAAATGCGGGTATTACTTACCTGAACAATCACGTTTTTCATATTTACTTAATTTAAATGAAGAGGAAGATGTCGCAAATAAAATTAAGGATGCAATGGAAGGTATAGAGGAATACTCGCCAGAGTTTGTAGGCGTCTTACCAAAAGATAATTATCATAATCTAAATGCTGAAGATAATAATAAAATTTTAAATAGGTTACTCAGAAACTTTAACGACATTCCAACCGATAGTGAAAGTGATATTTTCGGTGAAGTGTATGAATACTTTCTAGGAGAATTTGCATTAGCTGAAGGTCAAGGTGGGGGGGAATTCTATACACCAAGAACTGTCGTACGTTATATGGTTGAGGTTTTACAACCAATGGAAGGTAAGATATTAGACCCTGCTTGTGGTTCTGGTGGTATGTTTGTTCAAACAGCTCATTATGCCCAAGAACATAAAGTAAAGAATGGTGGAACACCTTTAAATCTAAGAGCATATGGGGTAGAACGCACTGGTGAAACGGTTAAATTAGCAAAAATGAACTTGTTTTTAAATAATATACGTGGAGAAGTAACAGAGGCAAATTCATATTACGCTGATCCATATAATTCATTTGGTAATTTTGATTACGTATTAGCGAATCCTCCATTCAATGTTGATAATATAGAATTAGATTTAGTAAAGGATCAAAGAAGATTTAATACATATGGTGTGCCTCAAACTAAAGGTAAAAAGCCAAAAGTACCAAATGGTAATTACTTATGGATCAATCAATTTGCCACTGCATTAAATGAAAGAGGGAAAGCATCACTTGTTATGGCAAATTCTGCTTCAGATGCAGGACATAGCGAAAAGGAAATCCGCAAATCTTTAATAAAAGATGGTATTGTTTCCCAAATGGTTGCACTTCCATCAAATATGTTTAGTACCGTCACTTTACCCGCAACATTATGGTTCTTTGATAAACAAAAGAAAAAGAAAGATGAAATACTATTTATTGATGCCCGCAACATATTTACTCAAGTAGATCGTGCATTAAGAGAGTTTTCTGATGAACAAATTAAAAACTTAGCAATTATTAACCGTTTATATGAAGAAGATAGCGAAAGTTTTTATTCACTTATTAAAGAATATGAAAATAGTAGAGATAATGCGGACTCAGAAGAAGGTAAGAAGTATTTCCAAAAACAAATAGATTGGTTATTAGACCGTTTTCCAGAAGGGAAATATCAAGATGTCATAGGCTTATGTAAAGTGGGTAAGTTGGATGGTGAAGATGGAATTATCGATCAAGATTATTCATTAAATCCTGGAAGATATGTGGGTGTTGTCATTGAAGATGATGGCATGACAGCTGAGCAGTTTAACGAAAACTTATCTAATTTAAATGAAGAGTTTAAACAATTAAATGAAGAAGCAAAAGAATTGGAAGCACAAATTGAAAAGAATTTAGATAGTTTGGTGATTGAATATGAGTAAGTTGAAAGAGTATAGAATATCAGAATTAGGGGAAATTGGAAGAGGCAGATCTAGGCATAGACCTAGAAATGATAAAGTATTGTATGGTGGAGAATATCCTTTTATTCAGACGGGGGATGTGAAAAGAGCAAACTTTTTTATAACAGAACATACAGCTACATATAATGAAGTAGGATTAGCTCAAAGTAAGATGTGGGAAGAAGATACATTATGTATAACTATTGCGG
This sequence comes from Roseburia sp. 1XD42-34, assembly GCF_009917385.1. Taxonomy (GTDB): domain Bacteria; phylum Bacillota; class Bacilli; order Bacillales; family Amphibacillaceae; genus Virgibacillus. The sequence continues at coordinate 8,390 of NZ_QWLJ01000065.1, read as the reverse complement.
CCAATATAGCGGATACCGCTATATTGAAATACCCTGCTTGTTTCCCCGATAGTATAATTGGCTTTCAATCATATAAAGATAAATCAGACGTTAGGTTTATTAAGTATTATTTTGATATTTATAAAAAGCACATGGAATCAATATCTATGGGAGCTACTCAAAATAACCTAAGTGTAGCGAAATTAGAAAGTTTGACGTTTAAAGTGCCAAGCATAAAAGTTCAAAAACAAATCGCAAATGTTCTTTCTACATACGATAAATTAATTGAAAATAATAATCGTAGAATAGAAGTTTTAGAGCAAACAGCGGAAGAGATTTATAAAGAATGGTTTGTGCGAATGAGATTTCCAGGGTATGAAAATACAAAATTTGATAAAGGGATACCTGAAGGATGGGAATTGAAAAAGGTTGATGACATAATTTCGTTTGATATTGGTGGGGGTTGGGGTAAAGATTCCCCGGAAGAGGATTTTACAGAAAGAGCCCATGTTATCAGAGGCACTGATATACCTAGCATGAAGTATGGTGAAATTAATCATGATCTATTAAGATTTCATAAAGAAAGCCAATTAAGAAACAGAAGATTACAAACTTCAGATATAATCTTCGAAGCTTCAGGTGGAAGTAAAGATCAGAGATTAGGGAGAACATACTATATTACTGATGAAACTTTATCAATGTATGACCATGATGTAATTTGTGCAAGCTTTTGCAAGGTAATAAGAATTGATGAAAAATATCTATCATGGTATTTTAATAATTATTTAAATTATGCGTACACAACGGAAACCTTGTCAATATTCGAAGTGCAGTCAACTGGAATATCTAATTTTGGCTTTACTAAGTTTAAAAAACATCATCAAGTTTTACTGCCGCCTGCAGACTTAATGAAACGATTTTTTGAATTAACATATAACATGTATATTGACGCACAGAGATTGGGAAGAAAAAACCAAAATCTGAAAAAACAACGTGATCTTCTTTTACCACGTTTAATGAACGGTACAATCGAGGTGAAATAGGAGGGATAGTATGAGGAAGGTAATTACTGAAGATATGATTGAGCAAGCATGTATTCAGGTATTATCGAAAAATGAATATTATAGTTTTATTAATGCAAACATCAATGCGAATAAAGTGTTTTCTTCATTAAATGTATTAGAAAATGAAAATGATGGAACAGGGCGTTCTCATATACAAGAAGTAATTCTACCAAAGGTGTTTTTTGAGAGCTTGCAAAATCTAAATCCACATATACCAAAACATCTATTGAAAGACATTGTACAAGACTTTAGACGGCCGTTTACGGATAAAGAACTTGAGGTTGTTAACTATGAACGATATAGACAGCTAAAAAATGGGGTCCATGTAGAATTCGAAAAAGATGGTAAGAAACAATATGAAACGGTACGTATAATTGATTTTAATACTGCCTCTAATAATACGTTTACACTTGTTTCTCAAATGTGGATTAAAGGAGAAACTCAACATCGTAGACCCGATTTACTTTTATTTGTGAATGGATTGCCTATTGTTTTTATTGAGCTAAAAAATTCAGACGTTAAATTAAAAACTGCATATGATAAAAACTTACAAGATTATATTCGTGATATTCCGCAATTATTTCATTTTAATCAATTGAGCGTTCTATCAAATGCATCTGAAACGAGAATAGGTAGTTTTACAGCCAATTACAATCACTTTTTCGAATGGTTACGTTCAACAGAAGATGACACTATAAATCGTCAACAAATACGTTCTGAGGGAACAAGTATTCAATATTTGTTAGAGAATCTTTTGAAACACGAAACGTTACTCGACTATGTTGAGAATTTTATTTTATTTGAAAATAAAAGAATGAAAATATTGGCTAAAAACCACCAATTCTTAGGTGTTAATAATGGAGTTGAATCCTTTAAAAAACGTAAAGAATTAAACGGTAAACTAGGTGTATTTTGGCATACTCAGGGAAGTGGTAAATCTTATTCAATGGCGATGTTTATTAATAAGATTAACAGAAAAACAACCGGAAATTTCACATTTTTAATGGTTACTGATCGGCAAGGTTTAGATGATCAGCTGTATAAAAACTTTCTAAGAACAGAAACAGTCACAGAAGAGGAATCGGCTAATCCTAAAAATGGTGCAGAATTAAGAGGTGACTTACAAACGAATAAGCCATTCTTATTTACACTCATACAGAAATTCCGTTATGACAAAGGGAAGGACTATCCGGTATTATCTGAGAGGGATGATATTGTAGTCATTGTAGATGAAGCACACCGTACACAATACAAATCATTAGCGCAAAACATGAGAACAGCTTTACCAAATGCTCAATATATTGCTTTTACAGGTACTCCATTGTTAGGTTCAAAACGTCTTACGAATCAATGGTTTGGAGACTATGTTAGTGAATATAACTTTGCTCAGTCAATCGAAGATGGATCAACAGTACCTTTATATTATTCAAGAAGAGTTCCTGAAGTATGGTTAACGAATGACTTTTTAGAAGATGACTATTTAGAAATCATTGAAGATGAAAACCTAACTCCTGAAGAGGAGGAAAAGCTATCTAACCATTATTCAAAAACGAATGAGGTATTAAAACGTGATGACCGTTTAAATATTGTAGCAAAAGATATTGTTGAACATTTTCCTAACAGGGGATATTTAGGTAAAGCAATGGTTATATCCGTAGACAAATTCACTACTGTACGTATGTATGACAAAGTAAAATATTACTGGAATGAAAAATTAAAAGAATTATACCAAAAACGTTCGAGTGCTCCTTCAAAAGAAGAACGAGAACGAATTAATAATCAAATAAAATACATGCAAAAAGTAGAGATGGCTGTCGTTGTCAGTGAAGATGGCGATGAAGATGAAAAGTTTAAAAATGAGGGACTAGATTTTAAGAAACACCGTGAACGCATGAAATACATTGATGAAAATGGGCATGACATAGAAGATAATTTCAAAGATCCTAATAATCCATTATCACTTGTTTTCGTTTGTGCGATGTGGTTAACGGGATTTGATGCACCAAATACGTCAACTATTTATCTAGATAAACCGATGAAAAGCCATACATTAATGCAAACAATTGCACGGATTAATAGGGTGTTTCCAGGAAAGAACTCTGGATTGATTGTGGATTATCTCAACTTATTTAAATACATGAAGCAAGCCCTTGGTGATTATGCAAATCCTGATAATGATGAAAACATGCCTGTAAAAGACATTGAGGAACAAGTTAAATTATTAGAAGATGTTATTCAAGAGACAAAAAGTTTTTGTAATCAACTAAACGTAAATTTAGATGCAATACTGCAAAGAAAAGAAACGTTTGACCAGATTGACCTCTTTCAGCAGTATACGAATATCTTACTAGATAAAGATGAGAATCATGAGGAATTCAGGATTTATGTGAATTTGTGTAAGAACATATATGAAGCTTGTAAACCAGAAATATTTGAATTTGATTGGAAAAATAATTATCTATCTATTATTTTTTATCTAGGTGATATGATTAAAGCATCTGTTAGAGAAGAGAATATTGACAGTGCGAAAATAGCACTTAGTAGAACCTTAGATTTAAGCGTACAATCTAAATATGTTAAAGAAGATACAGGAGAGAATAAGTACGAAGTTACAACAATGAAAACATTAAATTTATCAGAAATAAATACGGATGATATTCGTAAAACAATCAACGAGTCTCCTTATAAAAACATAGAAATTCAAGAATTGAGATCATTTATTGAAGATAAATTGAGCAAACTTCTAGAAGATAACAAGACGCGTACTAATTTTGTAGAGCGATATAAAGAGTTAATTAATCGCTATAATGCAGGAAATTCAACAAACGAAGACTATTACGAAGACTTAGTAGATTTTGTAGATAATTTAAAACAAGAAGATGAACGCCATGTTAAAGAAGACTTGACGGAAGAAGAGCTTGAAATATATGACTTGTTAAAGAAAGACAAGTTAACGAAAAAGGAAGAAGAAAAAGTGAAGCTGTCTGCTAAGAAATTATACGAGTCTATTAAAAATGATCAAAGTAAAACGAATGTCATTGATTGGTATAAAGATGAGCAACCTAGACAAGCTGTTAAATTTGAAATAGAAGAATTGTTAGATGAAACATTACCAGATAGCTACGATAAAGATACGTTTAATTTAAAAACAGAAGTTATTATGACGCATTTAATGGAAGAAGCTATGATGGAGAGTGCTGTTTTATAGTAAATAATAAATTGACAAGAAATTAATGATTTTCAAGCATCAGCAGAAATGTTGATGCCTTTTTTATAGTATAGATAATATAGTTGAGAAGGGGATATACGGATGAGTGTAGAGATTGTAAAGCAATTGAGAAAAAGAGCGATAACAAAACAAGTTAATTTCCTTTTAGGATCCGGGACATCAGTACCCGCTATTCCATTAATGGGTGCATTTCGTGATGTAAATGACAAGTCGGCTAATGAGCAGTTATTTGAACGTGTTCAGGAAGTTAGTAAAAAATTATTAATTAAAAATAAGTGTGAACTGGCAGAAAAAGATGTTTATACAGCTTTGGGGAACTATCAAAAATTTATAGAGAGCATTGTTTCTATACTTAATTTGTCTAATTCTCGACAGACACCAAAAAACGTGAATGTTTTTACAACTAATTATGATTTATATATTGAAAGAGCAACTGATCAAATTTTAAAAAAGTACAAGTTGGTGTTTAATGATGGAGCTACTGGATATTTTGACCGTTACTTAGACAGTTCCAATTTTAATAGAACAGTTTCATATAAAGGGTTAAATGATAATTACATCAATGAAATTCCGTCAATAACGTTGATAAAGCCACACGGTTCAATCAATTGGGAAAAGCAAGATCAAAATATTGTAATTAAAAATGAGGTGGTTGAAGAGCCAATTATAGTCAAACCAGATGGATATGAGGCATCAACTACTTTTGAAAACAATCATTTTCATGAAATGTTGCGTATTTTTCAAATGGAATTAGATAAGCCCCAATCAGTTCTATTTGTTATTGGTTTCTCTTTTCAAGATAAACATATTGCAAAAATGGTTAAACGAGCAGTACAAAATCCTGAATTAATGGTATACGCATTTGGATTTACTGATAATGATAGGAGAACTTACTTAGACAATTTAAATTTTGAAAACGAAAGACCGAATTTTAGAATATTGACACCTAAAGATTTTGATGAAGCTTATACTAATAAGCATACTGAAAATACAAATGATGAAAAGTGGTTTAGCTTCACTCTACCAAACCTAACGAATATATTGAATGGTATTAAATTGGAGGAATCCAAAGATGATAACGCACAGTAAAAAGTTAGGTGTGATTGTAGGAGTTGAGGGAGATGTGTCACAAGTTGGTATGTACCACATGACAAATGAAGCAGAATTTATATGGTATGGAGATATTTTGACAGGACCTAAAATAGGAGCATATCTAACTATTAATCAAAATGAAGTTAAAATTATTGCAACAGTTTCGACAGAGAAAATTATAGATCAACAAAATACGATTAAAAGTACTGAATTCGATAATCGATATGCAAAGAATTCTATTAATCGTATCATCACTTTAAAAGTAAAAGGAGTAATTAATGAAGATGTTTTTGAAGTTACTAGTCAATACGTACCAATGATTGGGAATGAAGTAACTTTAACAACTCAAGAAGAATTAAAAATTATTTACGGCGTTGATAATATAGAGGAGACAATCTTGATAGGGGAGTCAATTTTAGAAGGCCAACCGATTCGACTACCTATTGATAAATTTTTTGCATCGCATATTGGTATATTTGGTAATACGGGCAGTGGGAAATCCAATACACTTCATAAATTGTTTTTAGAGCTTTTTAGAACAAAGTATTATGAAAACATTATCAAAAAGTCACAATTTTTTATCATAGATTTTAATGGAGAGTATATAGGTGAAAATATGTTTGCGGTTAAAGAAGGAGATAAAGAGATATTTGAGGTTAATACAAGAAGTGAAGAGAAAGGACGTAAGTTACCTGTAAAAGAAAATTATCTATTTGATGCTGATATTTTATCTATTTTATTTGATGCTCGCCCAGCAACACAGGTACCTTTTCTTCGTGTAGCATTGAGGACTTACAAAGAAAAAGTAAAAGATGCTGATAGCTTTGCGAGTATTGAAATCGGATTGTTAATGTCAATCATTAAAGGAACAAAAAGTGTAGCGGCGGATGCACTTGATAATTGGATTGCTGCCGCTGAAGATATTGGAGTTGATAGTAAGGTATTACAAGGTCTTGAAGATAACTCTGTGAAAAATAATTTTGGAAATTTAGAGATTAGATCAAAGACAAACACAGACATAATGATTCTTAAAGATGGGCAAATTACAATTGAAGGGAAGCAGGAATTAAAAATCGATGATATAGAACATGAACTTAAGAGCATATTTTTTAGTGCGAGTCCAATTCAAAAACTTAATTATTTTCTTCAATTTCAAAAAGTTTATGTATCAGCATGGAAATCAGCAAATATCGAGCATATAAACCCATTGTTTAATAGGATACGAACATCATTTGATAGCTTGGAAAAAGTTATAGAAGTTCGTGATGATATTTCTGGAAGTTATAAAGCGATGAATTTAATATCTCTTGTTCATGCAAATCAAGAAATTACTCGTTTAATTCCTATGTTAATATCAAAAATGATTTATGATGAGCATAGATATAGGGTTTCAATTCAGAATGCTAAAGAAACTAAACATTTAATCATTGACGAAGCACATAACATTTTAAATGCGGAATATAGAAATACAGGAGATGACTGGCAGGATTATCGTTTATCTGTGTTTGAAGAAATTATTAAAGAAGGTAGAAAGTTTGGGTATTACTTAACACTTGCAAGTCAGCGCCCAGCAGATATATCTTCAACAATATTGTCTCAAACCCACAATTATTTAATTCATCGACTTGTAAATGATATTGATTTACGTATGTTAGAAAATACTATGCCCACTCTTGATAAGAGCTCATTTCAAATGATTCCGAGTCTTGGAAAGGGCGAGGTAATAATAACTGGGAACGCAATGCAGGTACCAGTATTTGTGAAAATTCCTAAGGAAGAAATTATTCGCCCTAATAGCGATGATATTATATTAACAGATTTATGGGGTGGGAATTCTGCCGAAGCTTAATCTAGTTAACAACAATCATCGCATACTTATCATTAAAAAAGAGGTGTATATATGTCGGTATATGCTTGTATAGATACAGAAGGAAAAGTAATAAAAAACGCAAACAATTTAACACATGCAGATAAATCGAAATATAATTTTTATTGTATAAATGAAGATTGTAGAGTTAAATTATCTTTAAATATTTATCAAAATGCTAATAATAGATTTAAAGCTAGTTATGATAACGAGAGTCATATTAATAATTGCTGGGCTCATCATGAGGCAACTAAAACGGTTGTTTATCCATCAAAAAAAAGAGACTTAGATGAGATAGTAAATAACCTTATGAAATCTATTAATAAAAAGGATAGGGAAAATAAAATTGAAAAGAAGTATAGTAGGAATAACGGAAATAAACAAGTGACTCATCGAGAAATGTCGACACTTCGTGACATACATTTATATTGTAAAGCGCACGATATTAATGAGTATTTATACGACAAGCAAATAAAACATATATTTCTAGATAATAGATCTGAATATATTTATACGAAATATATGGAGGAAGGTAATAAAATAGTATGTTACAATATGAGTCATTATAAACCAAATGAAAAGTTCGTAATAAAATATAATGGATTGACTCTAAACATTTATTTTGAAAATAATAATATATATACTAAGGTTCAAAATAAACTTGATTTGAAAGGGAAATCTCTATCGAATATAGTGATATTATTTGCTGGTGAATGGAGAAAAGAAAGAGATTCTGTATATTATACCGTAATAAAAAATCCAAAGCAGATATTGCAAATCACATAAAATGTTAAATAGGAGAAATGCTTAGAAAATTGATGGGTATGTAATATATTCAACCAGCATCTTTTGGTTCAAATTGGTTCAAGTGCTATCAATTTCAGTCAATTTTAATCAATCCCTATCCATCTATAATTATGTGAAGTATTGATACAGAAGGATTGTGCTTGATTGACTATATATGAAATTCACCTTGATATTTCTCAAAACGTTAAGATATCGAGATTTAAAAACCCCCGACCACAACGTGAAGTGACCCCACAAAGTTAGACAGATAATTTTACTAAGCAGCTATTAAGGTATGAATTCGGTATTGTACCGGGCTCAGGCCTTTTAGTTTTGCCTTGATTCGTTTGTTGTTATCGTATTCTATATATTT
>NZ_QWLJ01000064.1 GCF_009917385.1 Roseburia sp. 1XD42-34 | reverse complement strand
TCTTCCTAATTCATCCGTTGTGTATTTATACCCGTCTTGTGTCACATAGCGGACATTAGGTACAAGTTCTTTTCTTCCTCTTTTTCCTTTTGTAAAGTGATCGCCATAGTTTACTTCATTTATTTCTTTAAGACCATTAACCTTATTACCCGTACCCTTACTCTCTACCCTTTCCTCTTCGCCATTCTTCATATTAACCATCTGCGTATTAACGTGATTTTCAAGATCTTTATCTCTAAGTATAAAACTTACGCCACCAGTTGAAACTGCATATTTCTCACCAAAAGAGAACATATCTGCTATTTTAGCCATTTCGGCTTTTGCTGCATCTATCTTTTCCCGATAGTAATTGCCACTGAAAGGCTTTTCATCTAATAACTTCGGTGCTTTTCTTACTGCACCTGCAGCTAGTCTTGCAGCTCCTGATACTCCTTTGACAGCCCAACTACCTGGTATTAAGGCAGGGATGGTTGCACCAGTGACATACATAATACCTTCTCTTTCCACGGTATCGGTGAAGGCTTGGGCAGTGGATTCCACCGCACGCATAGGGTCTTGCATAAATTGTAACGCAGCTTGTGTATAGGCATCAACTGTTTCATTTGCACTTTCTTTTAACCAAGATGGTTCAACGGGGTCAGGAACAATGCCAGATACGACCACAATACCTGTGTCCTTGGCAACGGTCAGCAATCCCATGACCAGGCTTGCAATACTATTGGCAAATCCTTTTTCCAAATCATCTACAGCTTTGTTTATACTACTGACAACATCCCATACGCCTTCAAAGAAATTCGTATATTTCCTTTTTACATTTCCAGCCAAGTTATTGTATTCATCATCCGCATTTTCAAATCTTTTCACCTTGGAATGATAAAGATCCCACAACTCGTCCATATGACGTTGCAGCTTTTTTTGGGTTGATTCAATGCTCGTTTGAATTCTTTCCATATGGCGTCGGTTGATCTCACTTGCTTCTTTTTCTGCATCCGTCGGGTCAACAAACATGCCGAAAAATGAAGCAGGTTGCTGATAACTTTTGTTTAAAGCTTTAAACAGATTATTGGTAATCCCGCCCTCTATTTGCTTTAAATTCGCCCAGATGTCATTACGATCCACACGCATCATCGTATTTCTTGAAATCGGTGAAATATATCTCGTCGTGTCTGTTACGTAATTTTCAAATAACGATAATAAGTCATCAATTTGTATTTCGTAATCAGCGATTTTTTCTTTAGAAGTGTGAATATTTTGGTCCCATGCCTCCACACTTTTCCCCTCATTTGTTTGCATAAAGGCAGTCACTTTATCCAGCGAATGATCCATTTTTTCTAAAGCACGCTTGTATGTGCGTAGTTCGCCAATAATATCATCTAAAACCCCATAATTAATTTGTAAGTCACGCTTCACGAGCCATCACCGCCAATGGCCGCCCCAAGTTCTTCGTCCACTTCCTTCATTCCCTTGAGTAAGGCTACTCCGGCTTGATGGATTTCTTCCATTTGTTTGCTCAAATCCTGATTCACATCATTATTCATGTTATCCAGTAAACCATCCATCTTAGAAATAAAATCCGAATGAAATGATTTAAGCCGATCCCTCGTGTTAGAGCGAAAATCCGTTGTATAGCCCTCAAAATCATCGATTGCTGCTCGTAACTCATCAATGATTTTTTGCAGTTCTATAAAGTCGACTTTAATTTTTTGTCCAGATACCACAAAACCCCTCCCATTATCAAAAAACTAGCGAAAATGAATGGACTCTATTTCCGCAATTAATTGATTAAGTTCCCTCACCATCTCATCCACAATCGCTCCCATATGCTCCTGTACAGATGCATTTTCTAAATCCATATCGGCAAAATTTTGCTTGATTTCCTTACGTGCATCTTTCAAATTGTTAACAATCCCTGAATCCCATCCTCCGTACAACAGACCACGGCAAAAATCGCGATCATATAATGCCATCACATACCACCCACTTTTAGTTCCATATTCATCTCCTGCTGTAATTTAGACATATCATGCTCAGAAAATTCAATTGAGTTCATATCTTTTTCAACAATAAATTCCTGCTTCATTAAGAATACAAACGCTTCCTCCATCTCATCCTGATACCCACGATGAATCACTCTTTTTATGAGTGGTGCGGTAAAATTAATTTTCGCTCCCGCCTTGATCTCACCAACTGGATATAGAATACCAACATAAGGAAAATAACTTTGATAATTTTTTGGACTGACAAAGCGCCCCGTAATCACTACTTTAGAAGGAGAAGCATTATTTTTATCTGGTTTAAAATAGGTTGGATCAAGCTCCACAATCGTTCCAAGTGGCAGGACTTCCCTCATAATCTCTATCGTATTCGCTAAAAGCTCGAATAACCTATCTTGCTGCAAGGAAAACTGCTTATTTACATACGTAATAGTGCAATAACCTTCTTTTTGGTTAACTGAAACAATCCCATGATCCCACTCTATGTGAGCATTAGATTGCTTTCTCTTGAGGGTTAAAAATATGTCATATAGCATCTTCTTTTCACGCAAGCACAACTGAAAAAAATCTCGTACGTTCTGACCGACTTGCAAGTCTAAATCAGTGCTGTATGATTGGATCAATTGGTCTACTTTCTTTAAAGCGAGACTTACTAATTGTTTTTGCATACGTTCCGTCATAAAAATCCGCATCTCCCTTTCCTATTCTGGAATAAACTACTTGTTACCCTAACAATGAAATTCAGTGGGTATTGTTTCCTTAAAACTCGCACTCTAGTAAATTAGATGCTTGTTTTCTCCTTTGAATAGTTATATTTCAGTTGTTGAACTGTAGAAGCCCCATTTTTCTATTTGTACTCCTCAGTTATTTCTTCCCTCTTATTAAAGTGACTCTTCACTTCGTAAGTACTTTCTTCCCTTCCAAATGTAAATAAATATAATTCGGACTTTTGAATTACGTGGCCCCCTCTGTTTATCTTCTTAATTTCATCCTATAGAATGAAGGTATTATTTCCAATTTTTTCTGTAACACGCACAGCTTAGCCATTTTATTCTATATATTCATCTTAATGCTAAAATTATCCATCCACAACGTGCTATTTTCCTAATTTTATATGAATATTTATAACTAAATAAATATGAATAAGGTACTTTTAACTTAGAAATCATTTCCATTATTTCTGCTTTCTAGGCATAAAGTGAATCTTTCATCAGTAGGGGTTTTCATTTATCCCCAACTGATTGTTAGTAACCTAAAGGTATGTCCGAAAGGCCTGCACGAAACAGTACATTTAGGTGCTGTTATCTCTTACTTAGACTTGTTGCTGTATAGATTATCTAACTCCTAAAGTATGAGTCTTACATACGGGATAAAATACAAAAATTAACAGAAATTAGCTTGACGACGCCTTTTACCTTTGGTTAAATTAACATTGCATAAAAATAGGTCTTTTGAACTAAATCAATGGTTCTAAAAATAGTTTAATTCACTATAGGGGAGAGTTATGAAGAGGGGATGCTTTACTTTAACAAAGAGAAGCAATTAAAGGTAAGAAAATATGAAGTAACTGCTGATGAAGGGCTTTTAGATGGTGTAAAAAAGCTATCTGTCAAAATAGACGGGGAAAAAGAATTAAACTTAGATGCAAATAAAAATGATACGCTAATCTTATAAAAAATCACAGACCGCCCTGTTCAAAAGGGCAATCAATTTAACCTATATTAAAGGCATTGCTATTACCATCCGCCTTATAGGAAAGCTTTCACAAACCCCGTTCTTCGTTCTAACTATTATTTTGTCTTTTATGATACTTTCTTCAAGAAGATAAGATGGTGGGAGTTAGTTTATAACTCCCACTGAAGATCAAATAAAGAGTTCATATAAGTACTCATGTCTCTGATTTCTACTTTTTCTATTTCACACTTTTTAAACATTGCTTATTATTCCTATCCACGCGCATATTGCACTATCTCTACAAATTGCTTTGCTACATCAGTCAGTGCTTGCCATTTATTGTCTTCCACATACTGCTTATTTAATAAAGAGCTACCAACCCCTATCGCCGATGCACCAGCACGAATGTAGTCTACTACATTTTCTAGATCAATCCCTCCTGTAGGGATAATTGGGATATCCCTAAGAGGAGCTTTCACCTCTTTAATAAATGTCGAGCCTAATACCGAGGCTGGGAAGATCTTTACGGCATCCGCTCCCCATTCACAGGCTCGGATTATTTCCGTAGGCGTCATCACACCTGGAATAGCAATTTTCCCATGCTTTTTAGCCGTTACAATCGTTTCTTTATTTAATGTAGGAGCAAAGATAAATTCAGCTCCAGCCTCTATTGCCTTAGATGCAGCAGTTTCATTTAAAACTGTTCCTGCACCTACAATTACATCAGAACCATATTTTTCTTTTACCTCTTTCATTAAAGCAAATGCATTCTCTGAATCAACGGTAATTTCAACGCCTGTAATCCCCCCTTTTACTAATGAATCAATAACATATAATGTCTTCGTTGGGTTTATCTTTCGTACGACCGCAATGATGCCTGATTTTATTAATTGATTAAATACCATTGCACCTATCTCCTTGCTTGTATATATTACCGAATGACATCATGCTTGCCATACATAAACTGTTCCATAGTCTGCTTATCAGGCAAGCCCTCGACATCGCCATACGTAGAAACTACCATTGCACCAATTACAGCTCCAAGACGTACAGCCTCCTCCAATGACTGCTTTTCTAATAACGCTGCTAACACACCAGCTGCAAAGCCGTCACCCGCACCAACTGGATCAACAACACGCTCCACCTTGTAACTTGGAATAAACCCTCTTTCACTTCCATCCATCGCATAATGCACCCCATTAGCACCATCTTTCAATACAACAAAGCCTACATTTTTATGGCGGAAATAGGTTAGTATTTTATTAATATTATCTGTATTCAATAGCGTCACTGCCTCATCTAAGCCTAATAACAAAATATCACTTTGTTCTGCCAAGTAAAACAGCCGTTCTTTGGCAATTACTGGATTGCCCCATAGTTTTTTTCGAATATTAGGGTCAAAGCTGGTCATGATACCATTTTGTTTTGCAAAGCGGAAAAGCTGCTTGCTAACTTCCCAGCAACTTTCACTTAATAGTGGTGTAATACCAGTAATATGAATAATTTTCGCTTGTTTGATATATTCCCAATCTATATTTTCCATCGTTAGGAGACTAGCGGCTGACCCTTTACGATAATAATAAACGCGTGCATGTCCCTCACGAACTCGCTCTTTAATATACACTCCTGTTTGTGCCTTGTTAGTCCTGACCACACGTGATGTATCTACATTCTCACCTCGGATAAATGCTTGCACATAATCCCCTAATGCATCTTCACCAAGTTGACTGATCCAACCGACTTTCTTATTTAAACGTGCTAAGCCAATTGCTAGATTAGATTCTGCTCCACCAATTCGTTTACGGAATGTATCCACATAACGAAAGGGGCCATCGAAAACTGGATCGAATAGAACCATTGTTTCCCCTATAGTTATAACATCCAAACCATTCACCTCTTCTCGATTAAACCAATTTGTCGTAAAACGTTTCTTATCTGCTCTCGTTTTTTTTCACTAACCATTCTAGCAGGCGGCTGCACATAGGTCGGAATGTCCAAACCGCACATTTTGGTTGCCTCTTTTACCACATTAATAAATGGAATTTCTAATTGATATAGTGTAGGTATTTGAGTTAACTTCTGATGCAGCTCAATGGCTGTTTTATAATTTCCCGTTTGAAAAGCTTGATAGAGATCAACTGAAATCTGTGCTGCAAAGTTTACACTTGCAGAAATAGCACCATCCCCTCCAAGAGCTAACGTATGAAATAAATGATCATCAAACCCTGCTAACACGGAAAAATCAGGGTTTTCTGCTTTCACTGTTGTAATCATGTCCCGAATATGTGCTGTGCTATCAATTGTTTCCTTAATACCGACAATATGCTCGTGCTTTTTTACAAGACGAAGAACCACATGAGGCGGGATGCTTTGCCCCGTCAAAGCTGGAAAATTATAAAGTAAAATTGGTCCTTCTACAGCATTTGCTATCTCGTGGTAATGGAGATAAAGATTCTCTTCAGATAATCCCCAGTAGTAAGGATTAATAACGACAACTCCATCCGCATTTTGATGAAATGCATGGTGACTGAGTTCAATTACTTCTCGTGTATTTGTACTTCCAGTTCCAATTAAAACTGGCAAGCGGTTGTCCACATATTGGATAACAAATTCAGCTATTTCTTTTCGCTCATTAGACGTTAGTTGTGTAAATTCTCCACCACTCCCAAGGAAAAATAAACCATCTACATTACTATTAATTAAAAAGTCAATAACCTTCCCCATACTCTCCCGGTCAAACTTCCCTTGCTGATCAAACATGATCGATACAGGAGGTATAATCCCTTTAAATGTCACTGCCATATTAATCCACCATCCATTCTAAAGGTACTGTGATAATTTCTGGAAATAACGTAAGTAAGAACAGCACGATTATTTCCACAAGTAAAAATGGCCAAATTCCTTTTGTAACATCAATAATGCTAACTTTTGCTATACCTGCTCCAACATAGAGAGCTGTCCCAACTGGCGGTGTAATTAAACCAATGGATAAATTAATAACCATCATAACTCCAAAGAATATAGGATCTATCCCAGCCCCTTGAACAATAGGCAATAGTACCGG
The DNA here is from genome assembly GCF_009917385.1 of Roseburia sp. 1XD42-34. Classification (GTDB taxonomy): domain Bacteria; phylum Bacillota; class Bacilli; order Bacillales; family Amphibacillaceae; genus Virgibacillus. The sequence goes on along the minus strand of NZ_QWLJ01000064.1, from coordinate 5,155 downwards.
TGTGAAGATCAATATAGCAGGTGTCATATCCATCACCATGCCAACAATTAATAAAAACAACATAATAAGTAATAATAATACAGTTGGATTATCTGTAATCCCCCCAAAGCCTGAAGCTAATTGGGTAGGAATTTGTGCTATTGTAATCACATAAGCTGTTAACATTGCTGCAGCAGCTAAAAATAACACAACCCCAGTTGTTTTAGCAGTATTAATAAACACTGCCGGTAACTTCTTTATAGAGATTTCTCTATAAAGAAAGCTAATTACTAAAGCATACATGGCTGCAAAGACACCTGCTTCTGTTGGCGTAAAAACACCACCGCGTAGTCCAATAATAATGAATAGTGGCAATATTAATGCTAAAAAAGCACGTTTTGCACTTAACCAACGTTCTTTCCATGTTGCTTTATCAAATACTACGGTATCGTCTTTTCGGGAAACAAAATACCAAGCAACCATTAAACCAATACCAATTAACAGTCCCGGTACAATGCCTCCCATAAATAGCTTAGTGATGGAAACTCCACTTATAACACCAAACAAAATTAAAGGGATACTTGGTGGAATAATGGTACCAATAATACCAGTAGAAACTAATAAACCTGTTGAACGTTTAACATCATATCCATTAGCAACCATCATTGGTATTAAAATCGCACCTAGAGCGGCTACATCGGCTACTGCGGAACCAGAAAGTCCTGCAAAAATAACTCCTGCAAAGATAGTTACATATCCAAGACCTCCACGAATATGCCCTACAATGGAGATGGAAAAATCCACAATTCTCTTCGAAACCCCACCAGCATTCATTATTTCACCTGTCAGTATAAAAAAAGGTATCGCCATAAGCGCAAAATCATTTGCGCCACTAACTAAATTTTCAGCAATTACAACTGTATCAAATATCCCCATCCCAAGCATCATTACTACGCCACTAATCATCATCGCAAATGCAATTGGAGCTCCTAGCAATATTAGTAGGAATAAAGATATTAAAAATACCCAAATCATTTGAAATCACCACCATTTGACATGGATGCTTTATCCAACATCCAAGCAGGTTTTCCTTTATTAAAGAAAAGGACCTGAATGGCTTGATAGATACTCATTCCAATAATAGAAACGGAAGCTAACGCCCCTCCTATATATAGAGTATTTAGGTGAATTCCTGAAGCTGGTGCTTTAGCACCTTTATTCAACTCCATTAAACCAGTTAGTCCATCTAAAAACAAAATCATTATTCCAATAATGAAAATATTAGTTAATAAAAAAGTTGCTTTTTGAATTTTTTCAGGGAGTTTGCTAACTACTAAGTCCACGATAATATGGGACCCTTCTTTAAAAGCTACCACAGCCCCTAGAAAAACAAGCCATACAAAAGAATAACGTGAAAGCTCTTCCGACCAAGTTATCCCAGAATGGAACAAATAGCGCATAACTGCGTTTAAAAACACAAGTAACACCATTACAGAAAGAATAAGCACAATGGAACCATTTAATAATGCGTTTATTGCCTTACTCAGTTTTTTCATTTCCTACTCACTCCTACTAATAAGCTCAGGTCTTAGACAATGAGTTTCTATTCTTTTAAAGCTGATTACTTCTTACTTGCTTCAATTGTATTTTTCAATTCCTCAGCCCAATCATATTCTTCATAGAGCTTTTCATATAACGGGTTCATCGCTTCCACCATAGCTTGTTTCAATTCTTCACTAGGTTCAATAATGGTCATCCCTTCAGCTTGCAGCTCTTGTTTAATCTCTTCTTTCGATTCTATTGCTAATTCCCATTGATAGTCAGCTGCTTTCTTGGCTGCGTCGCGAATAACTTCTTGAGTTTGTTCATCTTGTGTATTAAAGAAATCTGCATTCATTAGGTAAATATTTGGACTGAACATGTGATTTGATTCTAAAACATGAGACTGTACCTCATAAAATCCAGATTCTTTTAAAGTAGCATAGGGATTTTCCTGACCATCAATGACGCCTTGTTCTAGAGCGGTAAACACTTCGGATAAAGGCATTGGTTGCACACTTACGCCTAATGCTTCTCCTGTCCTAACAAACATATCAAAGTCCGGCATACGAAGTTGAAGCCCTTTAAAGTCCTCCATTGATTCTATAGCACGATTACTCGATATTACTCGAAATCCATTCACCGTCCATTCCAGTGGTTCCACGTCTAGCTTTTTGAATTCGTCTTTTATTTCTGAACCAGCTTCTCCGTCTAATACCTTTCTAGCTTCCTCATAGTTATCAAATAGAAACGGCCATTCTAAAGCACCTATTTTGGGACTTGCTGATTGAAGACCCATTCCTGCAATAACCATCTCGATTGAACCATTACGAACTCCATTCGTAAACTCTTCTTCCGCACCCAATTGGCTATTAGGATATATTTCTACCTTCAACCGACCATCTGTCCCTTCTTCTACAGCAGGAACGAATTTTTCTTCTAATGCTATATGTTGTGGATGGCTTTCTGCAAAATAATGAGCAATTTTCAAGGTTTGTTCTCCTTCTCCACTTTCCTTATTACCACTCCCACACGCAATAAGCAATAAAGATAAGACTAGCGTACTTATCAACATTACATATTTGATTTTAATCATTGTTTTTCCCTCCCTCAATAAATTAACTATTTTCCGTAAGATATTTGTAAATAGATTCAGCTATAGGAATACCTTCTTTAAGTCGTGTTTCTTCTTTTAGCTGTTCTGGCTCCCCTGGAACCATTACTTTTTCATACCCCTCTATCGGAGACATTTCATGCAATTCGTTAATCATTTGATCCATACTTTGTAAAAAATATTCTTTATCGGTAAAAGAAGAGGGATTTATAACCATAAAAAAATGGCCTAATTTACGTAGCTCATTTAATTGTTCATACATTGGCTTAATGTGCGGTCCAAACGCCATACCTGCAAGTAGTCCCGAAAACACATCAACTACCATCCCTAACCCATAACCCTTCGCACCTGCCATAGGAAGTAGCGCTTCTGCTTCATGGGGGTTTGTTGTTGGTTTTCCGTTTTTATCTACTCCCCACCTTTCTGGTATCCTCGCTCCTATTTCACGTGCTTGAAGTACCTTTCCAAAGGCAACACTGCTGGTAGCCATATCAAGAATAACAGGTTTGTATTGTTTTGCTGGAATCCCATAGGCAATTGGATTGGTTCCGAAAAATTTTTCTTTTCCTCCAAATGGCACAACCATTTTATCAGCTTGGGTCATTGCCATGCCAATTAAATTTTTTTCTGCCGCTTGCTTTACAAAATAAGATAAAGCACCACAATGACTACTGTTATAAGAAACTACTGCACCAACTCCTGTTTGTAACGCCAGTTCAATCGCAGTTTCCATGGATGCATTTGCAACAATATGACCTAACCCGTTATCTCCGTTAATTTTTGCAGTGGATGCTCCAGTCAGCTCCTTTTCGAAACAAGGATAAATATTTACCCCTCCTGCCTTGATTCTGTTAACATAATGCTCTGTCCTTAACACCCCATGAGAGTGGACCCCTCTTAGGTCAGCGTGGACAAGTACATCTGCTACTGTTGAAGCGTCGGATTCAGCAACCCCAACATCAATAAATTTATTAACTACAAACGCTTTCAATTTTTCGTATGAAACGATAACATCTGACATATACTTCCCCCCAAAAAATCCAAATATTTTTTAAAAGTATTTTTGATGTTCCAGACCATTACACTAAATTCTTACTCACTTCTACTTTCCTCTCCCTTCCCACAACTTTTTATTGTTATAGGTATTATACTACAATTTTTAATTGATTAAATCAAGTCAAACAATTTTAGCTTGTATAATTTTTTTAAATCATTTTTTAGGAGGTGAAAATATGTATAGCTTTAGCGAACGATTAATAGACTTAAGAGTAGAAGCTGGGTACAGTCAAAAAGAAATAGCCGCAATGTTAAATATGACGGCAAGTGCTTATGGATACTATGAGCAAGGAAAAAACGAACCTTCCATTAACACCTTGAAAAAAATAGCAACAATATATAACGTTTCCACAGATTATCTGGTTGGTACTATTGATACTCCAACACATCAAATTAACTTTTTCATAACAGAGCATTTTTCTCTAACTGAATCAGAATTGACTGTTGTTAAACAAATGAAAGAAAAGCAGCTTTTCGCTGAAATGGAAGATAATCCAATCGTAAATGTAGACAAACTTGTTCGTTTTTGGACATTTTTAAAAAAGGAAATGAACAGTGGATAAGCAAGAAATAATGGAATTGTAAATTACGTGCAACCTTGTTTAATTCTCCAATTTATAAACACCTTCAGCTAAATACTTACTTCATGACGCCATATCATTTTGACACCACAGCTATATATGAAATTATGGCATAGTTCTCCATCGCCAGAAGTTTTAAATATTACCTTTTACAACAACCCCCCGTTGTAACATACGATTATCCCCAATTTTTAATTGTTAAAACAAAAACACCCAATTTCTAATTGTATAATTCTGTTAAAACACCATTTAAAGGGGGTAAGACATGTACAGCTTTAGTGAACGTTTAACAGATGTACGAGTTGAAAACGGGTTTGGGCAAAAAGATATTGCCGAAAAATTAAACATAACTACAAGTGCGTATGGCTACTACGAACAAGGAAAAAACGAACCATCTATTGAAACTATCCGAACACTAGCAAAGCTGTTCGACGTCTCCACAGATTATTTACTAGGTCTGATTGATCAACCCAAACACCCCATAAATTTTACTATAAAAGATGATTTCACATTAACGGATTCAGAATTGCAAACCGTAAAACATATGAAAGAGCAGCAACTACTAAGTGAATTAAGTGTGAATCCTGTTGAAAATGTGGAAAAACTGACGAAGCTGTGGAAATTTATTAAAGAGTTATAGAGCTCGGTGCGAGGTTACAGAGATTAAAATTATTTGATTGTTTTGGTGCGAACCTGAAGTGCACATAAAAACCCCAGGGTATTCGCACCATTATTTCATTAATTTTTTCCAATATTTGGTATAAAATACATGTTATTAAGATTGGTTTATAATATTTTTCTTTTTAATAGGTCATTTTTTAATGTTTTTTGTAAACTTTTAGGAAAAAATCGCTGTCGCACCTTGTATAGGTGCGTGGATTGAAAT
>NZ_QWLJ01000063.1 GCF_009917385.1 Roseburia sp. 1XD42-34 | reverse complement strand
GGCATTCAACTTTTTTAAATAGGCATTCTCCATGCGTAAACGATCTATTTCTGCTTGTAATGCTTCCGGAGTCCCTTTATCCGGCTTTTGCTTTTTAGATGTATGATCAGAACCTTTTTTCATGGATGGGCGCCCCTTTTTCTTTGGTTCTAGGGCATCTATTCCTTCTGCTTCCAATTGCTTTTTCCATTGTAAAAGCGTGGAATGTGTAGAAATATTAAAGATCGCTGCTGTTTCCCGGATAGATGTCCCTTGTTCGTAGTTGGGCGGTCAAAGGAGCATCAGGAACTGCAAAGCTAGCTGCAGGCGCAGCAAGAAGAGCTCCGAAGTTATTGGATAGTAAGCCTTTTAGTGGTAATTATTATCGGAAAAAGATAGAGGCAGCTAAAGCTGGAATGGCTAAAGTGACAGAGAAGTTCACTTTTGGTAAAGACTATGCCCTTTCAACTGGTGGCGCAACTTTTATAATTAAAGATAAAGATTTTGCAGTTGATGCTAAGTCACAGACGTTTAATATGCAACATGGTGAGGGAGAAAAGGTAAAGACTAGGGGTACAGGTAACCTTAATGATCCATACGTTGGTGTAAAACAAGCATCTGAATATTTAAAATCGCTAGGAGTACCACGTCAATTTAGAAAGACTACATTAGAATCATTTGAAATCGGTACAATTAGGCTTGATGTGGCAGGATCAAATACTTATGGGTTAAGATTTTATGATAATCTTAACGCTTATGCAAAAGGAAGGTTTTTGTTTGAAACATTTTCTCCACAGGTTAATAGAAGTAACTTAGCACTTCCGCCAGATTGGAACAAAATGACGAGTATTCAACAATGGCAAGTTAAGCCAGGCACAATTATAATAAAAGGAAAAGCAGGTCCGCAGCTTCAAATGGGAAATCAATATATTGGAGGCGTAGAACAATGGTATATAACGAACCTAGACAGCTTAATAAAACCGTATACTTTATAAAAGAAGCCGAAAAAATGAAGGAGAAGCTTGAGCATGAGATTAATGCTCACAAACTAGGTCAAGGTAAAGATGGAACGATAAGTCAACTTGAAAATTTCCATAAAGATATAGAACTAATGATTGAAAGCAAAAGGCACATACCATCATATCCAAGAGCTATTGCTGACTCGTGGGACTTCAATAGCGAACTTGGAAAACAACTACTTAATTTATACGAGGATTATAAAAAGTTAACCTAGTTATTTTTAGAATAAATGAAAAGAATTTAAAATATAAAAGGATTATTTTAATTGTTATTTCTAAAAAGCTCCTATTGTATTTCAAACCCTTGGGTGGTTATTATAAGAAGAAAAAATATAAATACAAGAAAACTTAAAACCGTATTTAAAATAGTTATACACATTTGTCTGAAATTCTGTGGATAAACACACGTAATATACAGGTAGTATACAAAATAACGCTAAACCCCTTATTTTGCAATCAACCTCAGTTCTCAAAACGAATTATACAAGTTTTTTGGAATCCCTCAATGCCTGTGATTGAGGGATTACTTATTTTATACGTTGGTCTAAAGTGCTAGGAAAATTCACGCGTAGCATACAAAGAGTTTGAAGAGAAAGCAGCCCCTTTCTCATAGCATGTCAATTGCTATAAGTAGCTGCTCGATGTCCTTGTGGGTGTAGACGTGGTCTGTGATATCTTTAGCTGCATGTCCCATAATCCGTTAAAAGATTAGCCGCAAAGTGCGGCAATAAAAACTACCGTGGTACAGCTAATCAAAACGTTACGTTGTTAAATAAATTGCAGAGTGGTTCTACTGCATCCAGCAAGCCAAAATCCAATTATTTAAAGTCGGTCAAAAAGTCACCGTAAAAAAATCAGCCAGCAAATTTGCGACTGGTCAATTGCCGATTTTGTTAAAGGTAATAGCTACAAGGTTAAACAGGTTAAATCAGATCGTGTGTTACTTGATGGTATTATGCCCTGGGTACGTAAATCAGACGTTTATTGATATTAAAAATCCCCGCCCTTAGTTGGATGGGGCTATACATAAAAATAACATTATGGAGTATCATTACAATCTCCAATAAAAGCTATTGGATGCATTGGAGCTGTGAAAGTAGTCGTAAATGTATCTCCAATAAAATCAGTTGCAAAAATAGTCCAAGTTCCGATATTAAAAGGATCAATTGATACTTCTATAGTCACTTCAAATATTCCACTAAATAAGTTTCCTGTCGTATTCGCTGTCCCTCTTACTCTAGCATAATTATTATTTTTCAAGTTGGATGAACACAGAAGAGGCAAAACGATATTCGCAGTTTTGGAACAAAGTAGAAGTCGGAATGAATAGTGAGGCTCGATTTGCTTCTAGTCAAATAGGCGCATCTAGTTTTATGAACAGTATACTTCCTAAAAAATTAAAAGAGCATAAGATAGCTTGCATATACATAATTATTCTCATGTGCGAGAATCTATGAGGTTAGATTATTCATATTACGATGAATACAGCAATCAAGTAATTACTCCCTATCCAGAAAGCGAAAATATCTATGGATATATTGAATTTAAACCCAAGAACATCGAATTTCTTTCACCAGATAACTTAGAGATCCCTTATGGTCATAAAATGAATAAATCATATAGTTGATGGGAATTTAATGAGTAGCCTTGGACAGGAAATGGATTTACTTCTTCAAGGAATAATGAAGTAATTCCCGAATGGACATTAAGGAACTTCACTGGTCTGCGAGAAGGAGCAAAATTACACAAAGTAATTGATGGAAAAGATGAAGTTATAGCAACTTTTAATGGTAAGAAATTTATATTAGATTAATGAGGTGTATTTTATGCTTAGATCAGACATATTTGGTAAATATAAAGGGAGAATATATGAAATAACTATAGATATGGAAAACAATATGAAAATCATGACCGAAGATAAAGATAAAATTGATACAACACTTGAAGATAAATATAATAGTGGGCTATATACTAAGGTAGTAAAACGTAACGAAATAACGGATTGTGTAAGTATAGTACCCTATGGAATTATAAATGGTGAGAAAGTTCAAATTCTAAAAGAAAAAGAAGATAAATTTCAAGTATCCTCAGCTTCTTTACTTGTAGGAAGTAATTTAAAACTACCTAGAATAGATCGAGATACTTGGCTTGGTTGGGTACCAAAAAGTGAAGTAAGGGTTATTGAAGAAAAAACACCAATAAATCCACAAGAATTATAATTAGATTAAGTATAATTTATAAGATAAAAGAAAAGCCTTTGACTAGTATATTAGTTTGGATATCTATCAAAGGCCTTTTTCTATGATGTTAGTCTGATAATTGGACACAGAGAATAGAGATTTTTATACTGAAACTAATAATTTCTAGGAGTGTCCAAGATGAACGGAAAAAGATACGATAAAGACTTTAAAACCTATGCTGTTAAAATGGTTGTGGAAGATGGAAGAAAGGTAGCTGAAGTTGCACGAGAGCTAGATTTAGTTCATCAAACCTTGCATAAGTGGGTGGATAAGTATAAGGAAGACCAGGAGGATGCCTTTGTATGAAGTGGGAATCTTAATCCCAAGGATCAAGCTGATTATGAAAAGGATAAACGTATTCGTGACTTGGAAGAGGAAGTTGCCATTTTAAAAAAGGCTATGGGCATCTTCGCAAAAAACCAGAAGTAATTTATGACTTCATCGAAAAACACCGACACGAGTTCCGTGTAGCGAAGATGAGCGAAGTATTAGGTGTTTGGAAAAGTGGTTACTATGACTGGAGGAATCGAGATAAAAGTGAGCAGAAAAAGCGTAGAGAAAAGCTAACAGCCGAAGTGAAGCGAGTTTATATGGAGTCCAAGAGAAGGTATGGAAGCCCTAAAATCACTGAAATTAAAACAGGAGGGTTGGGGTATATCACAAAAGACTGTGACTCGTATCATGAGCGATAATGGCTTGCGGTCTAAAACGGTAAAAAAGTACAAGGCAACGACAAATTCTAAGCATCCTTATCCTATTTATCCGAATCTATGGAATCAAAACTTTCACGTAGACAAACCTGGAGCTGTTTGGGTTGGTGATATAACCTATGTATGGACAAGAGAAGGTTAGTTGTATTTGGCTACTATTATGGACTTATTTACAAGGAGAATCATCGGCTGGGAAATGAGTAGACGTATGACAAAGGAATTGATCATTACAGCTTTAAAAAGAGCAATAAACCAGCAGCCACCACAGAAAGGGCTTATTCACCATTCAGATCGTGGTCGTCAATATGCAGCGTATGACTATCAAGCAATTCTGCGAGACCATAAGATTACTACAAGTATGAGCAGAAAAGGAAACTGTTACGATAATGCGTGTATTGAATCTTTTCATAGTGTGATCAAGAAGGAGCTCATATTCCATCAGAAGTATCAAAACAAGAGAAGAAGCAAAAAGAAGCATATTTACCTATATCATGACCTTTTACAACTACAAACGTATTCATTCATCTATTGGTTATTTATCACCGATAGCTTACGAGAAAAAGTATGCGCAACAAGTGAATGCAACTGATAGAGTAGAAGTTTAGTTACCTCTCAATTAAAGGAAGGGGAGAATGCCGATCCTTCAATTGAGAGGGCAGCAAGCGAAGCGCGGTAGCCTTGACAAAAATTAAATATTTTAAGTGTCCAATATCTTGACATAGATCCATAACTGTAAATTTGATTTAAAAAATCAAGATTATACGGTTATTTGTCATGCGTACCAAAAAGGTGCGTATTTTTTATTTCGGGCTTACGGTTGACTTTCTTATTCTCTCTCTCAAATAGTTATGGCATGTGATCAAGTGCAGCTTTACGCCATTGACGTAACTGATTTACATGTATGCCATGTTCTGAGGAAATCTCAGCAAGACTTCTTTCTTCCTTAAGTATTTCTAGCACGATCTTTGATTTGAATTGATGTATAACTTTTTCTTTTACCCATAAATTTACTTTAACGTCTCCCTATTTCGTGTCTAGATTTATGGGTCCATTATACAAGTAATTATCAGGCTGATAGTGTTAGGGGTTCTATTACTTAACCAAAGCACTGAGTGTATTCGGTTGGAACCCGTTACCGTTTAGTGAGGAAATGATCTATGAATATGTGTCATTAGTAGCTACTGTTGTCATGGCTATTTATGCTTGGTGAAAGGATAACAACATTACTAAAAAAGCGCAGCATAATGAAAATTTCTTGCGCGATCAAGGAATGAAATAACAGGTTGCAAACACTGTGTATTGCTTGAAGAATTATATTCAAGTGTATATAAATCCGATGTGCAATAGGATTAAAAACCCTACTTTTAATGTACTTTTTATAAATCATTTTTCGTTATTATTTTATATAAGAGCTTGGAAAAAGCTCACAAACAAAGGAGGAGTTCAGCATGGATAAAATGGTATTAGAAGTGCAAAAGTGGCTAAACAAAACGTATAAGGGGAGAAACGGGTATACAACCATTCCAGAAAATGGGAAGACAGGCAATACAACAGTAAAAGCTCTTATTATTGGCTTACAAATAGAACTCGGAATAACAAAACCAGTACCATCATTTGGTCCGGAGACTGCTAGAAGATTCCCTGGTTTAGCGAAACAGGGGAAAAATGAAAAACCAAATAATCTAATTAAAATCCTACAAGGTGGATTCTGGTGTAAAGGTTATAATCCAGGTGGTTTCTCAGGTAATTTCTTTGAAGACACGGAGAAGAAAGTTAAAGATTTTGAAAGTGATGTTGGGATTGAACCAACTGGGTTTGTTGATTCGAAACTTATGAAAGCTATATTGAATACAGATGGATTTGTATTAAATAATAGTTCAGGGAGGTCACATAATAGAGAAATACAACAATCGCTTAATAGAGAATATAGTCAGTATTTTGATTATATCCCAACAAATGGCGTGTATGAAAGAAAGACAAATAAAGCTTTAATATATGCTTTACAGCATGAAGAAGGCATTGGTCATATCGCAAATGGAAATTTTGGACCTGCGACTATCGACAATTGCCCTACATTAAAAAAGGGGGATGCTCCAGCCAACTTTACAAGAATTTTACAATGGGCACTTGCGTGCAACATGCCTATATACGATACGCACCCTTATGATGGCGACTTTGATCATGACGTCGAATTAGCCGTAATAACATTTCAAGATTTTATGACTCTACCTGAAACTGGAATTGCTGATATGCCGACTATTAAGCAATTACTAACGAGCAATGGTTATACAGGTCGTCCAGCAATTGCTTGTGATGCGTCTACAGTTATTGATCAAGAGACCGTTAGAACGCTACGCGAAAATAATTATCAGATTATCGGTCGATATTTAACAGGTAATGTGGCCACTGATGCTGGCCTTCGTTCAAAAGCAATGACTCATGAGGAACTAAAAATTCTCACAGTAAATGGGATACGTGTATTCCCTATATACCAAGATGGGGGATACAAGCATGAATATTTTGTATCAGGAAGAGGTAGGGAAGACGCATGGAAAGCTATTAGAGCGGCAAATGAGCTTGGTTTCCCATCTGGTACAACGATTTATTTTGCTGTGGACTACGATGCTTATGATTTTCAAGTAAAGAATAATATTATTCCTTATTTAGAAGAAGTGCGTTCTGTATTTGATATTGCCAAGGAAAAGGGTTTGCCAGAATACAAATTAGGTGTTTATGGCTCTCGTAATACCTGCATACAAGCTCAAGGCGGCAAAGTGTCAGCAGATTACAGTTTTGTAGGAAACATGTCTACAGGTTATAGTGGCAACTTAGGCTTTCCAATGCCTCAAAATTGGTCTTTTAATCAATTTTATGAAACCACAATTGGTCTGGGAGGCCCTGGAATGCTTGGTATTGACAAAAATGACTATTCTGGCAGAGATCCTGGAGTTGCGGCTGTAAATCCTCCTGATGCTTCGGAAGTTAGTAAAGAATATCGAGCAAAACACGATGCGTTTATAGAGATAGGGAAAAATATACCGGGATTGCAAGAGTTCAGCCCTGAACTATTCGCAACGAATATTAATTTTAGTTCGACTCATAGAGCATTTAATATCGGCAATATTGTAACTGTCGATGTGGAGTTCAGTGAGCAGCTAAACCCTCCTACAGAAGGAGGAACAACAACTACACTTCAAATCACGCCTGATGGGGTAAGTGGAAGCCTTGAGAGTCTGCTGGGAGAAAACATTGCACAATTTACTCAAAATCGACTTGGGTTTTATGAAGATTTTATAGACAATATGGCGACTTCTATTGGCGCTGGCGCCATCCAGATGACTTTAAAGGGAGCGGGGAGTAGCGCAGAACTCCGAGTAACTGCTTTTAAAGAAGAAATCCCAGTAGACGGTGGAGGGAATGTTCAACTTGCTGTTACAGTGATCTTTACAGTCGATATTGACCTGACTGATGCAAGTGAAAGTTTTAGTACAGATATAGCGAAAGCTGCAGGGTTAACTTTAGGTATAATATTTGTAATTAGCTTAGCTGTTACTTATGGCGTTCCTGCAATGACTGCCTTGGCTGCTAGTATTATCATTGCATTATTGATTGGAGAGCAAGACGATATAGATGATGGCCAATTTTAAATAAACAATAGCTCTACCAATGGTGGAGCTATATTATTTCCTTTTTTTCAACTTTTCTTTTTATAAATGCTTGATATTCCTTGATTTCTTGTTCATTCATATTGTCAGGTTCTTTCTTGATTGTAATCGCATTTAAGTCGGTGAAATATAAGAAATAACGCTCCTGATCTTCTTTAAACCGATTTAATTCGTTCCATTGAATTTTTTCAGTTAAATGTTGCGATTCTTTAACTAGTTTTTCTTCAGATAAGTTTAATGTAAAGGAACCTATTTTATTTTTGTTGTGTCTAAGAATGTCCCTTTTATAACGACGTATGTATAAATACTCATATGACCGCCATATAAAAGGGGTGAGAATGAAATATAAAAACAGACAGAAAATTATACTTGGTATTGTAGCGTTGATAATGATTAACATGAGTACGATCCCTAAAAATGATATAACTAATTGCATAATTCTAGATTTTCTATGGAATTTAGTGGTCTTTATAGCATTTTTTTGCTGAGCAATTAAATCTTTATCGGTTATATTGAATTTTGCAATCAAATACGTACCCTCCCTTTTTCCTGTGAAAGTGCAATTAAACTCTCAGATTTATAATTTTAACATAATAGTTTCATGCAAAATGAAAAAAAATAAATTTTAAACCTCATGTAAGGTGCCGTAAGACTCCCACTTCAAGATCCTTGAGTTAATACAAAAGGTCTAAGTGGGAGAAAACGGCACCTAAATACCCGATTCGTTTAAGGTCACACCCTGGCAACCTTCACCAAAACCCATGTTTCAGTTGAATATTTTCATAGTTTTCCTTGTAAACCTGGTCCATTTCATTTAGCTGAATTATATTTTCTATAAAGCGATTCGTCAAGGCATGACTTGCTTTTCCATCAAAATATTAATTGATTTTGCTTAAAATATTCTGATGTTTTTGGGAAAGAGACCAAACAGCGTAACTATGCTCTAAGTATAACCTTGTAAAATCTACATTTTCTTGTAAATCCTGTTTGATTTGTTTCTTTAACGCTTCTTTTTGTGCATTGGTTTCCAGATAATCTTTCCACCAATCACTCATACTACTCATTACCACACCACCTCTTATTGACGTATTTGCAGCCATTGGGCAAGTATTTGATCGATTTGTTTAAAATCTTTACTCATTTTTTTCATGTTATAAGCTATATCTCCCGTATCATATTGGTTTTTTCGCAGTTTTTCTAGAAGGTGTTCGAATTTATTTATATCAATTAATAATGGGGTACCATCACTCTCAACATCCACTAGTTCCCGAAAAACTTCATCGACATGAGCAATGTTTAATTTATCGTATTTCCCTGAACCGACTCTATTTCTGTATGTATTTCTTAATTCTTTCATTGTAGCTAGATGGTCGTCAAGCAATCTGGTTATTGCAATTTTAGTGGATGTGATTAATTCTTCACTCTCTTCCATCTCCATGGCCAATTGATGCATAAGCTCTGTTTGAATACGAATATGAAAGTCATGAACGCCTTTATTTTTCAATTCCAGTGGAGAGGATTGTAACTGTCCTTTAATTTTTTCACCTTTCTTTTTAAAAATGTTTGATGTTCCTTAATTTCTTGTTCATTCATATTATCAGGTTCTTTCTTGATTGTAATCGCATTTAAGTCGGCGAAATATAAGAAATAACGCTCCTCATCTTCTTTAAACCGATTTAATTCACTCCATTTAATTTTTTCAGTTAAATGCTACGATTCTTTAACAAGTTTTTCTTCAGGTAAGTTTAATATAAAGGAACCTATTTTATTTTTGTTGTGTCTAAGAATGTCCCTTTTATAACGACGTATATACAAATACTCATATGACCACCATATAAAAGGGGTGAGAATGAAATATAAAAACAGACAGAAAATTATACTTGGTATTGTAGCATTGATAATGATTAACATGAGTACAATCCCTAAAAATGATATAACTAATTGCATGATTCTAGATTTTCTATGGAACTTAGTATTCTTTATAGCATTTTTTTGTTGAGCAATTAAATCTTTATCGGTTATATTGAATTTTGCAATCAAATACGTACCCTCCTTTTTTCCTTTAAAAGTGCAATTAAGCCCTCATATTTATAATTTTAACATAATATTTTTCATGTGAATTTAAAAAATAAAAAGTAACATCCACACACCAAAAGGAACATATGTTCCTTTTGGTGTGATATAATTTTAATATAGTACTAAAAACACAGGAGGGTTATGATGTTAATAGAAGAAATGAAAGAGGAAAAGGTAAAGTATAAGTTAATAGAAAACTATTTAAAAAATTATAAACATTATAAAACTGCAATAGGCATCCTCCAAGAGCAATTGGAGTATTTAATTCCAGGATTTCAGGTGAATTACCAATGTGATGATGATGGGGTGCAGTTCAAATTAAACAAGCAATCTGATTCTCAAGAATCAATCGATCGGCTATCCTCTTTAAAAGCATTGGTTATCTATGAAGAACTTATCCAAAAGAAAATGACTCTTGATTCTATTGAAAAATCATTAGAACAATTAAATCAAACAGAGTATGATTTTATTCATTTACGGTACTTCCAAGAGAAGTCTGCTGTAGCTACTTCTATAGAATTGGGTTATAGTGAAAAATATATTTTCCAATTGAGGAAAAAAATATTAGAAAAGCTTCTAATACCGCTAAGTGGTTTATTAATTATGTAGCTTAACGAAAGATCATATAAATGCACACTAAAAAATTGATGCCATAGTCTGTATCGTTTTTTGGATAAGATAAGAAACCATAGTCAATAAGCCTGTGGTAGCTAACTTAAACAGTAAATAGCAAAATGTTGTACCAATCAAGTTAGCAGTTCTGTTTTAAATATACTATTAGTCGCCGTGTTGGGGATAACTAAACAAGCTCTGAAAACAATAATCATACTTTCTGGATTCAATTTTGTAAACAAGTATCAAGGTAGGGAACGTGGCTGAAAGACTATTGCGGAAGCATGGTCAAAATTATTGAATGGTAGAACCCATCAATGCCCATACTCCATTATGTTATAGAGCCGATCTGAATTCCTACTACTTACCCTTTTCTTAACAGTCTCTAAAATAAAAATAACGAGGTAACTATTTTTCCTAGTTACCTCGTTTACGTGTGCTCTGCATGGACGAAAACTTGGTGGTGAAAGCCCACTACAGGCTTGGCAGTAGGAACTGTTAGCGAAAGGCAAGGTGGCTATCGTGAGGTAGTGGATGAAGGAAGCCGGACGCAAACTCCTGAACTGACGAACAGAAATTAGATAGAAGGCTGGCTTAGGTCGGATAAGTCTGCATAACAAGACAAAGTCCAATACTGCCCGAAATCTATACAGTAAATCTAGCGGTTACGTGGGAGGAAAGTTTTGGTTCTTACCGGGGGAGGTCTTGTGAGGGTGACGTGTGAGTTGAATGATAACGAGCCGACACAACCAAGGTGGTGACATCTTGGTGAATCACAAGAATTCAGCAGAGGTCGTAGTAGTGTGAAAGGGTCAAAACATGAAGGGCCGAACAATAGTAATTTTGAAAAGTCTAGGAGGTGCGAGAACTGCAGAAAACAGGAGAAACTGGCTATCGACAGAGAGATAGTGTGGAACATAAAGGGTATGTCGAAGTGCATAGTGCCTTTCATGGTGAGAAGAACAATCAAAATGGTGTATCCAATCTGTTTGAAAGGAATCTGTCTCCGTTACTCAGTAATGTTTATTTAAATGAGCTAGACCAATTACTGGAGAAACGAGGACACCGGTTCGTGCGTTATGCAGATGACTGTGCGCCACGAAAGTGTGCGTGAGTAGCGAGACTACTCAAAGCAGCTGTGCTGTACAAATGATGACGGAGAGCCCGTTGGAATCGCCATACAGGTGGAGATTTCAAACTACCTTAAGGTGCTGTAGTCAAAAGCTATGGTGTTGAGCGTTAAGGAAAAGGCAGTTTAGAACTGTCAAGTGCGTGTTATGGAGATGAACGAGCATGTAAACCACTTACGGAAATGTCGAAAGCGTAGAGACTCCATCAAAACCAGGGGGTAGTCGTTAATCTGGGATAAGCTTAGAGGAAACCTGTTTACTGTCTAAGTGGTGGGCGGCATAGAGGTGGCATGAACATAACACAGGCGTTTGTACGGAACGTGGGAACCTACGGGCTGATGTGAAGGGAGTATTTCAAGTGGAAGACCCACAAGAAAAGAGTACTGATGTACTCATAGGGGCAGATTGGGTTGTAGTAGTGAAGAAGCTTCTCTAATGGAAGTGGAGCGAAGAACCCGAATTATTCTGTTTCAAGGATAAGTCAACTTTGAAAGGAGGAGGAACTTATGCAAGAAACAAAACCGTTTCGTATCTCAAAGAGTGCAGTAATGATGGCATTTGAGCGAGTAAAAGCAAATCGGGGAACATATGGAATAGATGAACAATCTGTTGAAAGTTTTGAACACAATTTAAAGGATAATCTGTACAAATGGTGGAATCGTATGTCCTCT
>NZ_QWLJ01000006.1 GCF_009917385.1 Roseburia sp. 1XD42-34 | reverse complement strand
TTGATGCCATATTCTTTTAAATATCTTACAGCTGCAGTTACTACTTTATTATTAAATGACCATTCTCTTTCGTCAGCTGGGCTTCTTTTCCCCGGTGTATGCATTCCATGTCCTGCGTCAATAGCTACTTTTGCCATTATTAAACCTCTCCTTTTATTTTCTGTAATATAAAAAAGGCACCCGTATGAGCGCCTTAATCAACGTTTGTTTACCTTATTAAGCATCGTCTCTAGGCTTTTTGTAGTGCCTAGCTTGCTTACTATCGCTTAATCCTTTGGTAGTAGGATCATTTACAATACCTAAAATAACCAACACGCCAAATACAGCATTAATAAACTTGGTTGCTTCTGCGTTAATTAAGTCTGCAGCAAGAGTATAACCAAACCACTCACCCACAATTTGAGCCAATAGAATAACTGCAGATACTAACGCAATCCAAAATGATTTTTTTTGTAATCTTACTTTCCAATTGATTTTCATAGAAAAATCCTCCTTGGTATAAAATATTAAAAAAACGACTTGCCCGTTTGGACTAGACGCTTAACTCTCCATATTGTCAATTCTTTTATGAGCCTGCTTGCTACTTTCTTCTACTCTGGTAACTCTTTCTGATAAATGAGCAATGTTTTTCTCGTTGGCTTTTAAATCTATTCTTATATCATCAACTCCTTTGCGTATATACCCAAGTTCTGAACGAACTTCTGCAGTATCTCTTGTATCAGTTTTAATTGATTTGGACTTGTTTAGCTGATAGCCTAAATAACTTACCACAAGCCCTAAAATAGCTACTACAATGCCAAGTTCTACTGTCATGTTTACCTCCCTGCATAAGACATAAAAAAGCACCTCGTTTGAGATGCTTTGAGATTTTATAAAATTATTCACTTAACTTGTTTAAGATAAATTCACCCTATTCAATATCCATCTTTAAATTATTTATTTCGCTATCGATTTCTTCCTTTAGACTTTCTAAAGAATCCAATTTGTACTTTAACCCCTCTCTTACTGTTGGAGACAAATCCTCGTTTAACCAATTCCTTATTTTGTCAGCATATAATTTATATCGTTCCAGATCTAGTTCCCTGTTCTCTACTAACAAACGAATGGAAAGAGCGTGGATATTGCAAAGATTCATAGTTATCGATTTCTCCTAGCAAATTTAAGTATTGTGATAGTATTCGTATAGGCGTTAACTTATTTTGAGCCATGTTTACACCCCCTCATCAAACATTATTCCTGCGGTGCTACTGGTGAATTTTTATTTAATGGTTTTACAAATCCGCACACAGTTTCATCCTGTCTTGTGTCTGTGATTTTGTATGCCATATATCGATCCGGATCCGACTCAACAGTAGCTATTGACAATTCATATACCTCCGTATTCCTAATTAGGGGAGGGTATTTGCCGTGTTCTTCTTTTTTCACTACCTTAATATTGCCTGTCATCAAATCCAACTGGACAACATATCTATACATTTTGCCATCTCTTACTCCTGATACATCGTGACTAATATTATTTTCTTCGTAATAATAAGGGAGACCACCTATAATCGCATTTCCACTTGATAAACCTATATAATTAGCTGTTGCAAAAGATGGCTCAAGCCCACCTTCAAAAATCCCATCGGATAGTTTCAAGCCACCATTTATGATCGTATTTGCTTCTTCTAATTCATACTCAATTTCTTGCAGTCCTTCTTTGGTAACAATCTCATGCCATTTATTCCAACCACTAGTTGTTTTCCCCCTATAGAAAGCTCTATATCCATCACTAGTTATCGCAAATTGTGAAGCATAATCACTACTTCTTTGAAAGTGATAACCATAAAATGCCTTGCCTGTACTAAATGGCTTTGTTCCACCTGTAAAACCATAAAATCCTGTTTTATTAACAGTATCAAAATTTGCAGATCGAGCATTAGAGCCTATACCAAAACTTTCTATCCATACTTGCAATGCGTCTATTTTTATTTCAGAACCTCTTTCTGTTTCTATCTTTACCCAATCTAAAAATCTATCTCCTTGAGTATCTACACCTCTAGTATATAAACCAATATCTTTTCCATGGCATATTTGGAAAGCCCTAGTATTGTGATTCTTTATTGTTGTTACTGTACCATAACCAACAGGGAATCCATTATTTAATCCATCTGAAAACTCAAAAATAGTAATTCCTTTAGGATACATATTTGGAGGTATGGAGCCATCTCTATATTCAATAATATTTATAAATTCACTCGTCACTTTGTCAGTCGAAGCAATTGTAAGCCAATTGGACCAAACAGTAGACTTCCAAGATCTATAAAATATTTCGTTACCTCCCGCATCAGTTATCATTTGTACTATCCTATCAGAATAAGAAGTAAAAACGGTTAAAGTGCAATATCTAGAAGGAGAGTTTTCAATATTTTCTCCAAGAGCATATACGCCAGGGTCTTTAAAATTATTTAAATCTACGCCATTAAATCTTGTCGTCCTCAATGGCATTTGCTTTACGTTATCAACATTGCTTAAGCCTACTTGTTCTTTGGTTACATTGTGAGGATTACTAGTATTGTTGACATGAGAATCAAATTCAACTTTCGATGCTTGTTTTATATTATCAACATCTCCAAGTCCTATATCTGCTTTTGAAGGAGTAGGAGCTAGCTTGTCAATAGCTTGTTTTGTACGTAATGGTGTCATGAAACTGTGATTATGGCTACCAGTTTCTGCTTGTGACTGAGTAGATGTTCCATAATTATCAACATTCCCAAGTCCTACTTGATTCTTCGTTACCCCATGTGGGTTTTCTTTGTTGTCAGCGTGCTCTCCTATTGTTTTATGTGCATCATCAATACCGCTTTCCCATCGATTTGCATCATCCTCAGTAACAACATCATCAAATTCCCATGACTTTTTGTCAAAAACCAATTCTACCCCTCCCTCACTTCAAATGATTGTAGTATGACGGTATCTGAAGTAATCGGTACAACTACGTCATTTGTACTTATAACTTCACCATCTTCATTCAAAAGATCAATTATCGTAATCGTGTCAATACTTCCATGTTTCACTAATATTTCCATGGATACACAACAGCCCTGTACTTCTTTAACAACAAAACTATTGATTATATACGAGTTATTTAGTCTGACACTTGTTATTTGTTGTTCAATATATCTTGCTACATCGTTTATAAAAGGTTGCTTAATCAAAAATGACCACCTCATTTTCCCTATCAGCCCATGGGGTACTGCCTAATTTCCATGTTGTTCCAAGCCTTGTATTTCGAGTTAAAACTTGTTTTTTACCTGTTTCTTTTATTAATAACAGTTCTATAATTGAAGTTTCTTGTTGATAAAGTATATTAGCTGGTTTAACGGTATTTATCGTATACTCCATTTCCCGAAACAGAAAAGCATCGTCAATGCTAGTTGTTACAGTTAAAATAAACTCCTCTGGATTAACGGTTACATGCGACCTTCCGACTCCAAGTAAAGTATCTAATTGTTGCTGTAAATAGCGTTTTGTAAATGGTGGCTTTGTTTGATAGCGATTCAATATTCTTATTCTTCTATTCTCTAATGATTCGGTAGATGGGTCCGCAATAATGTTAAGCATTTTCTCCCGACGCTCAATGGCTTTTAATGTAGCTGTCTCAATAAACTGATCATCTAATGTTTTATCTATGTTCTCAGCTAGTTGATTAAACTCAAATTTTTCTGTTTCAGTTAATGCCTGGAACTCTCGAATACCATGTAATAGATCAGGAAGACGGCTAAGAAGTCGATTCATATAGAAACACCCCTTCTAGCATTGGAATATTCACAGATACAATCTCAATATTCGCATCCTGTCCATTTAAAAGTGTATCTGAAACATCTAGCACACCTGATACATTTAATATTCTTGCTTCAATTTGGCTTGTCCTAACTACTAAATTTGGTTCATTCTCCCATGTTTTTCGTAAATCATTCATATATTTCTCGCAAATTTCTTTGATGTTATCTTCTACACTTCGCACTGACACACCACGTTCTAGCGCCAAAGAAGCTTGAATTTCTATTGGAGTCTCTTCTACTGCCTCAATGGTCACTACATGCCCAATTGGAGCAACACCTATTCCTTGTCCTTTATTTACTTCTGGATCCATAGTTTCCTGAATAGATGAGACCAGTTCTTTTGATGGCTTTAAGTAATCTGCACCAATAAACACGCATTTTACTGTACCACCACCATTCCAAGTAGGGAAAACTTTCGTTCCACCGACTCCTGTTATTGAATTAATTTTATGACGGTAATCAGCTATATTCCCACCAAATGCAGGTTCATTAACCATTTGATAATGACGCGTTCTTAATGATTCATCGGATTCTTCATCTTCACCAGCTGCAATGATGTCTGTCATGATGGCACGCTCTAACCCAGGAATAGTGTTTAATGATAAAAGAGCACCACTCGGTAGGTTTCCTTTCACTCCCAATTCTTCACAAGTTAATGAAAATTGCCCTGCAGATATCCTTTCTGTTGCCATATAGTGCAAATCATCAATAAAAAAACGACTTCCTATTGGTATTTCAAAAGGCGTGTCGTTTTCTCCATAGAAGAACCCTCTTTTTACTGCTGCTGTTGCTCGCTTTCTATTAATCCCAAATTCCGCTGTACGTCTTTCGAGATATTCTCCTTCTGCAGTATCTAAAAATGCTAAAGTTGGTATTTGATTCATCCAAATATAACTCATCGCAAGTTCAGCTGCTGCAGGAGCAAGAGCATTCCATATCACACTATTTTCGCGCTTATCTATATCAGCAGGAACACGTTCAAGCATGCGCTCTAGTATAGCTTCATAGCTTTGTTCTTCTTCCAAACTAAAGCACCTCCTCTACTTCTATTTCTCCATCGATGGAGGTAACTGTAAATTTAACATGTATTCCTTCTCCGATTCTTTTTAGTTCAAAATCTCCAACACTATTTATTCGTTCATCATAGATGAGCGCTTCTTCTACAAGTCTAGGAATCTCCATTTCAATGAAATCAACGCTGACTTCTTTATCTGATAGCAATTCATCTATTTCTGAACCAATCTCATCTGAATAGATAGAGTGTGCAAATCTAGGAGTACGTAAGGCCATATAAATGTATTGTTGTATAGCTTCTAATCCATATATTATTTCATTCGTTACTTCCCCTTTTTCAAAATCAATACGATAAGTACGTGATGTCTCCTCTTTCAATTCATCTTCTGTAAAATCTTCAAAATCAAGTTCTGGTGACAGCATTTTTTCACCACCTAGAATTTATCAATAATAAAAAATGATTGCCCTCCTTGAATAACAGCAACCATCACCTTATCACCTGTTTGCAAAGCATTGGAGAACTGAATCGTTGCATGGTTAAGTGTAACTGAATGAATGTTGTGCGCATGTTCAGGATCTCCCGCTAAGGTCATTTTTTCTCCTACACTTCCTGTCGATATTGTTGCAGTTCTTGTATGCTGGGTTAGATGTCGAGCGACATGAATAAAATCGCTAGGAATAATTAATTTATCATTTTGCTTCAAACGTAATTGAACTGGTGATGTAGAATGAATAACACCTTCAACGAATTGCAATGGTTTACTTGCATCTACAGCTTCTTTTGCCATCTTTTTAATCGTTTGCCCTATACTCATCACAATACCGCCCTTGTATTTCTTTGAATTAATTTCAATTTCATATCGTGATAATCACCTTTAAAATAATGTGTGTCAGTATCAACAAAACGAGTACCCTTCACACCTATTTCATTTTCTACTACATAAATTGGCTGTCCACTGATTATTTCAGGTATTCCTATTGCAGTAACTTCTAGATTCTTTTGAATACCCTTTTTCTCATTAAGAAGGCTACCGGCTCGAGTATTTAACTGCGCTCGATTGATTTTGTCCGTAACTCTTTCAAAATGCTGCAGCACCCCAAATTTTTTACGACCACTTTTATCTGATACAGTCACGGAAATAGTTCTATTATCATCTCCACTAACCAATTTAACTTGGGTAGCTGTTTCCTCAATAGAAGTAGCATAATTATAATCAATTAAGTTTACCCCTGTTTCCAATACCCATTGATTACTAGAAATTTTTTGTTCACTTAGTATAAGTTTTCCTTTCTCGGAATAGAGATTATACCGTTTTCCGCTTTGCTTTTCAGTATTAACTAAAGCTCTTAAAGCAATATCATACAATGTCGTTTCATTTGTATGAACCTCGTTTAAAACTACTCCTGTATTTGAAACCACACGATATGGTATTTGAAAGTCGCGACAAATACGGCTAATAATTTGATCTGCACGTCGATTATTGAATACATACACATCTTTATTAACCAGTAAATACTGCAACATATCATATGCCACTAAATTTAATAGTCCACTTTTGGATTTGTTCTTGCTAAAAACAGTTCCTCGAAATAATTCTTTTCCTTTCCATTTAAAAAGAACCGTATTTCCTTCTTCAATTTCTGTATATTGTAAACCGCCTTTATCTGTATAAAGAATGCTGGCCATTATTTTTCTTGCTGCTTTATACCTTTGACCAGACCACGTAATGGATTGAGTAGGTATTTCTACCATTTCCCCTGTTTTCACTAAAAATAGTTCAATCACAACATAAACACCTTCTTTACAAGGATTTATCAAGGAATGCGTAGCCGTTGGCCGGGATAAATCCAGTGGCCTGGTTGTCTAAGGTTCCTTTTATCCCGTTTCACCATCATGGATTTATTAGCATTCCATATCTTTCGCCACTTTAGGCTGTTACCATAATATTTTCTAGATAAATCCCACAAGGTATCTCCACGCCTAACAGTATGGCTTCTTGGTTTAGGCCTTGGATTAGGTCTTTTTGGCTTCTTCGGTACTTTGACTTTAATTTTTCGAACAGATACAAACTTATATTCTTTTAAAGTAAGATCATAATAGATGTCCTCGACCGATCCGCCTTCTTCTCGGTAATTAAAGTTTTCAATAGATACCGGAACGTTAATTTTCGTCTTGGTCACTACTAAACGAAGTGGTTTCTTTGACTTTTGCCATCTATCAATTGTTTGAACGTTTTCCCAAGGAGTTGGGAAGATGTTATATTCTACTATTGGTGTTTGGTGCTTAGGAAAAAATGATGACAATTGAATCTTTTTAGGCGCAGGATCCTGAATGACAGTTACCTCACCTAAATTAGATATATCAATGGCTTCATTTTTATTTCCAATAGATAAAGAAAGAGATGACGGAAGTACTGGTAATCTTAACCTATCCTTATTATCAGCTGTTGATATCCATATTTCATAAATACTTTTAGTCATAAACTACCAGTTCTCCCCCCTCATTGTATTCTTCATCAAGTAATTCCTCGATGACTCGTTTAACTTTACTTGTTAATTTATCCATGTCGGAATCACCATTAAAATGATTGTCACCAGTAATTTGAATAATGATATCCCGAATTCTACCAGCTGACGTGGAATTTTTACTTCTTGTTCCAATAGCAGCTGATACTTGATTAGATGCCACTCGTTTGCTTTCTCTATGCGATAGAACTTCTGAACCTCTTGGTAAATTAACAAGCTCAGGACCACGTTCACCTACCCAAGCTGTTTCTGCACTTCTCAAAGGTCCTTTTGTTCCTTTCCAATAACCACGATAAGCACCACCGGAAGCCATAGATTTTATCCCAGGAACATTAAATACGTTACCGTATCTGCTTTTAATGTAGTTTATTGCAGCTACAGCGTTATGGACAGGGTTAAAAATATCGTTTAATCCTTTCCCCTTAAACGCGTTGAAGGTTGGTCCTATTGTTTGCATAAGGCCCTTCGAAGGTATACCGCGCTTTGCATTAATATCCCAGTTATTTTGCGCCTTTGGATTACCACCAGATTCCTTCTTGGCGATAACGCTTAATGGTGCAAGCCAAGACGACGGAACACCTGTAATCATCATAGCTGCTTGAATCCACTCACTAATGTTTCCACCAATAGACCCCATTCCAGCAAATGCCGCAGCAAGAGATCCTGCCTGTTTTTCGGCAAACTTCTTGACGTCAACAGCTCCTAGCCCTTTTACAATACCAAGGGAAGTAAATTCACCTAGTCTTTCCATAACCCTTGAAGGAGAATGGATACCTAACTCTTGTTTAAATGTTCTTTCTACTTGTTTGGCTAAATACTTTGCAGCTTCTCTAACTTGTCCGCCTTTTGACCTTATGCCAGATATAAATTCAGCTGCTGTACCTGAGCCCCAACTACTTCCTTTTGCTTTTGTTTCATTAAAAGGAGTATGAACATTAGTGATTAAATAGGGTTTTGTTCCAGTTTGTGTTGCATTTTGACCAGCTCTAAACCCAGCAACTGTACCTGTTCCCCATTGCGAAGCTCCACCTTCTATTACTTTAAAAGGAGTTTTCACCTGTCTGTTTAGATAAGCTGTTGTATTGGTTGGTGTCGCATTTTGACCAGCAGAAAATGACGTGACGGTGTTAGCGCCATAGCCAACAGCTTGTTTAATCACGCCTTGCATTGGGGTTTCTATATTATTTTTCTTCCAAGTGCTGATAGGAACAACGTTGCCGTTTATTCCTGTAGCAACTGCATTGGTGAATGATTCACCGTACAATTTAGCTTCTTTGTCCATTCCATGAACAGAAACAGAGTCAACATTGACAGAAGCCTGAAGCCTTTGAGAGTCAGGAGTTTTCACCGAAACGCCAACTTGACCTCCATTTGCATATGGACGAACACCCAGCATTTTTCCCGTTTGATTGTACAAATCCATTGCTCGATCTCTTCTATTTGGAGATAATGGAATAATCATTTCTGGACCAGCTTCACCGACTAAACCAAGATGAGGTCTATTAATGTATCCACCGTTTGCATATTCAGGTGCTTGTTTCATCCTGACCGAAGTAGTGCGAGTCCTGTGATTACTAACGGTTTTAGGATTTGCTTTTTGGCGTCCTTTATTAAAGGACTCACCCAAGTCGTTAGCCATGCCCTTAATATCTCCCCAAGCATTTGCAGCCCAACCTTTAACAGTGTTCCACTTTCCACTCCACCAGTCCTTACTAAATAGAGTTTCGCTTATTTTATTCTTCGCGGCATTCCAAACAGTTGTGAATGTATCCCATTTATTACTCGTCCAATCCTTAACTGATTGCCACTTACCTTTCCACCATTCACTACTAAATAGGGTGTCTTTCATTTTTGTTTTAACTGAACTCCAAACGACTTGAGCAGAGTCCCATTTGGTTTGTGTCCATCCTTTTACGGATTCCCATTTACTAAGCCACCAGTCGCTACTAAAAACCGTTTCGGAAAACTTGTTCTTGACGGAGTTCCAAATAGAAACAGCAGAATCCCACTTTTCAGCCGTCCATGTTTTAACTGACTCCCATTTACCTTGCCACCACTCACCACTAAACATAGTACCAGCAGTCAATTCTTTAACTGCCTGCCATTTCTCCGACCACCAGTCACCGCTAAATAGGGTCGATTCTAAGTAACCGTAGACGTAGCCCGCTTGTTCTGCCCACCAACTAGCACTAAAAATGGTTGAGGTGGCGGTCTCTTTTACGCCATTCCATTTTTCAGACCACCAATCGCCATTAAATATAGTACTTGAAATGGTTTCTTTAACTATATTCCATGTTTCATTAGCATTGGTCCATTTTTCCGCTGTCCAGCCCTTAACACCTTCCCATTTCTCACTCCACCAATCTCCACTAAACAAAGTGCTAGCTATTTTTTCTTTTGTTTTATTAAATGAAATTCCAACAGATTCCGCTGCTTCTCCAGCTTTTGTTTTAATAGTATCCCAGTTATCACCGAGCCAACCACCTAGTGCTTCTCCACCAAATGAACCAGCAACACCACCGAGAACTCCTCCAATTGCCGTACCGACTCCTGGAACAACAGACCCGATTGCAGCACCTGTAGCCGCACCGCCAAGTCCACCACCTAATCCACCAGCAGCTTCCGCTTTCTTTCCTTTAGGAGCCGTTAAAATGGATAGACCTCCTAAAACCGCCCCTAGTACAGGAATTTTCTTTCCAAATCTAGCTATATTAGAAGCACCTTTTCCGAACCCTTTAGGTATTTTGGAGAATACAGAAGGTTTCTTATTAGGTCTATTTAATTCAGGCTTCTTCCCTTTCTCAAACCATGGTTGAGTATAAACAGGCTTCTTCCTTGATGTTGCTGCTTTTTTCAATCTTCCACTACTTGATGGAGGTTTTGGTCCTTTACCTTTCTTAAACCACCCAGATACTTTTTTACCAGTTTTCCAAATGCCGCCTGCTACCTTTCCAACACCTTTAATACCAGTCATTAATGGCGTAAGGACCAAAGAAGCAATTGATGCCGCAATCACTGTTGCTATACCTGCGCCAGCAAAACCTTCCAAACTTGGGTTTTTAAACGCATCCGCCCACATGGAACCAATGCCTTTTATTCCTTCTTTAATGCCCCAAACCATCCCATCAAAGATCGCAGCGCCAACATCTTTGCTTACATCTGCTAACCATGTACGCCCTGTTTTATCCCACCATGCACCTAAATCATCCATGATGAATTTAACTTTTCCTACAAAGTCGAGCTTTTTAAAATCAGGATTTTTAAAATATTTTTCAAGTTTTTCAAGAGAATTATTAGCTTTTTTTACACTCCAAGTAATTCCATCACTTATAAATTGACCAAATTGTTCAAAACCTTTTCCTTCAACAATACGATTCAAATTTTCAATTAAAGGCTTGGCGGCAGCTAACCCTTCTTTTCCAAATTCTGTGAACTTCAATTTTGTTGTATCAAGCAATTTTTGCCAACGCACATAACCAGTTCCATTAACTTTTTCCAAGTACTCCTGACTATATCCCATATTGGTTATAACTTTGTCAACCGCCTCTAATTTTTTCTGTAGAGATGGAGCATTTTTTATTGATTTAAGCATAGTTTTTGGTAAGTTAAACCTCTCAGCCAAACTCACTATATCTCCTGATAAAGCTTCACGTATAGAGAAAGAAGCACCTTCCATTCCTTCTGCCGGGTTAGACGCAGCTAACCTTTCTGTAATATCAACAGCATATTTCAATTCTTTTAAGTTCTTTGTTAACGGAACGAACGCTCTCCCGGATCCAAAAAAATCTTCTTGACTAAACATGGAATTTGCACCAGCATTGTTTAGAAAACCAAAAAACTCTTTCGCTGCTTTTTGATTCTTACCAAAAAGACTTGTAACCTGTACTTGAGAAAGTTCCATCCTTGCTGCGGCTCCTAATGTGGAATCTAAGAATTGTTTTCCACCGAGCATCGAGATACCAACAGTTATCATAGACGGAATAGAAAATAAAGCATTTTTAACAGAGCCTATAACATTAGTAGCCCGATCTATTGCTCTAATGGTGAAATTTCGATATGCAGGCAAAGCTGTCCGTGTATATGCAGCGATACGCCCGACCGTTTTGCTCGCAATGTCAATAGCGCGGACAGAATAGTTATAGCCTTTTCCCAAAGAACGACGTGCATAGTTTGAAATACGATGAATTACACTAGTAGCCCTGTCTCTCGCTTCAACAAGAAGATATCTTGGCTTAGCTAAATGTCGGTTTAAATACCGTTTCACATTCTCCATAACAGTCTTTGTTTTGTTTTTCGCTTCGATTGCAATTGCCCAACTTTTAGGCATTCTACGTTCCAGATATCTATTTATACCTTTAGCAGGTTTAGTAAATTTATCTGCCATTTCAATAGTAATGGACCGCTTTTTCACCATATGCTTATCAGCATAAGAGGTTATGCTTTTCATCTTCTTTGTTGCTTCATCTCTCGCTTTTAGAATCATTGGCTTTTCTAAACTTCGCCTATACTTTTCAATGCCTTCCAAATTTCCTTGTAATGCTCTCAACTTTTTGGATATCTTATCTTGCATATCAAAACGAGCCGTTAACTTCGCCATTCCATAGTCACCCCTTTCTTATTGTTTATTCTTTCCGGCTTCTTTCGCTCGCTCTTCCAAGTGCAAAGAAATGGATCCGTACATAAATGCCTTGAACTCCCTTGGCAACTCGTACATTTCAACTAATTCAGACGGAGAGTAATGCAATTCATGTAAAGCATAATGCAAGAACACTGCATCTTTATCCCCATCTCTTATAAGTTTTTTGCTGTTTCTTCCAAATCTTCAACAGACTGGTCAAAACCATTTACATCTGACACTTTTGAAATCCATTCCGAATATTCTCCAGCAACATGAAGAACCTTTTTGGCAACCTCTACTGGGTCTTCCGTTTTATAGGCCTTACGTAGTTCTTCAGCTTTAAAATTTGGATACACAGTTGTTTCTACTGCAATCCTAGCCATAAATCTAGATTGATCTACTTCTTTACCAACAACGCGATTTTTCCGTACAATGTTCCTCATACTCATTTTTTCAATTTCATCTACTCTTTCAGTAGAAATGGGTTTAAAAACAAATGGAATTAAATTTCCTGCCTTATCCTTAAAGCGTGTAGAAATCGGTGCCTTTACCTCCTCTACAACTTCTGCTTTGCCCGGCATAAAGAATGATAAATCTAATACTTGTTCTTGATTTTCAGCCAATTTATATCTCTCCCTTTATAGTTTTTATTAAGTAAGAAAAAAGAGCGATATGCATCGCTCTTTGATTAATCGAATGTAGACTTCAGTTCCTCTGGTAAGTCAACATCCTCAAAAGTAAATGGTACTTCTTCTTCCAATGCAGCTGCCTCCACGTCAAGTCCAGCAACCTTAGCACTATCAAAGTTTACTTCATACAGAGTAACTCGCTCCGTACCTCTTCCGGATGTTTTATCATCAAGTACTGCTTGCAACGTAAAATACGGATCCACACCTGTTTTCACATAATTAATCATGATTTTAACCATTTGAGATGTAACTTTATGCAAAGTCATTGTTCCTGATCCACTAGCGCCATTTGTTTTATGCCCCATCATACGGCGTCCCATAATTGGCACTTCTTCTTTATTTTTTTCAACATTTGCTTCAAATGATTTGATATGAGCCATTTCTTCTCCTTCTAAGAACAAGCGGCCTTCTTTTCCGCTTATAACGTCTCTAGATCGTAATCCCATGTGATTCACTCCTTTTTAAAAAATTGACTATTCGGCAACGACTGTAAAATAAAACTTCTCTGCGCTATCGACAGGTTGTACTCCAATTTGGGTAGCAATTCCATCCCCTGCAGAAGTCAACTTGATTATAATGTCCTCACTAGGGTCGAAATTCTGAATAATATTGTTCTCTTGCAATTCATTCAAGTAAATAGAAATTGCTGCTTGTACAATTTGTACTCCATCTCCGTTAGCCGGAATATCTTGTCCAATATTTTTTCGATTTTTAATAGCTTCTTTTAAACTGCGAGTAATATCGTTATTAATCGCATCGAGAATACGTACAATTTTGTTTTTCCGCATCTTGCTTGTGCCTGTAATCGAGTTAATATCTTGTTCAACTGTTACGCTCTTATCTCGCGGATTAAAAGTGAACAAGAATTCTCCTCTTTGAAGTCGCTGCTCTATTTGATCGTTGTCAAAGCGTGGTTTAACATCAACTGCTCCCTCGTACTCCATAAAAGTAAGCGACTGTTGCAGAGTAGCTCCAGCACTTGCTCCTGCAACCCATGCTACTGTTTCCGGAACAGTCAATTCGCGATCTGTTAATACTACCGCATTGGTAACATTAATAATTCCTTCATAGTTCCCTGGATAATTTGGCAAAACACCTTGCACCTTAACACCTTGCTCGTCGCGCAGACGGCGAATGAAAGATACAAAAGTAGTCTTTATTGCTTCATCATCTACTGGTAACCCAATAGTATCGAAATACTCTGATTCAGCAGCACTGATAAAATCAATGTAATCTTCACTCGTAATCGTTCCATTTGATCCACCTGTTAGATTTGTACCTGCAGTATCTTCTAAGACACCAGCACCCTCAAATACAACAAAGTCATTAGATTGCAATTCGTCGAATGAAGAAACTACCTGCTTATCAACTTCACGTAGACCAAAGAATGTTTTTACATCCTTTTTAGTCTCATCGAGCACGTTAGGTTCCACAACAACATGCAACTCATTGCCTTTGATACCACCATAAGCAGCAGTAACCTTTTGCGATTCACCCAATGTAGCGGTTGCTTTTTCTCCTTCATTCACACGATAAACAAGCACTGTAGCACTTTTCTTTTTGGCCTCACGAAGCAAGCCCATGGTAGGGTCTGATATATCCACCCCTAGGCGTTCTCTTGCATCATTTTCACCGCTAATTTCAATCATTTCTTTTGATTTTCCCCACCCAAGGACTAAAGGGAGGGCTACTCTACCACGATCACCTGTAGAGATTCGTTCATTTGCTTTCATCTGAAAATTAAAATAAATGCCGGGACGTACTTTTTCAACGCCAGGCGTAAATGTTCCACCATTCATATTACTTTACCTCCCTTTTAAGATAGCTTTGAATCAACTTCTCCGCTTCTCGTTTTGTTGATGTGTGTTTTTTTGTATTAAAAAAAGCACCATCGAAAACCTCTGGCTTTACACCGAATAGTTTGCGACTGTGCTTTCTTAATTCAGTCAAAGAAAATTCTGGTTCCTTGTAAGCTGTTGAAGTGACAGAGGCGGATGTTTCTTTTTTCACTTCTGCCTGCTTATTCTGTTGCTGTTTTGCAGCACTCATTACTTCACCCCACTTTCAAATTCTAGATATTGGATAGCTGGGATCTCTGGTTGATGATAATAATAGCGACTATCCCAATGCAGAATGATGTTGGCCACCCCTCTATCTCCGATTCTTACCTCTACCCTTGTAAAACGGATATAATCGCCCGTTTCTAATCCTTTAATGTCTAAAAGAGGTATAACATTTCGATTACCATTTATCTTCTCAGCAATATTCTCTGCTTCTCTGTAAGCTTGTTTTGAATCATGATGAAATAACTTAATAGATAAGTTATAAGTTTTCATGTATGTTTGATTACTATCATTGCCATCAAAAACACGTGGGGATGGGAAATACATGGATGGTACCACAAAATCTGTCGGTACTTCCAATTCGTAAATCTTCACCGGAAACACCTTATAAAAGAATCCCATAATAGAACCTATTTCTGGATTCAACCAATCACCCCCCTTAAAAATGTGAATCAAGCCACTTCTGAAGCAATCTGTCTAAACTTTTTTCAAACATCTTGTCAAAAATAGCCAATGCATTATCCCAATAACCAGATCCATCTACCCATTGAATTTTTAATAGCATACCTGTTTCTCTTTCACTCGGGTCATATTCGAATCTGTCACCCTTCCAGCGACCAGGAACCCAACGCCTATCCTTACCAGAGTTCGGATCAACAGTGAAATGGCCATCATTAGCAAAGCTTGCATAATTAACATTGGTACCAACTTCAAGCGATAATCTATCACTTGATATGGACCACATATTTTCCTCATCGCTTCTGCTAAATGAGTTTAATAGCCTTCGAGTATCGACCGTTTCTGTACGGATAATCTCATCTTGAATAAGATCAAGAAACTGCATCCCCATTCCTTCAAGCCATAACCCTAATTGGTCTGCAAAAACACCATCAGCCGCTTCTTTGACTGCTGAAATGAATTCCTGTAAGCCTTCAATTTCAAAACTCATAGATTGTCTCTCCTAATCAGCACGACTTCTTGATGATGGTTTCTTATTTTACGTGGTTTTTGGGTCTTATAAGCAACTCTATCCCATATAACCTTGCTATTCGTCCTAATATCTTCGGTTAACAAAAAATGAACAAGCCATGCTTCTACAACTTCTGCGTTCGGCTCACCTTGAACAATCGATTGGCTTTTAGAAACAAAATAACACTTAGTCGCTTTAACATCTGGAACTTCTTCGTAATAATATTCTTCTTGCCTATCTTCTGCAGGGATACCAAAACCGCTATCATCATTAAACTTGGTTTTTAAATGGTAAATATCACATTCATGCGTTAATAGTTTTTCATAACTCATATACCTCTCATCCTCAAAAACACACCATTAGTCTTTTTTTCATCTGCAGACATGAAAGCATTAAGCAAACCAGAAACATCTGGCATAGACAAGCTACTTCCATCGGAAAGAGTATAAGAATAGTCCCCAATCTTTTCGGACTTATAACCTTTCACAATGGATTCATCGCCGTTAACCAATGCATAAAATTGAGCCACTTTTAATAAGGCAATCTCCAATTCGTCTGGAAGTTTTTCATATTCCTTTAATGGCTTTTCAATTTTTGAGTTAACATAAGTTACCGCTTCTAAAATATCCATTTTGAGCTGCGTTTCAGGACGATTTTTCACTGATTCAAAGGTGCTGTAATTCTTTACATCTTCAGGAGTGATAGACATTAGTTATCGCTCTCTTCTGGTTTTTCTTCCTGCAACTGCAGAATTAGAGCGATTCGCTCATCTTCATTGTTTGTTTCTTCAACATTACCACCCAAATTCTCAATAATAGCCTTTTGCTCTACAGCATTAAACTTTTTCAAGGAAGATGTGGTGAATGTTTCAGGTTCGTTTTCTGGATCCTTATTTTCTTCTGTTTCTTCCAATCCTCCGCCGCCGTCATCTGTATCAGTCGGGTCGTTATCACCTTTCTCAATCTCTAAATCTTGGAATTTTGATAACAATTCATCCGAGTCATCAACTTCAACAGGTTCATCGGCATAAAAAAAGCGCCCTTTGCCTATATGCAGGACACCCCAAGGCGCTTTATATTGTACACTGGCCATAGAAAACACTCCTTTCTTAGAGATTGTCACCAGTCATCCATGCTACTGCAGGAATTTCACGAACAATTGCGTCCAAGTAAGCATAAAGAACATGGTACGTTGCATCCTTAGCTGCAGCAGTCGCTCCGTCAGCAGTACGGATGTAGCGTAATTGACGAGTAAATACAGGCTTAAGGTTGCTTTTTGGAGTTAATGCAGCAAACCCGTTCTGCATTTCAGCAACAACTTCTACTGGATATCCAGCCAAGCGAGTAATTTTCCCGTCTTGAAGCACGGCATCACCGTAACCAGTTTGACGTTCAGAAACCAATGAAACAAGCTTATCATTCGTTGCTTGAGTAAGGAACCATGTAATATCCGTATGGCTCTTATAACGTTCTGGCAGAACCTGAATGTGATTAACAAAATCCAAAATGGTGAGCTTTTGATCAGCCAAATCAGTTTTGTTATTAGATTGCTTCATTTTCTTTACAAAGCCATCAAGAATACCAAGAAATTCCGCATCTTCCGTTGCAGCTGTATCACCATTAAAGATTAAATCCTGTAAATCTACAGCAAATTGGCTTTGGATCATGTCAATTACTTTTTGTTCAGCGTTATCCCCACGTGCTGACTGCGAATAGAACACATCATCATTTTGTAACCATTCATCCCAGCGAACTTTACGAACTGCATAAGGAATCTTGCGGTTATCAATAGAATCAGTTCCTGTCGGTTTGTCATCCTTCCCAGCTTGGCGCAATTTACGACGACCAACACTCAATACATCGAGATTGCCAGCTGGAACATCACGATAAATAGGTGATAAAGACGGCAATGTTGAGGCGTTATTAATCGTATCGACCAAAAACGCTTCTGCGTCTTTAACAGCCATTGGAATATCAATATTTTTCTTAATGGAAGCAATGGCTGTTTCTTTGTTAATAATTTCTTGATTAGTTTTCATTATTTTTTCCTCCTCTTAAATAAAGTGGCGCATATAAGATGGGCCTTCATTTTTCTGAACATTGGTTGGCTCTGTGTCCACTTGATTAGAAACCCCTCGCGCCTTTTCTACAGTCTCAAGGCGCTTAGTAATCGGGTCTAACTTTTGGTCAAGCACTTCCGAAAATTGTTTCATTACATCATCTTCCAGATTATCGTCGTTCCCTCCACCGTCCTCTTTTTCAATATCATCTAATCGCTTGGTAATCGGATTTAGCTTTTCATCAAGCATTTTTTCAATATCCTCTTTTTTCACTTCATCTTCCTCCTCATCTTGATTTATTAAGTCATCTAGCATGGCATGCGCATCTTTAATTTTGTTCATGTTAGCAGTTGAGATTTTCTTACCGGCTTTTGCAATGGTTTCCGGTTTATTTTCAAGCGCCTTTTTTATGTCTCCTGATTCTTTAATTTCTTGAAGAATATCTAAAAACTCTTTCACGCCTTCTTCAAGCCTTTCAAAATCAGTTATGCCAACCGTGGGATTATCCCACAAAGAACCAAAGAAAACCTCTTCTAAACCATCCCATGCAGACCAAAGATTACGCCGGTTTTGATTACGTTCATAATTATCTCTAAGTTCACCTTTCTGAACCTTATCACCAGTAAAAAAGCTTTTCAGAACATCAAAAAAGCCTTTCATTTCCACGTCTTGTCCTTCATCAGACTTAGAAACAGGCTTCTTATTTTGTCTTTTATTCTGTTTTTCAATTGTTTCAGCAGTGCCGGCCATCGAATAACCAGTGATTTCTCCCTTTTTTATCTCTTTCCAAATCTCATCACTAGCTTTAGTAACAAGCACCCATGAACCTTTTGTTATAGTTTCATCTCCAAGTTCAAAGTCTGCAGGAGCGATATATGATTCCACAACTTCACCCACACCCGATTCAAAATTATGTTGTGTATCAATGTTTCGAGCATCTTTGATAAAACCGTGAGCTGCTTTTTCGATGGAATCAGCAGTCATAAAGTCACCGTGTGAATCTTCAACATTAGGCTCATAGACAACACCATAAACCAATTGTTGTTCCTCATCTTCTTTATTAATAAATAGCTTCACTTCTTTTTGAAAGTCGGGTTGCTTATCCGATTTAGTGAAGAAGAACTGCTTTTGATTTGCGCCTTTGTCTACATATGACACATGAGTGATATTTGCATTAATTAATTCTCTAGGCATCTATTGTTCACCCCCTTTCGATGTATTAGGTGATTTGCACAACTTTCTTTGTCCAATACTTTAATTAGTTTTGCTATATCTCTAGGTTTACCTTCATATGTTTCATAATATTCACCAAATGAACGTGTATATTCCACAAAAACCCCCCTTAAGCTAAAATATAGCCAATAATTCTAACATCTGGATTTCTTTCTAAACGAAACTCATCATCATACGCATTAGTTAAATATTCCACTTTCTCTTTTAGGCCTTGGTGGTTAGTGATAACTTCAATTGCGCCTGTTGGCAATTTAACTGCAGTAACCAAGACATTAGGTTTAAAATCTCCAGCTTCTTTTATAAACTTTTGCTTTAATGTCAATATTCTTCCCCTCCTAACTATTTAATTCCTTCAATCGTCCTGCCTTATAGTTTCTTTTCCTCTTTCCTTAAAAAAGAATAAAAAATAGCCCTCGCTTATTTTTTCAATTAAGCAATGAGCTATTTATGCATGTTCTCCTAATAAATCAAGTCGATCTTGAAATGAGTTATCATAATAATCTTGTTTTGTTTTATATTCTTTTGTAGCATGCGGTCCTCCATCCGCCCTAAAAAAATAGCCCGTGAACGTTCCATCTGGATTTTCTTTGACCCCATTTAAACCTATAGGTTCGTTAAATTTCCCACTAACTTTTGAGTTTTTATTCATTAGTTAACACCTCTACAATCATTTTTAATTTTCCCCCTTCTTTTACAGCACTTTTTACAGTATAACGTGTTCCTTTATCAAGTAGAAATTCTTTTTCATTATCAAATTTACTAATAGCATTAATAAAGGCACCGTTTGATCCAGCGGGAACATGAAATGTCATTTCAATCCCTCCCGAAAAAGCTCCATTAAAAGAAACATCCCTATTTAGCGAGGTACTTACAAATGCTTTTTCACTTAACTCCATACCCTCCAACATTTCAAAAGGTATATCATAAATGTTTTCAGGAATCCCTCTATAAGTGATTATATCTTCTTTTAAATCAAATTTCCGTAAACCATCGGAAATACTTTGAATGGATTCTTGCAAATCTTTTTCATCTATTTGTCCAATTTTTCCTGTGCGTAAATATTCATTTATTTGTTTATAACTACTACCAGTATATTCATTAATAGCACTTTGTTCACCAATAGTAAGGCTTTCCAACCATGAGGTCGATACCTTTTCTTCCCATTCATCAATATCTAATATGGAAGTAAAAACTTTATTATTAATTATATCATTATTTTCTGAATTGGTCGAACCACCCCCACCCATTTCATCAAGCGCTTCTTGTCTTAACTTTTCTTTTTCATCTTTAGATAACCCCAATATATCTTCATCAACCACAGGTCCTAACACACACCCACAATGAACACGATTTTTAGCAGTGAAAGATGGATCTCGTGGATACAATCCTGATTCTCCGTCAACATAAAAAAAGTCATCGACAGGAATAGTTACTCCGTCCATGGCCATATGTGTCGCTCTTGGATTTATTTTCTTCGCCCCACTATGCTTCCATTTCTTTTCTTTTACAGCTGGGCTTTGCTTAAATGATTCGTAGTGTGCTCTACTCGATGCCGTTAATATTTCTGTTCTTGCCGTTGCTCTAGCTCGATTGCGATTAAATTGTGGCATTTCTTTCATCCGTAATTCTGCTTCCGCTATGGAATCGCCATCCTCAATAGCTTGTAGCAATTCGTTTTCTAATGCTTTATGCGTATTCAATTGCATTAGCTCCGCTAAATCTTTTGACCAATTTTGGATCCAATTAGTTGTTCGTTTTGATAGGATTTCAAACGGAACATCCTTATCAATGGATTCCATCATGAGTTTTGCTAATTCCTCGACGGTCAGTTGCAAAAACTCAGCCGTTTCCTCTCCGAACTCCTCTGCAAATTCATCCGCTGCAAAAAGATCACTTTTGAGAAACACAAGGAAGGCTTCTAGCGTTTGTTTATCATCTTTTGATACAAATGTATTAAAGGCATTTAAAAAACGCTTGCGTTGTGCCCTTAGCAATCTAGCAACGGTTCTCTCGTAATCCTCTATGATTGCAGGCAATTTATCGAGTCCAGGGAAATCAGGAACAACGTCCTCAATGTTCTCTTCATCATCTACCTTGGCAATGAAATCATTTAGACTCTTAATCAATTTATCTATCTTATGCATTTTTGTGCAACCCCTCGAGCACATCACGCATATCTTTTAATAGGTCGATAAGGTCCATTTGTTTTTCCTTCGATTTTTGGATATCAATTACACCAGCTAACGGATTATTAGCACTTTGCAACAATACTTGCAGCGGAAAGTTATATTCATCTGGGAATGCTTCAACTCTCTGACCAAGCACTTGGCCAAGAAGTTCACGTAAGTCATTAGGAGCAACTCCTCCAGCTTGAATAAATGGATCCAGCACCTTTGCAATTTCTACAGGGTCGTGAAAATCCGCTGCTTTAACGGATAACCTTACGTATTTAAATCTTAACGGTTCAAGGAATAACGTATTAAGCGCTCTTGCCAGGGCTTTTCTTTCAGGTTGAAACACTTGCTCTTCCGTAACCTTTCTAGCTGTGTCGGCTGTCGCTCTGTTAAAGTCCTGGGATTCTCCTGTATAAAGTGGAGGTAATCGGAAAGACGACCTTATTTTTTGTCGTGTTTTCTCGTCATATTCTAGAAAAAGGGCATCCTGCTGCAAGATTTCTGCTAACGATTTGATTTCAACCTTTGCAGGCGTTATTTTTTCATCGCCATTAATGATTTTTTCCTCTGTAATCCCTTCCGCTTCTAACAGAAGAAATTTATGAGCGTTTTCAGTACCTGTTAAGTCATTCATGTAATCTTGCAAGGCTTCATAGGACGTGTCATCAAGCTTCCCATTCGATACAGTTATTGCAGCTGGAATATGTCGGCCATTCGTAAAATACGTTAAGTTTAATTCTTCGGCTTTCCTAGCACCGTACAAACTAATGAGATTACCGATCCATCTCGGCTTTCCATAGGTACCAGAACCAATCTTCATATGATATATCTCGGTAGCTCTTAAATTTTCTGGTGTACTATCATCGAATTTGCCTGTTGCTGAATTCATTATTCTTGGATCTCCATATTCTTTAAAGTAAACTTTTTTATTATCGACCATCTGAACATACTTCCTGAATCTTTTCCAGCGTGTTACTTTTTTCTCTTGGCCATTTTCCAACATAATGTATTCAACTTCTTCGGGAACAGTCTTTTTACATACCCTCATGTATTGTGTG
This sequence comes from Roseburia sp. 1XD42-34, assembly GCF_009917385.1. Lineage (GTDB taxonomy): Bacteria > Bacillota > Bacilli > Bacillales > Amphibacillaceae > Virgibacillus. The sequence goes on along the minus strand of NZ_QWLJ01000006.1, from coordinate 172,083 downwards.
TCGGCATATTCAATGCCAACAGGTCGCCCTATTCCATCTCGAATGATTTCAAGATAACCATTGCCTGTCTTTTCACGATCATCAAGAGCGTAACCGATAATAACTTCTGGTGATTCGTCCATATTTAAGTAACGAATAAATTCATCAAGCCTCGTCCACTCCGATTGCGCTTGCTCTTTGATTTCCTTTTGAATTTCATCCGAGTTAATATCAATCTTGTAATCCGCTTCAATGCCAAATTCAACAATATTCGTTTTGTAAGCATCCACACATTGCTGAAGAATGGATGAATACTCACCAATCATCTTTAACTCTTTTAAATTAAATGGCGGCGGTAATATTTCACCGTATAAATTAAAAAAGTCGTCTTTATAAAGCTGTTGAGTGTTCGGCGAAACGGAAGCCTTGAACACTTTCGCTCTTACAGTTGTTTCTGACAAGCTTATCTCCTCCTTCCTCTAGGTCTTTGTCTAGTTGATCTCGATTGGTTTTGTGCTTCATCTTTTAGATCAGTTACTTCATAACCATCAAGCCCGTACCATGCGGCACTAAATGTATGAGGATCAATCGCGAATTCATCCGGGATGATATTTCCGTTTTTATCCTTGGCATAAACAAGGTTTTCCAACTCGTGTATGGTATTCTCGCAAGCATCAGAACAAATGATTTTCTTAAACCGCTTCATCTTCTTAGTGTTTGCAAGGCGTGAACCTTGGTACTTGGTAGCTCCATACATATTGAATCCTTGTTGCCTGTAATATTGAATTGCTTTTGCTTCAGCAGAATCAGCAATTATCCGCTCTCCGCTTTCCTTGAATTCCTTCAACTCTTGGGCAGTTTTATCGTCCGTCATTCCCTTTTTATAATACTCCCAATATACATACAGGTATTGTTTTTCCATATCCACAACCATTCTTAGGATGGCGTTATAGGAATCAACAAACCCAAAGTCCATACCGACTCGAAATAATGGTTTCTTAATAAGGTTAATTGCCTTCATAACTTTCCTGTGTTCCATCGTTTCAAACTGAGGAAGTACTCGGACACCATTAATACCAAATCGACCTTTTCTTGCAATACGATAAAGGTCTGGATCGTATTCTTTCATCTCTTCCAACTGTTCAATATAGCTATTTGGAAGGAACAAGTTGTCATCAGCTACGGAATGATGATAATAAGTATCTCCAATAACCATAGTTCGTTTTTGGTACAGTTCTCTATCATCCAGTACAAAGCGTTTACTCAATTTGTCTTGGAAGAAGTGCAAATAAACCCAGTTATCTTCTCCTACTGGGTTAGTCGATAAAATCATATGAAGTTTTAGTTTCGGGTGACGTAATCGACCTAGTAACTCTTTAAATCCTGCATACTTGATCTCTGAGCATTCCTCTAACCAAATAAGCGAAATGTTATTAATAGACTTTAATTTTGCAGGTTTATCCATCCCTTTAAAGATGATTTTACTGCCATTCGGAAAGCGTATTTGCATAGGGGAACTGACACAACGTATTTTATCAGCCAAACCCATATCCTCAATAATTTCTTCAAAGAGAGAAAATGTAGAATCTCTATGGGTATCATATACTTCACGTACCACAAGCGCTGTTCTTTTTTCCTGCAATAGCTTTAATATAATCTTTAAAGCGATATGGTAACTTTTACTCGAACCATAACCACCCACAAGAACTTGAAACTTCTGTTTCCAATCAAAGAGAAAGTTTTCGAAGTGAGGATTCACTTCTTTCTCTATTCGAATTGCTGGCGCAGCACTCATGAGTTGTCACCTTTTCTTGTGATAACAATTTCAATTGGACCATCACCTTGTGAGTCAGACAGCTTCTCTACTTCTGCCTCGGCTTTTTTAATATCCATTTTCAACTTTTCTTCTTTTAGGCGCCTCTGATTATTTTCGGATAAGAGGTCAAAGTATTTCGTTAGCATATCTAGTGCTTTCATCTTATCTGCTAACTTAACAGATATGCCTTCTCGACCTTGCTTTACTTCTGTAAGTATCGTTCCATCTACTTTTTCCGAGTCAACAAGGTCAACATAAGAAACGTAGTCCATCATAGGTTCACCATTTTCATTAGTTAAAAGCTCACCAGTATCAGAGTCTTTTTGGGCAATCTCCCTCCTGCCAAATGTCACGTAATCCGTTATATCTGCAAAAGCTATGTCGATGTACTTCTGTAGCACGTCTCGAACATTGAGCTTTAGCTCATTAGTTTGTTCCGCCTTCAATTGGTCTATATGTGCTGAAATCTTAGTATTTCTTAGTAGCCCATGACCATTTACCATTGCTGTTGAATAAGCACATTCATACGCCTTCTGATAAGCTTTAGTAGCATTGAAGTATTTAATGTAATAAATACAAAAAAGCCTTTGTTTATCAGTGAGTTCTTCACCTTCAACAATAGACTCATATCGTTCTTTCTTTTTGGTTTCATTCAATTGTTTTTGGGTTGCAACCTTTTCTATTTTGGTTGCATCCTTTTGCGTCGGATCTCTACTCCACTTTTCTCGGCTCTTTCTGCTTTTCAAAGTACCTAGCTTTACGTCATGTTTAGCAGCAAGGTCTTTCAATGTAATCTTTGTTGTTTCCCATTCATTCTTTATTTCATCCCAGTTAGGCATCGTTACATCACCGCCACCTCCGAATTTCAGATATAAAAAAAGCACCTCACCTATGAGTGCTTTTTAGATTCATTAATTTGTTTAATTTGTATTAATAAGCTTCTAAAGTAAACAGCAGTTGCACGTATTCGTCTCTCTTTCTTCATTTTAACAAGTAATGATATGGAAAGGATTGTAGCTAAAACAAATACTATTACTTTGTTGAATATTTTTCCATAAATTCCAAACATTAGCACTACTATAGCGAGTAAGGAAGGAAAAGATTTTGATATATCATAATCAGTTTCAATTTGATCCATTCGAGCTATTCCAAGAATTAATATATCACCTTTTAACTTTTTTAAAGTATTAAAATGGTTCATAATATCGCTAGCTGATTGATTTTTTCCGAAGTGCTTATTAACAAATTCTTTTATTTCTTTATTACTACTTTTCAATATAGCATTATTGATTTCTTTAACTTTCATCATTACACCCCAACAATAATATCGGTTGGAGATACGATCTTCTAAAGGAATAAATATTCAACGAGTTTCGCCTGCCCGTCCTGCCATCCATTTTATCATGCAGAATTTTTATCCAACAAATCATGCAAGAAGTGGCACTTTTGGCATATTTGGCACAGCATATCATCTTTCATATCACGTATTTTATTACGATTAACCCCAAGATGATCAGCGATAGAACGATAACTCATACCCTCCATCATGCAATCTAAAATGATTTGATACTGCACATCTTCCAAGTAGTCAACAATTTTCTCGATAGCTTCAACAATATCGTCAAACTCTTTATATCTTTTATAAAGACGTTCTTCTCGAGCATCCATTGCATCTATTTCAGCTGAGCTTTTTATTGATGTATTAGGTTTAGGTAGTGTAGCTTCAATGCCATATTGTGAAACCATACCAAACGAAGGCATTGAGATTGAACCGCCAAATAGTATATTAAAAATCCTATCTAACTCTCTTTTTCTCCAGTGATATTGATAAATCAGATTTTCCACTTGTTTTTTATTCATATTAGAGCCCCCGCTCGTCATATTTAAAATAAAAAAAGACACCAAACAACGCTTATTGCGTTACTTGATGTCCTCCAGATGGCTGGTAGAACTATCTACTATTAAAGTTCTTCACTTCTGCAAAATTAAAGTCTTGAATTTTGTGCATATACTTTTCAAAAAAGTTGGCTTCAAGGCCTAACAACTCTGACACCTTTGTTATATTTAGATTAAAGGCGTCTGTTAATTCACTTAGTTGAATTGAACCATTATCAAGAACATGTTTAATTAAACTTCTTATTTTTCCTTGACTATGAAATTTCAGTTCATCATCCAGTGGTTCTTGTTTCACAAAATTATATCTTCTTAAGAGTGCATTAAAATGTCTGTATTGCTGATAAGACATTTTATTAAGAGAGTAGACTCTTCTTCCCATTGCTGCTATAGAAACATTCCATTTCTTTTTTAAATCTATATAAGATTTTGGATTAGATATTTTATCTATATGCTTTAAATCATTTAAAAAATCTTCTTTTGGTAATAGAAAACAAGAGGCAAAAGTATGAGCTTCTTTTTCTTTTATATTATAGCTTTTTTTATCTAAAATTAAGAAGTCTTCGTTATAGTGCAATAATAAATGCCCTAGTTCATGCGCTAAATCAAAATTTCTTCTCACAGCTGTTTTCCTGTTTCCATTTAAAACAATATATGGTCTATTATATGTTGTCCATGTACTGTAACCATCTATTTCTACGGACATATTCTTTTCTAGTACGAATGCTCCGCTTTTTTCAACAAGGAACAATAAATTATTGTTATTATTAGGTTCCAGACCAATACTTTCTCTAGCTTTTTTTGCAATTAACTCAATGGTAGTACCTTTATCACACTCAAAATCATTCTTAGCTTTTACATTCAATGCTTTTTCTCTTAAAGATAACAATTGATTAGGCGGAAGTTTAACCGACCTTTCTAATAGAACTAGTATCGCCTCGATTTGTTCCAGGAATAGCTTTTCTGCTAATACTTTCTGTGCTGTGTTTTTATTTAATGATCTATAAGCTATATTTCTTTCTTCGATAACGTTATAAAAAATATTCTCTTTATAAAAGTATTTAGTTTTCACATCGAAAAGCCTTGATAGCTTTAGAATCACTTCTAATTTTGGAGAGGTATATGAATTTTCATATTGCCATACAGCTTGTTCTGTGATGTTTAATTCTTTTGCCAAATCTGCTCTTGACATTTCATGCATATGACGAATGTTGCTTAGCTGCTTTCCTATAAACATCTTTTTTGCCCCCTTATTCTTTACCCTTCTCCTCTCGTAAATCTTCTATCCCATAATCATAAAGTGATTGATTTGGTAGTAGAGGTTCTTTTTCTCCTTTAACAGTTTGTAATTCGTCATTCTCAATTTTTATTGGAGATGAATCAATATATTTAGACCAACTAGCTGATCTGTAAACTACCATTTCATGAGGGTTAGGTAATAACAAATCGATACTAGCGATCATTTTGCTTTCATCAATTGTGTATGACACTATAAAAAAACGATCAAATTTGCTAGTGCTCTCAGTTATCTCTTTCTCTAAATTTTCATCATCAATCGGGAAATCATCAAATGACATTTGTTCACTAACAATATCCTCGCCTTTAGCAGGTGTGAAATCTGCGTTTCTGTTAATCTGAGCTAACTTGGATAAATAATTATTTTCCATATTGTTTTTACGATTGGAAGGGAGTTTCGATCCGCTTTTCATACCATTCTTAATAATAAACAGGATCTTCTCATCATTATATGTAAACTGCAAATATCCCCATGCATATCCTGCTTTTGATATGTTAGTTTTTACTCCAAACTCTTTAATATTTCTTGCAATTGAATCGTCTATATGATTTCCTTTTACCCAAGCATAGGCAGAGCTAATTTTAAGTTCTTCTTTTTTTTCCCTGCGAACAGCCAAATATTCTTTATAACCTAATAGTATTCCATCTACAATTCCTTGAGCTAACTCTTCATCAAATTGAAAATATCTCATACATCTTCCCCCTATTATTATAATAATGACTCTCGATAATTATACATAACAAGAGGTTTTTTTTAAAGTTTTTCTGCAAATACTTATATTTTTTTAAAGTTAAGTCTTAAAATTCTTCCCCCTCATCAAATTTAACCCTCTTAACCTTACCTTGATGTGTGACGATTTTCGTTTCTCCGTGGACTGGTAACTCAGTGAGTTTAGCCTTCCCTTCACATACAACAACTACGAAGTTCTCTTTTTGTTTAAGTAGATCTATTTCCAAAGTCATAGTTTCAGGATTTATTTGAATATCTTTTAATCTCACAAGGATTCCTCCTATGTTATAATAAGTATGTGCTGGACAGGAGGAATCCTGTCTTTTTTATTTTTAAGTCTCTCTAGCTTTTAATTCTTCTTGAATGGCTTCGATTATCGATTCTTGCTTCTTAATATAAACAGGATCCGGATCTCCACCTAAAGAATTAGAACCAATTCTATTAGTTGCATCTTGGTAGAGAATTAACAGATCTTCCTCAGGTAATTTTTTAATACTACCCTTTATTAAATCCATTATTCAGCCACTTCTTTCATTAGGTGCTGGTTTAAATTCCAATTTTCATCATGCAGCAATGCGTTTTCTTCCTGCAGCATTTCTATTTTCTTTTCTTGTTCCTCGACGGTCCTACTTAACTGCTGATATTTAACAACTGAAACAATCAGTAATGCTATTAGACATACAAAAGCAAAACTTCCTGCAATATACCTTCCTTTTGTCAAAGGCTTCACTCCTATTTATTATCTAGTGTTTTCACATCTACTGAAGGCAGCCCTATTCGCTCTCTATTTGTATTTATTCTCTCTTTACCCTTTTGACAATATTCACTTTCTATTTCGAATCCAATCCAGTTGCGATTCGCATTATCTGCTGCAATTGCAGTTGTGCAAGAACCCATGCAATTGTCCAGCACAATTTCATCTTCATTTGTGTAAGTTTTAATCAAGTACTCAAATAAATCTTCCGGCTTTTGAGTAGGATGGAATGTCCTTTTATCACGTGGAAAGGACACAACTGATTTAGGGTAATTCTTATATCTAACCACATGAAATTTATTTAAAGTATCGTTTCTATCCCCTAAAGCTTGCATGGTTGGTTTTCTTTCCCCTCTCGATATGATAATATATTTAAGGGGAACGTTTGTTCTCATTAGTATGGAAGAGGCTTTTTTAAGCCTCTTTTCGTGTTGTTATAACCTGACGTGCCATTTCTCCATAACCTCATCAATAGTTAATTGTTTCTTTTCAAATTCTTTATCCGAGAGAGCTTTTAAATGTTTTTTATAACAAACAGGACCATATCCTCTATCAATGCTTTTGCTATCTTTCAAACGTCTACCGCATGTAACACACATATGCATAGCGATCACTCCTATTTTTTATTAGATTGAGACCTCACGCCGTTTCTGCAGCTATTAATTTATCGACAACACTCAGGTAATCCAACGGCACACCGTTTTCTGAATTGACCAGTTGCGCATATACTTCCAAATCACGAATTGGAATGGACTTTCTGCCGCCTTGATTGGCTTCTTCTGTATACTTTCGAAGCATATTACTCGGAACAAGGAAAACCTCTCCTAACGCCCTCATATCCACGATAAGGAATGATATGGCTCCGAGTTTTTCAGCGTCCGCCAGATATTTAACTTGGTGATCCGATATGATGGACAACGGCAACCGTTTCTCTTTAGTAGACTTGGCTTCAAAAACAATGGATTTACCCTTGTATACACCGTCATAATCGACCGTGCTCTTTTCTTCGTAGAAGCCTTTAAGTACCCTTGTACCTTTTGATTTCAGCACTTTTACTGGCGTAGGTCGTTTATTGATGATGGCTCGTCCTTGATTAAGATATATCTGATTCGTGTAATTTAGTGTGTTTTCAAACGCCATACCTCGTTTTCCTGTGTAAACCACGTTTATTCTCCTTCCTTTGCTTGTCTTGCTTCGAACTGCGGAACTACTCAACGAAACAGCCACAGCCTCCTATATCGAACATATCAATTTGATCTGTTTTTTTGCACTCAACCTCTTCCCTAAGCTGTCTTAGTGTCAAATTGATCTTTTCACCATTCCTGGTACGTCTCAGAATCGATACATCTTTATCTAGAAACTCTCTCATTTCTTGCTCTTTGATTTCGTGATGTTTATATAAATCTGACAATTCTTTGAGCAGGTGAGCAAAATGTCCTTGTCCTGCCCTTACACAAAAACCTCCGCAATTATTATGAGCGAATCCCTTTTTATAAAGCCTTGGTTGCTCAATCCCCAACTCCTCTAATTCGGATATTAGATCACTTTTTGTTCTGAACGGCTCCTCACACATTGGAAACTCAACTCTATAAGATGCGTAATTCCTCAAAGGTGCTTTAGTTCGATGTGATTCAGACCAATCAATCCCCAAATAAAGGATGCAATCTTCTGGTTTAAAATGAGTCTTTATCCAGTCGTTAGCAGGCTTTTGTTTTAAAAGGTGTGAACATTGCGCAATCCTTGAGTTTCCAAGATAACGAACATCTTTGAATACCTCCCAAGGAGTGCGCCCATCTTCTAACCAAATTAAATCTACATCCATCTCCCTCACAGTTTCGTCTATAAATCTATATAAATCGTGGTCTTCAATTAGGGTATCTGTAAAAAGAAGAACTACATTTTCTTTACCTTGTCTGGCAATCACTCTTTTTGCAGTTGCCCAACTACCAATTCCACCACTGTAAAAGACAATATGTTTCACTTGACTGCCCCCTTGCAGCTTATTCAACCAATTTAATTGCTATAGATCTTTGGCTATTCCTGTGTTCTAGCAATAGTTTTCTCGCTTCGAACCAAGAACAATTATGAGTAGCCTGTACTGCCATAACCCATTCTCTCCAACGCATCTGTTGTTTCTTGAATTCCTTCGACTTTACGCTTTTAGAGGATTCTAACGGAGAAATGACATCTTCGGGAATAACTACTGCTTTATTTTCTTTTTGATCAAATAAGCTTAATTGCTCCATTTCTCCACCTACCCACTAGAATATTGTTTAAGCAATTGCTCGAGTTCCTTTTGCTCGTTTGCATCACCGATATTACTCGACTGGCTATCTTTCTGAGCTTTCTGCTGTTGCTTTTGTTGTCTAAACCATTCAGGCACTGGAGCTCCTGGTGCTTGCGTTTGTGGCTTAGAATATCTTTGATGCTTAGCCATCTTTTGGCTTTGGAATTCTATATCTTCCGCCTTTGCTTGCTTAACCGTTTTTATGTTTTTATTCATCCAAGATCTAAGAATTCGTTCTGCATATCCCCAGTTTCTTTTGTTTTGCTTTAATGCTCTTTTCATTGCTTCGATTACTAAATCTTTTCCGACATCATCAACCCAATAACAAATCGATTCTTGCACATAAGAACCAGCTCCCCCAAAGTTCTCTTGATAAAAATTGGCCACTTCTTCCACAGCAGTAGTAGAAGTAGTAGTATATAATTCTTTAATTCTTAAATTCTTTAATTCTTGATCTTGTTCGGACTTCGTTCGGACATCGTTCGGAGTTAGTTCGGCATTAGTTCGGACTTTCTCGTTTAATGTGTTCTTACTTTCTTTTCCTGTGTCCTCTAACTCCTGATATTTCGCATAGTTTACAATGGTGAACAGTGTTCCTAGTTCCGTTTCCTTAACGTTCACCCTTTCAGCCTTAATGAGTTTATTAACACAAGCTTTAACTGTGCTAAGTGAGTATTTTTTATACCCTCTTCCTTCTTTGTAAGCTAGTGCATCTCTTAGCTTTCTGTAGGAACTTACATACTGACCTTCGTTTAAAATCATGCCTTTATATTTAAAGCCGTCTCTATGACTTGCTTTGCCAATCAAAAATATAAAAAGCCGAAATGTGGTGACGTCGTGCCATATATCAGAGTCAAATACTTCCCTGTATAGCTTTATCCATCCATCTCTCATCGTGTCACCTCCTAAGCTATATAGACTACTTTTCCAGTTAACTCTTGAATTTCTTGCTTAAATCGACTTTCATGACTATTGCTATCTGACAAATGAAGTAGGTGAATTTCTTTCACATTCGATAGATCATTAGATTTCAAAAATTCTTTAACATTTTCTAGACTAAAGTGTGACTTTATTAACCTTCTTTTCATCACCTCTGGAATAAGCCCAGATGCAATGTTTTGTTCCAAAATATCCATGCTATAGTTACACTCAATTAATAGGTGTGTTAAGCCGTTGAATCTATAGCGAATGTAATAGGTGTCTGTAGCAAATAGAAGCTTGTCACCGTCCTTATTTTGAAGCAAGAACCCCATTGGTTCTGATACATCATGCTCTACATCAAATGGCAGTATGGACCACGTACCTATATCAAATTTCTTTTTGGACACCACCGTTGTTATACGGTGATTTTTAATACCGATCGCTTCCTTTGTACCCTCTGACATGTAGATATTTAATCCTCGATTGGCCACTTCTTTTACAGCCTTACAATGATCTTTGTGCTCGTGAGTTACTAATACCCCTGCAATATCTGTTGTGTTGAAATCAAGCGCTATTTGAATGTTTCTGTAACTAATACCGCACTCTAGGAGTAAGGGAGTGCTACCGTCAGATATCCAGTAACAATTCCCCTTACTTCCAGATGCGAGAGTTTTAATCTCTATCATATCGATCACCAAGAAGGCATATCATTAATTGTTTGTTGTTGCGACTCTTGTTGCACTTGTGATTGGGTTTCCGCCTGTTTACTATGTTCTGTTTTTTCTTTTGGAGCATCGATAATTTCTTGTTCCGACTCCTCTTTTTGAACATCAGCAAAATCAATTTCTTCAGAGTTTGCATGTTGCTCTATCTGCTGTTGTGCATCTTCAACTGGAGTAACGTCTTTCCGTTCATTTTCATACTCGTTTTCCGTGGATCTATTAATCGCATCAACTAATAAATCACTATCATCACTGGTATTAATAAAAGCTTTCGCAGCTCGGTTAATAACAGTTCGCTTTGCCATTTCTTGAGGGAATTTATTATGCACTGCTTGTCCTTTTGATTTCGACTGACCCCAAGCTGCATGGATTTCTTTCTTCGTCATAACGGTTAGTATTTCCTCGTCATCACTGGTCTTAACGACTGCATAAGCACCTAAGATATCGTTATCCCTGTTTTGGAATTTTGTTTCATGTTTTAATAGCTTTTCACGACCACCATCAATTTCATAGTCAAAAACATCACCATCAAAAATGACATTTGCCCATATATCCTTCACATTCATAAGTCGCTTCAGTACAGCCTGTGTGCCAAAATAAGAACGATTAAGTTGTAGTTGATTACCATAAACGATAAAGTAACATTGCGTTTTGGCAGGACTCAAACCTTGAACAACCATATCTAACAAAGAGTTGGCTACCGATTCCCTCGTACACACTTCCAATGCTGGTTTTCCGTTTTTATCCTTGATTTCTCGTAGTTTAAAAAACGCACTTTTTAAAGCATTACTAGCGTTATAATTTACTGGGAGTTGTAATCCATCATCTTGCAACCTTGTTAAGCTTTTATTTACATCATCTGTAATGTCTTTTTGGATAATTGCTACCTGATTTTTGTTCGTCATGCATTATTCCTCCTTAATTAATCACAATAACTTCTATTACAATGTGGACATCCAGTAACTAATTCACTTCCAGCCTTTTCCACGGTTATACCAGTTATTAATCTTGCTTCTTTTTTAGTAGAAACAGGTACTTTTCTTCCATTTTCAATTTTCCAATAGTGCTGTTCGTATATATTAAGTCCACAATTCCAACAACGGCCGGAAGCCGGAGGAAAGTCAGGACTTCCCGTTCTTTCCAGATATTCTTTTTGTGCTCTTATACTTTCAGATATATCGTATTTAGACATTTAAGCCACCTCTGATTCTTCTTTTGGTTTTGTTTCAACACGTAATTCCTTGTCCTTCTCAGACGCATACATAGCAATCATTTGTGCTACTGGTTCCACTAAGAATTTTGTAACTTGTTCAGCGTTATCAAAGAATATAGGTGCCTGAATACCGAAATGTTTGGACAACACATTGATAATGTCTATACCTACAGAAACCTTCGCTCCGTCATTTAAACCTTCAGAGAATGGAACCCCTTTATAAGTCGGTTCACATCGATCATCTAGACCACCATTGACTTGCTTCTCGAACATTTTGAACCTAGTAATCTCGAAATATTTACTTACTTTTTCATCAATTAATTGAACCTTTTTGTTTGTAAATTCATTAATTAAATAATCCTCATGCTCCATTGATTCGTACTGTTCTGCCAAGTCTTTTTGTTCATTTTCTAAAGCGTTTATTCTCTCCTGAATCTGTTTCGATTGGGATATTTTAGATAGATCAACTTGGAGCTTACCTTGTTCTTCTTTTATACTTTTAATTTCTTCTCGAACTCCGTTAACAGATTCATATACCGACTGTTGCAATTGTTCAATCTGTTGTTCTATCAATTCTTTTTGTTTCACTAATGTTTTATATTCCTGGGTTTCTTCAATCGGGGTTACAGTAGACTCCGCTTTTTTGATTTTTTCTTCCAACTTCTCAATATCTTCCTTTTTCTTACTTCCCTGTTCCGTTATCTTGTCAATGTCAGCTTGTACAACATCGTTTTCTTTCTTTATCTCCTCAACTTTTTTGGCAAGTTCAGGACCTTTTTTATTCAAATCCTCAATACGTCCTTGAATTTTTTCCAAAAGATTTGATTTGTTACGGTTAAAGTTGGCCACTGCCTCTTCAATTTTTTCTTCTGGAAGATCCTGTTCGCAAGTAGGACAAACACAATTACTTTCATGGTCAAAAGTGAGTTCATTCTGCAACCTGTACTGTTCCTGACTTTCTTTATATTGCTCCCGTAGTTCAACCAGTTGGCGTTCGATGTCTTTTATACGTTCATCGTTCGCAGATTTTTGTTGCATCTTCCCTTTGACGTCACCTTGTAAAATAGAAAGATTGGACTTTTCTTCTTGGAGTCTTGCCTGCAACTTAAACACTTCTTGCTTTTCATTCTGAGCATGTTCGTTTCGGATATTGTTTATTTCATAGTCAATATTGCTGATTTGTTTTTTCAAATCGTTGATTTCAGCACCATTTTTAAGTGCGGAAATACGATCATTTTTCAGATCTATTTCACTGGATAATTTATCAATCTGTTTATGAATCTTTTGTTCATCCAACCCATTTAAATCAGGTATGTTAAGGTGATTTTCATTAATTAACTCTGGAATAACTTTTAAGCGATCATTTATTTCTTTTTTCCTACTGGCGATAACTAACTTATGATCTTCAATGCTGTTTCCATTCAATGCGTTCTTCAATTTTTCAAACATAGTTTCACTATCTAAGATTTCCTCATCTGATATATCACCTGTAATTTCCAACAGCAGCTCACGACGCTCCTTCCAGTGCAGACCATCTACAAAGAAATTAGGGACTGTCAATAATTTGAATACATTTTCTACCTTCATTTTCTTGTAACGTTTTAAGAATGAATCTACTTGATCTGTGCCAATAATCTCTTTTATTAGATCGTCATACTCTTTTTTGCTAATAGGAACGTCTCTACTAAAATACTTGGTTGTGTGGCCTGTGAATTCTTTGGTGGCAGAACCTTTTTTCTGTGTCCATTTTTCTTTGAATACTTTTTTCAACTTATACTCTTTTCCATCAACATCAAGCACTGCTTCAACTTCATGATTCAAGTTATGGACTACTTCACCATTACTAATAGTTTTGATGCCAAAATCCTGATTATCTTTGCTCCCTTTGTTGAAAAGTAACCATGTAAATGCATCAAATATTGTTGTCTTTCCGCCCTCATTCTGAGCATAAATATTAAGGTCTTGCCCGTTAGTTGGTAATTGAAATTCCTTAATTCCTTTGAAATTGACTAATTTTAAATGTAACAACTTAATTACTTTCACTTTTTAACCCTCCATTGAGGCCGATTATATAAATGTGGTATAATCGGCTTATAATTGATTTGTTATTCAACTGACACGTTGGCAGACGTGTCTTTTTCTTTAGGTGAACTTAATTCTCTGACACGTTCAATAATAATTTCGTGTACTTTTTTAAACGCCATCCATTTTCCTTCAGCTATTCCAGATTCATAGGTACGATTATCTGGATAATGAACAAGATCTGCTTCCGCAAGAACCTCCTTGCTCAGTTTCAACAACTCTGTAGCAACAGCTTTATCTATTTCATTCATGATTTCCCTCCTAACTAGTAATCACAATTGATACATAAAGAAACACCATCATGACTATAAAAGCGACCCATATCTTAATTACATGTGCTTTATCGCTCATTTGTATTGCCTCTGTATCGCTTCGACGTTAATTTTTCGGCTAGCCAAATCTTGTACAGTTGCATAAAACTTATCTTGGTTGTATTTATGACTGCTCATTTCATTGAGCACTCCAACTGACTTTAAGAAATCCTTGGCTAGCATTTCTGCATCATCGTATTTTGCGTTACACATTGCATTTACAGTTCTTTCTGCAAGATCAATTGCACACATGTATTCCTTACTTGCATGACTAATATCTTTTGGCAGAAAGTGTTCTTCTAAGTTCATGTGATCCCTCCTATAACTTTTCAAATACAAGAAACAAACATAGTAAAATTCCGAATAGAGCAATATAATTATCGTTTGCTTTCATATGAGACCTCCGAATCTTAATACAGTGCCAGTTATTAATTGGGATAATTGCTGTACTGCACTTACTGCATCCGTGTTATAAATAAAAGCTATTAATAAATCATGAGCCTGTGTTTGTTTACACCAATTAATTAAATCTGCAGCTTTTAACTCAAGTTTGTTGCTTTCTAGCCTAGACACATTACTGCGAGACATGTGAAGTCTTTCAGCCATATCTTCTTGACTAAAACCAGCACCTTTCCGCATCTTTTTTAAAACAGCTCCAAATTGCAATTATTTCACCCCCCTTTTTGTGCAAGTAATGCACATGTGCGTGGGTTGCACAGTAATATGATTTTGTGTGTTTTATAATGAAATTACCGACCCCCACTCGGTGTTTAAATAATTCGATAAGGATACCTCAAACCTACCTCCGATTGATTAGCACTCTCGTTTACCCAGTCAAAGAATAATTTAGTTACCACCCGTGGATGACCAAATTCTCTTGTGACTGGGAAGTCCTCTCTATTGAACAACTCATTGCATTTAGTAGAACCTATATCAACAAGCTCCATGAATTGTTTTCTAGTAAGTAACGGAGGTAATTGTTTTTGCTCTAGTTCTTTGATTAAAACTGGCACCAATTGCTTTTTAATCTCGCTGACAAATGATTGAATCTCTTCTTCCGAAAAGGTTGTAACTGGCATTAGATCACCTCCTGCATTGTTTGTTGATTATTAGAATTTTTAATTTCTAACAGAAGCGTTGTGCTTGGTTGCCAAAGTTCTATAAATCGTATTCCTTGGTCAAATTGCTTCTTAGGTAAGTCCCCGTAGCGTGGAATAGTAAAATGATCTTTAAAGTCACGCCAGAAGTTCGAAAATACTTTTCTGTTTAGCTCCTTATATGCTGGCGATTCTTTACCGCCTAAGACTTTCATTATTTTTCTGTTAGCATTTTTTCGGATTCGAAATTCTTCCGAGCCGTCAATACGCATTGTTTCTTCAAGATTAGTAAGTCGTTTGTCGTGTTTCTCAATAGCTTCATTAGCTTCAAGTGTTAGTTTTACTGAAGCCATTAACTGTTCTTTATCCGTTAGAACTCTCGGTTGTTGCAACTTTTCTTTCATAGCTTTGAACTCGCTTAAAAACTTAACTTTCATTTTCATAGCTTCCGGTGTTATATAAGACATTGCTATAATTGCGAAAGCATCTTCAGTTAAATCAAATTTTGTGTACCACTGTTTATTTTGCAAGTGCTGATATTGGGTCTCGCCAAAGTTGGCGGTACTCCATTTTTGCTCACCAGCTTCATGCAACTTAGTGATTTGCACTTTGACATCCCTAACAACTTTGTCGTGAGGTTTAGCAAAAACTTCTGCTACCGTTAAAGTGTCAGTCACTACTTTGTCGTTTTGAATAAAAACTAATTGTTTCATTTGATTACCTCCTAAACGATTTGTTTTTGTAAATCTTGTATAACATTATCAACAAAAAAAATTTCTCGTGGGTCTTTATTTAGAGCCTGCGCTATAGAAAGCATAAGAAAGCCAGAAGGTTCTTGCCCGTGAAGTTCTATATTAGTTATTGTCTGTCGAGACGCTTGAGTTCTTCTTGCTAGTTCAGATAAAGACATTCCAACTTCTACCCGCACCTCTCTTAATCTGTTATTCATGTTTAACACCTCCCGCTTGTAATGTAACGCAAGTATAACAATAATGTCAACAATGATTTACAAAAACACTATTTCTTTTTTTGATTACATATTGTAAAGTAGGTATTACAGGAGTGAATAAAATGTCTGATATTGGGAAGTTGCTAAAAGAATTAAGAGGTAATGAATCTTTAAGAGAAGCCAGTAAGCGAATTGGTATTAGTCATACGTATTTAGATACAATTGAAAAGGGGTTCGACAAACGATCTGGAAAACATGTTAATCCTTCTCCAGATACTTTGCGTTTAATTTCAAAAGCGTACAAATATCCTTATATAAAATTGCTCCGCTTAGCTGGTTACATCGATGAAGCTAACGAAGAAGAGGAATTCGAATCTTTTATAAATGATCCTGAACTTGAACGTTGGTACAGAGAGCTTCCCAAGAACAATGAAGAGGACATTCGCCGATTAAAGAAGATATGGGAAACTTTAAAAGAGTTTGATGATAGGTAATCTCTATGTACTACATAGCTTACAAATATAAATAAAGGGGAGTCTTAAATGGCTGAAAAAGTAAAAAAGCCTTTTTACAAGAAATGGTGGGTATGGTTAATAGCAATTATTATCATAGGTTTTATAGCAATACCTGTGGAAGATGATTCAGCATCTGACGAGCCGAAAAAAGTTGAGGGCGAAACAGAAGAAAAATCTGATGAAAAAGAAGAGAAGAGTAAAGAAGAAGAAGTGGAAAACAAAAAATTTGGCGTCGGAGAAAAAGTAGAATTAGACGGACAGATTGTGGAAGTTACAAAAGTAGAAAAATCAGATGGCAACGACTTTGATAAACCGAGCGAAGGTAACGAATATGTTATTGTGCACGTTTCCATTGAAAATAAAGGTGATGAAAACATCACATACAATCCTTTTAACTTCAAAATGAAAAACAGTGATGGTCAAATTGTAGATCAAGGAATGATAACAGTTGACTCCGATACTTCTTTAGAATCTGGTGAGCTAGCACCAGATGGAAATGTCACTGGAACTATTCCTTTTGAACAACCAAAAGGGGATAAAAGTTTGCAATTAATTTTTGAACCTAGCTTCTGGGAAACTGACCAAATAATATTTAACTTGCAATAGTTATTATTTAGGGCGCGTAATCAATTACGCGCCTTCCCTTAAACCTAAAAACAGAACGTACATTCGAAAAGAGGGTATTCATGTATTACTATTCAAGAACAGAGGATTTCATCAAAGATATGCTTTTAAGCATTAATATCAAGCATCCACACCAATTAAGTATTACAAATATCTCTAAAGCATTAAGAATTCCAGTCCGGTATTGGGAATTTAAAAGTGAGTCCATTAGACATAGTGATAGACAAATCATTTTTTTAAACTTTTATCAAACAACAGAAGAACAGTGGCGAGACTTTGCTCATGAGTTAACTCACGCTCTATGGCATGCTGGTAGACAAGAGTTTTTGCCACCACTGTTTACCGAACTACAAGAGTGGCAAGCAGAACATTTTTGTTACCACTGTTGTATTCCAACATTTATGTTGGACAAGCTATACAACTATAAAATATATGACATTATGCAACTATTTAATGTAGATTATGATTTTGCTTACACAAGATTAGAAATGTACAAAAATAAAATGCTAACAGGAGGTTATTTTAATGAAGCTACAAAAGATTACCTTAAAATCGGGGCAAACTAGATGGGAATGTGTGGCTGACGGACCACCAAATCCAGTTACCGGAAAGAGAAATCAAATTAAAAGACGAGGGAAAACACAAAAAGAAGCCAAAAAGAAAGTATTAAATGAGATAGATAAACAATCAAACACTGGCGTGGATCATAAAGTTACAAAAAAAGTTACATTTGACGAACTGGCAATGAAGTGGCTGGACATGTACAAGCTTACAGGAAAAAAAGACAACACCATTGAAACTAGATTAATACAACTCGACATATTAAATAAACGAATAGCAAAAATCCCAATTGATAAAATCACACACCTTTATTATCAAAATATCATTAATGATATGTCAAAAGAATACGAAAGAAACTCCTTACTTGCCATTCACAGTTGCGCAAGCTTGATTTTTAAATTTGGAGTTAAGTATAAACTTATGATAGAAAATCCTGCTAAAGATATTGTAATACCAAAAAAAGTAAAAACAGTAGAGGAACTACAAAAAGACAGTACAGAGAAAAAATATTGGGAACGAGAAGAATTAGAAGCTTTTTTGGAAGCCACATTGAAATATGGACTTAGATTAGATAAAGAGAGTTTTTTTACATTAGCTTTTTCTGGAATGCGAGTCAGTGAATTGTGCGCCTTGCAGAAAAACGATTTGGATTTTGAAAACAATACAATAAGCATAACCAAAACACTGACTGGTCAAAGCGAAAATATGAGATCCTACAAGATAGGGACACCTAAAAACGGAACTGCCCGTAAAATTGATATGGAAGAGCCAATTATGGACATGCTACGAGAGCTTGTAAGGAAAAATGATGAACATAAAATGCAATATCGTACATTAATAGAGGACTTTCACGACAAAGATTTTGTCTTTTGTAGGAAAAACGGTTACCCTTATTCTCGTGGCTATGTAAACAGCCGAATAAAGCGTATTTTGAAATTAGCTAAAATAGAACGACATGCAACATCACATATTTTTAGACACACGCATGTAAGTATGTTGACAGAAGCGGAAGTAGACTTACCAACGATTATGCACCGAGTCGGACACACTGACCCTAAAACAACATTGGAAATATATACACATGTCACTAAAAAAATGAAAGAAAATGCTTCTTATAAAATTAAAGGTAAGTTTGATAAATTGCTCCAAAAAATAGCTTTTTAAAAAAACGTGACTTTTTCGTGACATTTCTTATTAAAACCTTTTTTCCGGAGCTTATAAAAGCTTATAAATCAATAATCTTTATGATTATTCAACCATATCATGTCAATATGCCAAATTCCATCTTCTAAATAAGCAGGTGACATTTGCTTGAAACCAAATGATTGGTAAAACGCTGATAAATGCTGCTGAGCTTGAATTTTGATATTACTTTTAAGCTGGTTAGCTGTATAATGGATAGCTTGTTTCATTAATTGCTTTCCATATCCTTTTCCACGATAATTATTTGTTACCAACACTCGCCCAATAGACACTTCTTGATATTTACTATTAGCAGGAAGAATCCGAGCATAAGCTACCATTTTTTGATTATCATGCAACCAAATATGTGTAGCTTGCAAATCGAATTCATCTATTTCTGGATAAGCACATTGCTGTTCAACAACAAACACATCTACTCTTGCTTTGAATAGTGCGTATATTTCCATTTGATGCAGTTCATGGAACGATTTATGTAGCCATTCCATATAAAAGCCCCCGTTTCTTTTTTGTTTAGTATAACAGGACTTTCTATCCTTTTGTCGAATGAACATAATATACAGGTTCAAGAAAGGAGGATGTTATTTGCTTACAAAAGATACTCGAATTGGATTTATAGGAACTGGCGTCATGGGGTCCAGTATGGTAAAGCGAATCATGCATGCAGGCTATAGCGTGTACATTTATACACGAACAAAACAAAAAGCCGAAGCTTTACTTAACGCTGGCGCCGTTTGGGAAGATTCTATTGCTGATTTGGCCAAAAAATGTACCGTCATTATTACGATGGTTGGGTACCCAAGTGATGTGGAAGAAGTTTATTTCAGTGATCAAGGCATTTTAAAAAATGCTACCAATGGATCTTATTTTATTGATATGACGACATCTAAGCCTAAGCTAGCAATACGAATAGCGAAAGAAGCTGAAAAAAAAGGTTGCCTTGCATTAGATGCACCTGTTTCTGGTGGAGATATTGGAGCTAAAAATGGCAAGCTCACCATTATGGTTGGTGGTCATGAGCAAGCATTTTATCATGTGCTCGAATTATTTCAAATCATGGGAAATAACATCATTTTACAAGGGGAAGCTGGCGCTGGACAACATACGAAATTAGCAAACCAAATCACCATTGCATCCAATATGATTGGCGTCTGTGAAGCTATTGCCTATGCCAAAAAGACGGGTCTTGACCCTGAGCGTGTGCTAGATAGTATCACCACTGGAGCAGCTGGGAGTTGGTCTCTTTCCAATCTGGCACCACGGATGATTCAAGGGGACTACGCACCTGGATTTTACGTCAAACATTTTATTAAAGATATGAAAATCGCATTGGAATCAGCTGAGGAGATCGGCCTTTCCACACCAGGATTAGCATTATCTTTAAGGCTTTACCAAGAACTGGAAGCAAACGGAGAAGCCGACAGTGGCACGCAAGCATTAATCAAACTGATTTCTACCTAGCAATAGTGCGGAACGAAGACATTTCAAATGAGAAGGGATAATACATGATAGTATGTGTTGCTCTTCTTTTTTGATAACCTATTTTTTAAAAAATTTTAAAAATATATAGCAATCCATTTTAAAGGATGCTACGATTGCAATGTGCAACAAAAAAGAGAGGAAGAAGGAACATGAATAAAATGAAATCAAAAATTGAAATTATCCCTAGTTTACGTATTGCTTTTATGCGACGAATTGGTCCATATGGTCCGGAAAACATCAAAGTCATGGAAAGGTTAAAAAAATGGGCTGCTGAAAAGAAAATCCTTCAATCGGCAACTATTTTTGCTATTCCTCAGGATAACCCAGACATAACTTCACCTGAAAACTGTCGATTTGATGCTTGTATTGTAATCTCTGATGAATACCAAATAATGGACGAATCCATTAACGAACGTAAACTTTCTGGCGGGAAATACGTTGTTTATGAAATCAAACATACAGCTGCACATATTGCAACAGCGTACACGACGATTTTTCCGGACTTAAAAGCGAAGGGATATCAAATAGAAAATAGACCCATTTTGGAAAGATATACTGGTGATATGTTTAGCAATCCGCATTGCGAAATATGTGTGCCCATAAAGTGAATCTTCACTAGCAGGGATTTTCGTTCATCCCCCACTGATTGATTATTAATACCATAATGATATGACCTAAAGGCCGCTTACGAAATAGGGCTGTTTAGGTGCTGTTATCTCTCACTTCGACTTGTCTCGCTGGAACAGTGGTAGTTTTACAGCGTTTTATATACGTGATAAAATAATACGCTTCTTAAGCAGTTTTTATTAACACCAAAAAGTAATAAGTTATCCGTGCAGATAACCTATTACTTGCAAACGTCGTCTATTTATGTGAGCTTTTTTTAAAATTCTCGGCTTCCTCTTGTATGGTAAACGCTAAATCGTCGTTACCAAATAACTGTAGCACTTGAAGAACCGTTTCTGTTGCAATAAAATCGGCTTCTTCTTTCGCAACTGTCTGCTCCATCATTTCTTCCAGCACCTTGTTTTGCTGTTGATAGGGATAGGCTTTGTAATAAACCGCTAACGGGTCTAACTCATTATTTACACACCACTGGGCAAATACAAGAATCATCATTTTTTCATTTTGCTGGTAATGGTCAATGATTATTTTATCTTTGTTATTCATAAAACCTAACCACCATTCCTTAACATAAATATCCATGAAAAAGATACCGCTTGTTGTAATTCAAGCGATAAACGCTCATACATGTTTTTGGTTACACCTTGCTTAAGCACACCATATCCATCCACATACTCTAAATTCAACTCTTTACATAACTGTTGCAATTCCCAAGGCATCATCGTATTACAAATCACTTTTTTTCCATGTAAACGTGGATAGCTATTTACACGCGGACCAGCAGTAGGTCCTAAAATTCCTACACATAAATAGCCGCCTGTTTTTACGACTCGCTTCCATTCTTGTAAGACCTGCTTAGGTTTTTCCGTCCATTCTAAAACATTAATCGCCATTACTGCTTCAAATGCATTAGTAGAAAATGGAAGTTGCAGTGCATCTCCTTGCATAACCATTATATCATTAGGAAGCTGTTGTTTTGCATATTGAACCATTACAGAGGAAATATCCAGCGCAGTCACTTGGTAACCTTGTTCATATAATTTAAAAGTTCCATAGCCATCGCCACAACCAATGTCCAATATATGATCATTCTGACTCATATATTGGCTTACAAAAGGGATAATGCCACTCCTACTACCTGACTCCCACATGTTTTTACTGCGTTCATTCCAAGATTCTGCCCGCTCATCCCATTGTTTTTCCGCTTCCCTACTCCACTTGAAACTCATTATAATTCCCCCCATTGCTCATTCTGATGATTCTATTATGCACTTAATCCACGTCATTTTACAGTATTATCATTCACTTTTTGGTAGCCAACGCGATGCATAGTTATAGATATAATTTGAAGGATAACTTGATATAAAATGAACCTTCATTCCGTAAGAACTTTCTTCCACCTCCTACTGAACTTAGAGGGGTGTGACCTAAAGGCAGCTAAACGAATCGGGCATTTAGGTGCTGTTTTCTCCCACTTAGCCCCTTTTATTTCAACTAAAAATTTTGAAGTGGGAGTCTTACGGCACCTTACATGCAGGGTAAATTCCGATGAGAAGTTGACAGTGCCTCTTTCCAGTGCAATAATTGCTTACAATCAAGGAAACAACAGAAATTATATATGTCGGCATTTATTTTGCGTATTTTAAAAAGGATTGCTGCCCTCGAATTTAAAATTTCAGCAGGTTAGTTACCCTACGTTTGTATTTGTGAAATTAACTGGTATATACATAATAAATGGAAAATAACGTTTTACTCATGTTAACTAAAGGAATATGTCGTAAATAATAAATGTTATTAAGCAATGAAAGGAGAGAGGATTTGGAAGAATTTCTAATTATCTTAAAAGATGTTATCTTGCCTGTTTTTATGATTATGGGGATAGGCTTTTTCTTGCAGCGAAAATTCGATCTTGATTTACAAACGCTCGCAAGACTAAATATTTATTTTCTTGTACCTGGGTTTATCTTTGTTAAACTGTATAATACCGCTTTTTCAGGACAGCTTTTACTACAAATTTTGGTGTTTTTTATTCTATTAATCATTATACTCTATATAATAGCAACCATTACCGCACAGCTTATCGGTTTCGATAAAGGGAGAGCCACTACTTTTTCCAACAGCATCCTTTTCTTTAATTCTGGCAATTATGGTGTCCCTGTGAATGATTTAGTTTTTAAAAGTGATCCACTGGCGATGTCCATTCAAGTTATTATCTTAACTTTGCAAAATATCCTCTTGTTTTCTTATGGCATTTTTTCATTACAATCGATTAAAATTGGTAAACTCCAAGCATTTCTAAGCTATTTTAAAATGCCTGTACTATATGCCATGGTAGCAGGTATTTTGTTAAATATTACAGAAGTTTCCATTCCAACTTTTATATGGGTTCCGGCTAATTATATTGCTGATGCGATGGTGGCCATGGCATTACTCACTTTGGGTGCTCAAGTAGCCCAGCTTCGTCTGAGCTCTAGTCTGCCAACCGTTTATGTAAGCTTAGCTCTCCGCCTCGTTCTTGGGCCACTTGTCGCTCTAGGGATTATATTTTTACTGCAAATGGACGGGCTTGTAGCACAAGCTCTATTTATTGCATCCGCAATGCCCACAGCAGTAAACAGTTCTGTTATTGCACAAGAATACGATAATCACCCAACCTTTGCCGCACAAATTGTTTTATTTTCTACTGTATTTAGTACCATTACTGTAACAGCAGTTATTTATTTATCACGTCTGTTATTTTAATATTAACCAAAGAGGCGTTAGTCCGTCGCTACTGAGAAGAATTTTGTAAAATACGCAGCTAAAATAAGCAGAAGAACACTAATCAACCAGCTAAATAATCCCATGAATCCAAAGAAATATGCCAATATGTTCACAAATACTATCAAAAAGAAACAAATTGGTGTAAGTGCACTTTTAAATCCCGTTACCCCCGCCAGCTTTCTTTTTCTAATGGTAAGAAATACGGCGATAATTAGTATAATCCCTAAGCTACCCCACATTATATCTGCAAACAATAAAAGGATCCTCCCTATAAAGTTAGTTTGATATTTTTTGTAAAGATTGGTATCAGTAAACGACACTATGAAAATAAGCCATACACTATTCGCTACATTGTAACCTAATTTTTATTACAACAACAGGATAATGAGCCGATTTTCACTAGTATAGGTACTATGATAGAGTAGAAGATAACTATAACTGTACTACCACGGTCTATCATCAACCTAAAATTCCCTTTTACTATACCTAAAAATGACAGGGTTCTACTCTAATAGCGTACAATTATACATACTTTACCCGAATCGGACCATAGAGTCTATATATTAGGTTGAAAAGATTTTTCAAGACTGGTTATTGAAGATAGAATTAGGACATTTGTTATCAGATAGACGATGTTTATATTTAAAGAGAATCTTTTGTGTTTATAAACACAAATACCCTTCTTTAATATAAATTTAGTAAATCGTAGACTTCTTGCAATTTTCCGCCTACTCCCTTGCACTTTATTGAAGTATAATACTAGTTCCTATCTCGCTACTTTGATAAAGCGCATCGATCATTTTCGTTACCTTTAACGCTTCTTCAGGCTTAACGACCAATTCATCTGTTCCTAAGCAGGTATCTATAAAATTTTCAGCCTGATGCATCCCAGCTTTAATTAGATCAGCTTTGGCCTCAGAAATGCTATTCATCAGAGTTCCAAGTTTAGGTTGGTACAATTCAAAAGGAAAAACACTTAACCCACCGTGATCACCACTAATACTTAGATGCTTTACATCCTCCTTTATATTTGCTGCCCAAGAGCACTCAAATAATAAGGAGAGGTTGTTTTCAAATGTAATATAGCCCGATACGTGATCATCTACATCGAAAGTTTCGTGATCAAATGGTCCCCAATCATTTATTTGATGTGGTGTTTTACTTAAACGATTATATGTTTTCCCCATTACTTCGATCGGCTTAGGATTACCTAATAGCCAAATAGCTAAATCTAAAAAATGACAACCGAAATCAATTAAACTCCCTCCACCCTGTAATTCTCTGTTCGTAAATACTCCCCAGCCCGGGACCTTTCTTCTTCGCATTGCCTGGATTCTAGTTACTAATGGTTCACCAATTTCATATTGCAGCACAGCTTGTTTAGCAAGCTGTGCTACCTCTGTAAAACGATACTGGTATGCTATTGCAAGCAATCTATCTGCTTTTTGTGCGGCTTGCAGCATTCGTTGGGCCTTTTCATATGTTATTGCCATTGGCTTTTCACAAAGTACATGAACATTCGCTTCTAGTGCTGAAATCGCTATTTCATGGTGGAATTTATTAGGTGTACAAACTACAACTGCATCCACATTTGGAAATAAATCATCATATTGATAGTACACATATGGAATACCAAATTGTTTTGCCACCTCTTGTGCCCGTGTTACATTCACATCGTGCACACCTACTATTTCCACTTTCTCCTTTAAAGCTTGAAATGATGGAATATGTCTACTTTGCGCGATATCACCTACACCAATAAAACCGAGTTTTACTTTTTTCATAGTTAATTTTCACCTACACTTACTATTTGAGTATAATTCGCTTCCCTTTTTATTCCATAGCAGCAATATACCTTGCTCATGCTCGCTAAGGGTAGAGTTTCAATGAACACCAGATATTCTTCACAATGACATGGCGGAATGGACGCTTACAAAATAAGGTATTTAAGTGCCGTTTTCTCCCACTTAGACTTGAAGCTGTACAGATTATCTACTTGCGAAGTGGGAGTCTTACGGCACCTTACATGCGGGATAAATTTATCGTTTCTTGTTTACGATTTGATTCATAAGCAGCAAGCGCGACCTCCATTGCTTTTAAGCCATCCATGCCCGTAATAGATGGACTGCGATTCATTTTTACACAATCCACAAAATCGTTTATTAAAGCATAATCCATGTTATTTCCATAAAAAGCTTGTCGCAACGGCTTGTCCCCATGTTGATACAAGCGAACATGTTCTTGCAGAGCATCTACTTTTACTGTTTTCTTCGTTCCAATAACTTCTATTGTTACATCTCCCCATGTAGGATATTCGGGGAATCTTGACCAACTTGGGTCATGGGAGGCAATAATTCCGTTTTTGAATCCAATTGTTAATAAACCCATGTCATCAATATCGATATCATGAAAAGAAGAATCAACGAATGCTCGAACCTCACTAACTTCCTCACCAGAGTACCAGCGCATAATGTCAACCATATGCACCGTATGATCTAACACGGCCCCTCCACCTGATTTCTGCTCATCAATAAACCAACCACCAGGATTTTGTCCACGATTTGTTGTGCGAAAGGCAATGATTTCTCCTAGCTCGTCATTATCAATTCGTTGCTTTAATACTCTGATAGGTGCACTGAACCTGACTGGAAATGCAATTTGTAAAATAACCTGATGGTGATTACATATATTTATCATTTCAAGAGCATCTTCAACTTTTGTTGCAATCGGTTTTTCACATAAAATATGTTTCTTTGCTTTTGCTGCTTGGACCACCATTTCTTTATGCCTATAATTTTCACTGCAAATGATGACAGCATCCATTTCCTGTTGTAAAAAGGCAGCTTGATCTATAAAGTGAACCGTTTGGTATGTATTCGCAGCAGTAGCTCCCCTCTGTTGATTGTCATCAAATATACCAACCACTTCTACATGAGGAATTGCTTTTAATGCTTTTATATAACTATGTGCATGCATATGAGCCATGCTCATTATACCTATCTTCATAGATTCCAACCTGCTTTCATTAATTGATTTTCCAAGCTATTCATTTTATTTTGTAGTTTACTATTTAACGGCTTACAAGAACTAAGTACAGTATCAATCGTATGATAAAGGGATGCGGAGCAATCTAGAGAAGACGTCGTTTTTATTGGTGCCATCTCATTGCTATCAAATTCTGCAATCGTCCTGTCTCCACTCCAATCAAACGTCAGTTTTTCATAATTAGTTATAGTATATTCCAAGTGAGCTACGGCTCCAGTGGTGAATTGCACCATAATAACAGTGTGTGCCTGTTTAGAGTTGCTCCTATGCTTCACATATAAGTTACATACTTCTCCAAAAAGATAGGTACAAACTAAGATATCTTCTTTACAAACTGGGAAAAATGCTGGTTGTTTCGTTGCACGGTGCAAGCGTAAAACACCTTTTTTCTTAACATCTGCCTCGATAATTTGTTGTAGCTTTTGAAAAAAAGGATATGCAGCTAAATCGAAGTAAACATACATCTCCTTTGCAGACAAAAACTTCTCTGCTTCTGTTGAAGGTGCAATCACTCGATCGGCTTTTTTTACAGCCTCCTTAGCGATTTGATTATTCGCAACAAAAAAGGTATTAACTCTGTCTGTGGAGTCTAATGCTTCCCAGCTATCCACCACTTTATACGAGGCTCCCTCTGATATTAATTTTAGTTTTTTTAAATGATCAACGATAATAAGTTGCATTTTGGTTCCTCCTGTTTACTTATGGCTGGCTAGCAATGAAATAAAAAAATCATGCTAGTCCTCATTGTTCATACTATTTTTTTAAAATGAAGATGAAATAGTTCGATTTTTGCATAAGCTATAACATTGGTGCCACTTTTCATGTTCACTTATCCTCTAAATCCGACCCTTGTATTCTTAGAAAATTTGTTCTTTTCCAGTTTGAGCTGATTCATAGATTTTTTCCAATATGCGCATGATCACAACTCCGTCTGCTACAGGTGCAATTGGCTCCCGACCAGTTTGACAGCATTCCACAAAGTGTGCAATCTCTTTGGAAAATGCAGCAGGAAAATGAAATGAGGAATGGTCTATTTGTGGTTCAATATTTAAGATCGTATCGTGTTTTTCCGTAATAATGTTAAGTCTTGGTTCCAGTTCTGCACCACCCTGGTCACCAAATAACTTTACACTTATCTCATCTTGCTTCAAATGCAGCGTGAAGCTAACATCGACAAATAAAGAGGCTCCGTTGTCAAATTTGATGAATGCACTCGCTAAATCTTCTACATTATTATGTTTTGGGTCATAGTCTGCAGCCTTATAATAAGATAAATTTTCTATATTACTGCGATTCCCCAATTTATGATATGTTTTTCCTACCACTGATACAGGTTTTGGTTTACCCATTACATACCAGCATAAGTCAATCATATGAACTCCTAAATCAATTAGGGGGCCACCGCCTGACTTCATACGCTCACTAAACCAGCCGCCAGGATTCCCTAGTCTTCTTAAGCAAGTTGCCTTTGCGTAGTAGATTTCTCCTATCTCTCCATGGTCCATAAATGATTTAAGCACTTGTGCATTTACTCCATGCCGACGGACAAAACCAACTTGGACTATTTTGTCTGATTGTTTTGCTGCGTTTTCCACTGCGATCGCTTCCTCAACGGTCATACTAAGTGGCTTTTCAACGAGTACATGTTTCCCTGCTTGCAAAGCAGCTATCGTCATTTCAGCATGCGTGTTATTCCATGTACAAATGCTCACCGCATCAATAGAAGGATTAGCTAATAGCTCTTGATAATTGGTATATAAATGCTTTACTTGATATGCCTCTCCTTTTTCTTCTAGCCGCTGTTGATTCATATCGCACAGCGCTAAAATAGTTACTTCTGGATGGTTGAGATATGCATTTATATGCGCCGACGATATAGACCCGACACCGATGATTCCTACATTAAACATAAATAAATTCCCCCTGGATTAGTTTAGTATACTTCTTACACACCTTTAGCTTGGCGATGCTTTAACTCCTATTTGCTTCAAGCAATAACGTTCTTAACCTGGAGACTGCTTTTTGAGTAGCCATCTCTGGGTCAAAGTCCCCTTCATATTCAATCGACAGCCAGCCATCGTAAGGAATCATAGTTAATTGGTTCATAATTGCTCGGAGATCAACAAGACCATCCCCAGGAATGACGCCAATAAACCCTTTTCCTTTTGTTGAATGGAAAGTTCGCGCATGTTCTCCCGCTTGCTTATTACGGAAGTCTTTAAAATGCACATGTTTAATTTGTCTTTTTAATGTTTCTAAAGCTACTAGTGGCTGTTCATGAACTAATAAAAAATTACCAGTATCAAATGCTGCCACAACAAAGGAGCTATTGACCAGCCGAATCATTTCTAAAACTTGTTCTGATCTCCCAGCTAGTAACCCATGATTTTCAATAGCTAAAAACACGCGTTCCCTTTCAGCTACTTCTGCAC
The DNA here is from genome assembly GCF_009917385.1 of Roseburia sp. 1XD42-34. Taxonomy (GTDB): domain Bacteria; phylum Bacillota; class Bacilli; order Bacillales; family Amphibacillaceae; genus Virgibacillus. Next base: position 142,787 of record NZ_QWLJ01000006.1, on the reverse strand, counting down.
ACTGTTTTAAGCTTTCAACAATGTACGTCTTTGCCTCATCAAAAGAAATAGCATCGTGAGCATTGCCACAAAACACGCGTACGATATTGGTTCCAAGCTGTTTAGCAACATAGATTCCATCCATCACCTTGTTTATTTCATGCAATCGTTCTTCCTTATGTAAACGGACAAAATTATTTGTCACGTCATAAGCAGCTACTTGTAATCCATTTCTTTCTAAAGCTGACTGTACTTGACTTAGCTCTTGTTTTTTATCCTGCCAATATATATCTAGCAGCTCTACACCTGTTATCGAAAGTCTGTTTGCGAAATTCAAAAATTGTATAATAGATAGATTACCCTGTTTTACTTTTGCATGAAGACTGTACATACTAACACTAATTTTCATCGTTATTTCCCTTTCTGCTCTTTATTGCTTAATCGCATAAGCTTGTATTTCTGTCTTGAAAAAGTCATCTTTATGACGCCGTAACAGATTCTCTCTTTTCATATAAACGAAATGTTTTGGAAACAGCCCACATGATGAAGTAGGCAGTCACACTCCCACCAAATAAGAAAATTAATATGGGAATAGAAATATACATAAAATAAACCACAGCACCTATCGCAACAATCAGAAAAATCGTTAGTACCGGATGAATCATACCAATGAGTAATGACCATTTTATATAGCTAAAATTACTCAAACGAAAATGGACATAAATTGGAAAAAAGTAAAGTAACACCATTCCAAAAATGAGCATTACCCCAACTGTGGCAAACATAGCAACAGTATAAGCTGTACCAGATCCTGCTTGGGTAATGCGAAACTCGGTTAATAATAGGTATCCAACTAGTAAGAAAAAAATTCCATGTAAATTCGTTTGCAAAAAGGATTTTTTATACGTTGTCCAAAAGGTACGAAAAATAGGCACCTCTTCCTTTCGTTGTATGACCCATTTCCGAGTAACAGCAAACATAGCTGTCGTTGCAGGCATCAAACCAAACATTCCGAAACCAAGAATCGTAAAACCTATCCACAAGCAATTTAACGTAAATAAACGTATCGCCCAGACACTAAACATATAGTATCCTCTCATAGCTCCTGTCATAAAAGTTAACTCCTTTTGCCGTCAAATAATTTGTACTATTTATTCTTTTACAGAACCAATCAAGACACCTTTCACAAAATATTTTTGCAAAAAAGGGTAAATAATCAATAATGGTAACGCTGATACAATCATTACCGCATATTTTATTAAGTCTGCTGTTTTCACCTGTTCCACTAAGGATCCTGTAGTACCCGCCCCTTCCATCATTCCATCTCCGCTTATTTCATTAACAATTAAAATTTCTCGTAAAACCAGCTGTAACGGATATTTACTTTCATCAGAAAGATAAATGAGTGCTCCGAAGTATTGATTCCACATGCTCACACCATGAAATAATGCCATGACTGCAATTAAGGGAGCCGAGAGAGGAAGAGCAATACGGAAGAAAATAAATATATCAGAAGCCCCATCTATCTTTGCTGCTTCCACTAACTGATCAGGAATACTTTGTTGAAAGAAAGTACGCGCAACTAGAAGCGACCATGCACCAACAACTCCTGGAATTACAATTGCCCACATGGTATCAAGCATACCTAATGATTTAACTACAAGGTATGTAGGGATAAGTCCTCCATTAAATAGCATCGTAAATAAAATAAACCATAGCAAAAGTTTCTTTCCTTTGAGCTCTTTTCGAGATAATGCATAAGAAGCTGGTAATAAAAGTACTAAGTGAATAGCCGTGCCAACTAGTGTATAGATGATCGTATTATAATATCCGCGCCAGATCGCTTCGTTTTGAAATACTTTTTTAAATCCATCAAATGTAATATCGACTGGCCATAACCACATTTTCCCTGTATTAACTGCAGCTGGATCACTAATGGATGCACTAACGATAAAAATAACCGGATATGTAATGACTAATACGATCATCATTACAAATAATATATTTAGTCTATCGAACGTTTTTTCTGAAATACCGCGTTTACCCATCCTGATTCCCTCCTACCATAAACTGTTTTCACTAACTCTGCGTGCTAAATAATTCACCAGGATTAGTAGTATTATATTAATGGCGGAATCGAAAAGTCCGACCGCCGCAGCAAAGCTGTATTGTCCCTCTAACAAACCAGTTTCGTAAACAAACGTTTGAATGATATCAGATGTTTCGGAATTCAGGGAATTCTGCATCAAGAGTACCTTCTCAAACCCGATAGACATAAATTTACCGATATTTAAGATAAACAGAACCACAATTGTAGGTAGAATAGATGGAATATTTATATGCCAAATTCGTTGAAAAGCTGTTGCTCCATCCACCTTTGCTGCCTCATGCAGCTCTGGGTTAACTCCAGCAAGTGCAGCCAAGTAGATAATAGTCCCCCACCCTAATGATTGCCATTCGCCAGACCATACGTAAACATGGCGAAACCATTCTGGACTAGTGAGAAATGGGATTGCTTCGCCACCTAAACCTTTAATAGCAAGATTAACAATTCCAGTAATAGGATCTAGAAAAGCTACGACCATCCCAACCACAACCACAACGGAAATAAAATGTGGAGCGTATGTAAGTGTTTGCGACCATTTTTTAAATGCACTGTTCTTCAGCTCATTCAGCATTAAAGCAAGAATAATTGGCAATGGAAATAAAAGGAGCTGGTATAAATTAAGTAGAATTGTATTTTTTAATAGTCTCCAAAAATAATAGGATTCAAAAAATCGTTCAAAATGACCAAAACCAATCCAAGGGCTGCCAATGATCCCCATATTCGCATAAAAATCCTTAAAGGCGATTTGAACTCCGTACATCGGTATGTAATGAAATATAGTAAAAAAGAGAAGCGTTGGCAGTAATAGTAAATAAAGCTGCCAGTTTCTTTTCATACTTTTCCAAGTTGTTGCCAAACGCTTACGCTTTAAAGTTGGGCCCATTGTTTGTGCCATGAAACATCTCCCTTTTCAAATATTTTGGACGGAGAAGGAGAAGTATTTCTCCGTCCTTTTTAAATCGAAATTATAAAATGAGGTGCTTGGGGATACCAAAATAACCGACTAGCCACGCCCAGCGCATGAGCCCAGCAACGATGCGACTTTAAAAATGCACCATCCGATAAGGCATCATCGGTTCGGAACAAAGAGGAAGGCCGACTAAAAACGGTCTTGCCACTAAGGCGGCGGCATACCTGTTTTTAGTGGCATGATTCCTTTATCTTTCGTTGATTCGTTTCATTCGCTACGTTGCTAAACGGATGACCCGCACCTTTGTTCATCGTCTCCAAGCAAACAAATAATAATTACTTCTCCTGTAGCCGTTTATGAGCTGCTTGTTGAATGTCCATATATTCTTCTAAGCCCATTTTTTCCAACGTTTCTCCATATTTATCCCATTCTGAAAATGGGACATCTCCAACAATAAATTTATCCCGCATTTCAGTAATATACTTGTGTATATCATTACCTACACTATCAAGCACTTTGGTTTCTTCTGATGTAAAAACAAACTCTGGCCAAATTTCTTCAATAATATGAGGCTCTAGCTTTTTAACAGCCTCCTGAGACATCTTCGTGGTTTCTGATCCTTTAAAATAGGCTTCTTTAACGAGAGCAGGATAAAATCCTCCTGGAAATGTTAAATATTTAGCTATCGCTTGTTCAAATGTTAAGCCTTCGGGATTATTTTTAATTTCGTCCACATATTCCAATGAACCGTCCTCTTTTTCCTCGTACGTTTTTCCTTCCACGCCCATGAAAAATAATTTAGCGCCTTCGTCTCCATAAAAATAGTCTACCCAGCGAACAGTTGCTTCCGGATGTTTGTTTGCACTTGTAATAGCAAAAGCTCCTGGTGCCATGACAGGTGAAGTTATTCGCGAATAGAGCTTATCACCAAACGGACCTTCTAAAGCTGATGCTCCTGTATACTTTTCACCAATATCTCCAAAGAGCATATCTGGACTATGATATACGGTACTACCATATAACCCTTTAGAACCATTTGCTAAATATTGGTTGTTTTCAATGGTGAATATATTTTCTTCAATCAAACCTTCCTTATACAATTGATGGATGAATTGCAGCATCTCTTTATATTCATCCGAAGTCGGAACAAAGCGCAATTTGTTACTATCTGAATCTACATCGACATACGGATGTCTGGCGCCCCTATTTTGCAAACCGTATGCACCGCTTAACCAAGCAATTAATCTATCAATAGAAGTTCCCCCAAAAGGAATTTCATCTGCCTTTTTATTTCCATTTGGATCATTTTCCTTTACAGCTTTCAGGTATTTGTAGAAATCATCAACCGTCTCTGGCGTATCCATTTCCAATGCCTTCAACCAATCCTCCCTAATCCACGGTCTTGCCCCAATAAGCACGGAAGTAAACTCGGGTTCAAATAAATAAGGAAATGCATAAATGTTTCCATCAGGCATCGTAATCGCTTTTTTTATTTCAGGATAATCTTCTAAAATTTTCTTTAGATTTGGAGCATAATTTTCTATCAAATCATTTAAAGGAATAAATGTACCCTGTTCACCATATTTTTGTAAATCAGCAAATGATATGCTAGTAGAGTGAAACGCATCTGGCAACGATCCGCTTGCTAAAGCAAGGTTCCTTTTCTCCGCCATTCCTTGCGACGGAACCATTTCCCATTCGATATCAATATTCGTCATTTTTTCGTACTCATTGTATAGTAGTACATCATTCCAATCATCAGCTGTATTAGGCGACTTGTTGGCAAAGAACTTTAATGTAATTGGTTCCTCTACAATTGGCATCTCTGTTTTATTTACATTTTCTGCTGATTTTTTCTTTGCTTCTGACTGTTTATCCTTTTCATTATTACTGCAGGCAACTAGCATCATTACAGATAACATTGTAACGAATAATAACTTTACTCTCATCCTCTGATCCCCTTTGCGGTTTAATTGTGAAACCCTTGATAGCAAATAAACAAGTCTGCGACGTGGTTAAAATCAGTTCCCTATCCAAAAATGACAATTAATCTTCGAAAAACTAATTGATTATAGTCAATTTAATAATTGGGATTTCCTTCATTGACCAACGTCCTAACTTGGTTATAGCATTGGTTCATTCGCTTGGTAAATATGTTGTTTTTTCTAACTATGTCGATCTTAATAAAACTGTTGTTTTTTCTTTACTTTATTGAGGCATGTTACTAATTCTTTTCAGGATTAACCGTTTCATAACCGCGTTTTTTCCAACACCCATAATGGATAGAAAGCTTTAATAGCTTCCTCTTTTTGTTGCAAAAATATTATTTTTAATACCGTATAACGATTTAGTATTTTTTCGCCGTTTATTTTTACCTATTCTTCTTTACTGACACGTAAATTGAATTAGAAGCTCTCCTTAACACATGCCACATATATACCATATATGTATCTGTACACACATGTAATTCTTAATTAATAACTGTCGATTTTTAAGACAAACAAGGCTTATAAAAGTAATAAAACCCAATTTATTTGCATATTTTAAATAATTTTTCAGACAAAATGATTAACTTTTCTTTACTTAAAACAAAATATTTAAAATATATGGAATAATCACTAATTTGCTATACCGCAAAGAAAAAGTCCTTTATAATGAATATAAGTCAGATGGTAACCCGTCTAAACCAAAATAACGACCACTACTGCTGAACAGGAAAATCTAGATATTATTTATGCAACACTAGTGACACAAACGAAATAAATAGCGTAATTCATTAAACAATAAGTTAGGTTCGTAATTTTTTTTAGAACAAAGGTCCATATGACAAAATTTGAGGCAAGTACTAACGACAAACAACCAAATTATTTAACATTGTAAACCAGGTTTTAATTTTATGTTAAAATTCTTTGGCTCAAATAAATAGCTTAAAAATATGCGCTATAGTGAATACATACATGAAAAGTATGAACGGCAAGAAAGGATCGGGGTGGTGGGAATAAAATGCGGCTAAAAAATGGAGAGAAGACACGATTGTTTTACAAATATTTCTTTTCTTATGCAGTTATTTTCTTCATTCCATTTATCACTATTAGTTTTTTCGTTTATAATGAAGCTACTAAAATTATAAAAGAGGAAGTTATTGCCTCTAACATTAGCAAACTGGAACAAGTAAAGGATATATCAGATACAAGAATAAAGGATATGAAAAGCATAGCTACCAATATTGCAACAGATGATAAAATGTCAGCTTTTATGCTTATGCAACCATATGAAAGCAAGCTAGCCATTCAGCAATTAATCAAATATAATGCCAATAACTCTAGTATTGATGGATTATTTTTATATATTGATGGTCACCCTTATATTTATACCTCGAGCGGAACAATCACATTGGATACATATGCACAAAAATCATTTAACTTAAGTAAAAGCGAAACGGAAAATTTAAGGCAAGGTGTGCAAGAAAGTAACGTACCTGTTTTTGATAGACACCAACTTTCATCTACAGACGAACACATTGTTTCTTACATTTATCCTATATCTCAAGGAAATGAAAGAAAAGTTGTTTTTTTAATGAAAGAAAAGTCATATCATAATCTAGTGCAGCATGTGCTAGGGGATTTTAATGGAGCTAATTATATCTTCGATCATCATGAAAATATGATTACAGCGAGCAAAAAAAATAACGCACCTGTTTCTGCTTCTGAAATAAGACAGTTAGCTACCAAAGAGCAAGAGGTCATTCATAAAAAAATGGCAGGAGAAGATTACTCCATTGCCTATATTCGTTCAGATTTAACAGGATGGACCTTTATTACCGCTATGCCGACAAATCAATTTTTCGGTAAATTAGAGGATTTACAGCAAGCCATTATTTACATTTTAATTGCTATTGCAATGATAGGGATCATCATCATAACAATTGTTAGCAGTCGCCAATATAAACCTTTACAAAACCTAGTAAGCCTATTGAGAGCAAAACATATCATTGACTCCAATCATCTTGCTAACCATGCTAAAGATGAACTTACTAGTCTTCACGAGTCCATCTTATATATATCAGATAAAAGTGAAAAATTGTATTTAAAAATGGAGCATCAGGCTCCTTATGTAAGAGAGCAATTATTGTTGCAACTAGTTAGCGGAAATATAGAAAACACAAACGAAATAGTAGCTATATTAGCTGATGTAGGTGTTGACTTTAAGCATAAACATGTATTTGTTTTACTTATTTCCAAGCTTGGAGAAAATGTCCCTTTCTCAGACCAAAGCTCTTTGTATACTAGATTGGATAAGATTGAATTTAAAAATAGCATTGGATATGGTATAGATCTTCCAGACGATAACAGTTATGGTATGATCGTTAGTTTAGATAATGAAGAAGTCCAACACCAATATGTGGATGGAATCATCCAAACAGTAAAAGGTATGATACTCCAAAGCGATTTTTCCATTGGCGTCGGGCAAACCTATAACGAACTAGAAAAAATAAACCGATCCTTTGTTGAGGCGAAAGCTGCAATGGAATATGCCATGATAACCAATCAGGGGATCTGTATTTACTTTGACCAGATTACCCAGCAAAACAATACCACTACCTGGTTTCCTGTAAGCTTGCAAGTGAAGCTTTCGCAGAGTTTAAAGCAAGGTGATTATATTGTTGCCAATGAAACGATAAGTGAAATTTTAAATTATACCATTTCGATTCAAGCCCCTATTTATATGACTAAAGCAATGACGTATGATTTAACCAATACGATGTTAAAAGTGATTGCAGAACAACATTTACTGTACGATGTTACTGATATTAAACGAATTTTTAAATTCCAATCAATCGATGAGTTGTACCACATGCTTGATAGAATTGCCATTTATATTTGTAAAGAAATCAACCAAAAAAAGCGTAACAACCAAAATCTCTTAAATCGGCAGTTACTGGACTATTTACAAAAAGAGTTTACTAACCCTGATTTGAGTCTAGAAAAAGTGGCAGGTTATTTAAATTTATCGGTACCCTATACTAGTCGCTTCATTAAAGAACATACAGGATACACATTTACGCAAATTATTTGGGATATGAGAATGAAAGAATGCCAACGCCTCTTATTAAACACCTCCATACCTATTAAAGAAATCGTTAAGCAAGTAGGCTATTATGATGTTGCTAATTTTACTAGGAGATTCAAGAAAGAAATCGGCCTTACGCCGAGCCAATTTCGAAAAAAGCAAATGAACACTGCTCTTTAATTAGTTATCAATCAGTAGGGGTTTTCATTCATCCCCCACGGCTTGTTAGTACCGTAATGTATAACCTAAAGACACTTACGAAATAGGACAATTAGGTGCTGTGATCTCCCACTTAGACTTCTGCAGTACAGGTGATCCAACTCTTGAAGCAGGAGACTTACAGCATCTCATATACGGGATAAAAATTATACGAAGGTATAATTAATCGGTATTCTGGAGCAGTAAGGTTTCGCTGTATTTTAAGCACTTCTATACAAGAATGATAGAAATTCAAGATAGGTTAAATGGCTTTAGCCCCATGGAATGGATAGCTAAAGCCATTTAAATCATTTTTCACTATCTACTTGGCAGGGGCAATGTATAATTGTTCGCTTGTTTGTAAGAACAAAGGCGCAGAGCGCCCATTTAGCAACGTAGCGACTGGAACGAAGCAACTAAAGTTTTAGGAATCACGGTGAGGTACGAACGAATGATGACTTATCGCAGGGCGATTCGTGAAGTCGCATCGTTGCTGGGCTCATGCGCCGGAGACGTGGCTTATTCGGTTATTCCGTAATCTCCAAGCACCTCATTTTATACTTTTCTTATCTTATTTTAAAAAAATCTTATCATCGCTATGGCAAAACCCTTCGCTATCAGAAGGTCTCCTCAGCTTCTATGGAAAGAAAAGATCACTTTCCTAGGATTCTTCAGCTCGCATTATTCCCGCAGAAGGCAACATATTTTGACTACGATAGAATGGATCACATACTATCATTTTTAAAAAGAAGTAACTTTTCAAATTTCCATTACTTCCATATGCTCCATACACCAAGCTACTTTAGAGGTATTAATAAAACCAGTCTGTTCTTCCATAGCGTTTAAGACTCCCATCGTCAAACCGAATTTCATTAGTTTCTCGCCATCAAGCTGGCGAGTTAAGCCCGTTGCAAAACCGGCAATAACAGAATCACCAGAACCAACTGGGTTAACGGCATTTATTTTCGGAGATCGTACGCGATATACCTTGTCTTTATGTTTCACAACTGCACCTAGCTCTCCTAAAGTCACAACTACCCACTTAACGCCAGCGAACAATGGGGACTGAACAGCTGCTTTAATATCTTCTATACAAAGGTTTTCTTTTCCGATTAAATCAACTAATTCATCTTGATTTGGTTTTATAAGATAAGGTGGTGTCTCACTTTGCAATGCTTGTGCGAGTAAGTCTCCTTTTGTATCTAATAAAACTGGTGTACCAACATCTTTCGCAATGACTAACATCTTCTGATAGTAATCATCAGGTAACCCTTTTGGTAAACTTCCGGAAACTGTGATCCAATTTGCTTGTTCGGCTTGCTCACGAAACGTTGTTAAAAATCCGTTTGCTTCCTTTTCCTGAATCACGGGGCCACTTTCTAAAATCTCCGTCTGTTTTCCGTCATGAATGATAGCAATACAATTTCGGGTATCTCCCTCGATAGCCATAAAATCATTTTGAATATCTAACTGCTTCAGCTCTCCACTAATAAAATCACCTAAACTTCCGCCTAGGAAGCCAGAAGCAACAACCCGCTCATCAAGCTGACGGATAACCCTTGCAACATTAAGCCCTTTTCCACCAGCAGTTTTACTCACATCGTCCACTCGATTCACGGTATTTTCTTTAAAATCTGCCACTCGATATTGAATATCTACTGAAGGATTTAACGTAATCGTAAAAATCAAAAGTCTGCTCCTCCTTGTCTGCAATGTGCTCTAATCTGATATAATCTTACTCCTCCTGAAAATGCTAATTCAATCAGTGGAGACTTATTTCATGCTCTACAGCGTTGAATTAGCACAAAGCCCAAGCCGTTGCAACGTCCTTGATAAAGAAATACACTTTTTCTACGTGCGGTGTTTCATTGCAACAGCTTCCCTGTTCCTTTGAAAAGCAATACGTTTTTTCTGCGTCACACGCCATCCCTGATCGACAACTAGTCGTTGCAAACGAATCAAGCATTTAGATGCGTTTTTTCTCAATGAGGTCTTTTGATATTAACTTACTCTTAACCTAGAATTCACGTCGCTGTATATGGGGTATTTTTATGGTAAAATACCTGCGCGGCTAGCCTATCCAATTACATGAACACCAAGAGCATGCTTCCCACCTCGATTCATATACACCTCTATGCTTTTCCGGCACTCCTACAAATTTCTATTTTCTCTTTCACTGCAACTTTCATCTTTTCCTTAGCTGGAGTCATATACTTTCTTGGATCTGTTTCATTCGGGTGCTCGATTAAGTGTTGCCTAAGTCCTTTAGAAAAAGGAATCTTAAGTTCCGTAGAAATATTTACTTTAGCACAACCGAGCGCAATACATTTCTGAACATCGGCTTTTGATATTCCAGAGGCTCCGTGAAGCACAATTGGGATATCCGTTAAATTTTTTATTTTTTCAAGCCGGTCAAAATCAAGAGCAGGTTCTGCTTCATATAAACCATGACCTGTTCCAATCGCTACAGCTAATGAGTCAACTCCCGTCTTTTCCACAAATTCTGCGACGGTATCTGGATCCGTATATGCAGCATCCTTTGCTTCAACTACTAGATCATCTTCCTGACCTACTAATTTACCTAATTCCCCTTCCACCGTTGCTCCATAGGCATGTGCTTTATCCGCTACTTTCTTTGTAATCGCAATATTTTCTTCAAACGTATGGTGTGATCCGTCAATCATCACAGACTTAGTTCCGAGTTCAAGAGATTCAACAATAGATTCATATGTTTCATGATGATCAAGGTGTAAGGCAATTGGAATATCATGGATCTTGGCTGCTACTTCTGCAATAGCTTGTACATACGCTCTACCAGCGTACTTCATCGTTCCAGGTGTCGCTGCCAATATAACAGGTGACTTCATCTCTGCTGCTGTCTCTACGACCGTCTGGATGGTTTCTAGGTTATGAATATTAAAAGCTGGTACGGCATAACCTTCTTTCCTAGCTTTTATAAGCATTTCTTTTGTATTTTGTACGTATCCCATGCTACATCCCTCATTTCCAGTTGTTTAATTGATATTTCACTTCACCATTTACGGCAGTTGCTTGAATGGAGAGTTGTTTGTCCATAACAACATAATCTGCGCATTTTCCTGGTCGTATACTCCCAATGTCTTGATCGCGCCCTAAACTTCGAGCTGGGCTTAAACTTGCCAGATGCCAAGCTTCATCCCAAGTACAATCAGACCATTGACACAAATTTTTTACCGCATCCTTTAAAATTAACGTGCTTCCAGCTAAGGAACCTGTTTCCGTCCTTGCAATGCCATCTTGCATCACAACAGGGAACTCGCCTAGCTGATAATTTCCATCTGGCATGAGCCCTGCCCGCATACAATCTGTTATTAAAACAACATGATCTTCTTTAGTCCTCCATGTAAAAGCAGCGACATCCGGATGCACATGGTGACCATCGCAGACTAACTCAACAAAAGCTTTCGACATTAAAGCTGCTCCAGCCACTCCCGGATTCCGATGATGAAATCCAGACATTCCATTAAATAAATGAACAAATATATTTGCCCCTTCATGAATAGCCTTTTTACAGCAATCATAATCAGCATCACTATGACCAATGCTTACGTTGACATTAGCGTTCTTTAATGCAGAAATAAATTCCATCGCCCCCACTCTTTCTGGTGCAAGAGCCATTTTTACAATGGTACCATTGGCAAGCTGTTGCCATCTTTTAAATAATTTTAGGTCGGGATCACAGAAGTATTTAGGGTTTTGCGCTCCTTTATATTTTTCTGTGAAAAACGGTCCTTCTAAATAAATCCCTTCCGATTGAGCTCCAGAAAGACCTTCTTCCGTTGCTTCCACAATAGCAGCAATCGATTGTTCCAAACTTTTCGCGGAAGAGGTTAACGTCGTGGGCAAAAAACGCGTAACGCCCAAAGGTACTAATGCGGCCGAAATTCCCTGAACTGCTTCTTTGGTTCCATCCATGATGTCATAGCCATTGACTCCATGAATATGTGTGTCAAATAAACCCGGAGCAATTGTATAACCGCTCCAGTCAACTATTTTTTCCTGAGTAGAAATGGATGCTTTCCATTCCCCAAAACGTCCATTGTCAATGGGAAGATAACCAGAACCTTCCAGCCTATCTTCTAATAAAAATTGATCTGCTTTTATATAATATTGCATCCCGTCCACTTCCTTTAAATTGGATACGAGTTTAGCTCGGTTGCCCTTTTAACTTAACTTGATAGGAATCCATTCGTAGTTTTATTCAAAATCGTAAATCGTTACACCTTGAACCACGCGATTTACTGAACCGTCTGGACTTGGATTATCTGGCGAAATGCCTAACTGAATTGACTTTTTAAGTGCTAAGGTTTGTGCAAATAACGCGTATAGTAAAGATAAATAGATATCGTTACCTAGCAATTGCTTACTGCTGTTAACAACAACTGCCCAGTTTGCATATTTTTTTATTTCTTCATCAGCAGTTTCTGTAAGTACTACTGTTTTGATATTTTTTGGTTCCCCAGACAACTCTTTTAACATATCCATGTCATATTTTCTTGTATAGGCATCCTGAGACATAAACAGTACAACAATCGATTTGTCATTTAAAATGGATTTGGGACCATGTCGAAATCCTAATGATGACTCATGAACAGCCACTACTTTACCAGCAGATAGCTCGAGCATTTTTAAAGCGGCTTCATGTGCAAACTGCCCTAATGAACCAGACCCTAAATAAACAATCCGTTCCATATCATGACTTAACACCTCTTCGATTGGACTCACAAGGTCTTCAACCAAGCGTTCCCCATTCGCAATAACGGTTTGTAGCTTCTCATTTGAAGTTGCATCTTTTGAAAAAACTAAATAACAAATGACCATCATGCTCGTAAAGCTGCTTGTCATCGCAAATCCTTGATCATGCGCCTTCTCAGGAGTAAGAATCGTTATGCTGTTCTCATTATTTTTTGTATTTATTGCCAACTTACCTTGTGGGTTACATGTAATATTTACTTGATAAAAATGATCGATGATATCTGTGGCAAGTTTAACGGCAGCTAAACTTTCTGGACTATTTCCTGACCTCGCAAATGACACAAGAATCGTTGGAGTATCCTTAAAGAGATGATTTGTCGGATTAGAAACAATATCTGTAGTTGCAATCGCTTCAAATTGAATATTTCCTTGATCTTGCTTCTGCAATTCGGGAACTAATATGTCACCAGCAAAAGCTGACGTTCCAGCACCAGTTAAAATCACCCGCACCTTCTCGTGATTGATATATATGGAGTTCAAAAAGTTATAGATTTCCTCCTTTCTTTCCTCAAAAGTAGACAATGCTTCCTTCCATACTTCCGGTTGCTGATAAATTTCTTGTGCGGTGTGACCTGCCAGTCCTTTTTGTAATGCTTGCTTAGATAAATGAAACATTGTTTCTCCTCCTCAATTAATCTGGTTATGTTGTCATTACCAGTTATGTTATGAAAAACTCTATTAAGTTCTATTCTCAATAGAGCTGTTTTTATGTCAGTTCTACTGTATAGTCAAATTTATCACCCCGCGCTATACTAACAGTATACTCAATTAACTGATCATGATGGTAAGCAAATCGCTTAATTAACATTGCTGGTTGCTGTGCTGGAGCATTTAAATAACCAGCTTCCGCTTCACGCAATTGCGTTGCAGAGAATCGTTCCACTGCCTTTGTAACGTGAACCTGGTAATCCTGTAAAAACACATCATACATAGGCTTTTCCATTAATTGCTTTTTCGTTAAATGTGAAAATAACTTTTTTGGTAAATAAGATGTTTCGTACATGAGTGGCTGGTCATCTGCAAGTCGTAAACGAACCACCTCATACACTTCGTCCAGTGGTTCTAAATCCAGTTTGTTTGCAAGTCTAGCTTCAATAGCCATTTCTTTAAAGGATAAAACCTTCGTCATCGGTGTTTTTCCCATTTTTTTCATTTCTTCTGTAAAACTATACAATTTGACTAAGTTTTGTTCAATCGAGGCTGCTGCGACAAAAGTTCCTTTTCCATGCAGTTTGTAAATATACCCTTCTCTTTCTAATTCTTGAAGCGCTTGTCTAACAGTGATTCTACTTAACTTGTACATATCACAAAATTCACGTTCAGAAGGAAGCTTGTCATGTTCTTCATAGGTTTTATTTTCGATCTTATGAATTATTTTCTCCATAAGCTGTAAATATAAAGGCACTTTACTGTTTTTGTCCAAGTTTATGTCAAGCCTCCTTTCACGTGGTCATAACCAGTTGTCAGATTAAGTATATTAGAAATAGTAACAGATGTAAAGTAATTACTTCAAATTGGAGCGTGTCAATGAATTTCAAAAATCAATTCTGGTAAAAACATGCCGAATACTGTAATCACCTTGTACTTCTCCGTATAACTAATTTTGTGGCTATACATATTTTTTTAGCCACTTTCCTTCCTTCAATACGTTCAAGTAACGTATCAACTGCGGTTTCACCCATTAATTCTGTATAAACTTTAATCGTACTTAAAGCAGGATACATATATTTAGAAACAGAAATATCATTCAGTCCTATAATACTTACTCGATCTGGAACAGATATACCTTCTTCATGTAAAGCTCGTAAACTTCCTATTGCCATAACGTCACTACTTACAAAAAATGCTGTAGGGAGATTTTCTTTTAATTGCTTAATCGCTTTTTTCATTAAATTATAACCATCTTCTACTGAAAACCCATCTATAAACACATGACGTTTGTCATATAAGTTTTTTTCTTGCATATATGACTTAAATGTTTTTTCTCGTAAATCCAAAAGCGCTTCTTTTTCCCCTTTTAAAAATTCCCTACCGCCAATAAAACCAATGGTTTCATGCTTCGATTGAAGAAAATAATCAATAACTTTTTTTGTAGCTTTTTCAAAATCAATAACGATAGAATCATATTTATTCTCATTAGGGCTATAATCTACAAATATTACGATAGAGCTAATCGCTTTCAAACGTGTAATTTGCTGTTCGCTAAACTTTCCAATCGCTATAATACCTTCAATATCATTTTTGTCGATTTCGTTAATACAGTTATAAAAATAAACTTCAGAGCTTATATGTAACGCTTTGCAACGCTCTTCTATTCCAAGACGTATAGACAAATAGTATAAGTCATTAAGTTCTTCTTGTTCCGTATACCAATGAACAATTGCTATTTTTTTTTCACTTTTTCTTTTATTTGGTCTTTTTCGATATGAAAGTGCCTCAGCAGCTTCAAATATTTTCTTTTTCGTCTCATCGGAAACAGATAAACTCGCATCATAATTTAGTACACGAGAAACAGTTGCTTGTGACACACCTGCCCTCTTTGCAATATCTTTAATTGTTGCCAAATGATCACCCACTTTGTTCAAAACATTATATAATGCGAGGTTAATCCTATGGTTTATCGGATTTCCCCTACCCCTATTTTAGTATAATTAAAAACGGTACATCATTCAAAAATTCGGGTGTCGTTTGACCACGAATGTTTTACAACTAAACCTTATTTTCTTCCAATTTGGAAAAGGTTAACGATACGCCCCACATTAGAATAAACGCAGTTGCACTTCCTCCAAAAAAGAAAAGAAAAGCTGGGATTGTTTTTATTATAATGAAATAAAAAAATGTTAGTAATCCCAATAAAAACACTGTTAATATGGGATGTGATAAACCTATGATGAAAGTCCATTTGAAGTAATCTTTCTTAGTTAGCTTAAAATGAACAAAAATCGGGAAAAAGTACGCAACTACAATACTGTATAATATAAATTGTGCCATTACACCAAACCTTGCTAAATAATAAATCAACTCTGTTTGACTTTTTAATATTTGAAATTCAATAGATAAAAAGTATCCTAAAAGAAATAACACAACGCCAATTATATTAACCGATTTGAAATCTTTTTTATACACACTCCAAAAAGTGGTGAATATTGGAAAATCTTCAACCCCTCGTTGCCACTTTCGCACGATAGCAAACATTGCTGTAGTTGCTGGCATGAATCCAAAAATGGCTAATCCCAAAAACGTAAATGCGATCCATAAAAGGTTTAGGTAGGCTAGTCTCATTACCCATTCAGATACCCGAAAAAATCCATTGGCAACTCCTTGCATGAATACCCTCCTCCCCTGTGGGTATAGCTTTCTAGAACAAAGGCGCGGAGCGCCCGGTTAGCAACGTAGTGACTGGAGCGAAGCAACTAAAGTTTTGGGAATCATGGTGAGGCACGAACCATGATGTCTTATCGTAGAGCGCATTTTTAACGCCGCATCGTTGCTGGTCTCATGAGCCGGACGTGGCTATTTGGTTATTTCCTTATCCCAAGCACTTCATTTTATACTTCCTTATACTACAAAAAACACTATTCTTTTACAGACCCAATCAAAACCCCTTTAACAAAAAACTTTTGAACAAAAGGGTACACTACAAGCAAAGGCAAAGTTGACACAATAATTACCGCATATTTTACTTGAGAAGCAAGTTTTACCTGCTCAACAAATGACCCAGCTGCATGAGCAGGCCCGCCACCACCAGCAGAAGCTGCTGCTTCATTAACAATAAGAATTTCTCTTAGAATCAGTTGTAGAGGAAATAAATTCTCATCTGACAAATAGATGAGCGCCGAAAAATATTGGTTCCAAAGACCAACTGCATGGAACAATGCCATTACTGCAATTATTGGCATGGATAATGGTAAGACTACCTTAATAAAGATTTTAAAATCACTTGCTCCATCCATCTTCGAGGCTTCCACCAATTGATCTGGTATACTTTGCTGAAAAAATGATCGAGCTACGAGAATAGACCAAGCTCCTACAAGACCAGGTATGACGATTGCCCAAATCGTGTCTAACATCCCTAAGGACTTTACCACTAGGTAATTCGGAATTAGTCCCCCATTAAAAAGCATGGTAAATAAAATAAACCACAACATTATTTTCTTTCCCTTTAGCTCTTTTCTTGACAATGCATACGCACATGGAAGTAAAACGATAAGATGTAGTAATGTGCCTAAAATGGTGTACATAACTGTATTTCGATATCCTAACCAAATTGCATCATTTTGAAACACTAACTTAAACCCGTCTAGTGTAATATCTACTGGCCAAAGCCACATTTCCCCAGTACTTACTGCAGAAGGGTCGCTTATAGAGGCACTGATTACAAAGACTAACGGATACAATACAATTAATACAATGATACCTATAAACGATTTATTTAATAGATCAAATACTTTATCAGACATGTTATTGCCTCCTCACCATAAGCTGTTATTGCTCGTTTTTCTTGCCAGATAATTAACGGTTATTAGTAAAACAATATTGATAGCTGATTCAAATAAACCTATCGCAGCTGCAAAGCTGTACTGGCCCTCCAATAACCCCGTTTCATACACGAATGTTTGAATAACATCAGATGTTTCTGAGTTCAATGAATTCTGAAGCAATAACACTTTTTCAAATCCAATTGCCATAAAGCTACCGATATTCAATATAAATAACACAACTACAGTCGGTAAAATAGAAGGAATATTAATATGAATGATTCGTTGCATTCTCGTTGCTCCATCTACTTTAGCCGCCTCATGAAGTTCTGGATTTACCCCAGCTAAAGCAGCCAAGTAAATAATGGTCCCCCACCCTAATGATTGCCATTGTCCAGACCAGACAAATATATGTCTAAACCAATCAGGATCTGTTAAAAACGGGATGGCCTCTCCACCAAATTGAACAATGATATTATTAACTATTCCTGTAATTGGATCTAAAAATGCAATAATCATGCCTACAAGTACAACTACAGAAATAAAGTGTGGAGCATAGGTAAGTGTTTGTGACCATTTTTTAAAGGGGCCATTCCTCAATTCATTTAAGGCTAATGCAAATATTATAGGTAAAGGAAATAAAAGAATCCCATATAGGCTAAGTAATAATGTGTTTTTTAATAATCTAAAAAAATAATAAGAATCGAAAAAACGTTCAAAGTGGTCAAAACCAATCCAAGGACTCCCCCAAATCCCTAATGTTGCATAGAAGTCTTTAAAAGCAATTTGAACGCCATACATCGGAATGTAATGAAAGATAAAAAAGAAAATCAAAGCCGGTAAAAGGAAGATATATAACTGCCAATTTTTCTTCACGTTTTTATTAAAGTTTTTAAATTTTTTTCGAAAGTTTGTCTTTTCAATAAGAGATCTATTCTTACCGGAATAATCTAACGGTATATAATCATCATTTAGCTTTTCTTCCCTAATTGCCATATTATCCCTCCCTGTTATAAACACCGCCCATTAGCCTCTATTATTAAAATCAACGTATTTAACAATTTTCAAATAAAAAATGTCGTATCTATCTATACGTTTTTTAAAAAATTCTTCTTCTAATTTACAAAATTAAACATATTCTACGCCTTCTGTATAAGAAAAAAGAAACTTAATTACTAACCAAGAGGTCTTCTCATCTAATAGATTTGATTTATCAAATAAGCGCATATCCACTTCTCTATACGGCGTACACATCTTCTATAGTTTATGCGTCTGCAATAAAGCAAGTATTAGATAACTATATAAAAATTCCTTTAACTGCTCTTTTACATTAAACCAGATACCTTACTCTTGATTACAAATATCTAGCGTAATAACTATCTAAATGAATAGACTCCCCACCATTTAGCCTAGATTCTTCTGCTGCGAAAGCCATCAAGTGACTTCGTAAAGACACAGAAGCTGAAGATTTACTTTCTTTTCCTCCATGCTTCTCCATGTCTTGAAGAAAATCCCGAATAATAGCCTGATCTCCCCCTCCATGGCCTCCAACTGGTTTACTAAAATGTATGACGGTTTCATGCTTTGTTAAAAAATCAAATAGAGAAATACTATTTTCTGCCATATTTCCTCGTATTTCTCCTTTTGTCCCCATGACCTGTATCATACGAGTTTGCTCTCTTGTGAATCCACACATGCTAAATGTAGCCGTTGCACCACCAGCAAATTCCATATTGACTACTTGATGGTCAACTACATTATTATCTGATTGGTATACACAGTTTCCATAAGGAGTTTCTTTTAACGCTTTAATAATACCCTGATTAGAAAAATCCTCCGTGAATTTTTTTGCCCACCCTTTACCTTCGCCGAGATAATAACGCCCTGCATGAAAAGGACAATCAGATTCAACCGGACATCCATCTAGACATCTTTTTGGAGCGCCTTTAGGAGCATTTTCTTTCCTGAAATGCATTAATGACCCATATGAACTAACTCGTTCACATTTTTTATCTAAAATATAGCTAATAATATCCATATCATGACATGATTTTTGTAAAATCATCGGACTCGACCGTTCTTTATTATTCCAATTTCCGCGCACAAAACTGTGTGACATATGCATAACCTCTACATTTTCATTAAGTTGTACAGAAGCGACTTCACCAATAACGCCTTTTTGAATAATTTCCCTTATCTTAGACCAGAATTGGGTATATCGTAACACGTGACATATAGTTAATTGTCTATTTTTTTGTTCTGCTACACGCTCCATTTCAATACACTCTTTTGGATCAGGAGACATTGGCTTTTCTAATAGCACATGATAACCTTGTTCCAACGCTTTAATAGTTGGGTTAAAATGTTCTCTGTCAAGCGTACAAATGATTGCAATATCAGCAAGTTTTTCTTTTTCTAATAATGGTTCCCATGAATCGTAGCTATTCTCTTCCATAATAAGATGTTCTTTAACTAGACTCGTTCTTCTTTCTGTATTAGGTTCAGCTACAGCAATGATATTTAATTCATTAGGATATGCTAAAGCATACGGCGCATAAGCTCTTGCTCCTCGATCCCCTGCTCCAATAAGGATTGCGGTTTTTGGTTGCATATGTTAAATTCCTACCTTTCCAATAAATTTATTACATTTCTTCTGTATTGTTTAAATCTATCTTCTTTATGTGCTTTGGCGACATTAACGAATAAGATAGTGTCGCTTGATAGTCGTCACCAAATATATTGTTATAAATGGTTACTTCTTGGCATCCACTAAGCTCAAAAGTGCTCTTACTTACAACCTTGTCTTTATTTGGATCATTCTCCTCCGATTCAATAGACATACCATCGGGTTGATATTTTAAAATTTTATTGCGTGTAAACGTAAGATTACTGACGCTTTTTGCTGACAACACCGATTCATGCTCCATATAAAAACTATTCTCTTTGATGAAAATATTTCTGTGAATGGCATTTCTATTTGGTGGCAATTTCCCCTCTAGCGTAATAGGATCAATTCGTATCGCTGCATTTCTCCATCTTGCATTGCCTACTTCTGTTACATAAAAAACATTTGCTCGAATCGTGACATCACGAACGGGTCCTGACTCATACCAGTATCGCGCATCATTCGAAATATAAATCACATCCATTGCCATGTGACGAAATAAATTGTTTTCTATTACTACTTTTTTTCTCGTCGTACACAAAATCCCACGAGTGGAAATGGTTTCAAAGCGGTTGTTTTTAATATGAACAGTAGGTGTATAAGTAATATTCTCTGCAACAAATAAAGGCTCTCCGTTTAACTGATTTCCTATATCATCAGGCAATGGCTGATTAAAGGTAACGGTCATTGTCCTTAAATCGTTGGCATTTTCTCCAGGGTTTGATACCGCAGTAACGAAATAGCTTTTCCCTTTATCATTACCGTGTACTAAATTATCTCGTCTATAAAAAATGACCTCATCCCCTATGTAATACTGAGGAAATCCCCCTTGTTGAGCTTGTATATACTGAAGCTTAATGGTGTAATTGTCGATCAGTTCTTCCACCCGAGTAAACGTCCCATGAATATTAATGGGGTCATCGTGAGCGTGATTAAAATAGCACCCCTCAATATGGATGTGCCCACTTGCACCAGATACATGTATTGAATCTGCATAACTAGAAGTATACCTCCCACTCCCTTCTCGTGCTGTAAAGTTACAATGATAATAAGATACATTATGTGACATTTGCGTCAGCCAGCCAAATGCATGCATGTAATGTACATTTACCTTTTCAATAATCGTGTCTTCACTTTCCCAAATAAAAGCTCCAGCTGTTTCTCTCCTAGGAGTAGAACAAAATTCAAATACAAATCCTTTTTGATGGAGAAGTGGTCGATTATCACCATAAAAAACTCTTAATGTTGAATCACCAAGCTTTACAACCTTCGTTCTCCGCTCAGAAAAAGGACCTAGCTCAAGCGAATACCGCCTAGTTATATTACTCTCTGGATGATAACCTACTAAAGTCCATGCATCCTTATGGTTTTTATCCACCCAATAATGCTTTCCAGTGGTTGGATCAACTTCACCATACCAATAAACATCTTTTTGATTTTCACCTACAGAATACGGAAAACAATCAGGAACATGAAAATCTGTATAATGTCCGTCGTTATCTTTACCAGTTGCTTTTACAGTCAATTCGATTGTTGTAGGTATAGCAAAATCCCAAGAAAAATCATATAAAAAGATTTCCTTTGACCTAATAATCCCAAGTGCCATACAGTCCCCATGAATTATAAATAAAGAGCCATTCCCATTTAAAATCACTTTTTCTTGATCTTCTAAAAGTAGTGTTATATGTTTTATTGGGTACTCTATACTATTAGTGTTAGAAGTATGGTACACTCTTTTTTCTGCCGCACTTTTTTGCAACTGATAAATTCCGTTTGGGAAATCAACAACTACATAACCGTCACTATATTTTTTTGCTGCTTCAAACGCTTTCCAAATTGCTCTTGTGCTATCTTTTTTTCCTGTTGGATCAGCGCCATACTCTGTTACATTTATCTTTCGCTGGCAATTTTCAATCAGTGTAGAAATATCCTTTTTTGACATAAAAATGCCCCCGTTCTTATAATGAGCTCGCCTTACTCTAAAAGGAGGCTGGAAATCTAGTTACTAGCTAATACGGTTGACAACTAGACTTCCAGCAATCATTAATTAGACTTATATCTCTCTAAAGCCTGTTTCTGAACTTTTAAATAATCCTCCAATCCCATGTCTTTAACTGTTTGGGTATAACTATCCCATTCAGATAAAGGAATGTCCCCCGAAATAAATTTATCTCGCATTTCAATAACATACTTTTGTATATCTGTACCTATAGAAGCAAGTAAATCATTTTCTTCTTTGGTGTATGTGAAGCTTGGCCAAACCTCATCGATAATGTATGGTTCTAGCTTTTCAGCTGATTTTCTGGAATCCTCTGCGTTTTCCAAACCTTTAAAATATTCCTCCTTTACTAATCCCGGATATCCTCCTCCAGGCCATGTTAGGTATTTTGCCAATTCCTGTTCAAAAGTAAGACCGTCTGTACTGTTCGTAATTTTATCTAGGTATTTTAATTCCCCATCTGAAGTTTCTTCGTACGTTTCACCTTCTACCCCCATGAGAAATAATTTTGAACCTTCATCGCTGTAAAAATAATCCATCCACCTCACTGTTGCAGCTGGATTTTTGTTTTCGCTTGTAATTACAAAGCCATTAATGCTAGTAACCATTGGCGTTATTCCTGTAAACAATTTATCTTTAAAAGGACCTTCTAATGCAGGTGCTCCACTGTATTCCTCAACGCCAAATAACTCTCTTGGGCTATGCGAAACTGTACTTCCATAAAGTCCTTCTGTAGAATTGGCAAGGAATTGTCCTGTTTCCATTGAAAATATATTCTGCTCAATTAAACCTTCGTTATATAATTTGTGTAAATACTCAATCATCGCCTTGTATTCTTCTGAAGTAGGAATAAATCTTAATTCTTCTTTGGCTGGATCCATGTCAATATACGGATGGTTAAATCCTCTATTCCCCAACCCATATGCTCCATTCAGCCATCTAATCATCATGTCAATGGAGTAGCTACCAAATGGAATTTCGTCTGCCTTACCATTTCCATTTGGATCTTTTGTTTTAACAGCTTTTAAATACTCATAATAATCTTCTGTTGTTTGAGGCATTTCCATACTCAATGTGTCAAGCCATTCTTGATTTACCCATGGTCTTGGCCCAAGAAGCATCGATAAAAAATTCGGATCAACTACAGTTGGAAATGAATATATATTCCCGTCCGGAAAGGTAATGGCTTTCTCCACTTCTGGGTACTCATCTAAAACTTTTTTTAAATTAGGCGCATGTTCCTCAATTAAATCATTAAGCGGAATAAAAACACCTTGCTCCCCGTATTTTAGTAAATCTACTGTTGGGATAGAAGCTGTATGAAATGCATCAGGAAGTGTACCACTTGCTAACGCTAGGTTTCTTTTTTCCTCTAACCCCGTACTTTGTACCATTTCCCATTCCACATCAATGTTCGTCATTTCTTCATACGTATTCCAAATTAGTACATCATTCCAGTCCTCAGCAGATTGTGGGGTCCGACCAGCAAATATTTTTAATTTAATTTGATCTTCTACAATTGGCATACCTGATTCGGTTAGATTTTCTAAGTTCTCACTCGTTGATCCTTTTTTTAACTTCGCATCCTTATCACTACATGCTGTAATAAATAACAGCGGCACAATTAATAAAAGTAGCAATAATTTGTTTTTTTTCAATATAATACCCCCCTAAAATAATTTGGTACCTTGCTTTTCTTTATTATTGCTTGTTTTTATTCTCATAGCAGCGCCTATTATTCCAGAATCACCTTTATAATAACTAGTAGATATACCACGCAACACATGCTGTTGTTCCACCATAAGAAATCGTTTCAATTTATTCTTAACTAAATTTAGTAAAAATGGTTGATGATTGATAACCCCTCCCCCAAGCACTATTTTATTTGGATCTAATAAGCACACTAAAGCATAAATAGCATGTGCTAAAGATTCAGTAACATCTTTAATGATCTCTTTTGCAATTTTGTTATCTTTATGAAATTCGTTAAATAAATCTCTGGTTGTCATGTGCTTATTACCAAATTGCTTTTGTGCTAGCTTCTGTATCGCTAAACCTGAAGCAACTTGTTCCAGTTGATTAATTCCATTTGGTGATGAATTTGAAATAACTGGATATAATCCAAGTTCTCCTGCAAACCCACCTCCACGCAAAAACGAACTGTGATGTATAGTTGAACAAGAGATACCTGTGCTAACCGTAACGTAGACAAATGTATCCTGTTTGCAAGCGCATAACTTCCTCCATTCTGCGTAAGCAGCCATATATACATCATTATCTATAACAATATCTTGTGTTAAAAAATGTTCCCTTAACCGATCAACTAACGGAAAATTTCTCCAAGGTAAATTATTTTGAAAAACAGCAATCCCCTTTTCGCTGTCAACCTTCCCAGGTACACCAACCCCGATTCTACTAATAGAATCTTTAGTAAGGTTGGAAGTATCTAAAACAGCGTCTATACTTTTAATTACTTGTAAAAACATTTCTTCTTTGCCAATAGGATTACTTATAACCTCTTTTTTACTAATCATACTTCCATATTGATCCACAATCGCGGTGGCAACTTTTGTTCCTCCTATATCCACACCAATCGTATATGTCATTGTTTTATCACCACTAATTCAAATTATGATACTAAAATATTTACTAATCCAAATTGGTTTATTTAATTGCTATAACCTCTCCTCCTGAACGAATTGATTGTGTTGCTGCATAACCTACAGCAACACTCATTCTGGCAGCAAAAGGTGATGTTAAAGGTTGCTTATTTTCCAAGATGAGTGATACAAAATCATTACAGATTCGTGGATCAGCCCCACTATGTGTACCAGGTAATTTTTTAATATCATAGGTTATATTACTCATTTCCTGCCATGAACCTGATTTTCTAGTTTTTACATAAACCTTATCATTAATATCATCATTTTCTATCCTGCCTTTTGTGCCAATTAGAGTGTAATTTCGAGAATAATCAGGCGTAAAATGGCATTGCATATAGGAAGCTTTAACTCCATTTTCCAACTCCATGATGATCATGCTATTATCTTCTATATCAATTTCTTTTCGAAAGGCACATTGATTTAGCTGAGTTGTACTTGCTTCTGGACAGGTTGCTTTCAATTCACAATCTGGACAAGTAAGAGTATTTGGCTTATCTCCACCATAATAGTCCAAACTTCCAAAACCAGATACTTTTGTAGTATAACTATCTGTTAACCAGTGAATAACATCTATATCATGGGATGCTTTCTGTAAGAGTAAAGATGTTGTTTTCTCAGATTTACCATGCCAATCGTGAAAATAAAACATTCCACCAAAACCAACAAAGTGTCTCACCCACACAGCCTTTATGTCACCAACCAAACCGGATTTAATAATTTCCTTTATTGTTTGATACATCGGCATATACCTCATGTTAAAACCAATCATTAAATGAGTTTTAGAATGATTTCCTTGCTCTATTATGCGATCGCATCCCTCAGGAGTAATCGCTAGTGGTTTTTCACAATAAACATGTTTCCCAGCCTTAAGTGCTGCAATTGTATGCTCTTCATGGAGATAATCTGGTGTTAACACTGCTACCGCATCAACATCCCTCCTAGCTAGTAATTCCTGATAGTCTGTCGTAATAAATGCGCTTTCATTTATTTCTTCTTTAAATCTTTCTAAAGA
This sequence comes from Roseburia sp. 1XD42-34, assembly GCF_009917385.1. Classification (GTDB taxonomy): domain Bacteria; phylum Bacillota; class Bacilli; order Bacillales; family Amphibacillaceae; genus Virgibacillus. The sequence goes on along the minus strand of NZ_QWLJ01000006.1, from coordinate 116,912 downwards.
GTGCTGTGATATGTCAGCAGCAGCGTTAACAATAGAATTACCATCTGGTTTATGCCAGTATTTAGCCAAAATGCTTCTAGCTCCAACCCCAATAATCCCAATTCTCAATTGTTTCATTGTCTATATCTCCTTACTACCAAATAATTAAGCTTGTTCTGCCCGCAGTAAAGCCAACTGTTTTTAGTAAATATTTATTAAATTTTTACTAAACATAATATTACCACAAACAATACCAAAATGTCTATAAAAATTCTGAAAAATTTAATTTGTTAAAACATCTAGTTATCCTAAACTACTGTTCCCTTTTCTAGTGCTAGGAGAGTTGGGTAGCTAAAAAAGTTCCTGTCTCAGCTACAGCTTTGGAAAGGTAGAGGGTTGGTTAGGTAAAAGAGATGGTTATAAAGTTAAAAATTGTTGTTTAAAAGCTAAGCTAATTACCCATCTTATTTGACTTGTTCTAAGTAGTAATAGGTAAGTTATTTTTTCACACCAAGCATTTGCTTTAGCTATTCCATCGATAAAACTAACCCCAACTATTTGATGGTTTCCAAAAAAATTATGAATAAGTAAACAAACCCACATAGAACTCCCTCTATGTACTTTCTTATCCTATTAAAAATAATTAAAAGTATCCTTTTTAAGAAACATCTACTTATCCTTCATAGAATCATCATACATTCTTCACGATTTCTTCATCTATAAAGGGTATCATGAAATAGAACCTTCATTTAGCGGAGTTTTTTATTCTTTTGCAAGCACATCCTTCACATCTAGAACGAAATCCACAATTCCCCTTCATGTTTCATGCTTATAACTCCAATTAGGTAGTTGCTTGTCTTAACATGTAATTAAAGAAAAGGCGCAGAAGTAAAACTTACGCTAATATTTTGCTGTAAGAAATGGATGGGTATCTATTATATCCATCGTTACTCTTTTAGGCATAAGCGAATTATTTTATGTTGTTCTCTTCAACCATTGATTTAACAAATCGCATACATACGGAAAGAAAGGAGTTGCACTTCACATGAATGATAAAAAAACTAACACCATTAAACGAAGATATAACCGCATATCGGGTGTTTTTGACATGATGGATAACATGATAAAAAACGATTGGAGAAAAGAACTTATTCAACAAGCTGAAGGAAAAGTGCTTGAAGTTGGTGTTGGCACTGGTAAAAACCTAGAATATTATCCCAACAAAACTGAAGTAATAGGGATTGATTTTAGTCCTGGCATGTTAAAACGAGCTAGGGAAAAGGCAGAACTGCTTGCAAGATCTGTTCAATTACTAGAGATGGATGCACAAAAATTAGATTTCCCCGACAATACATTTGATACGGTCGTTTCCACTTGCGTATTTTGTTCAGTGCCAGATCCAGTCCAAGGACTGAAAGAAATAAAACGAGTAACAAAACCAACTGGTAAGATTCTAATGCTCGAGCATATGCGCAGCGAACATCCAGTTATAGGGAAAATCATGGATGTTTTGAACCCAATTGGACTTCATATTGTAGGCGCAAATATTAACCGTAGAACAAACGATAATATTCAAAACGCAGGTCTAAAAATAAACCAGCAAGAGTTGCTTATGTCTGACATCGTTAAAAAACTAGTCATCTCGCCAAATAAAGATCATATTTGAATATCTGACATTTATTAAACATTAGTCTGACAAAGTTGTTACTCCCTGTTGTTCTTTGTTCATCAATTTGTCATTTTATTTACACACAAAATGGATGAATTTTATTTATCCTTCTTATTGAGGCAAAATAAAATGAAGGGGGATCTTGTTTTGAAAAAAAGATGGTTACTTTCCGTGTGCGTTTTATTCCTTGCAGTCCTAGCTGCTTGTGGAAGCGAGAAAGCAGAAGAAGGAAATGAAAAAGGCTCCAAGTCTGAACCAAGTAATACTACCCAACTGGACATATCGGCAACAAATTTTGCATTTGATCAAGAAGAATATAATATCACAGCAGGAGAAGAAGTTACGGTGAAACTATCAAACGAAGAAGGACAACACGGAATTGAGATTGATGAACTGGATGTGTCCATACAAGGCGATGGAGAAGCAACATTCACCGCCAGTGAACCTGGAGAATATACAATCTACTGCAATATCCCATGTGGAGAAGGACATAATGATATGAAATCAACCCTCATTGTCCAGTAATCTAATAATGTAAAATAAAAACGCTTGTTCAAATTAATGGCTACCCTTAAAAAGTTAAATAAAAATGGTTGACTTTCGGTGGGGGTACTTTTATGATACAAGCGTTTTATTGTCTTTAAATACGCTTCTCATCATCTTGCAACAATAAATGAGCTATACCCAAAATACGGTCCACAAACAACAAAGCAAACTGTGTATTACCTCCCATCACTTCCTACTAAATCAACAAAATCCGTTGTTTCCATCGAGATGACAACAAAAAACAGGGTGTATTTAATCCAATGTTTTTGTCCTTTTTGATTCTACAAATTTCACTTGATTATGGTATAATCATATTATGTTGCAGAAAGGAGGTAGTTAGGCAAGTGCAAATGGAAGAAAAAATAATTAGCATGCTAGAGCAAATCTCTACAGACGTGCAAGCACAAGGAGAAAAAATAGGCTCGCTAGAAAAAAGGTTCGATACTCTAGAGCAAAGATTCGATTCCTTAGAGCAAAGATTCGACACTCTAGAAACAAGGTTTAATCAGCAAGAGCAAAAACTGGATGAACAAGGGCAAAAAATCACTACTATTGAGCAAAGACTGGATGAACAAGGGCAAAAAATCACTACTATTGAGCAGAGACTGGATGAACATAAAGACCTTCTTACGGCACTTCGTTCTGGGCAAGAATATTTAAAAGCAGAAGTAGACGGAATGCGCATAGAAAATGCGAAAGAATTTGGCTATGTAAAGAAAGAATTGAGTAACATGCATTTGAACTTTTCTGTACTGCGCGACGATGTGTGGTCAAATAAAAAAGAAATATATCAACTAAAAAAAGCGGGCATGGAATAAGCACCACACTCTTCTTGTTTTTTTCAAAAAATTCCACATACCTCCTCTATCAACAAAACTTTTTCTACTCCTTATTCTTTCATCGTTTAATGCCTCGCCAATTATGTTTAAATTTCAAATTTATTCCCCCTTTGATGTAATATTTTTTATCAATGGGGATTTTTTATTCTTCTGTTCTACTCGTCATATAAAGGATATCGCTCTTCACTTGTTTTTTCACACAAATCGTATAAGTGTAAGTTAGACTGTAGCTATCCAGGAGCTAATGGAATACGCAGTATTTTTACTTTGATCTACGACTTATCCGCTGCCGCATACGGCTTTTTCGTTTTGATGCACAACTTTTTACTTCATAAAAAACCAGCAAGGAGCTTTGACTAGTTTCTCCCTTATATTTGCAGGCTATGTCATCATCCCTAAAAAACTTCGCAAACAAAGAAATCCTTCCAACGGGATTCTTCATCCCACACTAATAATGAGCAACCATAGACAAGATATGATCTTATCTAGGAACTGTCATCTCCCACTTGTTATTTGGAATACAGATTATCCAAGCGGAAATCTTACAGGAACTTATACACTAAATAATCTATCCCAATACCGAATCAAATATTTCCACGAACAATAACGACACAGCGCCTAACACCGTTGCATCCTTTCCAAGTTTGGTTACCATTACTTCTGTATTTTTTGCTTTCTTTGTTAAAGCATTATTTTTTATCGTCTTCCGAATGACAGGCAAAAGAAACTCCTCACTATTCATAACCCCTCCGCCTAACACAATTTTTTTAGGGTTTACGATATGAACGACATTGGTTAAACCAACACCGATTATATACCCCGTTTCTTTCAATACATCTATATATAATGAGTTTCCTGCTTTTGCAAGTTCAAAAACGATTTCTCCTGTTAATTTAGAACCAATATCTTCTCCTCGTGCAGATAATTTTTGGCGAGCGCGTTTTGCGATTGCTGGACCTGTAGCAAACGTTTGTAAACAACCACGGTTCCCGCATTCGCAGACATCCCCATTTATATCAATGGTCATGTGACCTATTTCACCAGCAATATCTTCTGCCCCATGAAACAGTTTTCCATCGGTTACAATCCCAGCACCTACACCACGTCCTAAGTTAACTGCTACCATGCTACCCCATTCTCCATGCCCACCGAACCACGCCTCACCTAAAGCCATGGCACGAGCGTCATTTTCCACTCTTGTGGTAACATGAAACTCCTTTTCTAACTCTTCTTTAATCGGGACATTAGTTAACTGCAAATTTGGAGCGTACAAAGATGTACCTGTTTTTACTTCTACAACTCCGTGCATAGCTATCCCAATTCCCATCGTGTCGCCAATTTGAAGCGAAGCATTTTGTAAAACTTGATAGATACTCTGCTTCATAACATCCACGAAGGAAGTGTTGGAAATCGGGGTTTCCAATGGAAAAGACACCCGTTCTATAATTTTACCACCTAAATCAGCAACAATAGTTTCTACCTTTTCAGGACCGGCATCTACCCCAATGAGATAAAAAGCTGTTTTATTAATCTTCAACATAGTTGGTCTCCGCCCACCCATTGATTGTCCACTATTGCTTTCATAAACCATATTCTGTTCTAATAATTCTTTTACAATGCTACTGACAGTTGGTGGAGTCAATTCCGTCTCTTTAGCAATTTGCGCTCGCGAAATAGGCTCGCACGTTCTAATTTTATTTAAAATAATTGATCTATTCACTGATTTCATCAGCTGAAATGTTCCCCGTTGCATAGCAACCTCCAAAAATTATTCGTTATCAATGTAAAAAACATTATGCTTATAATCCTTTATTTAAATATAACGAGATTACCTATGAAGATTCTTATCCTCTCTAGTACCTACATCTCTAGTACCTACATTGGTATACCCTACGATATCTCTTACATATATGTGACTTATGTTTAAATATGCTCCCTATCTCTTTAATTTGTATCAAATAGATAGACACTTCTACTGCTAATAACGTACGTGACAACAAATAGAGAAGTTAGGGGTACAATAGAACGTTGTCTTATTTCTCTGACTTTTTATACGCTACTGTACATTATTATACCATTCCATAAAAAATGAACAAAATCGCAGGCGCCCGTTTAGAGACGGAGCAATTGGAACGAATCAATTGAGATAAGAGAACCATGCCCTATAACTAAGGGGGATACCGGCGCTTGAGCAGCAAGCCCGTATTTAGTCAGCTTTCCTCTTAGCTACAATCAATGGTGACGTATCGTAGGGCGATTCGTGAAGTGACCTAATTGTTGAAAACCGGGCGTGGTTGTTCCGTCATTTCGTTATCTCAAAGCAACAAAGCTTTCTTATTCTTTTTTAAAAAAGAAGACTTAGCAAGCACCAAGTTGGCAACAGCAATTTCCAAGTATTCATACATAAGGAAACTAATAACAGAATATTTTTAATGGCAGAAATAAGCACTTCTACGAATACGTTTTACTGTTTAAATGCTAATTCCACCATTATGTCAGTTTTTGTTTAGTAGTGCCTTTTCCTTTATAATTTACAGCAATGATGCCAACAGCAACTAGCCCCAAAGCCCCAATAATGTACAGATTCAGTTTCTCAGCTGGTATAAAGATCGCTGATAAAATGGCACCAGAAACAGGAGTGATAAATTTATACATGCTGATCTCCCCTGCTTTGTTATATTTTAATATGGAATACCACAAAGCAAATGCAGCTGCGGATAACACTGCAGAGTAAACGAATAAACCAAACCCTAAAGGTGTAAAAGTCATCGCATTACTTTCCAATTGTGGGACGCCGAAGATCAACATAAGACTAGCTCCAATCGTTAATTGCCAACCTGTTATCGCAAAGGGATGGATGCCCACAGCTAATTCCTTTGCCATGATCGTTCCGATCGCTCCCGTTAATGCTGCCAAAATCATATATCCTTCCCCAGTAAACTGGAAGCTAAGCTGTAACTCTTGCCCCCAATTGGCGACAATAATTCCTGCAAAACCAGCGACTAATCCAATTCCTTTTTTCCAGTTCATCCGATCATTACTATAGAAAAAGTGTGCTAACACAACCGTAAAAAACGTACCGCTAGAAACCAATATAGATCCCTGCATACCTGAAACCTTCGCTAAACCATTATAAAAAAAGAAGTATTGCAATCCTGTTTGAATGAAACCAAATATCGTTAAAAATAACATTTGCCGTTTGGTAACAACTAATCGCTTTCGATCTACAAATAAAAGACCAATTAAGATCATTAACCCTGCTAATAAGAAGCGCATTCCTGCAAACACAATTTTCGCAATGGTATCATCAGCTTCCATTTGCAGCTCCGTATAGCTTACTTTCACAACAGGAAATGCGCTTCCCCATAAAATTGAACAAAAAATAGCGATACTCACAACTACCCATTTTTTCTCAAAAACTTGTTTCACAAAATTCAGCTCCTATTAAACCGCTATTTATAATATGACTATTTTCTCCATCCATTCTAGCAGTTTTCATCACTTTATTTGTTAAAATTAGCGACACAAAAACCTTTTTCATCTTTAGTATTACAGATAAAGATACCTAGATACAATATCTTATATTGAAATGTAAGTAAGCTCTTGTCAAATATATTGTTTTATTGTACAGTTAACTTAATTAATTAATTAATTTAATTAAGTTAACTGATAACCACTATGACCAAAAGTCACATTCAAGGAGGATATAAAATGAACTTAAAAAATTTACAAGCAAAATTTAAAACTATGTTTAATAATTTAGCTGAGCCTTCTATCTGCTTTGCGCCAGGGAGAATTAACTTAATTGGCGAACATACGGATTACAACGGTGGCCATGTTTTACCAGCGACGATTTCCTATGGAACCTATGCACTTGGTGTAAAAAGGACAGATCATACATTGCGCTTTTTTTCTCTGAACTTCCCTGAAACCGGAATCATCGAATGCGACCTAAGCGACTTATCATTTCAGAAAGAGGATGGCTGGGCTAACTACCCAAAAGGGATGATAGAGGCGATTAAAAATAGGACTTATCCGATCCAAACAGGGGCTGACATTTTATTTTATGGAAATATCCCTAATCAAGCAGGCTTATCATCTTCTGCTTCCATTGAATTAGTAACAGGAATTTTAATGGAAGAGCTGTTTTCATTCAACTTACCACGTCTCTCCTTAATAAAACTGGGGCAGCAAGTGGAAAATCAGTACATTCGTGTGAACAGCGGGATTATGGATCAATTTGCCATTGGTTTAGGAAGACAGGAGCACGCCATCCTTTTAAACTGCAAAACAAATGATTACGAGTATGTCCCTATTCATCTACAAGGTTTTGAGATCGTTATTATCCACTCCAATAAGCAGCGAACATTAGCTGAATCAAAATACAATGAACGATTCAATGAATGTAAAACAGCTTTAGCAACATTACAAACTGTGTTGCCTATTAAAAGCCTGAGTGATGTATCATTAGAGCAATTTAACTCTTATCAACATGTCATTAAAAATGACACTATACGAAAACGAGCCAAACATGTTATTTCAGAAAATGAACGGACGTTACACGCCAGTAATGAGCTAAAGAACGGAAACTTATCGGCATTTGGCAAGCTTATGAATGAATCCCACCAATCATTGCAACAGGATTATGAAGTAACCGGAAAAGAATTGGACACAATCGTACACACTGCTTTGAAACAGGAAGGCGTACTTGGTGCCCGGATGACAGGGGCAGGGTTTGGAGGCTGTGCTATCGCCATCGTTGCTAAAGAAAAGGTAAAAGCATTTAAAAAAAATGTAAACGATATCTACAAACGATCCATTGGTTATGACGCTTCTTTCTATACAGCAGCTATTGTTGATGGAGCCAGGTCATTGGTAGAAGCTCCTAAATAATAACAGCCTTTTGATGTTTGCCTAAAAAAATCTTTAAATATGGAGCTTATTCACTCTTTGGAAAGGAAGAACGAACATGCCGAACATTTATGTGCTGTTGAAAAAGCTTATCCAACAAGCTATAAACAAAAAGTTAATGGAACAACTGGACACCATCTATGTACAAAATCAAATTATGTCGTTATTAAAACTTGAATCTATGCCGGATCATATCAATAGCGGTGATTACCTTTCAGCGGATGATACGATTCCTGATCTATTAGAACAGATCATTACGTGGGCGCTGGAGCAACAAATTATTGAAGATGTCTTTGATGACAAAGAAATATTGGCAGCTAAAATCATGAATTGCTTTCTGGATAAGCCTTCAACGATACATGATACATTTTATAAAAAATATGCAGCGTCACCTAAAGCAGCCACAGACTATTTTTATCAATTAAGTAATCATTCTAATTATATTCAAGTAAAACGCATTCAGAAGAATATCTATTTTACAGCGACGTCAGCGTACGGAGATATAGAAATAACGATTAATTTGTCAAAACCAGAAAAAGACCCTGAACAAATAAAACGAGAGCGGGAATTAAAGCAAACGACAAATTACCCAAAGTGTGTGCTATGTAGAGAAAATGAAGGCTACGTAGGACGCACGGGATACCCAGCGAGGGCAAATCATCGCGTCATTCATGTTCCTTTATTAGACGAAAGCTGGTATCTGCAGTACTCACCGTATGTTTATTACAATGAGCATAGTATATTATTATCTAAAGAACATCGAGAAATGAAAATTGAAAGCGATACATTCGCTAGATTGCTAGCATTTGTAGAAAAATTCCCGCATTATTTCATTGGTTCTAATGCTGATTTGCCCATTGTTGGCGGGTCGATTTTAAGCCATGACCATTATCAAGCTGGCAGACATCATTTTCCCATGACCAACGCTCATCCAGCTTTTTCATTTGCAATGAATGGATTCCCTAGTGTCGAAGGGTCGATTTTAAAATGGCCATTATCTGTCATCCGTTTACGCAGTGAACAAAAAAAGGAACTTATTCAGACTGCAACACATATTTTAAACGTTTGGAAGAACTATACGGATGATGCTGTAGGAATTATTTCCTTTACAGACAATGTGCCCCATAACACCATTACGCCAATAGCACGGATACGAGAGAGCATGTTTGAATTAGATCTCGTATTGAGAAATAATCGCACAACACCCGACTACCCAACAGGGATTTTCCATCCCCATATGGATGTACAACATATTAAAAGGGAAAATATTGGGCTAATTGAAGTGATGGGTCTTGCGGTTTTGCCAGCAAGATTGAAAACTGAGCTACATGAACTAAAACAGTTCTTATTAAATGGTGAAGATCATCTAGCTAACTATCACCATGACTGGGCAAATGAAATAAAAAATTCCTATCATTACTCTCAAATACAGGAGCATGTTGATACGATCGTTCGGAATGAAGTGGGGAAAAAATTTATTAGCGCTTTAGAAGATGCTGGTGTTTTCAAACAAACAGAGACTGGCATGTTAGCGTTCCAACGGTTTATTAAAGAACTTAATTCGTAACGGAGTGAATAGCAGATGGAAATACTAGAACAGATCGTTCATGGCAAATGGACTTTACGAACATTAATGAACAACCAAAACATGCAAGTTAGTTTTCTCGACTACGGTGGAACAATTACTGAAATTATCGTACCTGATAAACAGGGTCAGATGGATAATATCGTATTACAGTATAATAGCTATGAAGAATACGAATCCAATCCATTCTATATGGGAGCTTTAATAGGGAGAGTCGCTGGCAGAATAGCTAACGCTACTTTTTCAATAAATGAAACACCCTATCAGGTCACTGCAAATGAAGGGCGTCATCACTTACATGGTGGAATAAATGGCTTCAGTCATGTGCGGTGGCATGTTACTACAGCACAAACAGAAAATGATGTCCGTGCTATTCTTACCTATACAAGTCATGATGGGGATAATGGCTATCCAGGGAACGTAGATGTAACGGTTACCTATATTCTAACAAATGATAATGAGTTTATCATAGACTATGCTGCGATTACAGATAAGACGACTCCAATCGCCTTGACGAATCATAGCTATTTTAACTTACGAGGAAGCAAGAAACAGACGATTAAACAGCATTACGCTAAAATTGCCAGCAGTACTTGCTTAGAGTTAAACAAAGCACTGATTCCAACAGGTAAACAATTTGCAACCGCACATACTCCGTTTGACTTTCAATTAGAACGGCAATTCCATGATGGTATTTACTCAAAGCTCGAACAGAATATCATTGTTGGTCAAGGATATGATCACTATTTTTGTTTCGATAAAGGAAAAGATGAGCAAGTATGTTTATATGATAAAGAAACGGGGAGAACACTTACCGTAAAAACCACTCAACCAGGAATGGTATTATACACCGGTAATTATCTACATGAAAAAAACGAGCACACGCAAACACCCTTTTTACGTTATCAAGGAGTATGTATAGAAACACAGGGTACACCAGCTTCACTTGTACACAAACACTTGCCAAGCATTATTTTAGCACCCGGAGAAGCATATCAGCAAAGAACAGCTTTTTGCTTTGGGTTTGAGGGATAAATTTGTAAATGACCTGCCGCAATTCCAACTACGAAAACTAAACTAATTTCCAACAAAAATTTATACGCAAAACAGACCAATTATGCTTGAGAGTGCCCATGCGTAATTGGTCTGAATACTTTGTTATAAATAGTTGCTTTTTGCTATACAATAAAAGAAACCAATTTACTCTTACGAAATAGGCATTTGGGAGTTGGTATCTCCCACTTAGACTTGTTGCAGTACTGAGATACCCAACTCCTAAAGCGCAAGTCTTACAGTACCTTATATATGGGATAAATAAAGACGTTAATTTTTTTTCTTCTTTTGCAACAAAGCTACAAAATGGGCTATAATTTTTGCGGTTAATCCCCATATTACTTTATCTTGATAATAATAGAACAGTTCATTCATTCCCCGAGCATTCCAATCATAAGCCCTTCCACCTTGTATATCCTCATATGGGAAATCCTGTTCTGGTATAACTTTAAAATTCACCTGATACACTTTTGGTTTTGTCTCCAGAAAAAAACGTAATGGAACCATGAATACTTCTTCAACTTCTGCAGGATTAGGGACAATTCTCTCAGGGTTATGAAGGGTACCAGTAAACGGAAAGATAATCCTTCCAAAATCAGATACAATATAATCCAAAGGGATAATGTTACGAATGTTTTCTTGGTTTACGCCCAGTTCTTCTGAGGTTTCACGTAATGCACAATGCAATTCACTTTTGTCGCTTTCATCCACTCTTCCACCTGGAAAACAAATATCTCCCGGTTGACTGCGCATATGCTTTGAACGAACTTCAAAAAGCAAATGGGTTTCATCTTCTATCTCTATCATCGGAATGAGAATACCAAATTCGCGAAAATTCTCCCGTCCTAAAATTGTCGGTTGCCGATTTTGTAACCGACTAACAATTTCTGATGTTTTCATTCTTTCACCCCCAACATGCTACCCACTCATCTTCATTATATATCACTCTATCAGGAAGATGAAATAAACACAGATTTTTGTAATATTATGATATAAAGATGTTTTTATATTCAACTCCAAACCCCTTCTGAAAAATATACGCCCGTTTAAATTTATTGTTTCTTTTTATCAACTTTTTAAATACAGACTTTAATGGATATGTCGATATTTCCCGGGAAATGAGTAAATATATACACGTGCATATTGGTCTATAAAGCAGGCATGCAAATTCTCTCCCTTTATCGCTTCATGTTACCAGGCAATTCATAAATGGATGCGATTAAGACATTCAGCTTTTCTTCAATACGGTGAAGCAGATAAAATGTTACTGCAACAGGGAATCCTACCTCTGTTATAAATGAAATCCACGTATCCATATACCGCGCCTCCTTTTATCAACTAAATTGTCACTTATAGCCCATAGAACGAATGATCCATTTAAATCATCTAAAGTAACTGGTACCCATGTGAAACAAACATTTGCAAGCATCACATGCAGGAAATAAGGCGTTTCTTAATCCGCTTCCTCTTACTTTATAGGCTAAAGAAGCTTAACATGAAAAGCCCTTATCACCAATTCAAGAGGCGTTGCTCGAATAACCAATTTGAATGAATGAGCCTCCCTCATGCCTTTCTGCTTATACACTGTATTGGCAATCATTTAACAGTTGCCACAAACCCAAAGCACTGAAATCATAATACAAGCGACCAGTAGCATCGCTACTGGTCATCTCTATACAAACAAAGAATTACTGTATTTCAATCTCCTCAACCATTCTTTCTACGATTCTTGCGCTCGATTTTGCGACCAACTCTCCACCGTTAGAGGTGAAAGCATTCTGCACGATAATTTCATCCATTACAGCATTAATAGCTGCAGCATCAGCTGGTTCCACTGGCTGATCAATGGAATAAGTGACTATTTTCCCTTCTTGGTTCGTAAATTTTAATTCTAGTTTTTTCATGTCTTTTCCTCCCTCTCTTCCATATCATTCTCCACTATGCCTCGACAATTTTCGAGCTATCTTTACGCTCGATGGTCAACAGTGGAAGTTTCTGTAAACTGGCAACCGCTTGAGCAATTGCATATAACTGATCAGATGTTGCAGTTGTTTTCACATTATGAAAACTTTTCGATACTATAAGTTGTTTTTCTGAACCTTCCTCCGTGCTTTTGCCAAATTCTAATCGTAGCGACGAATCGGTTAACGTTGAATTTACCATGGTATCACCTCCTTACATCTAAATTCGATGGAGAGGATGGAGAAGTGGCAAAATGAACATAAATTTCTAACAAGACGGATATTTTAAATACTATTTAATAAAATAATGTAAAAAGCAGCAGATTATTATAAAGTGAACCTTCCATCAGTGAGGGTTTTGAAATCATCCACTCTGTTAGTACCATAATGGTATGCCATAAAGACCTCTGAACGAATCGTATTTAGGTATTGTTATCATCCACTTAGGCTTGTTGCAGTACAGATATCTAACTCCTGGGAGTCGTACAGCACCTGATATACGGGATAAATTAGTTATGTACCTTACAATAATGTAACCTAAATGTAATTTACGTTAGCTACATATAGTAGTAAAATAAAAAGTAGTATGTATAATGAGGTGTAATTATGTCGAAAAACCGTGAAAATATATCTCGAATAAAAAAACGAAAAAGAAGAAGTAAAAAGAAACTTTTGTTTTTTTTAATCATTCCCTTAAGCCTTTTACTAGTAGCAACCGTTTCCTACGGTGCCCATGTCTATAACACAGCTCAAGAAGCAGCAAATAAATCATTTGAAAAAGTTGGTAGAGATGGAGAAAAATCCGCTTTAAGAGATGAATCAGTTACACCAATAGATGACAATGTCTCTGTACTTATTATTGGGGTAGATGATAGTGAAGCACGTAATGAAGGCAGCGGCAGGTCCGACGCATTAATGCTTGCAACCTTTAATAAACAAGAAAAAGATGTGAACATTTTAAGCATTCCGAGAGATTCTTATGTCAACGTTCCGGATTACGGATATACAAAAATTAATCATGCACATGCCTATGGCGGCCCCAGCAAAACCATCGATACAGTTGAAAGTTTTTTAAATGTTCCAGTTGATTACTATGTTCGGTTAAATTTTGAAGCATTTATTGAAATTGTTGATACAATTGGTGGTATTCAATATGATGTACCTTTTGAAATGAGCGAACTTGATTCAAATGATAATAAAGACGCTATACATTTAATGCCAGGTTACCAAAATTTAAACGGTGAAGAAGCTTTAGCTTTAGCACGGACAAGAAAATACGATAATGATTTTGAGAGAGGAAAACGGCAACAGGAAATTATTAAAACAATTATAAAGGAAACTGCTTCTGCCTCTTCCATCCTAAAACTCGATGAACTCATTAATGCAGTCGGAGATAACATGAGTACCAACCTTACCTTCGATGAAATGAAGAGCTTTATAAGCTACGGGTTGAATACTAACTTAGCTATAAATACAATTAATATCGATGGCCAAGGTGGTAAAATGCCAGATGGAATTTGGTATTATCAGGTGAATGAACAGAGCAGAGTGGAGGTTGAAAATAAGTTGCGAGAGCACTTGGATCTTCCTGCATCGTCTGAAACAAATTATGAATTCACCCAAGAGAGCAATGATAAAGAAGTACAGGATTCAAATAGTTATTAGAGAGTGATCATAGGTCACTCTCTATTCTTTTTTAAAATATATCCTTGCCATAAACTCTATTACTTTTAATATACGTTTCCAGCGAAAAGGTTGTCTTAGTAAACGATACAGCCACTCTAGGTTAAGACTAATCCACGCATCTGGAGCACGTTTTACCTCTCCAGCAATAACATCGAAACTTCCTCCTACACCCATAAACAAGCCTTTGGTAAAGTTATTTATATGTTTTGTAATCCACTCTTCTTGGCTAGGAGAACCTAATGCAACAAAAATTAAATCCGGGTTAGAGATTACTATGCGCTCTACTATGGATTTATCATCAGTCGATATATAGCCATGGTGATGACCTGCGATAATAATATTTGGATATTGTTGTTTAATTTTCGCGACTACTTTCTTATTAACATGTTCTTTTGCTCCTAGAAAATAACAAGAGTAAGATTTTTTATCAGCTGTTGCCAATAAATCAAGCATTAAATCATAACCAGGAATTCTTTCTTTTATCGGCTGTTTTTGGAATTTAGAGGCCATCACAATACCTACACCATCAGGTACAACATAATCCGCCTGCTTAACCATATTTTTATATGCTTTGTTCTCTCTTGTTTTCATAACGATCTCTGGATTAGCTGTTACGATAAAACATTTTTCATTATTGGCAAGACGAGGATAGACATGTTCCGTTAAAAAGTCGACTTTTGTTTCATTAATAAATTCAATATCCATTATGTTTACTGCAGTTTTATTTACCATAGGCTAATGCAACCTTTCTCATGCATTCTACTAGTATCTAGTGAAACTAGGCATGTATATTATTTCAACAGTGGCTTATAACAAGAAATAATCCCATTTATTATTTAAAAGCGAAACATATTGGCTACCTTCAAAGCAAGGCGGGCGGATTTTCGATTTAGAGTCCCCTCTAACTTCTTAACTGTTTTTTTATTTTTATTAAGCTGTGATTTTAAATCTTTTAAAGATTCATTATGTTTTTTCTCTAATTTTGGATAGTATGACTCTAGCCGATTAACCAATTCTTCTAAGTCGCAACCACTGATTGGATATACAGGAGAAGGATGATTTATTTCATGCAGTTTATCATCTAAAGGTACTTTTGTTGGCGTGATTGTCTCTTTATAAATATGTGATAGCTCATTTTTATTTAAGAAATCAATAAAATGATCAAAATTTCTCCCCTGCACCTTAGTTGGAGCTTGAAAGTCACTATTTTCCACAACGTCTGATAGTTTCATATCTTCATTAATGTCATCGGCGCGGACATGTGTCAGATTATGATATTCCACTAATTCTCTCATTCTTGCATCTTTTGGGATGATTAAACTTGGAGTGCCAGCTATCGTAGCAGATATATTTCCATGTAATCTGGCTCCAAAAGCTAAATCAGCTTGTCGCATAAAATCGAGCCATGTAGGAACATTTAAAAAGAAACGAACCCGATTTGCCATATACACGGGATCTGACATTTTCACTGGATAATATTTGCTTTCCTTAGCAATTGGGGGAGTACCCATATAAGTAAGCCTTAATTCTTTCATCCATTGTGGAATAAAGTAATGATTTTGATATTCCTCCATACCTTTAGCAATAAATTTCAACACATGTTTTGGAGACAAGCGAGAGGAGTTTACACAAACCATCGATTCTTTTGTAATGCTTGTATCCCTTATATTTAACTGTCTTCCAAATGTATACATGGATGGGCAACCGATTACCATATGATCAATCCCCTCACGGAACCCTAAACGTGACAAATAACGAGCGGTAATTTCTCCTCTTACACCAATCATATTTGATTTCTCTAATACAGCACGGACAAATTCCTTTACATCTTCATCAAATGGAAAACCCTCATCCAGTTTTGGTTCAAATGGCGCTCTTAAGCCAACACCGATAACAACAACAGGAATACGAAGTTTTTTTATTAATTTTGTATACTTCCTTAACGCTGATGCGAAACCTTCTCGAAATGCATCCGCAAATGGTATAATTAACCCGTCATACTTATCATTAATTTCATCAGCATCCTCAGGTAAAACTTTATAATAATTTGGAGTTACTGTCGTTTCTTCTGTCATTAATGTACGAAATATACTGTATTGGTAAATTAGGTTTCCAACATTACCACCGATAGCGTTATTTAACATAACATATGGTGCATCAAAAGTATCTAGTGGGGACATACCTGCACGTATAAGATAATTCCTCATGTTTACCTCTCCTCTTCAGTAATATTTCTAATTAGATGGTTACACAGAGTTTATTACGTCATTTTTATAACTCTCTTTTTCAGCTTTAGACATTTTTTTCCACTCCCGAATAAATGCTGTATATTTTGGAAGAATATCTTTTACTGAACCAAAGTCCTTCACTCTTCCGTATTCCAACCATAATATCTTTTCACAAAATTTCTCCATTTGCTTAATAGAGTGACTTACAAATATCATGGTCTTGCCCATTTCTTTAAACTGTTTCATCACGCCAAAACTCTTCTCTGCAAATGCTTTGTCACCGACAGATAAAGCCTCATCAATTAATAAAATATCCGGATCAATATTTATGGATATGGCGAAGCCGAGCCTGGATTTCATACCGCTTGAATAAGATTTTACAGGTTGATCAATGAACTTGCCTAGTTCAGAAAAATCAATGATTTCTGGTTCTAGTCTCTTAATAGCGTGTTTATTAAACCCTAGCATTAATAATTTTAATTCAATATTATCTCTACCACTTAGCTCCTCTTTTAAACCAGAATTGATGGCAATTAATGAAGTCTGTCCATTTCTATACACTTCTCCAGATGAAGGTGGAATGATACCAGTAATGATGTTGGATAATGTGGACTTTCCAGAACCATTCACTCCTACAAAACCAATAATGTCACCCTTTTCAGCTTCAAAGCTCACATTACTTAATGCATAGAAATCTTCGCCAAAATCTTTTGGAGTGATTAAGTCTAATAATCGCTCCTTCGGGTTATTATATAAACGGTATTTTTTTGATACATCGTTAACAATAATTGCTTTTTCCATGATATATTCACAAACCTTTACAAGTAATCAATGAAATGCTTTCTAAACCTCACATGTAATGAAGCACCGATAATTAGTAAAACCATGACTAGGCCCCAAAAATATAAAGTATATCCCCAATGAGTGATAAAGTACCATTCCAGCCCAAAGAATGCTGATCTATACCCTTCAATTAAATAATATAATGGATTTAATTTCATGATACTTACTAAATCAGGGAAATCTTCCAAAAGAGATAGTGGCCATAATACTCCCGATAAATACAACAGCATCCTTAAAACAGAATTTAATAACATATGAAAGTCTCTTATAATGGTAGATAAGGTAGATGTAATTAGAGATATGGCCAATAACAAACATAAAGCAGCAAATATAAAATATATGAGTTGCAAGTAATAAATACTTATAGTAAAGCCCATGAATTGCAACGTGATGACTGTCAGCACTAACATAGCAATATGAACATAAAATTGAGAGAAAATAACAAAGCTAGGAATCACACTCATTGGGAAATTCATTTTCGATAAAATTCGAATTCTAGTGTAAATTGACTTGGATCCTTGTATGGTGGCTTGGTAAAAGAAAGTCCAAAGGAAAAATGCCGCCATTAACCAACTAAAAAATGGTATGACCGTTTCACCCATTTCAATTGGAGCACGAGCACGAAGCGTGCTAAAAACAAACCAATAAATAAGGATTTGTATAAGTGGGTTAAGAATTTCCCAAAGCATACCGAGATAATTATTTTTATTTTGGCTCTTAAGTTCAAAAAGAGACAGTCTTCTAATTAAGTAAAAATTTTCAACTTGTTCTTTAATTACTTTGATCGCAGATTTCATCATAGTTCCCTTTCCTATTTAACGTGAGACACAAAAGAGATCCCATTATTAGTCTTCTTTCTCCTCATAATTACCAATACTTCTTTCAAATAATTCGATTCTTGAAGAAGGCGGTGTTAAGATGGCATCTTGTTCTAGGACATCTTGTCCCATATCCTCAAGACTTGGTATAATTACTTCATCTACTACATTCTTCGAGGCTTTTCCAACAGTGCTGTCAAAAAAATAGTCTACGAATGCATCTATTTTTCCCATATCATATTTTTTCTCTTTTATTGTCGAGACCATTTCTGCAGTTGTCTTAACTAAAGGCCCCGGAATGAAATCAAAATAATTATAATAAAAATCTCTTTCTTCGATATATTTTTCAACATCAAAAGCAAAGAAAAGCATCGGTTTTTTTAACAATGCATATTCAAAACAGACAGATGAATAATCTGTTATTAGAATGTCAGTAATCAACAGCAAATCATTCACTTCTCTGTAATCACTTAAATCGAAGAAGAAATCCTTGTATTCATATGGAATGTGCAACTTATTATTCACAAATGGATGAATCTTAAATAAAAATACATATTCTTCATGAAGCTCTTCGTACAGTTGCTTTAAATTTAAAACTTCAAACGGATAGTGAGCCGAAGCCTGACCATTTCCACGAAAGGTCGGCGCAAAGAGAATTACTTTTTTATTTTTGATAAAAGGGTACATGTCGGTTAGCTTACTTTTTACATATGACTTGTATTTTTCATCAGCAAAAATATCTGCTCTAGGTATTCCAGTAGCATATACTTTATCTACTGTTATGCCAAATCCTTCAGCATAATTTTCTCTAACCCCTTCACTACTTACCAACGCTTTAGTGTAATTTTTATGGTTTTTAGATTTTGGAGACGGTCCTCCAGGCCTTCCAATACGACTATATCCAAAGGTTTTAAATGCTCCAGCTGCATGCCATACCTGTATTAGATCAGCGTTATTCCGTATGTTTAAAGGGTAGACAAGAGGATAAAAATCATCAAGTAAAATAATTTTGGCTGTTGCAAAATGGTACGCTGTTTTTACTAGGTCATTAATCGTTTTTTTATTATTAATTCGCTCATTAAAGATAAACGTAATATTTAAATCCAAATTGCGTTTATACAGTTCCTCATAAACGAAATAAAGGTTCCCATTTAACTCAGATCGACTATCTGAAGCAAATACAACTTTTCGTTTTTTTATCGGGAATAACATACAAAACAACATGTAAAACACTTTGAACAGTCTGCGTTTTATTGCCTGTATTTTCCTGCTTTCTTTATAAGCAATATCACTTGGCTGCTCACGTGGATCGTATGATTGTAAAAGAGTGTTTTTAAACAACAAAGTCTTACTATATTTATCAAATGATACGATTAAGTTATATTTTAGAACTTTTTTAGCCGAAAAATATTGCAGCTTTGTATTTAAGATGCTGCTGCCTTCAATAAATTCTTTCACACTAGATAATGGTAATACCCTTTCAAATTTCTTTCTTCCATGTAGCAACTGTTCTAATTTAATGAACAGATTGTACTCCCCTTTTTCTAATGGCTTTCCATGAGCAAGCGTGGATAAATCTATACTTCCCTTATAGCCAGCCAAAGCTCCAAGTTCATCTGAAGCAAATGTGTCAACATTACCTTTTAGCTCATTTAACCGACAATTATCCAAGGCTATTTTAATAATATATTTATCCAAAATTTCGCTGTCAGAAAGTTCACCATATTCCACGTGTTTTTCTCTTAATTCATCTATGTTTAACTTCGGTACTAATAAAAGGGTTTTACGTATTTCGTCTTCTTGAAAAGATAAATGTTTTTTTACAGTTATATACCCTTCTATCTCCAAATAAGAACCATGTATCTCAAAGCTAGTAACTTTATTAAATACTGGGCTTCCCGTATTTATTTCTAGGTGTTCATCATCCAATGCTGTATGGAACATTCAGCCTCACCTCATTCACTTGTAAAATGCTTTACAATTTTCTCCGTTACATTAGATGTGTCATCGAAATTATGCTTTACCATTCTGGAGGTATCTGCATATTCATTCCGCTTCCTGTTATTTATCCAAGCAAGCAATTGCTTTTCATTATTTAAAATGACCCCATCCGAAAGCAAACTTATATCTTGATATAACCCTCTATTTGTTTCATACTCATCCATATCAGGAATCATATGAGCGATTGGCCGATACAATAAAGCAAACTCAAAAACAGCCGAAGAAAAGTCTGTAACAAAAGCATCTGCAACTAACATCCACTCATTAATGGTAAATTCTTCAGCTACAAGTATTTTAGAATCTTTTCTTAAGTTTTCTATCTCTTGTTCCCTAGTATAAGGATGTGCTTTAAAAATAATTTGGACACGCTGATTGATCTGAGGTGAAATCTGCAATAAAGTTTCAATTATACTATAACTCGTTTCACCCTGTCTTCCATTTGCCCTATACGTAGGAGCAATTAATATATTTACTGCCTCTTTGTCTGACAAATGAGGGTACCTTTGATAAATTTTCCCTTTAATTATGGAGCATTCATCCCGGTGATTAAATAAGTCAATTCTCGCCAAACCGATTGGATATATTTTGTTTTTAGACATATTGAACGCTTCGGCATAGAAATCAATCACTTTTTTAGTTGAAACATACACATGTGTATAATTTTTATGAATTGGAACTAAATCTAAATATTCTTTTTTTGGACCAAACTTAGTCCCGACTGTACTGTATCCAAATTTTTTGAATGCACCAGCTGCATGCCATAGCTGAATGACCTTTAAACTATGTTTAGCTTTAATTAAATAGATTGGCAAATAATAATCATCTAATATAACATATTTAGCGTTTGACAGCTTAAATATTTCAGTAAAAAGCCTAAGATTCATCTTGTTTTGTCCATAGACAAGATGAATCTCAGCATGAGGTATTTGTTTTAATATTTCCTTATACACATATTTAAGATTACCTTCTAATTTTCCAGATCGATACAGAGCAATGACAATCTTATTACGATTATGTTTTCTAAACAAAGAAAATACGCTATAGGCGATTTGCAATAATTTTTTATAGCATTTAATATACATCTTCTTCCATAATTGAAGATGATCCATTTTAAATTTTCCACCTCATTACTGTTTTCCCCCAAGAGTTGGATAAATCATTCTCAAATGCATCAATCGCATCTCTTATTTTCCTTACTTCAAACACTTCTCCAATTAAAGTACTTAAATAATCAATAATGTCTGGATGTTCTTTGAAAATCTCAACCGTCTGTTCAAAATCAGTCACTCCGCTTCTGCTGCTTCCTAGGAGAGTTAATCCTTTTTCTAATACCATTCGTGTATTGATTTCAATTGGATATTCACTAACCCCTAATAGACTAACGGTTCCCTCCGGATTTATATGATCAATAATTTGCTCAATAGCATATTGACTTCCTTTTCCTCCAGCACATTCAATTGCATGATCAACACTAAGACCTTTAGGTATATCATCGATTTTCACAGTTTCATCTACAAAAGAAAAATGGTTTAACTTATAGTCCGTTTTCCCAAAAATAATCACCCAACTATTGGGATACAATTTTTTTAGAAACAAACAGGTAATAAACCCTAGATTTCCGTCACCCCAAACACCAAATGTATTTACACGAGGATGTGCTTTTTGCTTAAAACGTCGCAAAGCGTGTACAGTAATGGTCATTAATTCTGTAAACGCTGCTACATCCATATTTATATCCTCTGGTAGCTGTACAGCTCTGTCAGGGTTTAAAAACACATAGTCTTGCATAAACCCATCATACCCACTAGACCTAAACTTACTAGACCTTAAGTAATTTTCACTTATATATGGATCGCTCTCAACAGGTGTATTCGGCACCATGACTACTTTTGAACCAATTTCAAACTTATTACTAGGATCAAAAACAACCTCGCCAACGCCTTCATGTGTCAAGGCCATCGGCAGTTTTTTCTTCATTGCTTCTTTCCCACGTGTGCCTGTATAATACCTTTGATCAGCAGCACAAATTGATAGGTGAGTCGGTCTAACTATAACATGGTTATTAACAATAGATTCATCCTTATAGGTCACTTCAAACTGTCTTGGTGAGACTAAACGATACACTTGATTTATCATTGGTTTATACTTCCTTTAATAATCGCATTTGCAACGTTTAAATCATAAGGAGTAGTTACCTTAATATTAAAAATCTCACCTTTTACTAACTTGACCTTTTCACCTCTAATAGAGAATATCTTACAGGCATCTGTTAAAATTTGCTTTTCTTCGGCCGTTAATTCATTATATAGTGCCTTTAGCTTCTTCGCATTGAAAGTTTGCGGTGTTTGGCCTTGAAACATATAATCACGTCTTGGGATAGACGAAATATAGTCATTATCTTCTGATTCAACTATTGTATCAATCGCTTGTATGACAGTATCTACAGCCCCATGCTTAAGTCCTTGGTCAATATTATCCTGTATAATACGATGTGTTAAAAATGGGCGGACAGCATCGTGAGTAACTAATATGTCCTCTTCGTTTAATGAAAAGCTTGTTTCAATATGATCAATAATATTCATAATCGTAGTATTTCTATCACTACCACCAGAAATTACTTCAAGTTTAGGAAAATCCAGCTTATATTTTTGCAAAATATTCTTTGTATGATTAAGCCACTCTTTTGGAGTAGCAATAATAATTTTTTCAAATTGATTATTAAGGATAAACTTTTCTACGGTATGAACTATAATTGGCTTATCATTCAGTGTAAGAAATTGCTTCGGCATTGGCACATTGCCCATGCGTGTTCCTTTCCCGCCTGCTAAAATCCCTGCATAAATCAATATATTCACCTCAGTTATTCTAATTACTAGTATTATAACATAAAATTATTTTTACATACGATTTACATTGTATTTACATTACATGGTATCATTTGTCAAGATTATTTTTATAACTATTTTTCACCAACTATTCGATCTTAGCTACAAATATAAAAAACATCGTCAGTTAAGGGATTCCCATTTAAATTCATTCATCATTTTTAATTGGATATTGCTAGCTTTGTAGACAAAGCAAATTCAACGTTAGGATTTCTTCTTGAGTTTAATAGATCACATGGAGAGACTTTAGGTGCTTTTATCTTCCACCTAGGCTTTTTTATTGATCTCGACTCTTAAAATAAGCTTGCTATATTTCAAAGTTTAAATTTGCGCCACTAATATCTACTTAATAGCTTTACCTTATTACTTTGTATGATTCGCATGGACCCTTTGTAGACATGAATTTATTTGCAAAGGTATAGTGAATATTTCACATCCACATCGGGCGGATTTCCATAAATTTCGTTTGAGTTTTGTAGAAGATAATACCTACAAACTTTAATTGTTCCATTTTGAGTTTCAAGTATACGGCACCTTATACTCAGAAAAAAGTAATTACTACATATAGCTTCGTGTTCCTAAACAAAAATGTAGGGGCTAGTACGATATAGTAAATCTTTACACTTAAGGGAAGCCATTTAAAATCAAAATGTGGGAATTGCTGTTATTTTAATAAGCTCCTTGTAAAACGTACCTGTTTATTAAGATTTTATCCCCAAATTATTACTACATCCTGCAGAAAACACAAGTTCAAATCTTAAAGTAAATGTAAATTTAATATTAATTCTATGTAAAGATATGTTATTATACTATTAAGTGAAAGATCATAATTAAAATGATTCTTCATTAATTGGAGGAAAAGATTATGAAAAAGGTAATAACCTACGGAACCTTTGATTTACTTCATACTGGTCACATAAATTTGTTGCGGCGTGCTAAAGAATATGGCGACTATTTAATTGTAGCCATTTCATCTGACGAGTTTAATTTAAACAAAGGGAAAAAGGCATACTATACATTTGAACAACGTAAGGCTATTCTAGAAGCAATTCGATTTGTTGATGAAGTTATAGATGAAAATTCGTGGGATCAGAAAATTGAAGATGTGCAAAAACATAACATAGATGTATTTGTTATGGGCGATGATTGGAAAGGCAAATTTGATTATTTAAACAAGTATTGTGAGGTCGTCTACTTGCCTAGAACAATTGGTATCTCTACAACCCAAATCAAGACAGATCTAAAAAAAGTGAACAATGGTTAGAGAACTTAGTATAACTGTATATCTCCTTGTCTTTCGAATCATTTTCGGCGTATGCAAAATGTTTTCTCGACAGAAAAAGGTTGTAGCTGTCGCCTCTTTTGGTGATAACATCCATTACACCGTGCAGGCTTTAAATAAACAAGCAGACGACATAAGGGTTGTTATTTTAAAGGATAGTAGGTGTACCTATCCATTTAAAGAAGGTTTATATGATGAACTGCTGCTATTCAGTTTATCTCATCCACTTCATTTTTTAAAATCAATTTACCATCTGGCAACAGCTTCAACCATTTTAGTAGATAACTATTTTGGGTTTTTAGCTGTTACCAATTTTAAACCGAATACTACTTGCATTCAATTATGGCATGCAGCTGGTGCTTTAAAAAACTTTGGACTAAAAGACCCGTCCATTCAAAACAGAAGTCAAAAAGCTTATCGACGTTTTAAAAAAGTATACGAAAAGTTTCATTATATCGTTGTCGGATCTGAAAGAATGGCGGCCACTTTTCGTGAGAGCTTCCAATCCCCAAATGAAGCGATGTTAAGAACAGGGATTCCTAGGACGGATCTCCTTTATGATAGCACGAAAAAAAAACAGATCTCGCTCTATTTCAACCAGAAATTTCCTAAGATAAATGGCCGAAAAATTATTTTATATGCTCCAACATACAGGGAGCATCAACTCAAAAATTACACAACACATATTGACTTGAAATCATTGTATAAAGAGTTATCAGGTGAATATGTTTTATTTATCAAGTTGCATCCCGCTATAAAAAACACGTTCCAACAACAATTTGGTTCCTTTTTATATGACGTATCCGATTGGTCAGATACCAACCAATTGCTAACCATAACAGATATATTGATAACCGATTATTCCTCTATTCCATTTGAATATGCTTTATTTGAAAAACCAATGATATTTTATGCCTATGACCTAGAAGTATATAAAAGCGATAGGGGCTTAATCGAGCAGTATGAAACTGAAATGCCAGGTCCAATTGTTCGCTCAACAGAGGAAGTTATTGCAGCCATTAAACAGCATGATTTTAGTACAGAAAAGATAAAATCATTTGCCAATACATGGAATCAATACTCTAAAGGAAACTCAAGCGAACGTTTGGCTAATTTTATCATTGAATTAGAGGCACCAATAGAGAAACGAAGTAAAGCTTTAGGATAAAGTTAATTTGAACAAGTAGGAGGACTAAGAGCGTTGCCTCGGAGTAGTTAACTACTTTTTATCTTAAAAACTATACTACAAAAATTGAGTAAGCCACATGAAATAAAATTTAACTAATTATTTCATGTGGTTTATTTTTTAAAGAGATATGAAAGTATATAGTTGATTTGACCCATTCGCTACGTTGCTAAACGGGCGCTCTGCGCCTTTGTTCTTATGATAAACAATACTTTTTCAATTTACTTTACAACCTTTTTTATTCATTCAGCTAGCTTTTCAACCTCTGTCTAAAGTCAAGAATTGTCAATTTTACAGACTATGTTGTGTTATTATGTCATCCTCTGTCAAAATTTCATTTGATATTTATTAGAATACTATTTATAATTAACTAGAATCACCATCTTTTCTAAAGGAGACTAATGATGGAACGTGAACGTATATTAGTTCGTAAAAGAAAAAAGAAGCGTAGAAGACGTAAACTTCTTTTAGTTATAGTTTTATTGTTCTTAACATTAATAGGTTTTGGCGGTTATATGGCTATTCAAACTCTCCAAGCTGCCAGCGATTCATATGATGACTTGGGGAGAGATAAATCAGATTTACGTGAAAAGGCTGTTTCTATTAGTAAGGACCCTGTTTCTATTCTGTTAATGGGAGTCGAGGATTATGCCACAGATGGTGATAAAGGTCGCACTGATACTCTAATGGTTGCTACTTTCAACCCTAACGATGAACGTCTTAAACTATTAAGCATCCCTAGAGACACCATGGTTGAAATTGTCGGCAACGGAACAGAAGATAAAATCACACATGCCCACTCTTTTGGCGGCAAGAAAATGACCATTGATACGATAGAAAATTTCCTTGAAATTCCTATAGATTATTACGCGACTGTTAACTTTGACGCTTTTAAAAATGTTGTAGACATCCTTGGTGGGATTACTGTTAACGTTCCATTTGATTTTGAACAAAATAGTGATGATAGAGTTGCTGAAAAGCTTCAATTCCACGAAGGTGAGATGGATCTTGATGGCCGATATGCTCTGGCGTACGCAAGAATGCGTAAGGAAGACCCCAAAGGTGATATTGGGAGAAACGAAAGACAGCAAGAGGTTATTAAAAGCATCATTGATAAAGCGATGTCTGTCGGGACCATTACAAAAGTAGATGATTTGGCAAAAGAAATTGGAAATAATGTAGAGACGAATATGAAAATCTCAGAAGGTCTTGCATTTTACAAGGAGTATTCAGATTTTAACACTAGTAAAATAGATAAAATTCAACTAGAAACATATCCAGAAAGAATAAACGGTAGCAGTTACCAGATGGTTGATCAACAATCTCTAGAAGAAGTGAAACAAACCTTAAAAGAGCACTTAGAAATTGCAAACTAGTTGAACAAAAATAATCCTTTCGTTTACATGTAAACGAAAGGATTATTTTATTTGGTCTGTTTTATTTATCCCTAGTACTTTTCTCATACTTCCTATTATAGGTTGCTTCCCCTTTAATACAATTCCTGCTAATTCAGCTATTACTTGTATTCCAATTAAAGCAATAATAAAAATAATGCTAGAGGCTAGCAGGGTACTACTATTAAAAGAAATTGCTAATAATCCAAAAAAGATACTGAAAGCATATATGATTAATACAGCTGTTCTGTGGCTATATCCCATTTTCACAAGCTGGTAATGAATATGCTGCTTATCAGCTGTCGCTATTCCTTGCTGATTGATTATTCTTCTAATAATCGCAAGTGTTGTATCAAAAATAGGAATTGCTATGACGATAATCGGGATAATAAAACTAAAAAACGCAACATTTTTAAATAGCCCCATCATAGACACGATAGCAATCGAATACCCAAGAAACAAGGCGCCTGTATCTCCCATAAAAATTTTTGCAGGATAAAAATTATGGTATAGAAAGCCTAGGCAGCTTCCAATTAATACAATACATAAATAAGCAACTACGACTCGGTAATCCATGACTGCCATTACTAGAATACTAGATAACCCTATTGCTGAAACACCTGCAGCTAAACCATCCAATCCATCGATCAGATTGATAGCATTAGAAGCTCCTACAATCCAAATTATCGTTATGACAAATGCCAACCCTTCTAAATAAACAGTCCCCAAAAAAGGAATTGTCAACTTTTCGATGACTAGCCCAGAAGACACAACAACTACCGCTGCTGTTATCTGTCCAAATAATTTATAATACGGTTTCAATTCAAAAATATCATCAATCAAACCTGTAAGTAACATAATCATAGCGCCAATGATGATTGCGCTCATTTGTGGATGCTCTGGCTGTAAATATAAGAAACCAGCAACAGCTCCAATGAAGATAGCAAGCCCACCTAAGCTAGCTTTGTCTCCATCATGGTTCTTACGATTATTATCAGGCTTATCAATAGCTTTTAAACAAAACGCCAGCTTTTTTATGATTGGTGTCACTAATAGAGCTGTTAACATCGAGATAATAAAAGCTATTATCCATTCTGAGATGTGGAGCATATGTAGCACCTCTTACTATTAAGTTAACTTCATTGTAATTTTACCATATAATATGTCGTAATTCTAATCATAGAGTAATTATTTTAAATTCCTATACATAACAAAGGCGCGGGGCGCCCGTTTAGCAACACAACAACTGGAACGAAGCAACTGAGATAAAGGAACCACGGTGAGGCACGAACCGATGGTGACTTATCGTAGGGCGATTCGTGAAGTTGCCTAGTTGCTGGGCTCCAACGCCGGATGTGGTTATTCCGTTAAGTCCGTATCCTCAAAGCAACAATTTTTATACTTTCTTATCTTTTAAAAAAACAACTACCATCAGTACCGTATCCACTTAGGTACTGATAGTAGTTTTGTAGAATCAGTATAAAAATTATTTGTAATCAGGAACATCAAGATATAAGTTATAGCTACCAATTTCTTGGTATAGATTATACATTGTATAAACTTGCTTCGAAGCCCAGCCAATATCAGTTGCATATTGCTTTCCAAATCTACCCGTATCATCCATGGCCTTAGGGTTCCATCTCATCTTATACAATGTATTTAATCCATTATTTATATAGCCATTACCAATAAATTTAGCTCCTCCTACAATTGCCTTATATGGCGTAGTCCACCCTTCTTCATATGCTTTTTTAGCACCACAATCAACTGGACATGAATCATAAGCACCAATTCCAAACATATTATATACGGTGACACCTTTATACTTTACACCTCGAGCTAAAGTGGAAGTTCCGTTACCAGTTTCTAAAACAGCATGAGATACTAGGTAAATATCGTTGATCCCATTAATGCGGCTTGCATCAACAAACGCTTGGCCTTGACCAGCTAATTTACCTTTGCCTCGCAAATAATTATTTAGTACACTTGCTGTTACATCACTTGATCTTGCCAAATCCAAGAATTGAAACTTCTGTCTTTCATCATTGATGAAATTATTTGGATCTAAATAATATCTGACATCCTCTGGGCTCGCATTGACCCATCGTTGTTTAAAATCTATTTGATACCATCCATTTACTTCTTTAATGATGTCAACATTAGCACCTTTAGAAAGCTGCCCTACTATCCAGTAACTTGATCCTGGACCACCCCTAACATTTAAGGTCGTAGCAGTAACTTTTCCATCTTTTATATACGCTTTTGATACAAACGTCTTATACTTTTTATCTGTTTGCGGTGTGGCTGTCATTTGGATATTTACTGCTTTAGACAAGGATAAATCATATTTTGTTTTATCTATACCATATGCTTCAACTTGACTTTTCTTAATATATCCTACTCGGTCTAAGTAAACAATACGCCACCAATTTCCATAGTTTGTGGCGATAGGGTATACTGTTCCCTTTTCAATCTCTCCAAAAGGGACCAATTTGCCTGTACTATTGTCATATACAGTTACATTTTGCTTAGCCTTAATTTTATCCCGGGAATGTCTATACTTTGTATTTAAATTCTTTATCTCTTTTTTCGTAGCGTATCCAGTATCGGACTTTCTGACATATCCATAGAAATCACCATAATTTACGCGCCACCAATTTCCATAATTACTCAAAATTGAATAGCTTTGACCTTTCCTAAGTTCTCCAACTTTTTTCAAACTACCTGATCTATTATCATACACCGCTACGTTTTCTTTTAAAACACGGAAATAACTGTTATCTCCGCTAAGAAATTTTGTTTTCACTTCATCTTTTTTAACATATCCAACTCGATCTGCAAAGATGACCCGCCACCAATTCCCATAATCTGTGGCTATTGAAAACTCTACTCCTTTATCAATCTTTCCAAAAGGGGTTAAATTTCCCGATGAGTTATCATAGACTGTTACTGATTTTAAAGCTGTAAATGTTCGTTTTTGGTTACTGTAGTTTTTATTTTTATTCTTAATTTCGTTACCTTTTGCAAAAGATGTTCCTGATTTTTTCACATACCCATAATAATTTCCAAATTGGATACGATGCCAATTGCCATAGTCGCTTACACGTGGATATACTTGACCTTTTGTCAGTTCACCGACTTTTTTTAATGAGCCGCTTCCTCGGTTATCGTAAACAGCTATATTGCCATCAGCTTTAAAGTATTTATCACTTTTGGAAAACTCTATTTTTGCTTCACTTTTTCTAACATATCCAACTCGATCTGCAAAGACGACTCGCCACCAATTCCCATAATCTGTGGCTATAGGATAGCTTTCACCTGAACTAATAACCCCATATGGTACTAATTTACCTGAAGTATTATCATATACTACAATATCTTGTTTCGCAGTAAAAGTTCTAGATTGATTTGAATATTGATCATTTTCATTTTTTAATTTTTGTCCACTAGAAGGAATTGTATCAGCTTTTTTAACGTAACCATAAATATCTCCATACTGAATTCGATGCCAATTACCATAATCACTGACCCTAGGATATACTTGACCTTTCTTTAATTCTCCCACAGGTCTCAATGATCCACTTCTATTATCATAAATCATCAAGCTATCTTTGGTTACTTCGAAATATTTAGATTTCACATTTTCCCATGGGTTAGCTTTAGAAACCCTACTAAACTCTTTTATCGCAGAAGATGCAACATTGTTTTCTTCCAATTGTTTTTCATTGGTATTTTGATCTTTTTGATTCTTGTCTTGTTCCTTATCTAATAAATCTTCTAGGCTTTTATCTTTTTCTACTTCCTTAATATCAGATCTTTCATTATTAACTGCTTGATCATCTCCCGATTCCTGCTCATTTGGAGATTTTTCATTATTTTCATTAGCTTGTTCTTCTTTAGGCTCTTCACCTTCTGTACTTTCATCCATTTTTTCTTCTTCATCTGTACTACTTTCTAACTCTTTAATGGCTTTTAATCTATCTTCTTCACTAAAGTAATATTCTATATTTCCTATACAAAGAACTTGTAATCCTAAGCTATTCTCATAAACAAAATATTCACTATCCTTATTCAGAATAACTCGAATTTGCTCGTCAGGTTCTATGGAATATAAAGGAGTTCCTTTTGTTAGAAGCTCTTTCTTCCCATTAAGGTTTTCAGTATTTGTTTGAAATTCTGGTGAACTAGTGTCTGATGCTATTTCATTAACAGATGAAGCAGGAATGGTTATATATGTATCTCCAAATTCTAAGCGCACCATTTCTTCTTCTTTATAACCATACAAGAAAGTGTCTTTTTTAACCAACAACTCATCATTTACATTTATATCCTTGTTAGTTTGAAATAAAAGGTGATTGTTAGCCTCTCTAGTTGCTATATTATTTTTCCCAGAGGCCCACGCTGAAACTGGATACAAAACTTGCAATATAACCATTGTGATGATGAAAATACTTAAAAAGGCTTTTTTATTTTTACACATTTTTTGCTCCTTTCAATTATTAGAATACAAGTTTATTATAATACTTTAGACTCATTTTAACAATGATAAGTAATATAAAACAGACAGAATGTAGATCCTTTTTTAAATTACTACTATGAAAGTCATATAAAAATAGACTTGTAATGTTGATCTCTTTTCAGCAAATCTATTTAGGTAGATCAAAAAAATTATAGTTTACTCCTCTAAGGTGTGAGCTATTGTATAAGATCGCTACAGAATCGAAGTCCTCTTTATCTATAAAATCTTTTATTGTCCTATCTTTATTATGTCTTGGGTCATAAACTGTAGTCTTATAAAAATGCTGAGCTATATGATAAATTATTGGGTTAGCATATGAATCCTTTATAATTAAAATGTTTTCTCTACCCCTATTTTTATTATTAACAATATTAATTTCCCTTTTATTATTAGTAAATATCTCCCCATAATCTATTATGTTGTTATTTTCATCATCTAAAGCTCTAGCATATAAATCAAAAGGTTTTACTTTTTTATTTCCTTGTCTAACTTCATAATCCAAAAAAATTTCTCGATTAGTTAAAGTACACATATCCTTATTATCATCAGACTTGATAGCCATATACAATTGTCTATTAGTACTACCTAGAAATAATTTATTAGGTGATATACATTCTTTTTTATATGAATTAACATCCACATATTTATCTTTATCCTTTTGTAAACCATTTTTATCTAATACATCCACTATCATTTTATATCCTTCAAATGCCCCATATATATTCCAATGGTGGTCTGTTTGAAAATACATATCTTTTAATTCATCTAACGTGAAATTTTTTTTAAACTTCTCAACCATATCTAATGATGTAACTACATTTTTATCAAGATTAGACATAAAATAATTAACACTTTTTAATTCATTTCCCCTTTCTATATAATCAGGTAACATTTCTCTAAACATACTGGCCTTATGCGGAGCTGAAAAATAATAAAAATCTATGTCCTTTTTCTTTAAATATTTTCCAAATTCATTAACTTTGTTAGTGGATAAGTCTATTTGATTCTTATATGAAGTATGAACAGGTTTATTGAGAATCCAATTATCCTCCGTAATATAGAAACCATTTACATAGGTCTTGTCAACCATCCTTTGGTAATTTAAATAACTCTTTAACCAAACGTCTCTACCGGGGAACTGATCAGTAAAATAATCTTCGAATTCTTTCATAAAAGTACCCTTCCCAAATGAATCATATGAAAGATTTGGCTTTTGAGCCATTTCCCTATTTTCTGTATTAGACTTTGCATTATCTGGTGTTAACATCAGATAAATACCTATTATAAAAATATAAGTAATAAATAAACTAATTAAAATTAATTTTCCGTGCTTATTCATATATTAGCAACTCCAATTAAAATCTAAAATAAATAAAGGGATTGTATGTTGAATTAACTAAGAGAATCATTACGCAAACCATTATTACCATATATATAAACGGTAGAATAAATGAAATTAAATACACTAATACTGTTTTATATTCGCCAGCTAATTCAATATACTTCTTTTTCATCCAAGGAACGATTGGAATGCTAAAAATTAAGCCTAGCGAAAATATAATCCAGTAATCGTTTAAATATATGTACACACTTCCATCAATAAAATTAGTATGGTTTAATCCAAACATTGTTTGTAAATACTTTAAAGAGTAACTAAAATCATCTGCTCTAAAGAAAACCCAACCAATCATGACTACCAAAAGTAAGTATAAATGTTGAAAAGGCTTTTTTAATTTGAATAGAAATTTCTCTAATCCAAAACGCTCAAGGGTAATAAAGATTCCAAAATAAAAGCCCCAAATAATAAATGTCCAACTAGCACCATGCCAAAAACCAGTAACCGTCCAAACAATTAATAGGTTTCTAACTGTCTTATACAACCCTTTTCGATTTCCCCCTAAAGGAATGTATAAGTAGTCTCTAAACCAACTCCCAAGTGATATATGCCATCTCCTCCAAAATTCTGAAACTGATCTCGAAATATACGGATAATTAAAGTTTTCTAAGAAATCAAATCCAAACATTTTGCCAAGACCTATTGCCATATCACTATATCCGGAAAAATCAAAGTAGATCTGTAATGAGTACGCTGCAATTCCTATCCAAGTCGCTGCAACGCTTAGATTGTCTGGTGATGTACTAAATACAGAATCAGCAATTTCGCCAAAAGAATTTGCTAAAATAACTTTCTTAGCAAGTCCTTCTATAAATCTCTTAATGCCCTCAGCAAATTTATCTATATTAGTAAACCTTTTCTTTATTTGTTGTGAAATAGTATTGTACCTAACAATTGGTCCAGCTACTAATTGAGGGAATAAAGAAATATATAAAGATAAGGAAATAAAGTTCTTTTGTACCTCAACATCTCTTCTATAAACATCTATAATATAGCTCATTGCTTGGAATGTAAAAAAAGATATGCCAATTGGCAAGGGAATAGTTTCTATTTCTATAGATAAATTTAATAAATTATTAATGTTATTTACTAAGAAATTAGCATATTTAAAATAGCCTAATATAAGAAGATTTCCCAATATAGCTAATATTAAAAATGCTTTTTATACGTTACATTAGTTTTATATTTATTTATAAGTAAGCCAAAAACATAGTTTAATATAATTGAAAATAACATTAATAGCACATACTCGGGCTCGCCCCATGCATAAAAAATTAAACTCGCCAATAGCAATACCAGATTTTTTAATTCTTTCCTCACAATGAAATAAAATAATAGTACCAATGGTAGAAATACAAACAAAAATACTAAATTACTAAATACCAATTTGTTCACCCACTAAAATGTACTTATAAACAATTATTAAAATCAAGATACCGAAAAATCGGACATATAAGCGCTTAGCTAGAATGATAAGCAAAGATTAATAAATCAAAAAGGATTTACTTGTTAAATAGCTTTGAAATTACTTTTTTAATTCCTTTTAAGTTTTCTTCATCAACCGTAGAAAACGGGCTTGAAAAGATCAATTTATTTGGCATTTCATCAGGTTTTTCAACTACTTCAATCTTTTCTATTTTAACTCTTGCTGCCTTTCCCCAATTCCACTCTTCACACCCACGAAGTGCCAAAATTCTAATCGATAAGTTTTGATGCGACTTATTAGAATCCAAAGGAATAAAAATTTGATTGGTTAAACCCCATTTAGCTATATCTTCCTCTAGTAATAGTTCTTTATTTAAGAAAACTTGATACTTCAATCTACCACTATTTTTGGGTTTATTGTAAGGGCTACAAATCTCCAAATTTAATATGTATTCTTGATTTTCACCTGGAATATTGATAGGGATTTCCGCTGTTGCATAATCTCCTTTTTGAGGAGCTTCCTTTTTAATGTAAAACACGTCACTACTTTTAGATTTATAGTGCTTTATTGGTACATATGAATTGTTTAAAGTATTTCCCGAGTGATAAGTAATTTTAAAATTTTTTATTCCAGAATTCAGCTTCCTAATTTTTGACTGTTGGTGCTTAGTTACCTTAATTAAATCCTGATCTTTATTAATATCCCAAAAAAGTAAAACAGGCCATTCTTTTTCAATAATGTGATAATATATTTGTTTATCTTCTCTCTGTTTTCTTGGCAAGGATAACATATT
Source organism: Roseburia sp. 1XD42-34 (assembly GCF_009917385.1). Classification (GTDB taxonomy): domain Bacteria; phylum Bacillota; class Bacilli; order Bacillales; family Amphibacillaceae; genus Virgibacillus. The sequence continues at coordinate 81,912 of NZ_QWLJ01000006.1, read as the reverse complement.
CTTTAATATATAATGCGAATTAATTAATGTATGGGTATTAAAAGCCAAATCACTTTGTAAAATTAATTGTGAATGCCATGTTCCCATTCTACTTTCCCAATATAATAAATCAAAAGGATCGTAATTGTATTTAACATTTGGGTTATATTCTGTTAGCCACTTAGTAAACGCACTGACTGCTAAGTCGTCATCTAGCAATGAAGGATTTGTACATTTTATTATATCGGAGAGACTTGCAGTTTTACTTTTAAACTGAAATTTTTTCCTGAAATTTGATTTTGTTATTCCTTGTATATTTGATCGAATATGTAAAAAGTTTTGATTGCTAAAATGATCAATATACAATTTAGCCAATAAAGAATTATGGTTTAAAAATGTATTATCCCTCAACACTTCTCTTAGTTTTAAAAACTCACTATTTTGGCTATTGGCGTAGTCAATTGGTAAAAAGCGATGGTTCAGAGGAATGTTTTCAGTTATTTCATTAACAATATCTCTATCTTTATATAACGAATTATTTCCTTTATAGTTCTGATCCCGACTATGAGTATAAAAATATGTAAATACAATAGATGAATTAACGAAATTTTTCATAGTAGCTAAAGTAGTTCTACTATCCAAACCACCAGTAAGAGAAAATAGTAATTTATACTCTTCTTTCAGCAATTTTAACTGCTTTTGTGATTCACTTATTACCATATCTCCAACTTCATCAATACTTTTTTCTGTTAAATCCTCACGTGGAAAGTACCTTTCGAAATTAGTAGAATTGACATTTTTTCTATGATTGGGTAGAAGGAAACGCACGTTCTCATATGGGGTAAAATTTCCAGGTAAATGATATGTGCCAGATTCTTTTAACCAATCCATGTTTATTTGAGAACTATTTTTACTGTTTGTCGCCTCGGCTACAAGCTTTGCATGACTGGCCACTGAAATAATATTTTGGTGATAAAAAACACTTTGCATACCAGTTGCATCATTATATATATAAGTTTCACCATTTACATGAGTAAATATAGCAAATCTTCCAGCCAGTACTTCTAAATAGTCTAAAAACATTTCATAGTTATGCGTTAACTTATTTAATAATATCTGAGAAATACGGTTTAAGCTAGTCGTTTCATTAATTGTATCGATACAATGACCAATAAAGAACACCCAATTATTCTGACTTTCTGCAACAGCATATTTACTGTAAGGGTGAAGATAAATGAAGTATTCACCCTTACGTATCTCGTTCCACTTCAAATCAAGTAAATTATCGTTCTTCTTTGTAGTTAAAAGAAAACCTCTTGCGTAAATATATTTTTCATAATGATAAGACATCATTGGAGGCCACCTTTCAGTTTACAAAAATGCTGTTTAAATTCTTTTTCTTCGTAATTTTTTTATAAAATCCTTCAATTCAGAGTCTACTGATTTTACATCTAAATAATTTTCATATAAAGTATATATTTCCAATAAAATTGACAAAGCTGATTTCTTTTGTTCAATCTCTACTTTTTGCAACTTCTTCAAATACCAGTTTTTAAAATAAAAATTAAATCTCTTATTTATATAAGCCTCCATTAAATTATTTTGTTCTAAGAATTTAACTCGTTCTTTTTCTAACATTAAATATTTTTCAAAAGTCTTACTAGTTATATGGTTAACTGCGGAACCCTGTATACCAGCATAATATATATGAATTAATTCATCAATTACTTTAAATGTGCTCACACTATTTATAATTTCATGAAAAAACAAAGTGTCTTGTCCAACTACTCCGTCCACCATTTTTAAATTATAATTATCAATTATGCTCTTTTTAACCATCAATGCCTGAATACTTTGAGCTTTAAAATAAGTGTTCTCTAAAAAATTTTTAGGGTTAACTCCTGCAAACACTGTTTTACCTTCATAATGATGCACATCTTTATAATAATTAAAATCACGCTCTTTTATATCAACTTTTTTCATATTTCCTATAACAAGATCCACTTCACCTTTTTCAATTTCATTATAGAGTTTAGTAAACCCATCATTTATTCCCTCGTTATCAGGGTCTAAAAAAGTTATATATTGCGTCGTGGCTAGTTGTATACCCTTATTTCTAGGTCTAGATGCGCTCCCACTACCGTTGTCGTTAAATTTAAAAGTTTTCACATTATCGTACATTCTATCCAATCTATTTATAACTGTTAAAGTTTCCTTATCTGTAGAACCATCATCAACAATTAAAATCTCCATTTCATTAAACATACTCGACCTTCTAAGACTCATAAAACATTTACCATATAAGTGTTCCCCATTATTAAAAGTAGGAATAATAACAGTGAATTTTTTACTTGTTTGAGTATTGAACTTTGGTACATTCCCTGTATCATATTCTAATGAATCACAACTGTAGCCATTCTCAAAATTTAGACTTTCTATATTTTCACATATATCTTCTAAACTGTTATTATCTAGCGAGAAAACAGTTCGATATTTACTTTCAAATTTATCTATAAAGTTGTTTTCTACCCCTCCTACCTTAATACCATTATGATAATAACTCGCTTTGGTAACAAAATTTACATCTGTATATTTAAATGCGTTTAACATATCTTGTAAATAATATTCTCCATAAAAGCTTGTCTCATCAAAAAAAGTTACAAAATCAAATTTTTCCTTAACATTTGGTACTTCTGAAGCTTGCAATAATTTTTTGTATGGATATGTTTGCTGATCAAACATATCTTGAACGTGGTGAGATTTTTCCTTAACAATTACAACAATCTTTCTTGGGATAATAAACTCATGCTCATAACCAATCTTATTTAACAAATAACTTATTCTGTGGAAAGTAGTGTGCTCTCTTAAAACCTTCCTTACCCCATGCATTCGAAGTTGATATAATTCTTTTTCATTTAATGTATTTATCATAGCCTTAATCTCAGATGTGTTAAATGCGAAAAATATATTGGGAAATAAATTGTTTATCCCCAGACTAAAATTTGATAATATTGCGTTTCCCATTGCCTGTAATTCAAATACACGATTTGCAAACATAGTAGAACTGTATTTTACAGAGTTTAGATTAATTACCCACCCATATAGTTTAAATAATCCTTGTAACGTTTGATGGTCTATACTTGGAGAAATATATTCTAAGTAAGCAGGAGGATAAAAATGTCTTTCCAAATTTAAATGAAAATTACGGTCAATAATCTTTAGAGGTTTTCCTGATTGTATAACACCATCGAATAAAATCCTAGTATCCTCTTGTCGGTGCGGATACTTTTTGTACCAAGATCCTGCAAAAATAGCTCCATCTAATTGACTAGAACTTTTAATTCCGATGGGATTATTATAAAGCGGGTTTACTCCAAACTCTAATACAAACACATTTTCATTATTACAATCCTTTTTATAATCTTCTACTTTTTCTTCGGCAGTAGTAAAGATATAATCACACCTTTGTGCGATATCAACAAAATAATCATAATTAGTTGGATCTTCTTTGGAATAAAAAACAATTTTCACTCCATCTTTTTTGAAGAAATTTATGACTTTGGAAATTGATTTTCTTATTTTACTAAGGTTTGGGTTACCCAAACCTTTCCAGTCACCTTCAATCCCCTTCCAAGCGCTGGCAATAACTAAGACTTCAATTTTCCCTTGTAATTTCTCATAATTTTCTCTGTTCACGTAATAAAAATTAGCAACATCTTTAAACGAGTTATACAAAAATTCATCTGCAATAATACCAATATTCACATCTATTTTCTTAAAGAATGAAGTTCCATTGCTCCTTGGGAGAGTCTCTATGCTAGACTTAAGATTATCAATATAGTTTAAATCCACAAGTTTATTACGTAGTTCTAAGTATTTCCTTTTGTTGTACTCTGTAGAGCCTTGCGCAGATTCAAAGTTATTTATATCAAACTTAACCTCAATATTGTTAGCTTTCAAATAATTATATTCTTCTCTAATTTCTTCTAATAATTTACTTTTACGTTGACCTATTTTGAAAAGCAATTTATTTATTTGATCAACACTACCCATGTTAATTTCTCCTTTTTTTGTTCCGAAACTGCCAGTACTTAGTTGTTAACTTACCTAACTTAGAATTCTTTAAATTATGATATCTATCTAAAAGAGTCTCATAATCATATAATACCTTTTTATGCTTTTGTAAAATTGATTCATTTTCACTGTAAGCTTCATATAATTCTTTTTGTATTTTTAATTTTTCTTCTTTTTCTTTATGGTATTTTTGAATCTCGATTTTGCTGCTATCAGCGCTTTCCTCTTTACTATCTTTTAACAACTTTGAAAGATATGCATTTCTTTTTTTTAATTCTTTGTTTTTACGAATGTAGTCTTCTTCTAGATTATAGACAGCTTTTTCAAATTCTCTCCACAACTGTTTATCATACTTTTGCAATATTTTGTTCTCAGACCCATCAGGATTATGTCTATAAACAACTCCAATCCACTTGCCAAAGAATTTGACCTCTTCAATATATAAACTTTCACTTTGCAATTCCAGAAAATCATTAAGATAAAATGTTCTTTTATGATCTATAAAGTCGTTAATACCGAAAGGAGTTGTTATAATAATATATCCATTTTCCTTTACCAACGAAGAAGCTTTCGAAAAAAAATTATTAATATCTGTAATATGTTCAAGTACCTCTCCAAGTATCACACTATCATATTTCTCTTTGAAGTTATATATAAAGAAGTTTGCTTTCTCAAAATGAACAAAGTTTTGAGTGTCTTTTTCTTCTTTAAGCAAATTATTCTTTGCATCTTCAATAGCTGAGGTCGATGAATCAATTGCAAACACCTTTTTTCCTTCTCGTGCTAAAAGAATCCCAGTAATCCCCTGAGAGCACCCAATATCTAATACATTTACGCCTCTAACCCTCTGTGTTATCCAATGTATACGCTCTCTTACTTTTTTCCCGAATTCCTCGCCTTTTTCAGAGTAATAGGCATCGTATATCCTATCTTTTATTTTTTCCATTATCACGTTCGCCCCTTCTAGTATCCCAAACTGAGTAATAATCCTAAAATGAGTAATGGGCATATAAGAAAAATGTTAAATGCTAACTCTCTAATATTGCCCCCTTTTTCTATTTTACTTTGATATACTTTAGAGCTCGTAAATTGCTCTTTTAACATTTTTTGTTTGTGTTGCTTCTTTTGTGATTGGGAAAGATTATTAAACCATTTTGTAAAATTCACATATTCCTTCACTACAGCTTGTGTAGAACCAAATGCCTTCATTTCTCCGTAATGCATCCAAATCACTCGATCACAAAAAGTTTTCATTTGCCCCGCTGAATGACTAATAAAAAAGATTGTTTTTCCTTCCTTTTTAAATTCGTTCATTTTATTTAAACATTTTTTGGTAAAAGTAGAATCCCCAACTGAAAGGGCTTCATCAATTATTAAAATATCTGGATCTGTATGGACTGCAATTGCAAAACCTAATCTAGACCTCATCCCACTAGAATAATTTTTTACCGGTTGGTAAATATAGTCGCCTATATCAGCAAATTCAATAATATCTGATTTCACTGCCTTAATCTGAGCTTTTGTTAGTCCATGCATCATACATTTCAAGTCAATATTCTCAGTTCCAGATAAGTTTTTATTCAAACCTGCTGATATAGCTATTAAAGAAGTCTCACCGTTAATTTCAAGCTGGCCACTAGTTGGTTCTATCACTTGTGCAAGAATATTCGATAAAGTAGATTTGCCAGAACCATTTAATCCAACAATTCCTATTGTTTCTCCTTCAAACACTTCAAACGAAACATCTCTTACGGCTAAAAACTCTTTTGTTTCTTTTTTTGAATGCAAAGAAAATAGACTCAATAATTTATCTGATCTTTTTGCATACATATTAAAAGATTTATAAATATTCTTTAGTTTTACTTTAGTTTTCATAACAAATCCTCATTTTTATAAATAATCTACGAAGCTTTTTTTGAATTTCAAATGGCTTTTCGAACCAAAATATAGCAATAAAAATGTTAAAAACCAAAAATACAGTGTGTAAGTTATATCGTCAAAAAACCATCCACTTCCAAGTATAGAACTTCTAATACCATCAATAATATAATAAAACGGATTTAATTTAAGGATGTTACTTAAGAAATCAGGGAGCCCTTTACTTTCTGGGTTCCATAAAATAGGAGACAAATAAAGTAGCATCCTCATCATCGATTGTAGTAACTGCTGATAATCCCTTACTAAGGTAGAAATGGTCGAACTAAGAATTGTAAACGAAAATAGGAACAAATATAAACATATAATATAATATGGTAATTGGATTAAATGAACTGAGAAATCAACGCCATACACTATTAACAAGAAGAACATTATAAAAAGAAGAATAAAAAACTGAAAGCTATTGCCGACAATTTTTATTGTTGGCAATAAGCTTACAGGAAAATTCATTTTTGAAACTAAACTCACTTTTTGGTGCACACTATTTGAACCTTGAATCACAGTTGGAGCAATAAAAAACCATGGTATTAAACCCATTAATAGCCATAATATAAAAGGAACATCTGCATCAATAGTTCGGTTACTTCTTAACCCGATCCCAAAAACAATCCAATAAATCGCCACTTGTAAAGCAGGGCTAATAAATTGCCATAAGGATCCTAAATAGTGCCCTTGATACATTCCTTTTGTCTCAAAAGTGGCCATTCTAATAATTAAACTTCTATACTCAATTTGCTCCTGCAATACTTGCTTTATTTCTTTAAACATATAAAATTGCTTCCTTTACCAAGTATTTAAAGATACTTATATAAGTTACCATAGTTGATATAACGAATTTGATCAGAATGTGATTTAACAATATTCTTTGTATCAAACACTTGCGCCACATTCATCTTTTCAAAGATTGGACTGTTCAGTTCTTTAAATTCATTATGGTCGCTTAAGATGAGTACTAAATCAGAATCTGTCAATGCTTTTTCCAAGTCTCTCTCCACGAAGCTTAATTTTACATGTGGATCATAAGCTACTACTTCAAATTCCGAACGGGAATTTAACGCTGCGTATATATCCATCGCTGGGCTTTCTCTTATATCATCAACATTTCCTTTATATGTTAAACCAAACACAGTTATTTTTTTACCATTATACTTGGCTAGTAGCTTTTCAGTAGCGTCCATAACAAATTGTGGCATCGATTTATTAATCTGACGAGATAAGCTAATTAATTTTGCCTCATTTGGTGCTTTAGCAATGATGAAATAAGGATCTACCGCTAAGCAATGCCCACCAACTCCAGGCCCTGGAGTGTGTAAATTAACACGTGGATGTTTATTGGCCATTTCAATAACCTCTAGAGCATTAATGTCTAATTCGTTACAAACCTTAGCCAATTCATTCGCTAAAGCAATATTAACATCACGGAATGTGTTTTCCATTAGTTTGGACATTTCTGCGGTTTTTGCATTTGTCTTAATTATCTCACCTTTAACAAAGGTTTCATAGACTTCTGCACCTTTTTCCGTACACTCAGGAGTAATTCCACCTACAATACGATTATTGTAAATTAGTTCATTTAAAATTTGGCCAGGGAGTACACGCTCTGGACAATGAACTAAATAAATATCCTTTCCAATAACAAAGCCTGCTTCCTCTAATTTAGGCTTTACATAGTCATCCATTGTTCTTGGAGCAATAGTTGATTCGACAATTACTACATTTCCTTTTTTCAAAAAAGGAATGATGTTTTCTGTTGCTTGCATTACATAGCTAAGATCAGCGGATTTAAATTGATCATCATTATTCGGTGTCGGAACAGCAATAATGAAAACGTCAGCAGGCTGTGGCTCTAAAGACGCTTTAAACTTTCCAGATGCGATCGAATTGTCCAGTGCTTCCTGTAAGCCTGGTTCTTCAATATGGATTTTCCCATTGTTTAACATTTCTACAGCTTCACGCTTTACATCCACACCTAATACTTCCACATCATGGTTTGCAAACATAATTGATGTCGGTAATCCAATATATCCAAGTCCTATAGTACATAATTTCAACGTAATACCCTTCTTTCTGTATTGGTAAGTTTATTTATATTTATTGTAAACCTCGAGTAAATACTGCTGCTCTATTTCCCAATTATACTTTTTTCGTGCATTTTTGCAATTAGCACTGAAAAAGTCACGCTTGTCTGGGTTTTCTAATAAATAATTAACACCTTTGGCAATTTCTTCAGGGTTATGCGGATCGATGGTTACACCTACTTCACTTTCTTCCACCGCTCGTTTAATTTCTGGAAAATCACAAGCAATAACAGGAACTTCATTCATCATATACTCAAATAATTTATTTGATGAGGCTGACCAATGATTAAAGTTAATGTTATTTAACACTTGAAAACCTAAATATGCATTTTTCGTATACTTAGGTAATTCACGTACAGGAACTTTTGGAATAAAACGAATACCCTCCTCTAATCCTCTTTCCTTAACCACGTTTACAAGCATATCTTTGATCTTGCCGTCTCCTATAAACACGAGTGTACCTTCCTTAAAAAGTGGATAAGCATCTATTAATTTTTCAAGTCCCCTACCAGCCTGAATACCTCCCTGGTATAATAAAATCTTCTCATCTGATGGCAACTGTAACATCTCGTGCAAATTGATTTTCTCATCTACTTGCTGTATCTCCAAGGAAGGATAGTTGTGCAATACATGCGGATAAAACCCATACAAATCTTTATTATATTTTGCCCTTGTATCATTTTCCACAATCATACTATCGATTTTCTTAATAAAAAACAATTCAAAACGCTTATACCAAGGACTATCGTAGCCTGTTCTGCTTGTTTGCACTTCATGGGAATCATAAATTAATGGCTTCTTATTTATCCTCCATTTTGCACTAACATAGGCTTGAGGCATAGTATTTAAATCATTTGCATGATAAATGTCATAATTACCACGATGCCCCTTTAACATCATTCTTAAGATTAAAGCTGCTCTAATCCATACAACCCGAATTTTGGTCTTTAATAATAAACCTACAAGAATTGTTATTGGAACGACAATCCATGGCAATAAATAAACGAAAAATCCCCATATAATTAGTAAAGGAATCAACGGCCATTTTTTCCCTACTGCAAAGCGATAAAATTTCTGTAAAAAAAGCAATGTTGATGGATAGCGTTTCATTCGATACACTCGAAAATGCTTATTTACTTCTTCATATCTTTTCACATTAGGATCATTAGGGTCGTCAATACAAATAAGCTCTACATCATATCCATTTTTTGAAAGGCTGGTGCATTCTCTTAATACCCTTGCATCATTTGTGAAATGATTCCAAACAAACATACCTACGCGCTTCATGTAATTCCCTCTTATCTGTCAAAAATATCCATTAATTTCTCAATATTATCTTCCCAAAGAAAGTTTTTCATAACAGTATGTGTACAATTTTCACCTAGGTGCCTCAATTCTTCCGGCTTTTCTTTCAACTCAAGAATCTTATTAATCATCCCACTAATATTATTCTGATCGAATACAAAGCCAGTTTTATTTGTCTCAATTATCTTTGCCGCCGTTCCTTTAACTCCTGCTATTACTGGTGTTTGGCAAGTCATATAATCAATCACCTTGCCAGGCAATACGGTTTCAAATACTTGATTATCGTTTAAAAAAGCAATGGAAAGGTTGGATTGTTTAATTAATTCCAGACTCTTCTTTCGAGTAGTTGGATGATGCATATAAACATTGGATAGACCATTTTTTTCAATATGCTCCTTAAATCCTTTTGTTTTTATCCCATAACCTAGCACATCAAAGCGAATATTATGTTTTTGAAATAAAGAAGCTAATTTCTTTAAATGTCCCACATCCTGTGCAAGACCTAAATTACCTGTATAAACCACCCGAAATTCGTGTTGCTGCTCTTTCTCAGAGACTATTTCATACTTTCTTGGACCATTTGGTAAATAGATAATCTGCTTAGACTTATCTTTTAGTTTTGATTTTATATGTTGCTCAAACCCCAAACTATTTATGATAATAGTATCAGCCTTTTTATACATGCTTTTCTCCAGGAAACGAAAGCACTCAATCACTAGCGGATGATCAAACGTTTTTACCCCGATCAAGCTATCCGGCCATAAATCTCTTACTTCCAGTACTACTCTTGCCTTCATAAAAAATGCTCCTACAAAAGCAGCGAATACAATAAAAATAGGAGGGGTAGACACATATATGTAATCATACTTTTCTTTCCTAAGTTTCCATAACTTCAATAAGAAGCGCCACATAATTTCTATATAGAAAAACAACCTGTTTAATATATGATTAGAAAAATGATTGTTTTTAATGGGGACTCTTACTATTTTTTTTTCATCTTCTATAATATTTTTATCATCCCAAAATTGCTTATCCTTATATAGGTTTTTATTCGGATAAGCTGGCTCTGTAGTTAATACATGAGTTTCAATGCCTTTATCATTCAAAAGCTGAAAAATATTCTTCATGCGGTTACCCGCACTACCTATTACGGGATAAAAATTTTGTGTTATAACTAATACTTTTCTTGTCATTTTAACGCTCCTAGTTGAAAATGAACACCTAGTATATTCTATCACAATTTTACATTTTACGATAAGATAAAATAATTTTAATACATATGTTGCTAATTTACGGGCAGTATGGTTGTAGATATGTGTATGTTTTTATATGACGATGTTAGTCAAAATAGGTGATTTTCATCTAACTTTTGAACAATATGTGTAGTGTAAAATTCCTTCCTGCATAAGTTTTCATGCAGTTACACTTTTAGTGTTCTAAAAAAACAGCAATTTGATTCGCTTTTATTTGAATAAAGACAGAAATACATAATGAGAATAACCCTTGTAAACACAAGGGCCCCATGTAAATAAACTACTACTATATTTATCCATGAACTGTTTCCAACTCTTTAGTCATATCTTGTTGATTGTTAATTGTTATAAACTTTTCAAGGTCATCTGTTGTAACGAGCACAGACGGAAATTGCTGAAAATAATTCATTTGTTCAATTGTATTTACAGTCCAGACAACAAGCTGAACACCAATTGCCTCGCACTTTTTAATATAAGACTCTTTTACACCATTATAATTAACAGCAACGTAATTTGCATGAAGCTTTTCAATAAGCCGAAAATGAGGTCGTTTAAATTTATTTACTAACAGTCCTATTTCTATTGTTTTGGAAAGTTTTCGAAGTCGTTTTAATGATTGCTGGTTAAAAGATATAATATAAACTTGGTTTAGCATGTTTGTTCTTTTAATTACAGATAGAACACGCTCTTCAAAGTCATGATACAATTTTGGATTCTTTAATTCAATAGAAACAGTAACACGATCTTTGGCAAATAATAATACTTCTTCTAACGTAGGAATGACCTCCACGTTTTTGACCTTAAACGTACGTAGTTCTTCCAGTGTATAAGACCTGATTTCCCCTTTACCATCCGTCATACGATCAATAGTATGGTCATGCATAACTACTGGTATACCATCTTTACTTAAATGTACATCTAGTTCAATATGTGTAAAGTTTAATTGGACTGCAGCCTGAAAAGAAGCCATTGTATTCTCTGGATATTTTACAGGGTAGCCTCTATGACCAATGCCTCGTATACGCATGAACATTCCCCTTTTGAAATAAAATCTATTTATGGTTTATCTATCATTATAAATTGCGTTTATTAATTTAGTATAACGGCAACGTTAAGTTAATGTAAATTAGACACGATGAAGTTTTAGATGGAGGCATTTTTCAGTAGTAGGATAATAGGTAGATGTTTTTATCATTAGTGACATGAAAACGAGAAAGAATCTCTAAAGTTTATTCTTATGTACGTTTTTTACAAAGCTTCTAAACAAATTTTTGGGTTAAGACGAACCTCATCCTTTTAAAAAGCTGCTAGAAATATTTCTAGCAGCTTCTAAGATCACGATTGGTTTTTCGCTTCAATTTTTTTCGATCCCAAGATTAAGTAATTTAACTCTTCTTTCGGAATCTTATTAAATTCTTCGCGTTTAACAAAATAAAAGCCAATCCCCAACACAATCCAGACTACCAAGGCAATTTGTGATTGAAGACCTAGAAAAGCTGGTGAACCAGGAATTAACAGTAATGCTAAGAAAATTAGACTAGCAAACATTCCGACCCCTGAAATAATTTTTTTAAATGGCGATACGATATGCTTTTTCTGATCAAATGAAGCTGTTTTCTTTGTTTTAAACAACGTAAACGCTGTATAACATGTATAAAAATAAGCAATGGTAACTCCAACAGAAGACATGTCTACTACCCATAATAATGCTTCTCTGCCGAACCATGGTGCAAACGCAGATATAACGACTGTAAAAATAATCCCAATATAAGGGGTTTTATATTTCGGATGAAGTTTTGAAAATGATGCTGGTAATATCTTTGCTCGTGACATCGCAAATAATAAGCGACTGGAAGAAATAATAAAACCGTTTAACCCTGTAAATACACCCATGGTCAATGCAGTTACTAAAAGTACTAAACCGATTGTACCGAGTAATTCTTGTATTGCAGCACCTGTTCCCCATCCGTTGCTTTCAGCTACTAAACCTTCCCACGGCTGTGTCATAGCAGTAGCTAAAATCATGAGGCTGTATAAAATTGCCGCAAAAAAAATGGCTAGAATAATTAAGGAAAATGCTTTTTTGGAAGAGAAATGAAATTCTTCAGCTGCTTGTGGTACATTATCAAAACCGACATAAGCCCAAGGGGCAATTGCTACAATCGAGATAATCGCTGCCCAAGCAGTCGTGTCGGATGGAAAGTATGGTTGTACATTTGCAAGGCCAGACCCTGGTTGATTTCCGACCATCCATGTAATGATTAATATACTTCCAATCATGACACTACAAAAAATAAATTGCATACGTCCAGATATTCCTGTTCCTCGAATATTAAAATAACCAAACGCTCCTAAAGCGATGGATGCGATAATTACTTCCATTCCGTATACATCCCAGCCAGCAATTTGATAAAGCGGGAAGTTTTCCATTAGTGTAGGAAAAACAAATTTAAGCATTAAAGCAAAAGCAGATGCATTTAACGCGACAATACAGATATATCCTAATGTTAAAAACCAACCACTAATAAATGCATGCTTGCGCCCCAAGCTAATAAATGCATATGCAAATTCTCCACCTGTTACTGGAAAACTTTTAATTAAAAACCCGTAGCTCACAGCAATTAACATCATTAATAATGCACCAATTGCTAAGCCAATAATAACTCCCATAGGTCCTGCTGTTGCCATCCATGTTGTAGGTTGAACAAAAGCCCCCCAACCAATTGATGAGCCTAAAGCAATTGCCCAAACCCAATGCGCCTTTAAAGATTTTTTTAGTGTCGTTCTTTCCTCCATGAAACCGGATCTCCCTTTTCAAATCAGTTTAACCTACCATTATGCTTTCTTATAATATGCTGGTATATTGTACGATTATTGTGCAAGCTGCCACCGTGTTAAAATAGCTTACCTCGTTTTCTATCATCCGCATCATACAAAATACATAGTTATAAGAAATAAACGGTATTCTTTGCTATTCCTGTTTTAAGCATAGGTTAAACCTGTTTGGGGTCGATTTATCCAATGAAGCTCCCATCAGTGGAATATTTTGTCCTCGCTGCTTGTTAGTTCCATAAGGATTGCTTAAAGACCACTAAACAAAATATTGCATTTGACTGTTGCGGTCGGATTTCCTCTACTGTTTTACTAATTTCGCATCATAGGTGAAAGGGATAGATTTGCTCCTGTAAACTTTCCCTTTCAAAACGACTAAAAGCAACTATTTACCGTATCTTTGCTTCATTTGCTGTAAATATTCTGTTGATTTCCCTTTAGGAATGCTTAAGCTTTTCCACTCATTACCTTTCAGCTGTTTCCCAATATATATAATTTGTCCAACATGCGAGGCATAATGAGCAAGCTGTCTTTCAACAGCTTCTAGCACCAGAATTGGCTGCTCTCGAATCTTTACATGTTTTAACAAATCTTCTGCTGATATTTGCTCCAATGCTTCAAATAACACGATCCAGCCCTCGTTCCATACAGTAAGCAATTCTTGTTTCGATGGAATCGTATTTATAAATTCCAGATCACGATGACGATTACTTTTTTCTCCATCCGATGTTAAAAAGTTTGTCCACCTTGACAGCATATTGCCTCTCATATGCTTAACAATTACTGCAATACTATTGGAAGCATTATTAAATGTCCAATGTATATCTGTTTCATCCAACTGCTCAAAAACGCCATCTCCCTGTTCCTTCATTTGCGCAAACCTTCGTTTAATTACCTGTAAATAAATAATCCCCAATTCCATAAACGCATCCTCTCCTTTTTCACATATAAGATTGGCTAGCTTTATAAATGAAACTCTATCCATCCCCACGGATTGTTAATTAAATCAAGCTATTACTGGTTGTTGATCACCTGCTTATAATACTTGGCTTTTGCTCGAATTCTTGGATTGGGTGCTTTGAGTCAATTAGACTGCGATAAATTACTACTTTCGCAATGGATATAATAAATAATAGCACCTTCCATTGCGCTCTCCAAATAGGATGAACAAAGGCGCAGAGCGTCCGGTTAGCAACGTAGCGAATAGAACGAATCAACGAAAGATAAAGTGAACCTTCCACCAGCGGGGTTTTCTTCATCCCGCTGATGGTTAGTACTGTAATGGTATGACCTAAAGGCCCTTACGAAATAGGGGATTTAGGTGCTGTTACCTCCCACTTCGACTTGTTCCGCTTGCATCTTCTATTCCTAGACCGTGGGAGCCTACAATGCCTTTTTACGGGATAAAGGAATCATGCCACTAAAACTGGGGTATACAGACGTCTGGGCGGCAAGCCCGTTTTTAGTCGGTCTTCCTCTTACAGGCGAACCAATGAGGCCTGATCGGAGGTCGCATTTCTAAAGTCGCATCGTTGCTGGCGATGGGACCAGACGTGGCTATTCGGTTATTTCATTACCCACAACACATCATTTTATAGTTTCTTATCTTCTTAAAAAGACCCGGCTCTCCAAAGAGCACCGAGTCCTCACCGTATCATTTAACCAAACATCGTCCACAGCTTACCGAACATGATCCATAGCTTTGAAAACAGATAGGAAAAGAAATTCTCAAATCCATTCCCTTCACCTTCCTCTTCTTTGCTATCTTCCTCTTTCGTGACAGTATATATTTTAACTGTTTCATGCCCTGCTAAATCAACGACTTTAAATTCAAATTCATTTTTTCCGTCTTCTAATTCAAGTTCTACTTCTATTTGTTCGTTGAAGCTATTTTTTCCATAAGGTTCCGAAAGCTCGTGTGTATATACATGGTCCCCGTCCACAAATACGTTGATATCATCAAAGTTATCCCGCACTTTCGCTTTTACTGTAAGCGTATCGGCTTTTGTTTTCTTTTTCCCTTTAATATTTAATTTTGCTTCCTTCGTATCAATAAAATAGCGACGACCTATCTCCGTTTCATTCCCGAGATTGTCCACTGCTTTAATATGCTTGAAATAATAACCGTCTTTTTTGTGCTTAACAGGTAGAGAAAATTCATAGCGTTTGTTTTCTTTATTAAACTCTAGTGTTGCTTTTTTACCATCTATCGTTACTTCTTTCACACCAGATTCATCCGTTACATAACCGGAGAAAACAACTTCTCGCTGATTATCCACTCCTAGATTCTCTGGAGTAACTAAGCGTAAATCAGGGGCAGTTTTATCTGGCTCCTGCATCTCTGCTTCTACTTCTGTTTCGTTTCCTGCATAATCCTTTACTCGTACCGTTATCGTAGCATCAGGATCTATATCCGATAAAGGGTGCTCTTTGTCGCCATTCACATAAGGCTCTTCCAGAACGGGCTCCTCATCTACAAAAATTTCCCAAGCAGCAACACCACTTCCTTTTTTAGCATCTTGCGCTGAAACCGTAAGCTTTTCATCATCAAAGCTATACGTGGCTTCTACCTTGGGGGCTGTTGTGTCCAAAATTATTGGGAGTTGCAACGTTTGCCATTCTGCGCCTTCATAATCGATTTTTGCTTCTGCCTGCAAATAATAGTTTCCTTCTGGAGCAGGTTTTCCTTTAATCTTTCCATCCCAAGCTCTATCGGAAGAAATAGAATAATAGGTTCCATTTCCAGAATCATAATAATCTTTTCTAAGTCCCGACTCTAAACGGATGGTACGGATTTTTTTTCCTTGTTCATCTAGTACGGTAAATCGCGCTTCTTTTGCATTTCTTAAAAATGACAATATGGGCAGAGCGTCATCTTTTACGCCATCATCATTCGGAGAAAAGGCAATTTTTTCAGGATGGATCTCTCCGGTGGCTAAATCTTCTCCTAAATAGTTATACTGCATGTCTCCATTTTCATCTTTACCAGCAGAAGTGACCACCCCTGTCATACCATAAAATGAATCCTCTTCCCATACTGGTTGATCAAAAATAGATGCTTTGTCCCATTCCCCTTTAAAGCCTACGTAAGGAACAGTTAACTGTGGATGTGTGTCTGTTGGATCTGTTAGCATAACAAAACCTTCCAACCAGTACCCACTTGTAAATATTTCCGATAACTCGTTATCAACAGAGCTTACATCAACGGTTACGGTAAAGGTAGTTTTACTGTTTGCAGGTACTTCTATCGTTGCCTGTTCTTTCCCGTTAATGGTTACAATATCCCCCAAATCATTCGCTGGTAAAAGATTTGGCGCGGTAACGAGGTTTTCATTGCTATTTGCAATTGCATCCGTTTGAGCAGTTGCTTTTACATCATAACTTACAGCTGTGTCTTGGAAATTTTCCGCAGTTAATTCAAAAGAAACCCGGTTCTCAGAAATCTCTTTTAGTGCAACTTTTGCTTCCTTTGTTTTCGATTCTGTAACTACAACTGGCGTAGTTAGTGCTGCATGAAGCTGCATGATACCGGAGCCTTGACGTCGTGGGGAAACTGGTTCTTCTTCATACTGTATTTGGTCTGCTGTATTCATTATGACGTTTTTGGCAAACTGAATCCGGTCTGCCTGCTCATAGCCAAACTCCTCCTCAACACGCTGTAAAACTAGCGTTCCACCTCCAGCTACATGTGGTGCAGCCATCGATGTCCCGCTCATTAAACCATATTGATTATCGTTTAGTGTAGAATAAATTTGCCCTCCCGGGGCGGTTATTTCTGGCTTGAAGTCAAGATTTGGCGTAAGCCCCCAAGAAGTGAATGCACTCATTTTCCCAGCGTCCGGGTTGTCAATCGTAGTCATTTCACCAGAAAATACAATATTCACTGGTTTCTCTTCTGTTAATGCTTGTGCAAGTTTATCACCATCACTTTTCAACATAAATAACTGCGGAATGGTGATGTCAGCGGAGGTCGCCATGCTAACAATCCCATCTGTATTATTATAAATAATAACGCCAGCAGCGCCGGCTGCTTGTGCATTTAACGCTTTATCCGTAAAAGATAATTCGCCACGTTGAATTAATGCGTATTTTCCTTCGGGATCTTTTCCTTCAAAGTCTTCGGGGTACCCAAGACCGGCATGGAATACAGGGAAGGAGGTGCCATCTGCTTCAGGACTTGTATTGCCTGCTGATAAAAAGGCTGCTGACTCTGCTTGACCGTCAATGGTGTAGGTTAACTTGTCTACTTCCATAAATGTATTTTCAAATGAAGCAACTTGAAATGAATCAGAAGAGACACCTGGTGAACCTGCTACACCATAATCCGGATTCGCCGCATCAGGATAAGCAAATCCATCTCCAAATAAAGCGGAATTACCTGCTGAAATGGACATAAGCACCCCATTTTCAACAGCGCGAGAAACAGCTTGTTGCTCAGGTGCCTCATCATTGACATAGCCAGCTGGCGAACCTAAGCTCATATTTAATGCGTCTGCACCTAGCTTAATTGCATCATCGATTGCTTTTATATAAATATCGCCGAAAGTAGACTGCATCGCTGGGTCATTGCCAAACACTTTCAATGCAAGCAGCTGTGCTTCTGGAGCAACCCCAACAACACCCTTGCTCTCTTCATCTCCATTTGCTGCAACAGTACCTGCAACATGCATCCCGTGATAATTTGCTTCAGCATGTATTTCTCGTATTTCACTGTTGTTATCCATATAATTATAGCCATAGGGGATTTTTTCGGTATAAAATTTTCCCGGAAGCGATTCGTTATTAATGATCTGTTCCACTTTATCTTCTGTTAGTTCAGCAGTTTGTTTATCAGATAACATCATATCCTGGTGAGTTGGGTCAATTCCGGTATCAATAATACCAACAACCATCCCTTCCCCCTTAAAGTCATATTCTCTCCAAGCCTGCTGTGCTTCTACTAATTCTTTACTATATTTCATATCAGGTTTAGCAATAGGACGTTTGTACTCATTTACAGTATGAACCTTTTTTACATTATGAATGTCTTTAATTTTTTTCAAATCACCTTGCTTTACCTCTGCACTAAAGCCATTGACAACCGTTGTAAATTCCTCGTAATAGGTCGCATCCACTTTTTTCTGTCTCATTTCTTCTTTTACCGATTTTTGTTTTTTCTTGGCATCATTCTCCAATTTCTTCTTTTCATTTTTCGGCATTTGCTTGAACATAATGCCCTTTTTTGTTGCTATTTCTATAGCTGGTTTATCTTCTACTTCTACAATGACTCGGACCTTTTTATTAGGATTACTCGTTTCTTTTAATTTTTCTGATGTCAGGTCTGGCTGATTTTTCATCTGAGGTAATTGCTTCACTGCATGTACCGTGGAAAAACTGCTAAACATAAGTAAAAATGCAAATAACATAATAAAAGAGCGTTTAATGGTCAATCTTAGCTTCATACAATTTCCCCCTTGGATTAAAATATTAATTTTCGGACAGTCACATAACCAGTATTAGAATATTAGGAAGGGAACAGAGGTTCAACAAACAAGGCTACATAATGTGTCATCATTACTGTTTTTTAGATTCATATCATCAGAAAAATCACCCTTTCTATTTCAATCTAAATATTCTGATATATTAAATCATATTAAAGTTGGTAATATATAGGAAGTGTAAATAGTCCTGTATTCCAATAGAAGAGAAGGGTCTTTTCGACAAATAACTACAGTATATGATCAGACTTATGGACTAGAATCAACGTGCTGAATAAAATCATAAGATAGATTTTTCGTGCTATCCTTGATGTTTTTTTAAATCTTTTTTTTAAATCTTAAAGAGAACCTTGATTTTCCTGCCATTTATTAGTGAGCGATATTTTAAGGATAGATGCAATTCAACTGGAGAAGCATGGTAGTTTTTTAACATAAAATTACGCTGTAGCTCGGATAATGAGCCCTTTTTCCCTACTATTATTAGAAAGTAAAACCCAGGATATAAATTGCCAAACGTCATCTAATCTATAAAGTGAATTTTCCATCAGTGGGATGGTTCATTTATCCCTTACTGATTGCTGTTATTTCCTACTTATTGTGGTACAGATTATCAACTCCTAAAGAGGTAGTCTTCCAGCCCCTCAGATATGGGGATAAAAGCAATCGTTCGTTAAAACAGGACCTTTGCAGTAGTTTTCGTCAAATTTCGCTAACCTATTTTCAAACTATTTTTCTGGCAAAAAATTGCAGTCCCATTTAATTGTTTATACAACACACTAAAAAACCCCTCTAACAAAGTGATAAAGGGGTTCTATAATCAAAATAATTATTCAAACCAGTTTGTGTGAAAGACGCCTTCTTTGTCTTTTCGTTGGTACGTGTGCGCTCCGAAGTAATCGCGCTGAGCTTGTACCAAGTTTGCTGGTAAATCAGCAGAACGATAGCTGTCAAAATAAGCAATAGCGCTTGAAAAAGCTGGGACAGCAATTCCATGCGTAATCGCAATAGCGACGACTTCGCGCAGAGCATGTTGGTAGTTTTCTACGATTTCTTTAAAGTATGGATCAAGCAGTAAATTAGCTAAGTCCGGTGTTCTGTCGTATGCATCTTTAATTTTTTGCAGGAATTGTGCACGAATAATACATCCTCCGCGCCAGATCATCGCAATCTCCCCGTAATTCAAATTCCAATCATTCTCTTCCGATTGCGCACGCATTTGTGCGAACCCTTGAGCATAGGAACAAATTTTACTCATATATAGTGCTTTTCTTACCGCTTCAATAAGCTCTTTTTTATCGCCGGTAAATTCCTGTTTCTCTGGACCATGTAGCTGTTCACTTGCGCGTACACGCTCATCCTTCATGGCAGAAATAAACCGTGCAAATACGGACTCAGTGATTAATGGAAGCGGTACACCTAGATCAAGAGCGTTTTTACTTGTCCACTTTCCAGTTCCTTTTTGTCCCGCCGTATCTAGAATAACGTCAACTAATGGCTTTTTAGTTTCTTCATCTTTTTTGGTGAAAATATCTGCTGTGATCTCGATAAGATAACTGTCTAATTCGCCCTTATTCCAATCTGCAAATACTTCATGCAACTCTTCGGCTCCCATACCGAGCACTTGCTTTAAAATAAAGTACGCTTCTGCTATAAGCTGCATATCCCCATATTCAATACCGTTGTGGACCATTTTCACATAATGCCCTGCACCATCTGGTCCAATATATGTTGTACAAGCAGCTCCATCGACTTTGGCCGCAATAGCTTCAAAAATTGGCGCTACTAGCTCATGCGCTTCTTTTTGGCCTCCTGGCATAATCGAAGGTCCCTTTAACGCTCCTTCTTCTCCACCTGATACACCTGTGCCAATAAAATGGATGCCTGATTTTTCAAGGACTTTATTACGACGTATCGTATCTTCATAAAGCGTATTACCACCATCAATTAAAATATCGCCTTTTTCCAAATATGGAAGAAGCGATTCAATGGTCGCATCTGTTGCAGCACCAGCTTTTACCATTAATAATATTTTTCGCGGTTTTTCCAGTGATGCCACAAATTCCTCGATTGTTTTCGTACCTTTAAATTGTTTTCCTTTTGCTTCATTGTCCAAAAAAGCATCTGTTTTATCGCCAGAACGGTTATAAACGGCAACCGAATAGCCACGGCTTTCCATATTTAAAGCTAAGTTTTTCCCCATTACTGCTAAACCGATAACACCAATTTGTTGTTTTTCCATGTTTGTAGGTCATTCCCTTCCAGGTTCTTACATCATGTGATAATGATACAACTTCTTTTATTATAATAAACTTTTCACATTTTGACGATTGATTATGTTTATTGATCTCTTTTTCGTTTAGTAACGAGCAGGCGAAGCATACGTAAAACTGGGCGCTTCCCTCCCATCACTATTCCGGCCATTTCGGCAAACAAATGGAGCAAAATAAGCACAATGATCGTAATGATAAAGGCAACTGTTATACTTGCATTGGAAAACAGCACTGCCATAATGCCAAACAATCCACTAAACCCGTATATGATTAGTACTGTTTTGCGATGACTGTATCCTGCTTGTAAAAGTTGATAATGAATATGCTTATTATCAGGCATCATAATATTCTCTTTATTATATGCTCTCCTTGCAATGGCAAACAATGTGTCAAATATTGGCACAGCCAGGACCATAATTGGAATAACAAAGCTAAACAAAGCAACATTTTTAAATAAACCGAGCATGGAAACTACGGCAATCATATAGCCTAAAAAATTGGAGCCTGTATCACCCATATAAATCTTGGCAGGGTAAAAATTGTGATATAAAAAACCGAGATTGCTGCCAATTAACACGATACATAAATAAGCGACTATGATTTGCATATCAATAAACGCCATAACACAAATACTGATTAAAGCAATGGTTGTGACCCCAGTTGCTAAACCATCTAGTCCATCAATTAAATTAATTGCATTGGTAATCCCGACCACCCAGAGGATCGTAATTAATACACTTGCAAATCCCAATTCAACGGTGCCAAAAAGCGGAAGCGTCAATTTTTCAATAATTAGTCCAGAAGAAACCAAGAACGATGCTGCGATCAATTGTCCTGTTAATTTAACAACTGGCTGAATGCTGAAACGGTCATCTAAAGCACCAGTTATAATAATCACAACTGCCCCAGCAGCAATTTCAGCTAAATGTGGGTGGCTTGGTTGTAAATATACTAACCCTGCAACCGTTCCAAAAAAAATGGCTAAACCTCCAAGACGAGGGGTTACTTTCGTATGTATTTTGCGATAATTTGGGAAGTCAACGGCACCGATAAAGATAGCTAATCTCTTTATAGGGTATGTCAGCAAAAAAGAAGTAATAACTGCAATACCAAAGGCTATAATTAAATCCACATAATTTATCATATTATTCTCCTAATATTCTGAGCTGTGTTCCTCTTCGTTTGAATTACAATAATCGACTTAAATTATATCGAATCCTAGCAGTTTTTAGCAAATTTTATTGTACAGACTCGTCAAACATGATAGGCTAATTTTGGGTGGGCTAAGATCATGATCTTATGAACAATAAAGGAAAACTTCTATACATAGGGGGGTTGGAAAAGTTGAACAAATGAGACTTTACTGGTTGTTAAGCAGACACTTATATTTGTTCACATCTCCTCTAATTTTTAAAGTGCGGGCTTACAGTCAGTCTTATAGAACGTTATCCTTTAAACTTAATGTAAGGTAAGTACCTGTAGGGGTTAGTCTAATTGGATTTGAAAAAACAAAATGAATCAGCCAGAGATCCTCATTTCCTCCAAGCAAATAAATGAAATTAAATTTTATCCAGCTAGAACGGAGCAAGCGACAATAAATAGAGCCATTTTACCAATTCTTAATCAAAGGAGGTTGTCCATGATCGCATATGTATTTGTTGCAGCAGCTGCATTAGCAATGCTCCCCATTTTAGTACTTTTTAAAATGAATGTAGAAAAATTAAAACAAGACCCAAGTCTACAAACTAAAGTTCAAACCAATATGATGATTGGTGTAGCAATAAGCGAATTTCTTCCCATCCTATTGATTATTTACGGCTTTTCTCAAATGGAACTCGTAACGGACGTTTCAGATCTATACACACCAGCAACTATTCTCATATTCCTAGTTGTTTTTACAGTGTTTTTTATATTTCTGCAGAATAAAGTAGATGTGCCAGAGGAAGCTAAATCTATAGTCAAGCAATTTTCTTTCATTAGTATCGCTCTAATACTAGCAATTCCTATTATTGCCTTCGTAGCGTTTTTTATGATGCTGCCTTAATTACATCCTCATCGACCTACTCAGATAAAATGGAAACAAGCTACTTTTAGCTCATAATGTGGACTAACCCCACATAAGTTATGTAAAGAGACGGAGCATAACCAAACCAGCGCTGCTATTTTAAAAAACGAGCAATAAAGTGGGCCTTCAATAAGTAGGGGTTTCTTTTATCCCCTACTTATTGTTAGTACCACAATGGTATGACTAAAGACCACTAAACGAAACGAGTATTTAAGCGTCGATATCTTGAAGTGGAAGTTTTACCTTATAAGCGGGATAAATAAATCGTTTGGTCTTTGCTATATTGTATTTGCTTTTGCCCATTTAGAACTATCGTTTAATTAGTTTTTCCCTTATTTTCCATATCCGATTCTAGACGTTGAATAAATTCTTCTGCTGCACTATAGCCTTGTTGTTTTAAATACCAGTTATTTGCCGCAGCTTCAATTAAGCCGACTACATCTCGTCCTGGTTGCAATTGAATTTCTATTGTGGGTATAGTAACCCCCATATAATCATTCGTTTTTGTCTCAAGTTCCAATTCGTTGTTTAAAGCATTTTTTTCCCATTCTGTTAAATGAATATCCAATGCGATACGTGTTTCTTCTTGAAATGCCTTCCTTCCATACAAACGAACGACATTTAGTAAACCGACACTTCGTAAAGCGAGAAACTCTTTATTCGTTTCATTATGTGTTCCCAACAAAGTATCGGGGCCAAGTTTTTTTAAAACAACGATATCATCCGCCACTAATCGATGCCCTCTACCTATCAACGTATGGGCAATCTCACTTTTTCCAATCCCTGATTTTCCACGAATGAGTATTCCGAGCCCAAAAATGTTAACACAAACAGCATGAATTGCTGTTTCTGGTGCTAATGACTTGATCATATAAGCATCATATTTTTCAATAAAAGTGGATGTAGGCTCTTTTGTACGAAGTAGCGGAATACCTTCCTCATTACAAAATTGAGTTAAATACATCAATCCTTCTTGTTCGGAAGTTACAATAAAACAAGGTGGATGGTATTTTACAATATTACCAATTCGCAACCTTCTTTCCTCATGTGTTAATTGATGTAAATAGGCGATCTCCTTTTTCCCTAACACCTGAACATGCTCCATTGGAAAAAAATCAAAAAAACCGATAAATTCCAGCCCAGGGCGATGTGTTCGTGGCTTCGTTATTATACGTTCTAATTCATCGTTTCCTGCCAAAATTTCTAAATTAAATTGTTTTACTAATTGCTTTACGGTGATGGATTTCATCATGATACGCTCCATTTCTATATATACCAGTAACTATATAACATTATATACGAACAGAAACAATAAAGGGTTCCACACGGGTTACTATGTACAGGAAGAACGCTTATGGTTAAATTGTACTAATCCCGTTAATTGTTTTATTATTTTAAATTAAAAGCTGCTGCATCATTAGATCATGGCAAAAAGACGAAAAGCCCTCTTGCTTTAAAGAGGACTTTTCGAAACAAAACCATATTTTCCATAATCCTAACTCATATGACTTCTTAAAACTGAAAATCAACTTGCTTTTTTTCTTGGTTCTCATATCCTTTCATATAATCAATTCTCCGTTGCGCAGAGGTCTTGCTCACCTGCTCATCAGCATGATAAGAAGAACGGACTAAAGGCCCTGCTTCACAATGCTTAAATCCTTTTTCCAAAGCTATTTTCTTTAATTCTTCAAATTCATTGGGATGATAATAGCGTTCAACTTGTAAATGCTTTTTCGTCGGTTGCAAATATTGACCAATTGTCATTATGTCTACTTGGTGAGCTAGCAAGTCATCCATTGCTTGAATAATTTCTTCTTTTTCTTCTCCCAAACCAACCATTATACTTGATTTTGTCGGCGTATTCGGCTTGATTTCTTTTACCCGCTGCAAAAGCTGAAGAGAACGATCATACATTGCCCTAGCCCGAACCCGTTTTGTTAACCGCCTTACTGTTTCAATATTATGATTAAAAATATCTGGCTCGCTATCCATTAACGTATGTAAGCTTTCATAATCCCCTTTCATATCAGAAGGCAGAATCTCAATCGTACAGCCTGGATTTTTACGTCTAACCGCCCGAACAGTTTCAGCAAAAACAGCTGCCCCTCCATCATTTAAATCATCACGAGCAACAGCTGTCACGACAACATGCTTTAGTCCCATGATTGCAACTGAATCGGCTACGCGTTCTGGTTCTCCCCAATCCAATTCATTTGGTAATCCTGTCTTGACGGCACAAAAGCGGCATCCCCTTGTACATGTATCACCTAAAATCATAAAGGTTGCTGTCTTTCTCTCACTCCAACATTCATGGATATTAGGACAACGAGCTTCTTCGCACACTGTATTGAGACGATTCTCCCGCATTAACTTCTTTAAACCGCGATATGACTGATTCGTATTGATTTTCGTTTTTAACCATGCAGGTTTTCTTAAGGGTGTTGTGTTTTTAGACATGAGAAACCGCTCCTTCTAATGGTAAATTAGCATATTTTTTTTCCGCTAACCGATACACTTCATTCCACTGGCTTTTTGTTAATGAAAATTCTTTCAGTTCAATTTCGAGACCTTCTGAAAAACCTTTTTTAAAAGCTGCTTTCACAGTGTCATACGAAACTTTTTTCTGTAAAACCCGGTTTATAGTTGTAGCTTTGTTCCAAAAAGCTTGCTTCTTTCTCGTTTTTATTTTCTCATTTGGAAAAACAAACATATCGAACAGCATATCTACATTCATCGATATAGGGATTGATCCGTGCTGAAGGAGTACTCCTTTTTTCCTCGTTTGTGCATTTCCTGAGAGTTTTTTACCATCCACGACCATTTCATAAAATGCTGGGCGCTCAAAACAAATATTGCTTCGCTCCTTAGATACCGATTCAGCATAACTTGCTTCTATTCCTAAATGGTTATATCCTTCCAGAATTCCTTTGGATAAATCATAATAGGCTTGGCGAATTGACGAAGCTACTGACGGATGCGTCTCGGAAATAACAATGCTATAAGTTAATTCATCGTCATGCAGCACAGCACTTCCGCCAGTCATTCTTCGTACCAATTGGCATTGGTGCTTTTGAACGCCTTCTAAATCAATTCTACCCTCTATTTTTTGAAAGTGCCCAATGGAAAGAGTAGGTTTCCTCCATTGATAAAAACGTAATGTTGGAGGTATTTTTGCTTCATAATGCCACTGTAACAGTGCTTCATCTAAAGCCATATTAATTGCAGCGTCATGAGGTACATTTTCTAAAAATCCCCACTGTTCTTTCATTTACAACCGCCTCCAGTTAGTGAAAATTCAGTCTGTGGTAGGTATACGATATCTTCCCGATCATCAAAATTGGGAATTTTTACCTCCTGTTCATTGTACAAAAAATAATTAAAAAAAGAAATTAATTATAAAGTGAAACTTCATTGCAGTAAAAGTTTGCTTCCCTCTCCTCCTGCATGTTAGTACCACAAGGGTATGCCTAAAGGCCATTAAAGAATCGGGCATTTAGGTGCCGTTTCCCCCCACGGAGACCTTTGATATCGACGCAAGGTTTTGAAGTAGGAGGCTTACCGCATCTTACATGTGGGATAAAATTGTACAAATAAAAAGAAGCTCACAAGAACTTGATATACCTAAAAGGATATTGGAATAGTTAGAAGAGGCTAAACAACCATTTTAAAATAGTTGGACAACCGTGGGAACAAATTGGTGTGTTATGGTTATATGGCAGTCATCGTAAAGTTATCTATTCAAAAGGTAAACGTCCGTCTAACCAAATCGCTACATATGCCCATATAAAAGAATTTAGGAAAAAAGATTAACGCAATTGGTAGAAGTTTCCAAAGAACATGAAGTAACACTATCAAAAATAACGGACATAATATAATACAAAGATAAAAAACTGCATTCCATTTACGTGAAATGCAGTCAGCTATGACTACACTTTCCCACGCAGGCATTATCCTGTTCGGGTACAAAGGGTCAAAACGGCACACGTTCCTCTCAGCTAACCACCTAGCTCCCCTAGTGTTAAAAAATTCTAATTTATTGATGAACTAAGTCTAGATTAGCAATAATGGTTGAAATTGTAAAGGAAAACTTTTGAAATGTAATTCTTCAAGCATATTAGAGGATAAATGTTTTTATTTGGTATAATTTAGATTATAAGCGCACTTACAGTTAATTTACCTAGCTGAATTACCAATTATTAAATTTCAGTTAGTATAATAGCGTTTATATGGTAACCAAAGATGTAAAAACCCAATTTCTTCATCCAATATTTTAACTATAGATAACTACTGTTTCTCTTACATATATTTCACTCGATAGCTAGCGCTCAGATTATTAAGATTATATACTACTTATGGAGGGTGGCAAAATGAACTCTATCCTAGATGAGATATTATTAAAATACCAAACCTTAAGCAGAACTGAAAAAAAGGTTGCTGACTATGTAATAAACAATAGCCAACATATATTAAATATACATATAAAAGATTTAGCCCATCAAGTAAGTGTTTCTGTAGCAACGGTTACCCGCTTTTGTAAAAAAATTGGGGTGCGTAACTTTGTAGAATTTAAAATATTATTACGTGATGCAGTCGAAGAAACCACCGAGTCAAATGAAGCAATAGAAAATGTAACACAAGTGTATAACTCTGTGATTAAATCAACTCACTCTGTAGCATCTGTGAATGATTATGAACTCGTCTCCAACTGGATTCAAAACGCGAAGCGCATTCATATCTATGGGATTGGTAGCTCGGGTTTGTCCGCGGAGGAACTCAAAATAAGATTAACAAGAATGGGCTATAGTGTGGATACACATACAGATTCACATGCTATGATTATAAATGCATCTATCCTAACAGCAAACGATATTGTTATTGCAATCTCTTCTTCTGGTGAGACGAAAGAAGTAATTGATAGTGTACAAATAGCCAAGTCTAAAGGAGCGAAGATAGTCTCCATTACCAATTTTTCAGAAACGAATTTAGCGAACCAATCAGATATCATCCTGTATACGGTAAGCGTACAGCACTATCGGGCAAAAAATTTTATGAACAGTCAGTTATCCATCTTAATTTGTTTAGACATTCTAAGTATGATGCTATTAACAACTGAACGGGCAAATATTACATACAACCAAACATTATCTACGTTAGAAACACATAAAAAAATATAGCAGCGCCACTTAGTGGCTACTGCTATATTTCTGAATTATATCTGCAAATGACCTAGTGATTAATTGTGGTCTAGTAATTGCACTCCCTACTACGACGAAAAATGCACCGTGTTCAAGGGCTTTAAGGGCTGTTTCTGGTGTACTAATTTTACCTTCTGCAATGACAGGGATGGATACCGCTGATCGAATCTCATGTAATAGTTGGAAATGGTTTGCTGCGATATGTTGTCCTTTTGTTTCTGGCGTATAACCTACTAACGTTGTCGATACGCAATCAAATCCCAATGCCGCAGCATATTTTGCTTCCTCTACTGTAGAAATATCGGCCATTATTTCCGTATTGGATTGCATCTTGATAAAATTCATGATATCTTCTAAACTTTCGCCTCTTGGACGCTTTCGCATAGTTGCATCCATAGCAATAATATCTGCACCTACCTCTAACAAAGCTTTCACTTCTTTTTTTGTAGGTGTAATATAAACATCACTATCTTCGTAATCTTGTTTAATTAAACCGATGATTGGAACATTCACTTGATTTTTAATGGCTTTTATATCAGCTACAGAGTTAGCTCTAATTCCTTTCGCTCCCCCTTGAACAGCTGCTAATGCCATTTTCGCCATTATTTCTGAGGAATACAATGGCTCATCTTCTAGTGCCTGGCAAGATACAATCAGTTGGTTCTCTAGCTGCTTTACATACATATCACAAATCTCCCATTTTATTTTCAATATTGTTTTTAATCGTTGTTACCTCTGGTCCGTAAATTACTTGAACTCCATTCCCTTTGGCAACTACACCTTTTGCACCGGTTTTCATAAGTGCATCTTTTTGCACACGCGCTTGATCGAACACACTTACTCTTAAACGCGTAGCACAATTATCTACATCTTTAATGTTAGCTTTGCCACCAAGTCCATCTATAATTGCAAGTGCTTGTCCCTCTGGAGTAAACTTTTGCACCTCCATATCTTCATCCTGACGGCCAGGTGTTTTTAAATTAAACTTTGCAATCGCAAATCGGAATGTAAAGTAATATAAGAAAAACCAGAATACACCAATAACTGGAACCCATATCCAATTTGTTTTTTGTATCCCCTGCAAAACGCCAAAGAGTAAGAAATCAATAAATCCACCTGAAAAGGTTTGTCCTATGGTAATCTCGCACATATGTGCCAACATAAATGCTAAGCCATCAAAAAAAGCATGGATAACGTAAAGAATCGGGGCAACAAACAAGAAAGAGAATTCAATCGGTTCTGTTATCCCTGTTAAAAAAGACGTTAAACCGGCAGATAACATTAATCCTAATACTATTTTTTTGTTTTTTGGTTTAGCCATTTGATAAATAGCTAAACAAGCACCAAGTAGCCCAAACATCATCGTAATATGTCTACCAGCCATGAAGCGCGCAGTTCCAATATAAAATTGTTCCACTTCTGGTTGCGCTAATTGAGCAAAAAAGATTCTTTGTGTGCCTTCAACTAAATTACCATCCACAATCATGGATCCGCCAAGACTCGTTGTCCAAAATGGAATGTAGAAAATATGATGTAAACCAAATGGACCAAGTAATCTTAATATAAATCCATATAGGAAAGTGCCTAAATAACCTGTTGCTTCTACTAATCCGCCTAACGAAAAAATGCCTGTTTGAATAATTGGCCACACATAATATAAAATAACACCTAATATAATGGACATAAATGCAGTAATAATGGGAATAAATCTGGAGCCTCCAAAAAACCCTAAAAACTTCGGAAGGTCTACATTGTTATATCGTTGATGTAGATAATAAGTTAGTAAACCTAAAATAACCCCACCAAATACTCCCGTCTCTAAAGATTGAATGCCTAAGATCGTTCCTTGCCCAACTTCGGCTAAATTATTTTCAGCTAGCTTTCCAGTAATAGTTAACATCGCATGAATGGTTGCATTCATTACTAAATATCCCAACACTGCCGCCAAACCCGCTGTTCCTTTATCATTTCTGGCTAATCCGATTGCAACTCCTACAGCAAAAATCAATGCTAAATTTGCGAACACAATATTGCCTGCCGAGCTCATAATGGTAAAGATAGCCTGTAGCCATTTTTGATCTAAGAAAGGGTATACTTCGATCGTTGCCGGATTACTAAAGGCGCCCCCGATACCAAGTAACAAACCCGCTGCAGGCAGTACCGCAATGGGAAGCATAAAAGACTTACCAAACCTCTGTGCTTGTTCAAAAAATGCTTTTTTCATTTTATTTAACACCCCGTCTCTTTAATAGTTTATGACTTTCATTTTAGAACGTAATCGGAAGCGCATACACAACGGAATTTAAAATTCACCTCATTATGAATGATTTGCAATAAAGTGAAACTTTATTGCAGTAGTAGTTTGCTTCCTTTTTCTACTGAATGTTAGTACAGCAAAGGGTAGGACCTAAAGATCCTTTAACGAATCGGACATTTAGGTGCATTTTCTTAAAACTTAAGACTTAAGGCTTAGATCTTTTGTATCCACTCAAGATTTCGAAGTGAGAGTCTTTCGGATCTTTGCATGCGGGATAAATGATTTTTGCTTGATAATAATTTACAAAAATATTATAAAACAGATAATCATTTTAATCAAGAGCTATTAAAAATTTAGTTTTTTTGTTTCGACAAACCTCTCTACAAGCTGAAGTAAATAGGGTGTGAAATTTTTAATGGGTTCAAAACTTGGATAGCGATCACCAATGACGCATAATAAATTTTCCCCCAAGTCGGTTTCATTCCCCGTTGCCGTTGATTAATGGACCAAAGATAAGATGTAAAGATCTTTTGCTAAATAGGGCATTTAGCTATTGTTTTCCACTTTAATTTATGGAGGTAAAAGTGATCCGACTATGAAATGTGTGTATCCATATAGAACAATGGCGAGAGGTACCCGTTTAGCAAGGAGCAATCAGAACGAAACAATGAAAGGTAAAGGAATCATACTCTTACAACAGGAGTATGCCGACGTCGGCGACAATCCTGTTTTTAGTCGGCTTTCCCCTAAACTAAGAACCAATGATGACTTCTGATAGGGACAATGATGATAGTTGCTGGGCGCTTCGCCGGACGTGGCTATTTTAGTTATTCCCATATCCCAAAGCAACAAATTTTATGCTTTTTGATAAAAAAAGACCCAAATCTATGAAAGACTTGGGATACAAAATGGATAAAGAAAACCTCCCATATGCGAAACGTTCACTTCCTCCACATGATAGTTCGTTGAATAAATCTAGGTTGTTGATTATCGCTTATAATTCTTGGCATCTCCCCCATCTTGAAGGGATACATTCAGTTACCCTTAGATAAAGTAAACTTCCTTTAGCAGGAGTTTTCTTCCATCCCCTGCTGAATGTGAGTACCTAGAATGGTATGGCCTAAAGGTCCTTAAACGAATCGGGCATTTAGGTGCCGTTTTCTCCTACTTACCTTTTGTATCAAATCAAGAAGTGGTGTCTTACAGCACCTTAAAGGCGGGATAACCTTTTCTCAGTCCTTTCCTATGTTTACTAAAGCAAGTGCTTGATCTAATACTTTATCACCTTGAAGCATGCCATATGCCATTTGGTCAATAACTTCTACAGCTACGCCTTTTGGTTCAAGCTGTGCCTTTATTTTCTTTTCTAAATAACGCACTTGAGGACCAATTAGCACAACATCTAGGTCTTCGATTTCATTTTTCAGTTGAGTTTCTGGAATAGCACGAATATCTACTTCTAGATTACGGCTATCCGCTGTTTCTTTCATTTTTTTAACGAGCATAGATGTGGACATGCCAGCTGAACAAACAAGGATAATTTTCACTACTTCGCCCCCTCTATTGTTTCCATTTTTTCGTATAGTTCAATTATTTCAACAGCCAGCTCTTTTACTGTTAACGCTGTCATCAAATGATCTTGAGCATGAACCAGTATGACGGTAACGTCCGTATGTTTTCCTTCTGCCTCTTGCTGCAGCAGTTTCGTTTGTATATGATGTGCTTCTGTAAATGCCTCTTCCGCTTCTTCGATCATCGTACGTGCTTGCTCAAACTGGTACGCCTTCGCCTTTGATATCGCTTCCATAGAAAGCGATCGAGCATTACCTGCGTGCAGGATAATAGAAAATGAAAGCTGTTGTAATTCTTCCTTTACCATCATTTTGCTTTTCCCTCATTTCTGTTCAACATTCTCACTCCCGCCATAACAAACGGTATATACATAACAATAGCAAGCGCTAAATTAAATAATTGTAACACAACGCCTCTAAAGCTTCCTCCTGTTACGAGATAGCCACTTAGAATAGGTGGTGTTGTCCATGGCAAGATGGCAACTGTCCTAGGTACTAACCCTGTTGCAATAGCAATATAAGACGTAATGGTAAGCGTTACAGGAACTAAAATAAATGGAATTAACATCACTGGATTTAACACGATTGGTAAACCAAAAATCACTGGTTCGTTAATATTAAATAATCCTGCTGGAGCAGATAACTTAGCTACTTGTCGATAAGGATGGTTCTTCTCTCTGCGAATAACGACAAAGACAGCAATTAACAAAGCAATCGTTGTTCCAGAACCTCCCATAAAAACGAACGAATCTAAAAATGGTTTTGTTACAATGTTAGGTACTTCAAATGCCGACATCCCACTCTTAAACAGATTAAGGTTTTCTTCAATTAATGGCAAATAAACAGGTTCAATTACAGAGCCGATAATATTCGTTCCATGTAATCCGAAGAACCAAAGCAAGTGATTTAAAAAAGAAACAAGCATAGCAGCAGGCAATGTATTTCCTAAGCCTTGCAACGGCTCTTGAATAATGTTAAAGATAACTTCAAAAATACTCTTCTCAGCAAACACAGTCATCATGGCTTGGAAAAATCCAACTAAAATTAAAATGAGTACAGCAGGGATTAGCGCTTCAAAAGATCTAGTTACACCGTCAGGAACGCCCTCTGGCATCTTAATCGTCATCTTGGATGTAATTAAAATTCGAAACAACTCAGTGACTACTAAAGCTAATATGATTCCGACAAACAATCCTTGTGTTCCAAGCCATCCCATGTTTAACCCGCCATCACCGGTGATAGGCACCAGCATGATAAATCCAGCACCTGCTATTAAACCAGCGGCAAGGCCATCAACATCGTAGGACTTAGCTAAATTATACGCAATGGAAAAGGTAACTAAAAGACCTAAAATGGCAAATGTTCCATTCCAAATACTTCCCCCCACCGCCTGCCAGTTTCCTTCACCAAAAATCCCATTCATCCATTCAACAAAATTAAACGCCCCAAACGGAGGAAAATTATTAATTAGAATGGCTAGCGACCCGACAATAATCAGTGGCATGATGGCTACAAATCCATCACGTACAGCAACAAGATGACGTTGTGACCCAATCCGACCCGCAATTTCAATGAATTTTTGCATTGCTTTACTATTCATTTCTATACCCCCATAATTAAAATTGTGGTAAGTAATCTTTATGTGCTTCTAATAACGCATCTAGTAATAACTTGCTGTCAACTTCATCACCTATCAATGGATTCATAACCATTGCCAGGTAGGCATCTTTATAATTACCGGTTATACTTGCCCGGATCACTAATTCCTCAAATGCCTTCATTTGATAAATATGACCTTTCACACTGTTTGGTAAAGCCCCAACTGTAATTGGCTGTGGTCCATTTTTCGTAATAACGCTATTCACTTCAATCACCGAATCTTCCGGCAGCTCAGGGATAGCGCCTTTATTTAATGTGTTAACCGTCTGGATATCTGCTTTATTATTATAAATGGAGTCCATTAAACTGCATGCTACATCACTATAAAAAGCCCCGCCTCTTTCTTCTAACTCTTTTGGTTTATCACAAAGATTAGGATTTTTATATAACTCGAATAAAGATTTTTCCAGTCTTCTTACGACTTCCGCACGTGTCCCATTTTCTTCTAGCGCCTGCTGATCTTTCTTTAGTACCGCTGCGGTTTGAAAATAATATTGGTGATAAGGATTTGGCAGTAATGAGGTTGCTTCAATAAACGTTTTCGACCAACCAAGATTTACAATATTAGCTGGCGAATAATCTAATCCTTGACTCACTTTCGTCAGTACTTCACTTGTACGGTCGACACCGCTAACTAATACTTTTCGACCGAATACGTAATGATTTAAGCCAAGAAATTCAATCATCACGTTCTCAGGCTTCGTATTTAAAATTTCAGCAGTCGAATAACGCATATTATAAGGAATGTTACACACCCCAATTACTTTTTTATGCGGTGAGTGCTTTAACAATGCTTCTGTTACAATACCTGCAGGATTTGTAAAATTTATCATCCATGCCTGTGGACAGATTTCGTGAACATCTTGAGCTAACTCTAATAAAACCGGTATCGTACGTAATGCTTTAAATATTCCCCCAGCACCATTTGTTTCTTGACCGATATACCCATGCTGGAGAGGAATACGCTCGTCTTTTGATCTTGCTGTTAACCCACCTACTCTTATTTGCGTTGAGACAAAATCAGCCTGTTTTAATGCCTCCTTCCTATCTAATGTCCATGATAATTTTATTGGTTTGTTGGATTTTTCAATCATCCGTCTTGCTAACTGGCCAACGATTTCAAGCTTTTGCTTTCCTTCCTCAATATCAACTAAGACTATTTCTGTAACGGGAAATGAATGATGGCGCAAAATAATTCCCTCAATAATCTCTGGTGTATAGCTGGAACCGCCACCAACTACGACTAATTTGATTGTCATACGATTTATCTCCT
The DNA here is from genome assembly GCF_009917385.1 of Roseburia sp. 1XD42-34. Lineage (GTDB taxonomy): Bacteria > Bacillota > Bacilli > Bacillales > Amphibacillaceae > Virgibacillus. Next base: position 46,686 of record NZ_QWLJ01000006.1, on the reverse strand, counting down.
TTGCTGTAGTGTATACTGCTCATAGATGTATATAATTCTATTAAATCACTTAAAATGTATCATACAATTAAACATATGTAAATACATTTTAATATATTTGTTATTTGTAATAACATTTATACGAATAAGTTGTATTTACATAGATAATCTTGTAAACTTTGACTAACATCACTCTTATTTGAAATTAGTGCATTTATGAACGTAGCGTACATATATAGAACACATAAATGCATACCGCAGCAGACAAAATTTTGTGTGCTCTTTGTTCATTTTAGTTAAAGTAGCAATTTGTAACTGACAACTTATAAAAGTGTAACTATAAAGGAAAGTCTATTAGTAGTGATTTTCTTTGTCCCCATGGAACGTTCGTATCGCATGAATACGACCTGAGTCCCTTTGAACAAAATCGGACATTGGTTTGCAAAGCTGCAAGATGATTATCCTCCAAGGTCTTACCTCATAAGATGGATGGATAGGTATAACTGCTAGTTACATGCTGGATAAAACAAATGCTATAAATGGTTACAACAAATCATACTATGGGATTGTCAAAAGTGACCTAAAATCCTTTTTAAAACGCCTAATGTATGTGAGCCAATAATAAAGTGGTGTTTACCAAACTAATCCAATTATTGTATTTTTACGACGACCTGATGATATATATTTTCCTTGTCATAAGTTAGGGGAGAAAACCTATAACGGAGAACTAATTATGTAGTAGAAAGGAGAGCAACATGGAGAAAAACCGATCCTTGCATGCTTTTATTAAGGAAGATTTACTAAACCAAATCAAAGCAAATAAATATAAACCGGGAGACAAAATCCCAACAGAATTAGAGCTATGTAAAGATTTCAATGTAAGCCGTACAACAGTTAGAACTGCGTTAAATCAATTAACACTTGAAGGATATTTAGAACGTCATCAAGGAAGGGGCACCTTTGTAGCAGACCAGAAGTTAAAACAAACCTTGACTCAAACAGTGAAACGGTATAGCGATCAAGTAGCTGTTCAAGGTAAAGAAGCAGAGATTTTTGTTCTCTCCATCACGGTTATTCCAGCAAACGAATTTTTAAGCCAACAACTAGAAGTCTCGTCCAAAGCTCCTATTCAACGTATTGAAAGAATTCGCAAAGCAAACAATGAACCAACCCAATATGAGATCGCTTTCATCCCTTGGGATGTTGCACCAGGTATCTCAAAGGAACAAGCGGCTACATCACTTTATGCCTCATTAAAAACTGACTTTGGAGTGCATATTGCTAAAACAATGGAGCAGATTGAAATAACACTTGCAGATGAAATCAGTTCAAAACACTTGGAGTGTGAGTTAAATGCTCCTTGTTTTCATATCGAAACTATTGCTGAAAATGAACATCAAGAAAAAGTGGAATATTCCCGTGCTTACTTTAGAGGAGATAAAACCAACTTTGTAATTGAGCGAAAGTACCCAAAGGAAAACACATCCACATAACCAAAGACCTTGTATCTTTTCTAGCGACTAGCTACGAAGTCTGAAGTTACTTCTGCCGAGGAAGGCGTTTGGAATTAAAAATGGATAACACATTTACGACATTCTATATTCATATTAAAATATTGGAGGCGCTTAACATGAAAATTTTAATTAATGCAGACGATTTTGGCTTAACAAAAGGGATCACGGATGGAATTCTTAAAGCTCATACAGACGGCGTTGTGCAATCTACTACCTTAATGATGAACGGAAATGCTGTAGAATATGCGATATCTGAAGCAAAAAAACATTCTTCTTTACAAACAGGGATCCATCTCGTTTTAACATGGGGCAAACCACTAACAAAGGAAGCAACGATATTAACTGACTCAAACGGGTTTTTTAAGTATACAAAAGAAGAAAAAGATCTTAAAGAAGATGACTTACAAGCAATTAAATACGAGTGGGAAGCGCAAATAGAAGCTTTTTTAGCTACAGGACTACCACTTCATCATATTGATAGCCACCATCACGTCCATGGTTGGGAACAATTGAAACCTGTTATTGTAGAATTAGCTAATAAGTATCACGTCCCTATTCGCTATACGGAGACTTTACAAAATGAGCGCGACTTGTTATTAACTGAGCAGATTTGGCTCGATTTTTATGATTCAGGAGTAGATGATAAGCTCTTTTCGCAACTGAGGAAGCTGTCAGCTACAAGTGTTGAGGTGATGACACATCCAGGTTTCGTCGATCACGAACTATATCAAGTTAGTTCGTATACAGCTAAGCGAGAAAAGGAATTAGAGCTCCTTTGCTCTTTCATATTGCCTGCATGGGCAGAAAAGCTTTGAGGCAATCTCCTTTTCACTAGGCTTGTGATCTAAAAATTTTACGAAAGAGAAACTAGATTATCTTTCACTTCGGATCATAAAATATTAAAATGGAGGAATAAAGGATGAGTGCTCAACCTGGATCCGTGGCAAAAGTTTGTTTACTTGCTGGTAAAATTATGCTGGAGAGTGGTGCAGAAACATACCGAGTAGAAGATACAATGAACCGAATTGCTGCTTCACTTGGACTTGAAAATGCGGAAAGTTATGCTACGCCAACAGGTATTCAATTTTCTACGGAAGGAGAAGCTTCTTATTTTAGGAGAATTTCCAATCGCTCGAATGATTTACAAAAAATCGCTGATGTAAATAGCATTTCCAGACAAATTACAGCACAATCATTAGATGCTAAAGAAGCTCTTCTGCTGTTAAAAGGTATACAGCATAACAGTGAAACATTTCCATTTTGGCTACAGCTTATTGCTTCAGCGCTAGCTAGCGGTAGTTTCGCCATTATGTTTGGCGGTTCCTGGGCAGACTTTGCCCCTTCCTGTATTGCTGGGGCAGGAGGATACGCAGCAATGATTGGATTTGATAAATTACTAGAAATACGTTTCATTGCCGAATTTGTAGCCTCGTTTTTGATTGCTGTTATTGCCGTGATTAGTATTAAAGCTGAATTTGGGCAATATATGGATAAAATCATCATTGGCGCTGTAATGCCGCTTGTTCCAGGTCTGCATATAACAAATGCCGTTCGGGATTTAATGGCAGGTCATTTAATCGCTGGCATATCAAAGGGTGTAGAAGCTACATTAACTGCAATTGCAATTGGAGCGGGCGTTGCTGTACTTTTCGCTTTTTTACCACATTGATCTCTATACGAAATAATTAGTAGCGTGTAGAAGAAAGAATGGCTCCATCCATAGGTCACGAGAATTCCATCTATGATTTCTTGTTTTCGATTATCTAAGCATAGGGAGTTGATCATCATGTTACTTGCTCAACTTATTACAAGCTATATTGCAGCTGCTTGTTTTGGCATTATTTTCAATGCTCCCCGACATGCACTTATTCAATGCGGCATGGTTGGGATGTTCGGATGGGTTGTTTATTATATCTTGGTTGAGCAAGGATTGGATGTTGTTCCGGCAACCATTTTTGGTTCCATGCTTGTTGCCATTCTCAGTCAGATTTGTGCCAAAATATTTAAAACGCCCATTATTATTTTTAATGTCTCAGGCATTATTCCGCTCGTACCTGGTGGATTAGCATACGATGCGATGAGAAAATTTGTCGAAAATGACTATTTTCTAGCTGTACAACTTTCAGCAAAGGTAATGCTGCTTGCTGGAGCAATAGCTATAGGTTTAATGTTTTCGGAAGTTGTCCATCAGTTGCTGAAAAAAACTTTCGCATGGCTACATCTAGAATAGTTGCTTTTCACTTTTTAACCTTATATGATAGTTGTGTTACTAAACAGAAAATGGAGAGGGTTCTATTGAAAACTGTAGATAAACCAAACGTCGTTATTGTCATCTTCGGAGCAACAGGGGATTTATCAAAAAGAAAGTTATTCCCTTCCATTTATCGCCTTTATCAAAATGGAAAAATTGGTGAGGATTTCGCAGTTGTTGGTCTTGCTCGTCGTCCATGGACGACTGATATATTTCGCGAAAAAGTTTGTGAATCAATAAACGAATCACAAGCACACAATGAGGACGGCTTAGAAGCATTTGCTGCTCATTTTTATTATCAGTCTTTTGATGTGACAGATAATTCTTCCTATACGCATTTAGCTGGGTTGCTAGATCAGTTAGAAGGTCAATACCAAACAAACGGAAACCGCGTTTTTTACTTGGCTATGGCTCCGGAATATTTTGGCACCATCGCTAACCAACTCGAACAAAATGGTTTAAAAGAGAGTACTGGTTGGACCCGATTAGTTATTGAAAAACCATTTGGACACGATCTCATCTCTGCCAAAGAGTTAAATAATCAAATTCGGTTAGCCTTCAATGAGAATCAAATATATCGAATTGACCATTATTTAGGTAAAGAAATGGTGCAAAATATTGAAGTGATCCGGTTTGCAAATGGTATATTTGAGCATTTGTGGAATAACCGATTTATTTCAAATATCCAGGTTACTTCCAGCGAAAAATTAGGCGTTGAGGAACGTGCTCGTTATTATGACCGATCGGGTGCAACAAGAGATATGGTGCAAAACCATATGCTGCAAATGGTCGCACTGTTAGCAATGGAGCCACCAATTAAACTTACACCTGATGAAATACGTTCAGAAAAAGTGAAAGTATTGCGAGCTCTTCGTCTTGTTGAACCAACAGAAGTGGAGAATTACTTTGTACGCGGACAATACGGTCCTGGTCGTTTAGGGAAAGGGTATCGGGAAGAGGCTCCAGAATTAAAAGATTCTATAACTGAAACATACGTTGCTGGAAAAGTAATGATTGATAACTATCGCTGGGCAGGGGTACCTTTTTACATCCGAACAGGTAAAAAGATGAAAGAAAAATCAATTAAAATTGTAGTTGAGTTTAGAGATATACCAATGAACCTATACTATAAGGATGAGTCAGAAAGACATCCTAACTTGTTGGTAATTAATATTCAGCCGAACGAAGGAATCACGCTTCATTTAAACGCTAAAAAAGCTGGTGTAGGCTCTATCGCGCAACCAATTGAATTATCATATACAAACAACGGTGTAGATGGAATAAATACACCCGAAGCGTATGAAAAGCTCATATACGATTGTATTATTGGTGATACAACTAACTTCACCCATTGGGATGAGGTAGCTTATTCTTGGAGGTTTGTTGACGCCGTTTTAGATGCGTGGTCAAAAACAGAACCACTATTTCCCAATTACGCTGCTGGCTCCATGGGACCAGAGGCAGCAGATCGCTTATTAGAAAAGGACGGTTTCCACTGGTGGCCAGTAACAGATTAAGAATAAAAAGGCTGGGAAATAAGCAATTACTATAGAATGAAGATGCGGGGTACCCGGTTAGCAACGTAGCGAATGGAACAAATCAACTAAGGATAAAGTGAACCTTCCATCAGCGGGGTTTTCCTCATCCCCGCCGGATTGTTAGTACCGTAATGGTATGATCTAAAGGCCTTTACGAAATAGGGGATTTAGGGGCTGTTCTCTCCCACTTCGACTTGTTCCGCTCCCATCTTCCATTCTTAGACCGTGAGAGTCTACAACGCCGTTTTACTACGGGATAAAGGAATCATGCCACTAAAACGGGGGATGCCGACGTCGGGCGGCAAGCCCGTATTTAGTCGGCCTTCCTCTTAGCTACAACCGATGATGCCTTATCGGAAGGCGCATTTCTAAAGTCGCATCGTTGCTGGGCTCATGCGCCGGACGTGACTTATTTAGTTCATTTCGTTATCCACAAGCACCTCATTTGATACTTTCTTATCTTTTAAAAAAAGCCGAACAATCTATTTATAATTGTTCGGCTTATGTGTATAAAAAATTCTTACCACCGGTATGTCGAAATACTTCGCTTTCCTGTGGGATCTTCAGTTTGCGCTGTTACGGCAAGCAGTCTACGTATTTTTGAACTACGTTAAAACTTGGGTATACACAATTGGTTCCCTGCTATCTGTGCAGGGAACCTTTTCGTATCTATTATGCATCTTTTTTCTTTTTCTTACGTTTAGCCATTTTAGCAGTTAGATCATCGAATAATGTGTAAATAACTGGGATTAACAAAAGTGTAAAGATACTGGATACGCCTAGACCAAAAATGATTGTAACGGCTAGAGGTTGCTGCATTTCTGCACCTTCTCCAAGCGCCATTGCTAGTGGAATCATAGCCAAAATAGTCGTTAGTGTCGTCATTAATATTGGGCGCAATCTGCTTGATCCAGCTTCCAATATAGCCGTATAACGTTCCATTCCTTTTCGTCGCAGGAGGTTAATATAATCCACTAGTACAATCGAGTTATTGACAACGATCCCTGCCAGCATAATAATTCCGATAAAGGCTGGAATACTTAATGGGATTCCAACGATAAACAATCCAAGCATTACTCCAATAACTGTGGTCGGCATAGCAAACATAATAATAAGTGGAAATAGAAAGTTTTCAAATTGGACAGCCATGACTGCATATACAAGGAAAATCGAAAACACTAATGCAATCGCTAACTCTGTAAATGATTCCGCCATATCTTGTGCTTGACCACCGATTTTATAGCTATAGCCTTCAGGGAGCTCCATATTGGCTAATGTTTTCTCTACATCTTGCGTGATGCTCCCTAAGTCACGATCCACAGTTTGACTGGACACATTCATTTGCGGCTGCTGATTTTCTCTTTGTAAGCTTACTGGTCCACTCATTTGTTTAAATTCAGCTACCTCATCTAAGGAGACCGTCGCTCCTTGAGGGGTTTGGATTTTCATGTCATGCAAATCCTCTATCTTGCTTCGCTGTTCTTCTGGATATATCAATGTAACATCCATTTCCTGTCCATTTTCTCTAAACTGCGTAGCTACTTGACCCGTAAATTGCATTTGAATCTGTCCGAGTACTTGTTCCTGATTTAACCCATACATCGCAGCTTGCTCCTGATTCACTTCAATATTCATTTGTGGGACACCTTCAGAAGCTGACGTCTCTGGATTATAAATACCGTCTATCCGCTCGATATCTCGTACAACCTGTTCAGAGATATCTCTCAATACTTCATGTTCTGGCCCATTTAATTGGACTTGTATCGGGTCCCCCATATTCATACCCGAGTCCATGGAATTTACCGTAATTTCAGCACCTGCGATCCCCTGTAATTTGTCATTTATTTCTTGAACGATTTGAATCGTTGTTTTTTCTCGTTCAGTAGAGGGAATGAGCTGCATTGAATAAACAGCTTGATTTCCACTGCCGCTGTTGCCAGCAACCATATCACCGCCACCAACACTTATATAATTCGTTTCGATCAAAGATTCAAAAGGCTCTAACTCCTTATTCACCTGTTCTACAATTTCTTCCGTATGCTTCAGAGAACTTCCAGGGTCTGTTTCTACGCGGATTTCCAACTGTCCTTGATCCGCAGATGGAATAAATTCCGCTCCAATAAACGGGGTTAAAGCTAAGCTCCCCACAATCGCTACAATCGTTACAAATACTGTTGTTTTCCGATGACCGAGCGCCCATTTCAAAGCTTTTTGATACTTTGTATTTAGCCAACCCAAAAAGCGATCAAACCAATAACGTTTTCCTCCATCTTGCATCGCTTTTTGCAATAACTTGGAAGAAAGCATCGGCACTAAAGTGACGGCTACTATTAATGAAGTAATAAGTGAAAAAGAAACTGCTAATGCTAAAGGGGTAAACATATCCGAAGCAATTCCTTCTACATAAATAATCGGTAAAAATACAACTAATGTCGTTGTTGTAGAAGCAATTACTGCAGGTGCTAACTCACTAGCCCCTTTTATAGCCGCATCCTTTAGACTATACCCACGTTGCCTGTAGGAATAAATATGTTCGAGTATGACAATCGAACTATCGACCATCATTCCTAAACCAAGTGCTAAACCGCCTAATGTTAAAATATTTAATGTTTCACCTGTGAAATACATTAAAATAAACGTTGTTATAATCGCAATTGGTATGGACAATCCAATAACAATCGTTGCTCGAATACTTTTCAGAAATAGGAGCAGGATAAATATAGAAATAGCCCCACCGATAAGAATATTCTGCACAACTGAATCAATAGACATCTGAATAAAATCAGATGTGTCAATAATGATATCCACATTAACATCTGAAGGTAAATCTTGTTTCATTTCTTGTAAACTATCTTCTATATTTGTTGCTACTTCTACAGTATTACTATCGGTCTTTTTTAAAATGGATAAGACGACAGAAGGCTTTCCATTGACGAGTGTCATTCCAGATTGTTCCTTAAAATCATCTTTCACTTCAGCTAAGTCATCCACATGTACTGTTGCCCCAGATTCGGTTTGAACAATCGTTTGTTTTATATCGTCGATTGATTCAAATTCACCAGTTACACGAAGCTGAAGATCCTTATCACCTTTCTCAACCGTTCCTACCGAAGCGGACTGATTCGTACTCGTTAACGATTGCATGATCGTTTGCGCTGTGGCGCCATATTGCTGTAATTTGGCTTCATCTAAAATTAATTGAATTTCTCTTTCTTTTCCACCTTCTACATTAACAGACCCTACTCCACCTTGTCGTTCTAAAAATGGGACAACTTGGTCGTCGGCTGTTTTTGTTAAAGATGCTGCGTTTTCCCCGGTTAAACCAACCCACATAACCGGCAGTTGGTCCGGGTTAAAACGCATAATATTCGGATCACCCGCCTGACTAGGTAAAAGGTCTTTCACCTGGTCAACACTTTCTCTTACATCCAATAAGGCTTGGTCTAAATCCGTTCCGTTATTAAACATGAGTACAACAAGGGAAGACCCTGATTGTGATTGCGATTGAACCGTTTCTATCCCTTCTACAGTACTAACAGCTGATTCAATTGGACGACTAATTAAATTTTCTACTTCTTGTGGTGCTGCATCTTGATATGATGTTGCTACAACTGCTACTGGAAGATCAATCTTTGGAAAGAGATCAACTGTTAGGCTTCGTAATGAAACGGCACCGAGAGCTAGTATAGCGAGAACGATCATAATAACGCCTACTGGACGTTTGACAGATGTTTTGATTAGCTTCAAGATTTACTCCCCTTTCGCAACTTTAACCTGACTACCATCCTTTAATGACAGTTGTCCTTTTACGATCACTTTATCGCCAGCTTTGACCTCTCCCTCAATCGCTGTTTCCTCTGATTGAGATTCCTGTACTGTAACGTCAACGCGTTTTGCCTTATTATCTTTCACTACATAGATAAATGATTCACCGCCTTGCTCTTCTACAGCAGCAGTTGGAACGATAATCGTATCTTTAATTCTTGTTTCTGGCACCAATAACTGTGCTATCATGCCTGGTAATAATTTTGCTTCTTTATTACTGACCTTCGCCTGAATTGGGTAAAGTCCAGTATCATTTGGCACGGTTCCAATAGAAGTAACCGTTGCTGTAAATTCTTTTTCATCTATATTAACAGGTAACTCATCTTCTTTATTCATTAATTTACGATCATTTGCTGTTACGTCAAATTCAATGATTAAAGGATTTAAATCAGCAACCACAGCCAATGGCTCTTCTGTAGATACCATCTCGCCCTCATTTGCTGTTAACTGAACAAGCTTTCCATCCTTAGGTGCTCGGATACTTTGCTTACCCGCTTGTGAAGAGATGGTTGCAATCACATCCCCTTCCTCGACTTGTTCACCATTACTAACTTCTAACTGATCGATTTTACTTGGAGCCTGTACTACGACTGGACTGGAAGCAGACGGCTTTGCTCTGCCATAAAGGCTCTTTTCAATCTCAATAGAACCTTCTTTCACTTCTTCCGTTTCTACAGGAGTTACCCGCTCTTTATTTTCTTCTTTATTCTCTTCTTCCTGATTGCACGCAGCTAGCAAAAAAATCATAACTATAACTGCTACAAATAGTAAAATTTTCTTCACCTATTTTACTCCTCTCTTTACTGTCAAGATGTCATAATAATTCAATATCTAGTACTTCCGCGATTCTGTTTACATCTTCTATTAACATATCATGGGCAGTAAAATGCGCAAGTAACCCTTGTATGACAAGTATATTATTATTTTCAGCTATTTCATTTTGCAATAATTGTAACACTTCATATAATCGTTCTTTCCTCATTTGCGGCACTTTTAGCGCTGGTATTTTTTCTTTTAAGCTGTTAATTACCTCTTGTTTGTTTTGTTTGTTAGTATTATTCCTACTGTATATTTCTGGGATCTGCATAGTGTCGACAAGTGGGGATGCCTCTGCTTTTACCATTCCTGCTATTAAATCATGCAAACGTCTAACCATAAATTGCCCAGCTTGCTCTAGGTCAAATTCAACATCTTCCACGATGAGCCAATGAAAATAACTATGTATTAAACCTGATGACTGGATAATAGCATCCATCACAAATTCCTGTAATTGTTTTCCGTATATACTCTCCAAGTTCTCCCTTAACCAATGAATATAGTCTAGCCTAAATGCACGTATTTGTTCCTCAAACTCCTCTTCAATTAGCATGTTACTTCTAAGATAAATCGTAATAAATTCTTTATGTCGTTCCATGTATTTTATTAATATTGTTATTTGCTTTGCAAAACGAGCACTCGCATCATCATTTGTTTTGACTTGCGCCAGCTCTTCCATCATAAACCTGTGAAACTCTTTCATCGTCGTTTTCATAAATACTTTTTTCGACGGAAAATAGCTGTAGAAAGACCCTTTAGAAACACCTGCTTTATTGGCAATTTCCTGAATAGAAGTATTGTGATAACCCTTTTGAGCAATTAATTTTATACCGATTTCCACCAATTTCCTTTTCTTTTCAAGCATAAGTTTCACCTATTTTCTAATTACGTACTCTCCCACGTAAATGTTTCATTTAGTTAGGCTGATTTGTCACAAAAAAGTTTTTTTCTAAAAGATTTGACATGATATAATTAAATGAAAACTACATCTTAATTGACTTACCGGTCAGTCAAAAAAGGAATGCTCATATAATAACAACTTATAGGCTGAAAATCAACTAGAAATAAAAGAAATTTCTTCATCGAATGATTTTCTCCTTCCTTTAGCTTACTTCTATCATACAGACCATATCGTTGTTCCGTCATGAACGAAAGGTATATTTTCATCTAGTACTTGAGGCGTATTTCCATGCTGGAACTTAGGCAAGTTTCCTAAACGGTGGAATTCCTCTACATAAAAGAGTTTACTATAATATGAAACGGATAAAGACAAAAGTAAAATGAGTCCGGTGCAATACCGAACTCATTTTACTAAGCTGCTCCTAATGAAATAACGGTGTCTAACTTTTAGGGGACGCTTCATCGCATAATTAACCAAACATTATCCACTAGAATAAAGGTACAAGCGCCCGTTTAGCAAGGTAGCGAATGGAACGAATCAACGAAAGTTTTAGGTATCATGCTCCTGCAACAGGAGTATGCCGACGCCTGAGCGGCAAGCCCATTTTTAGTCGGCCTTCCTATTAACCACGAACCGATGATGACTTATCGGAGGGCGCATTTCTAAAGTCGCATCCTTGCTGGCGCCATGACTATTCGGTTAGTTCGTTATCCTAAGCACCTCATTTTTTTACTTTCTTGTCTTACTAAAAAAATTGTCTTTCCTTATTGTAGTCAGAAAAAACTTCTGCTAACCCACAAATACTAATAAAAATATAGAAAACGATATAAAAGAATAGCTTGGTCGCTTCTTATCAGTACCTTTCTCTTTTGTACCTAAAACGTTGAGTTAAATATACAATTCCATAGAAATGGGAAACTTAGCTATATTTCTCGACTGAAATTTAAGTCATTTCGCAACAAATTTTGACCTAGAGGGGAATTACAAAATTATCGCTTAGCATTGACGTAAAGCTTCTGCGGGCATGATTTTCTTGTGAAAGAGTGCGGAAGAAAAGGGTTTCGCATCCCCACTAGGGTGCCATAACCGCCTTCATAAAGTAATCTTTAATCAATGGGGGCATTCGTCCTCTACGGCTTGTTAGTACCATAATGGTAGTCCACATACGAGACAAGGTATTTAGCTGCTGTTATCTCCCACTAAACTTGTTACAGTACAGATTACTTAACTCCTGAAGCGGGAGTCCCACAGCATCTTATAGTACGGGATAAATCCAATTGAGTTTGTGGTAAATATAATTCACAAACTCAATTGTTCCATTTCCCAATATACACTTAGCTAGAAGGTGATTTTAGTAGACAGGGTGCGTATGGGTTATATACAAAAGGCAAATAAAAGCTAAGAAGGAAATTCGAGGTGTCATTCTCCATCCTGTTGCAAATCCCCTTTTATTGGTTTATAAACATACTACGGCTCTTCTTTTTCCACATCGGTTCATTAATATCGTTTTAGGAGTGATTTAGGTATAGGCAATTTAGATTGTCCAAACAGAAAAGTACGGTTCATATGTACGATTAACTGACTTGTCCGCTTATACTGCAAATCAAAAGTGTTGAAAGATACATCTAACTGAAGTTCAGAACCGTCGTAAAAAGCAACATAAGTGCCCTTATTATTCCTTTCAAAACCATATATATGGTGATAAGCAAGCCATACATTATTTTTATTTTTTATAGATGCAGTTGGCATCATAAAAACGCCTTTTTCTGGAATCACAGGAATTGGAAGCTTACTGGATGAGCCTAATACGTCCTTTACAGCTAATCTTCTCCCCTCTAGTGTAGATCCGTATATTAAACAACTATTATCAATGATTTGCTCTGGTTTGTGCAACGACATTGTCTCCGACATATCCGCTTCCAAAATATGAGAACGATAATAGTTATGCTCACTCCAGCATATCGCTTTTGTATGTGGGGATATGATATATAATGATGTAATTCGATGTTTCAAAATAACCCTCCTTTTTAAAAATACATTTCTCTTTTCAACCTGATTTATTTTCAATACAAAAAAAGAAATTTCTTTATATTCTATATTTTACTATCTCACGTACATTTTGTCTCTGGTTTGACAGCTTGAATTAGGCACAAACCATTTACAATTGAAAGAAGCGTAAATTATAGGCTATGTTTTTAAAAATAGATAGCAATATATAAAAAGCAGAACACATCCTTTAGGACCTGTGTTCTGCTTTTATAAGTAAAAAAATGATTTGTACTTATAATATTGCTCAAATCTGTTAAGGGGGAAACACCGGATTCATCATCGTCCAACCCTCACCTTAGCGACTTTAGAATCCAGATGCTATCTTTTCTTTGCAACCACATTCAAGTTGGTGTACGGAGCATACTAGTATCGACAACTAGACAACAAGAGTACTTTGACTTAGGTGGCGCCAATATCTTTGCTATTCCCCTCTGTATTAAAAACGAACTTAAGCAATATTATTGATTTCCTTCTTCGTTTTGCTTATCTTGATCTTTGTTCATATCGCCATTATCATTTGTGTTGCCGTTGTCTTCATCCTGTAGTTCTTGGTCGTTCTCATTCATTCCACCATTATCCTCAGCAGGCTGATCGTTATTATTTTCCTGTTCCTCCATTGGAGTATCGTCTTCTACAGGGTCTTGATTATCATCTGTGCCACAAGCCGCAATGAGTGATAAAGCAATGGCGGAAGCGCCGAGTTTCACGAGAAGCTTTGATTTCATGTGCATTTCCTCCTTTTTAATTGGTTCGTTTTTTAGCTTAACCAACTTAGAAGAAGTCATACTCTTTTTTATCCATTTTCAGCTAATTATTCCCTCACATAATATTTTTTAAAATGGACCTATATAGTGAAATTTCATCCAATAGGAGTTTAAATACTCGAATTAACGAGCGAAAACTAGTGCCCAGACATTCCTGGAAAAAGAAAAACTGCATTTTATGGATTGTTAACATAGTTTATCCATCCTTGAAAAAGAAGAACGCTTTTCTGCGTGCGATGCACCGCTTTCGATCCTATTGCTATACACCTACTGATCAATATCCTACCCAATACGAACGAATCAGGAATAGAGCAGCGGTTATCCCCCGCTTCGACTATTGAAGCGATCGTTTTATGACATATTTGCTTATAAATTAACTGAGCCGTTATTTTATAGCAAACATAATTTCAGCTTCACAAGCCAACTCTCCATCTACAGTAGCCACTGCTTTTCCTTTTCCGATTGGTCCTTTTAATCGAAGAATTTCTACTTCCATTTGCAATTGGTCTCCCGGGCGAACTTGGCGTTTAAATCGACAATTGTCTATTCCTGCCAAAAAACCAATCTTTCCTCGATTTTCTTTTTTCCCCAGCATGGCAATTGCCCCAAGCTGTGCCAAGGCCTCAACAATAAGCACACCCGGCATCACAGCATACTCAGGGAAATGCCCTTGAAAAAAAGGTTCATTCGCTGTTACATTTTTCAAACCAGCAACACGCTTTCCTTCTTCCACTTCTGTTACTCGATCTACTAGTAAAAATGGATAGCGGTGTGGAATGATCTCTTTAATTTGTTCAATATTCATATGAACAACCTCTTTTCTTGTTTAAATTTAATTCTATTGCAACATTTACCGAAAAGCTCAACCAGCGAAAATTCAGTTTTGAAAAGTTGCCTATATAGGCTTGGCGATAATTTGTCCACATCCGACAAATTTAGCCCCTTCAGTAAGGAACAAAGGCGCAGAGCGCCCGTTTAGCAACGTAGCAACTGGAACAAAGCAACTAAAGTTTTAGGAATCATGGTGAGGATACGAACAAATGATGACTTATCGGAAGTCGATTTCGTGAAGTCGCATCGTTGCTGGGCTCATGCGCCGGATGTGGCTATTCGGTTATTTCGTTATCCCCAAGCACCTCATTGTATACTTTCTTATCTGTAAAAAAACACCTGAGTCGCTATAAGACTAGGTGCTTGCTTAATTTGGTTTCGTAACAATATCAATAATATGCTGCCAAGTTTCTGTCTTTAATACATCTGTTGGCGCACCATCTCCAATAACTCCATAGCCAATCATTAATCCAACAACTAAGGCAATGATACAAAACAGTAAAATAACAATAATACGTAGCCAAATTGGAAAAATGCGCACTCTCGGGCGTCTATTTTTTTTATTTGCTATTTGCTTACTTTGTTGCTTGACCCTATCCCGTCCGTTTGACTCATTATGATGTTGAGCTTCTTGATGCTTTTCTTGCCATCGTTGTTCCCATGCTTTCCTAAATGAGCTATATTTGCCTTTGAAAGTTGGATCTTGTGGTTGAATGGACATATTTGTTTCTCCTTACTGTTTACCTTAAATAGGAAATGAATCTGCAGTCAGTGGGGTTCTTTTTCCTATACTGACTGTTAGTAATACAAGAGTATAACTCTTAAACAAACGAAGATGTAGGTGTTGTATCCGCTGACCTAGACTTTTTTGTCTTGACTTTAGTTCTTAAGTAGAGCTTACAACACCTTACATCAAGGATTAAAACCTAGCGCATCTGGTTAATCAGACCAGACATTTGATCGCTCATAGAAATGGTTCTGGCATTAAACTGATAAGCACGTTGAGTCATAATTAAGTCTGACATTTCCTTAGACATATTCACATTAGACGCTTCTAAGGTACCACTTTGGAGCACCTGGTTTCCAGCTGCTGGCTGGATTACATCGGCAAATGCAGCCTCTGTATTTGCTATATTAGGTAAACGGAATGCATTTTCTCCGGCAGCTTCAAGCAAATCCGGACGCAAAGCTTCAACAATAGCAAGTGTTCCAACGGTTTCCGTTTCGTCGCCTCGCTTGACAAGTATTTGTCCATCAGGTTGTACAGAAATATCATCAAAACCGGAAGCTATACGAATAGGACCATTTACTCCTAGTACTGGATTTCCATTTCTATCAACGAGCATCACTTGTTGATTATCATTAACAGGGCTCAAATAAAATGCTCCATCTCGAGTAAAACGTGTTTCTGTTACTCCGTTTTCTGTTGCTTCAATTTGGAAAAAATGGTTCATTTCTAATAAAGCTGTATCCAAGCTACGATCTGTCTCACGTAACGAACCTAATTGCAAATTCGCATTAATCGATCCTAATTTTGCTCCCGATCCTACGCGTATACCATCTGGAGTCTGTCTCCCGGCTGTGTTTGCAGGGTGCGACAAATTATCCATCTGTTGAAAAAGCAGCGAGGAAAAATTAGCCTGTCTGCTTTTATAGCCAGTTGTTTGGTTATTAGCCATGTTATTACCTATGACATCCAATTTTTGTTGCAGTTGATTCATTGTTACTGCAGCCTGAATCATTGCTCGTGACATGCTATTCTCTCCCCTTTAGACTAAACGTCCTATTTCACTAACTGCTTTTTCCATACTTTGATCATAAGCCTTTAACACTCGTTGATTTGTCTCAAACAGTCGGTAAGACTCCATCATTTGGGTCATTGCTTGTAAAGTATCTACGTTGGATCTCTCCAAAAAACCCTGTTTTACAGAAAACGTTGCACCCGCCGGCACAGCTTCCACATCTCCATTGTACAAATCATTTCCTTCTTTTACCATTGCATTTGCATCAGTTGCATAGGCAATCCCTAATGGCACCGTCCCATTATCAGTCTGCAATAGACCATCATTCGTCACAGTAAAATCCTTATCATTCGTTGCAATAGGTTCTCCATTTGCATCTAAAACATAATATCCCTCATTTGCAACTAAAAATCCTGCACCATCTACCGTAAAGTTTCCATTTCGTGTATAACGGACATCTCCAGCTTCATTTTGCACCGTAAAAAACAATGCTCCAGTTTCATCAGGCAAATTGCGTTGCACTAGTGCAAAGTCAGTTGGAATCCCTGTTTCTTGTACGTCACCCTGGTTAAAATTCGGAATCATTTCCTGTGCATACACTCCCGTATTCAAAGAACCAATCGGTTGTCGAATAGGGATATATGTTTTACTTTGTGTAGGAAGCTTTTTTCCTGCCATTTGATTCATCAACATTTCAGGAAAAGCGCGCAAAGTTGTTTGATCTGCTTTATAACCGGGGGTGTTAGCATTGGAAATATTATTAGCAAAAGCCTCCTGCTGCCGTTGTTGCGCAATCATACCGCTAGCAGCTGTGTAAAAGCCCCTTAACACTGGCGTTACCTCCCTTTCTTATATCTAGAAAACTTAAATAACTTTTTTTCGATCTACTTTGTCGATATTTTCCAACATAATACCAGTTCCCTTAGCTACACAATTCATTGGCTCTTCCGCAATAAATACAGGAACTTTTAATTCCTCTGCTAATAACTCATCAATGCCATGAATTAATGCGCCTCCCCCAGTTAATATCACGCCTCGATCAATAATGTCTGCAGAAAGCTCTGGAGGTGTACGTTCTAAGACAGATTTTGCTGCTTGTACAATAAGATAGACAGACTCCCGCAATGCTTCCTCAATTTCTTTAGAGTTTACTTTGATAGTTCGTGGCAAACCAGAGACCATATCACGCCCTCTAATTTCCATTTCTTCATTACGCGCACCTTGAAAGACGGTAGCGACATTAATTTTTATTTCCTCTGCCGTTCGCTCACCGATCAACAGCTTATATTTCTTCTTTATGTATTGAAGAATTTCACTATCAAAATTGTCACCGGCCATTTTAATGGACTCAGACGTTACAATATCACCCATGGATAGTACAGCTACATCTGTTGTACCGCCCCCGATATCAACGACCATATTCCCACTCGGCTGGAATATTTCCATCCCTGCGCCGATAGCGGCCACTTTAGGTTCTTCTTCTAAATAAATCTTTTTTCCACCTGATTTTTCTGCAGCTTCTTTAATGGCTTTTTGCTCCACTTTGGTAATATTTGTCGGACAGCATATCAAAATCCTAGGTTTTGATAACAAGCCCTTTACATTAATCTTATTAATGAAATGTTTGAGCATCGCTTCCGTAACATCAAAATCGGCAATTACGCCATCCTTTAATGGTCGGATAGCTTCGATATTTCCAGGTGTCCGACCTACCATTTTCCTTGCTTCTTCGCCAACTTCCAACACTTTTCCTGTATTTCGATCCATAGCAACCACCGACGGCTCATTCAACACAATCCCTTTTCCCTTAAGGTGAATTAAGACGTTGGCTGTCCCAAGATCGATCCCTATATCCCTTGAAAACATGGGCTAATATCCTCCTAATTCCATACTATATCTTATTTTGTCCATACTGCTTCTAATATACTATTTTAACACAATTATCTACTTTTAACTGTAGTTTATTAAAATTTTGTAAAAAAACGTCGGATGCTTTATCAAAATCGGCATTTACTTAACAAATAATTACATGCATCATTCCTTTTAACGGTCCGTCTCCTATTAAAATCGAAAAATATAGGATTCATCATTCATACTGACATTGTAAAAAAAATAAGGCTAGCTTGAAATGTGAACTTCGCCGATTTTTCATTTATCCTTAAAAAAAGTGCAGAGCAAGAGCTATTCATATAACGGAAGCTTGAGGAGATGCACCATTTTTATAAGCAAGGAAAACACCTACCTAAAATTCGTTAAATCTTACATTAAGATTAACTCTGAACCCGTCTAAATGTTGCTTTCTCTTTAGAAAAAAAAATAATTCAGTGGAAGTATTTTTCCCTTCCACTGAACAATAGATATTTACATGTATTGTTTCGATCCTTTTCCTAAAAAGAGGAATGATATGCTTATCCTACTGGCTTCACTTCTCTTTTTTTTGCGGATTCTGCATCGACTTTATATTTCTTCCTTGTTGCTTCGCCCCCTCGCAAATGTCTAATTGCCTTATGGTGTTCAAGGATTTTTTTTACCTCGCTTGCTAATTCGGGATTTATTTCTGGTAATCTTTCCGTTAGATCTTTATGAACTGTACTTTTAGAAACACCGAATTCCTTCGCTATAACGCGAACTGTTTTTTTTGTCTCCACCAGATAATTTCCTATCCTGATTGTTCGTTCTTTGATGTAATCATGCACACCGTTCGCCTCCCTGAGTTGTATATTTCTGAGGTGATCATTTGAGACAGGTGTTTTACAATTTGGTTTGAATGAAAGTTAGGGCTACTATCCTGTTGAAATTTTATGTAGACGTATAATCCTGCCATCAATAAAAAGATTAAAAATTCTGTATTTTAAACCTGTAAAAAGTACAATAGCTACATTTGTCAGACTGATTAACATCCCCATATGCTCTTCACCTCAGACACTTCTGTTTTATTGGTTTGTATAAGTTTATTATGATGGGAGAAGGATTATGCTTAAAAAAGCACCTTGTGCATACTAGACAAGCCAATTCTAAAAAACTAAGATAAACAGAAACTTCAATCCGCAGGGTTTTTCATTCATCCGCTACGGATTGTTAGTACCGTAATAGTATGACCTAAGGCTTTTGAATCGGTCATTTAGGTGCTGCTATCTCCTATTTAGACTTGTCGCTATACAGATTATCCAACTCCTGAAGTGGGAGACTTACAGTACCTTATATACGGGATAATAATGGAGCAACGAAAGCTTACCTAGAAACATGGAAAACGCCTTTGATTGGATCATCAAAGGCGTTCCTGCTTGCGGAAGCAATAAGCAAACATACCTATTAACTGTTTAATTCTGGATCCGTTTCTTCTGTTGCATCTGGATTATCTACTTCATCTGATTCTTTATCTGATTCTTTATCTGATTCTTCGTTCGCATCTTCAGCTTCCTCAGAAGAAGGATCGTCTCCTTGCTCTCCCTCAGCTTCCTCATTTTCAGGCTGTTCCGCTTCTTTTTGTGCATCGACATCTTCAGATTTTTCCTCTGTTACTTTGCTCAAACTACTTACTGGTTGATTGAAGTACGCTTCTGGATTAACTTCGTTATCGTCCTTACGTAACTCAAAGTAAACATGGGTTCCACTGTCTTTACCGAATACACTCTTTCCTGCTGTTCCTAATGTGTCACCTTGCTTTACTTCAGATCCTGGTTTGACGTTTACTTCTTCAAGGCTTGCATAATAGGTGGTTACATCGTCTTCATGGGTCAATACAACAACATTTCCAAGTAATGGATCCTCTTTCACTTCTGTAACCTCACCACTTAAGGCTGCGACAACATCAAATGATTCGCCACTCGCAGAAGCAATATTCACTCCATCGCTTTCATAATATTTATTGTTGTACCAAACCAATGCTTGCTCTTGCTCTTTTTGTTCAGCATTGTAATCATAAAATTTAGTTACGATTTCTGCTTCTTCTGGGTTTGTAACAGGCATTTGTATCGTTTCCTGTTGTTCTAACACAGGTTCAGCTCTTTCTCCATGCTCTGCTGGAATAAATTCATCTGTTTCTTCTTGGGCATCAGGTACTTGATTGTCTATGTTTTGATACCAAACAACAACAGATAACAATACAGCGGCAATCGTTAAATAGACGGCTGGGAAGAACCATTTTTTACGAAAAATCCGACTCCACTTATTTTTTGAAGTCCCTTTGTTTTCCTCTTTCATAAGATCATCACCTCAACATCATTCTGATCAGAAAAAGGAATTTATATACATCTATCAAAAAATATTTTGGATTTTACCGTATTTTTTCGCAAAATAAGGGGAAATTAAGGAGATTCGTTTTTAATACTTGTCTAAAATGGAAGATATACAGCTTAGCCCTGCCATGACCCGTGCGCATCCACATATCGTTTTAATAGAATCGAAAGACATTACCCAACTACTTTATGTGAAGAAAAGCTTGATAATAGAAAGTGTTTATTTGTCATTTGTACTATAAAATTGAAATTAATTTTCCACCAATTGCATTTTCTACATTTTCCCTGATGGTTAATTACTGCAATCTAAAACGACTCTAACTAAATTGAACATTTAACTTGCAATTGGGTCTTACGCTTATCCTCCCAAATTTACTTCGTAGGATAAAAGGTAGATTTTACTACTAATCACATGTAAAGTAACCTACCAAAAACCATTGTTTCTCATTATTCACTTCATTGCACATAAGTGAACAGTCAAATTTTTGCGGCTTCTTACGTTCGGCATAAAAAACCCTCGCCTATTTTGCGACGAGAGTTGGGGCTGTATCATTGATCGTACTTATTTTTACATCCTGATAATAATACTGAACAATCTCTTGATAGGTTTTTCCTTCTTTCGCCATACCATTTGCCCCGTATTGACTCATTCCTATCCCGTGACCAAACCCTTTCGTTGTGAAGATAAAGTGATTGTTTTTTTGTTCGATAGTAAAATCACTGGAACGCAATTCTAGCTTTTCTCTAATTTTTCTGCCAGAGAAAGCATGTTTTGCTAATTGAAGTTCTTCCACACGATTGCTGTCTGTTCGGGTTATATTAACAGGAAGCGGAAATTGATTCGGTAAGTCCACCTCAAATGTTTCCTCCAATTGCTGTAATGAAAACGTCTTTTGATCTAAAAACTTAGGTGATTCTTCATCCCAGGGACTTTTCACACTACGTAAATATGGAAGCTTATTTTCCCAGTAGTCCTCAGAATTCTCCGTATATCCATTACTAGTAGAGAAAAAAGCGGGAGTAATTGGTGCGTCTTTATAGGTTAATACTTCTCCTTTTGTTTCCGAAACCGCCGCTTTCACCTTTTTCATTTTCCAATCAAAATCACTTCCCCACTGCTTTTGTAATTGCCCTTCGTCCTTATATACTTGATGTTGAACCGTATCCGTGACATCGGAATCTTTCTTGGTAGATTCGCCGTGCAGCTTTTGGTTAACGATATATGTTCTTGCAGCAAGTGACTGTGCTTTTAATGCTTCTGGTTCAAAATCTGCCGGCATTTCAGAAGCTACAACACCAACTACATACTCTTCTAAGGGTATACCTTGCACTTTATTTACTCCGGAGCGCATAACTGATACAGAGAAAGGGGAATTACCTAACTCGATATCTTGCTTAGGAGCTTTGTCACGATGTGCTGTTAGTGGAGCTTTCGTCGCCTTTTCGTCACCCTTACTATAGGGAACAACAATTAATGTTGGAACCACAAGGATAATCGTGATTAAGCAAGCTAACAAAATGGCAGAAGGAACTTTCCACAGCAGCTGGCTTGGCCTTTTTTGTAAATAATAAGGTTTTTTGGGCGCAAGCCATGGTTTGTTATTTGCGAGCGGCTTTCTTACTAATTGTTTTTGCTGCATCGAATTCTCCTGCTTAGCTTTTACTTTTTTCATTAATAATGCGTTTCGTTTCTTCCACTCTTTAGATCCGCTTTTCTTTGAATATTTGCTAGGTTTCATTGCTTACCCCCTTTAACATGAATTTAATCTAGCAGTCCTATTAAGATATATATACACGAGTTTTTTAAAATAGAACCAAAAGTTAGGCGAGGACTATGTATTGCTAAAATTCACAACGTAATAGTGTTAGGTTATGTTATTAAAGGAGGAAGCAAACTTTTGAAATTGACCAGAGGGGAAAAGAAGGGATAGGCTAATCGTTTTTTATAAAGTGAATCATCACAAGCCGTGGAGATTTTCTTTCATCTCCCCACGGCTTGTTAGTTCCATAGGTATGACTTAAAGGTCTCTTACAAAATAGGCATTTAGGTGTTATTATCTCACTTAGACTTGTTGCTGTACAGATTATTAAACTCCTAAAACGAGGGTAAACAGCCTTTATATGCGGGATAAAAGAAAGCGTAACACAACAAGTTATGCCAAGCGAGGGGAATCACCCCATAGGAAGAGAAAAGAAGCAATGAGGTTGGGAAGTAATGATGCTATTAACTCCAAAGGCGAATGATATACTAAATGGATGCAAGATAGACTCTTACAGAAGGAAAGGCAACGGTGAGACCCGCAAGGGCAGTGCGCTAGCTTGATGACGTTCACTAGCTACCCTAAGTGCGCAAAGTATATTTCCAGAGTAGGGGTATGCACTATCCCGTATTTCTAACATAATTTTCTGATTTTACCTAAATAAACATACTTCTCCCCCTATTCATGTTAAGTATACACGGTTTCGCCAAAGTTAATTGCCATCTTCATCAATGATAAAGATGACAAGCAACATAATGTCCCGGCTCTATTTCTTGAAATGGTGGTTTTTGTTGTTCACAAATATTCATTGCCCTTGGACACCTCGTACGAAACACACACCCGCTTGGTGGGCTAATCGGACTTGGTAATTCTCCTTGCAATATAATCCGTTCCCTCTTTTCTTCCACTACTGGGTCCGGAATCGGAATCGCAGATAATAGTGCCTTCGTATAAGGATGTAACGGTCTTTCATACAACGCCTCTGCTTGAGTAAGTTCAACTAAATTCCCTAAATACATCACTCCAATCCGATCAGAAATCTGTTTCACCATGGATAAATCATGGGCAATAAATAAAAACGTTAACCCTTTTTCCCTTTGAATTTCTTTTAACAAATTCACGATTTGAGCCTGTACGGAAACATCCAATGCCGATATAGGCTCATCTGCAATAATAAAATCAGGCTCTAAAGCGAGTGCCCTTGCAATGCCAATCCGTTGGCGTTGCCCGCCACTAAATTCATGCGGATATCGATTAGCATGCTCCCGCTGCAGCCCAACTTCTTCTAATAAATGATACACACGTTCTTTTATCTCATGTTTGTGTCGATAAATGTGGTGCACTTCCATTGGTTCAGAAATAATCTCTTGCACTGTAGAACGCGGATTTAATGAAGCATAAGGGTCTTGAAAAATCATTTGCATCTTCCGGTGTAGCTGGAATTTTTCATTTTCTTTTAAAGCATGGATATCCTTACCATCATAAAGAACTTCACCAGCCGTTTTATCATATAATCCGAGAATTGTTCGCCCGATAGTGGATTTACCACAGCCAGACTCTCCGACTAACCCGAAGGTCTCCCCTTGACTTATCTGAAATGATACATCGTTGACTGCTTGCAGCGTTTGGTTTCTGCTAATCTCAAAAAATTTCTGCAAACGATTCACTTCAAGAATTACTTTCCCCATTTTATACCACGCCCCCTTCTCGCCAATAACGCCTAGCAGTGCATAACTCTGTTTCATAGATGGTATTTGCAATGCTTATTTTTTCAATCCCTTTTCCAGTTTGTGGGGCATGTAACATGGTTCCGTCTCCACTATAAATTCCAACATGGTGTATTCGCCCCTTTCCCTCTTCATAAGCGAAGAAAAGTAAATCACCAGGTCGAAGCTTCTCTAGTGAAACTTCTATTCCAGTAGTCGCTTGATCCCCGGCATCTCTAGCAATCTGGTACCCATTTGCTTTATGAGCAGCATAGGCTAGGCCAGAGCAGTCAAAACCTAAAGTACTCATTCCGCCCCAGAAATATTCCAGACCTATATATTTTTTGGCAACAGCTACAATTGCTTCTCCATTCCCATGCGGAACACCATCTATGTTAGAAAATAACTCGACATCATTTTTAGCTACATATCCAATACCATGCGGTGTCATGACAGTAACCGTATCTTTATACTGTGCTTTCACTGGTAAAATAGTTAAATAACTTAAACTTATTGCAGCTTGATTGTCAAAGGTTAACCAAGCGAATGAGGATCGAATTACTGCTTTTACTGGCTGTTGCCAGTCTACGGTATTCATTTTCTTTATTTGACAAGCAGGTACCCAACCCGGATAGCCTCTGTTATCTTTATGGGATGGTTGGGAAGGTATAACAATGTGAGCCCAATCTCCGATTCGCTTTGTTACCATGACTCGTTCTCCATAAAGTATTTGCGTTTGAATTCGATTTTCATCACATAATGCAAGTTTTTGTGTATCATCTAGTTGGTTCACCCATTTATCCACATGAGCAGGGTTGCTAAGTGCAAGGGCATCTATCGCTCTAGCAGATGATGGATCTGTCCATACAGTAGCTACGCAAACACTGGCAACATAAATTTCTCGCTCTGTTTGATCAAACGTTTGTTCAGTCACCATTTACCCTCCCATTTTTTCAAAGGGGCTCTATCGAATGATATTATCGTAGTCCCCTTCATGCTGTTATTGTTTATCCGCATACTTTAAATCAAGGTACCCCACTGGATGACGCAGTATGTTGGTAACTCCTTCTTGTAATACTTCTACCTGATTATAATATCGAATCGGAAATAGCGGCATTTCCTCAGCAAGCATTTTTTCAGCTTCATACATATACTCCCAGCGCTTTACTTCATCTGCTTCTGATTTTGCATTAGCTATTAATTCGTCGTACGTCTCATTTGACCAGCCGGTACGATTCATATAAGAGCCTGTAATAAAACTCTCTAAGAAATTAACTGGATCGGCATAATCATATAAAAAAGAACTTCTGGACAATTGGTGTTTCAAAGCCTTTTGATCTTCTAAAAAAACGTTCCACTCCGTGTTTTCAAGCTCCACGTCTACCCCAATATTTTCACTGAGCATTCCTTGGATTGTTTCAGCTACATCTTTATTAACATTATCCGTATTATAGGACAATGTTACTCTCGGAAGCTCCTCATACCCTTCTTCCTGCATTCCCTCTTCCAATAGCTTCTTTGCTTCCTCTGGGTCAAATGAAACGATTTCTCCATTAACATCACGGAAGTCTTCTCCACTTGGATTGGTAAACCCTGGAGAGACAAACCCATGAGCAGGCTTCGCCTTATTTTTCACGACATATTCAGCGATATTTTCCTGATCAACAGCTAAAGCAAATGCCTTTCTTATGTTTGCATTTTGAAAAGGTTCCTCCGTAACATTAAATCGATAAAACTCTAACCCGCCTTGATCAACAATTTGCACATTATCCCCATCTATTACCTGATCGGATAATTCTGCAGGGATTTCTGCTGAATCTAACTCACCTCGTTCAAACATTTGATATTCCGTATTAATATCATTGACCATCACCCAATGGACGCCGTCTAAGCGTACACTATCCACATCCCAGTACTCTTCATTTTTCGTAAACATCATTTCATTATCATGTTTCCAAGATTCCAGCTTAAACGGTCCATTTGCAACAAATGAATCTGCTTCAGCATGCCATTCCGGGTTTTCTTCAGCTACTTTATGATTTACTGGAAAAAAAGCTGGATTTGTTAATACATGTAAGAAGAATCCTGTTGGGTTTTCCAATTCTACTTTAAGTGTCTTTTCATCCACTGCTGTTATTCCTAAATCGTCTGCCGATCCTTCCCCACTATTAAAAGCTTCTCCTCCTTTAATGAAATAACCGAGAAATCCAGCTGATGAGCCAGTTTCTGGATTTAACAATCGTTTCCAAGCATAAATAAAATCTTCTGCTACGACCGTATCGCCATTGGACCAATTAGCATCTTCACGTAAATGAAACGTATATGTTGTCCCATCCTCGGAAATTTCCCATTCCTCGGCAACCGCTGGCTGCGGTGTATGGTCTTCTCCTAGCCGTGTTAGCCCTTCCAGCAAATTATTTAATGCATTCCAAGAAACATTATCAAACCCTATCGCCGGATCAAAAGATGTTGGCTCTTCCCCATTATTCAGCTGAAGGATTTTTCCTTCTACCGCTTCCTTTTCGTTTGCTGCTCCATTTTCCTCCTCTGTACCAGCACTTTCTTTCGCTGTACACGCAGCTAAAGCAAAAAGTACCAAAAATCCCACTAAGTAAACCAAGCCCTTCTTCATCAACTCTCCTCCTTCTATTGGTTGGCTGTACGAGCCAAAAGTTGTTGCGCCCTTTCGTCCTGTAACCAGCAATCTACATGATGTGATCTGCTGCGTTCAGTTGTCACAGGATACACTTTCCCACACACTTCCATCGCTAATGGACATCTCGGTGTAAATGGACATCCTCGTGGAGGTGAGAATAAATCTGGTGGCGTACCATCAATTGGTGTTAGTCTTTCCTCTTTTAAATCAAGCCGGGGGACCGAGTTTAATAGGCCTTTTGTATAAGGGTGTTGCGCATCATAAAATATGTCATGTTTCGTTCCCGTTTCGATGATTTTACCAGCATACATGACAGCGATCCGATCTGCTATTTTAGCTACAACACCTAAGTCATGGGTAATTAGAATAATCGACACCCCTGTCGTTGCTTGAATATGACCAAATAATTCAAGGATTTGCGCTTGTATAGTCACATCTAATGCTGTTGTAGGTTCATCAGCGATCAGAAGCTCTGGTTCGCAAATTAATGCCATTGCGATAACAATTCGTTGCCTCATCCCTCCGCTGAAGTGGTGCGGGTATTGCTTTAAGCGTTCCTTAGGATTCGGTATACCGACTAAATGCATCATTTCTAAAGCTTTTATTTTTGCCTCTTCTCCACTAACAGCTTGATGCTCTCGCAAGCCTTCCATAAGCTGTGTGCCAATGGTAAGTGTCGGATTTAGGGCTGTCATTGGATCCTGAAAGATCATCGATATGTCCACACCACGTATGGCGCGCATCTGCTTTTCGGTATAGCTTGCTAAATCCTTGCCTTTAAAAATCACCTCGCCCTTGGTAATTTTTCCTGGTGGCTCTGGAATCAGCCGCATAATTGCTTGCGAGGTCACACTCTTTCCGCAGCCTGATTCACCTACAATTGCTAGCGTTTCTCCTTTATTCAAGTGAAAATAAACACCTCGCACAGCTTTAACAGTTCCACCATAGGTTGAAAAAGTTACATGCAAATCTCTAACTTCAAGTAATGTCTCCATCTGTCCACCTACTTTCTCAGCTTCGGATCAAGTGCATCCTGAAGCCCATCCCCTAATACATTAAATGCAAACATCGTAAAAGAAATGAAGAATGCTGGAAAAAATAATGTCCACCAATGTCCAGACAGAATGGATCCTAAGGAATCATTTGCCATCACACCCCAGCTAGCAAATGGTGCCTGAATGCCAAGTCCAAGAAAGCTTAAAAACGCTTCTGCAAAGATTGCGCTAGGAACGGTTAACGTCATTTGCACAATAATCGGACCCATCGTATTTGGCAGTAAGTTTTTTCGAATGATGCGTGATGTTTTTGTGCCAAATGATTTAGAGGCAAGTACAAATTCATAATTTTTAATTTGTAGAACTTGCCCACGCACAATTCGCGCCATTCCAACCCATCCTGTAACGGTTAGAGCAAGAATAATGGTACCTAAGCTCGGGCCAAGCACGACTAGTAATAAAATAACGACTAGCAAATATGGAAGCCCATATAATACTTCAATAATGCGCATCATAATATGATCCGTTCGTCCACCTTTATACCCTGATAAGCCACCGTATATAATGCCAATCGTAAAATCAATTAAAGCTGCCATTAATCCAACAAACAAGGAAATTCGCGCTCCATACCAGGTACGAGTAAAAACATCTCTGCCACCATTATCTGTTCCAAACCAATGTTCTTGAGAAGGTGGCTGATACTGGTTTGGTAAATCTTGTTTGTTAACTTCATAAGGAGAAAGAATCGGTGCAAATATTGCAAAAATAGTAAGTAACACTAAAAACACGAATCCCGTCATTGCCAGTTTATTTTGGACTAACCTTCTCCAAGCATCCTTCCAATACGATAAAGACGGTCTTGATACAGCTTCTAATGCAGCTTTATCCTGCTTTTTCCACACAAACCATGCATCTGGTACTTCGGAAGCTTGAACAGGTTCTTGCCTTGCTTGATCCACCCATTTTGTTTTCATTACTTCCCGCCTTTCTTATGTAGCTTTATGCGCGGGTCTAATATGCCGTATGCAATATCAACAAGGAATAACATAATAATTAAAAATGCACTGTAAAATACCGTTGTTCCCATAATGACAGGATAGTCACGTTGATTAATACTTTCTACAAAATATTTTCCCATCCCAGGTACAGCAAATATTTTCTCGATTACAAACGTACCGGTTAAAATTCCTGCTAGCAGTGTGCCCATAATCGTAACCACGGGCATTAACGCGTTTTTTAAAGCGTGTTTACAAATGATTTTCCATGGTGCTAACCCCTTAGCACGTGCCATTTTTATATAGTCTTGGGTTAAAACTTCCAGCATTGTCGACCTCGTCAATCTAGCAATAATAGCCATAGGTCCAGTAGCAAGTGCGGTAATTGGTAAAATCATATGTGTTGGACTTAACCACCTTGCCACTGGAAACCATTCTAGATTCACTGCTAATTGTTGAATAAGTAGGGTAGCTAACACAAAGTTTGGAATCGAAATACCTAACACAGCGAACCCCATTGCTAAGTAGTCAATTATTTGATTATGCTTTAATGCCGCAAAGACACCTAAAGTTACACCAGATATAACAGCGACAATTATCGTAATTATTCCAAGCTCAAAAGAGATGGGAAAGCCCCGTCCGAGCATATCATTTACCGTTTGCGATGGTTGTTTAATGGATGGACCAAAATCGAAAGTAGCAATAGATTTCAAGTATAGAACATATTGCACAATATAAGGCTCATCCAAATTATAATGCGCTTCCAAATTTGACTGAACGGCTTCATTCGTTCCGCGTTCACTATTAAATGGAGATCCTGGTATCGTAACCATTAAAACAAAAGTTAGTGAAACAATAACCCATAGTGTCAGCAGCATCATAAGTAAACGCTTTCCTACATAACGTAGCATATGCCTCCTCCTACGAAAATTTAGTTATCATTGCCAGTTCTGTCATCACAAGCATTGCCTGATATGCTTCTAGCATATCTTTCGCCTGAAACCTAACAATTGTAGTTCCTGCTTCTATCTCTGTACCAGGCATTAGATTAGCCCATTCTGCTTGCCCATAATTCGCAAATTCCACTCGCAAAATCGGGTTACTCGGTGGAATTAGTGGTGAGATATGATCACGCTGCTGTATGGCTTCCGTTATCTTTTCTGTTAAAAGTTTCGCCGCTTTTTTAGGAGTTAAACTTTTGACAGACGATCTTGATATCGTCTCTTTTACAGCTGCCGTTTTCACGTTTGGAACAAGTGCTTCCGCTTCTTTTGCTGCCTGGTCATCGCCAGTAACGGCTATTACGGGAACATCATAATACCCTGCGAGATAGGCATTCAATCCCATTTCGCCAATTTCCTGATCGTTTATATACATCGTTCTTACTGCTTGAATCATGGTATGAGACATCACGCCAAATTTGCCAGCACGTGCGTGGTACCCAATAAACATGGCTCCATCAAACGTATTATCTAGTCCATGCATCATTGAGAATGGTTTTACCTCACCAGTAATCAGCAGCGCATCTTGATGTAGGTCTTCAATAAGTATGTTATTCATCTTCGAATGGCTGTCATTAACTAGAATCCCTGTGCAGCCATTATCCAATGCAGTACGAATGACTACATTTATCTCTTCAGTCATGATTTTTCTTGATCGTTCATAATTATGCATATTTGCTGTGACAAATGTTTCATCTGGTAAGCCAGTAATTCCTTCCATATCTACGGATAGATATAATTTCATTTTTTCTTTCTCCTTAGTGGTAAAATTTTCTTAAATTTTACCATAGATATATTAAAATGAAAAGTCGGAATTTAAAGAATAAACTTCTCAGCAATTACAACATACAAAAAAACAGATGATTGAAAAAGGCCTTCATCTGTTTTTCACATGACTTCTATTCGGAATATGAATGAATGCATCCTAAATACTTATTACTAGTAGATTAAGAAAGCTCTGCAGCTATTGAATGACGGATTGGTTCCACTTGGATAAGCGGCGATACAGCATTTCCCTTTTCATCTACCCTTTCCACATCTGCACCTAGAGCTGCTAATTTTCCAGCAAAGTTCACATACCCACGGTCAAGATGCTTTAACTCCGTTACTCGGGTTATACCTTCCGCTGCCAATCCAGCTAATACAAGAGCTGCTGCTGCACGCAAATCTGTTGCTGCTACTTCTGCTCCTTGAAGGTCGCTAGGTCCTTCCATAATCACACTATGACCTTCAATCTTCATCTTAGCATTCATACGACGAAACTCTTCCACATGCATAAAGCGGTTTTCAAACACGGTTTCCGTAATGACACTTGTACCTTGAGCAACTAACATTAACGCCATTATTTGTGATTGCATATCTGTTGGAAACCCAGGGTGAGGTAATGTTTTTATGTCGGTTGCTTTTAACTGTTTAGGACCAATAACTCGTATTCCATTAGCTTCTTCCTTCACAGTAACATTCATTTCTTCCAATTTAGAAATTACGGAGCGCAAGTGTTCAGGAACTGCATTTTCAATCCATACATTCCCTTGTGTAATTGCCGCAGCTACCATAAACGTACCAGCTTCTACACGATCTGGTATAATTGAATGCTCCACGCCACGCAATTTTTCAACACCTTCAATACGGATCGTTTCCGTTCCCGCACCAACTATTTTGGCACCCATCTTATTGAGATAATTTGCCAAATCAACAATTTCTGGTTCTTTGGCACAATTTTCTATAACTGTTTTTCCTTCTGCTAGAGCTGCCGCCATCATAATATTTTCAGTCGCTCCAACACTTGGCATATCTAAATAAATTTTTGCACCTTTAAGTCGCTTGTTGACATTAAGTTCAACAAAGCCATTCCCAACATGAGTTTCAGCACCCATTGCTTCAAAACCTTTTAAATGCAAATCAATTGGTCTGGAACCAATTGCACAGCCACCCGGCATGGCAACTTTTGCATGCCCGTAACGTGCTAACAAAGGTCCGATTACAAGGACAGAAGCACGCATTTTTCTTACATATTCAAACGGTGCCTCTGTCGTTAAGTGATTTGAAGCATCTACCGTTACTGTGTTGTTTTCAAAATGGACATCTGCATTCATATTTTTTAGTACTTGATTTATTGTATATACATCAGCTAGTTCAGGAACATCTTTAATGACACTTTTTCCTTCACTTGCAATAAGACTAGCGGCAATGACAGGGAGCACAGCATTTTTAGCACCTTCCACTTTCACAGTGCCTTTCAATTGGTGTCCGCCTCTTACGATGATTTTTTCCATATTTCAAATCTCCTTCAGATCCAATTTCACTATATTAATATTCATTTATTAGGATAGGTGTTCCTATCATGTATGTAGGATTGTCCGATCCGTTTTCTTCGACTGCAATTTGTATATTCATAGGTGCATCTTCGATGGAAATATGTTGTTTCCATAATGGTGTATACCCGTAAATAATTTTTTTATGTGTTGATTGTTCTACTGTATCGAATTGTGTCTGTATTTGTTCTACTTGAAAATAATTTGTCAATTTGGTTAAAAAATAATCACCATTAATTATATCATTTCCTCTAGTCGTCAGACAAGCAAATCTCCTTACAGAATTTGTGAAATACTTGTTCATAAAACTTTGGTTTATGCGAGTATAATTTTCTTCCGTATTGGAATTCCAACCATTCCCGCTTATTACGGCAATAAATTCTGCAGAAGCATTTTCGTGACGCGGAATGACCACATTAAATAATACGTTTATTCCCTTAGATATATGGCGGTTTGTAAAAGAAATTTTAACCTTCTTCTTGTCTTTGGTCACACTTTTTTCGTATTTACGACTCAACATTTTCACTAATGCATCTTTTCTTTCAGGAGAAATTGATTCTTTCCATGTTGTTTGCCATTCTTGTATTGGCGCATTCTCAGTCACCATAAACTGAGATAGATCCATCAGTTCATCTCTGCTTTCTTCCCTTGGATCCATTCCAATATTATTTGCTACAAACATACATAAAATTGCTAGAATAATAGACTTTTTCACAATAAAATCCCCCATATCCAACTATTTCTTAATAATAGTATGAACTGGGAGATACAAAAGCATACCATACAAATGCTGACAGTCTTTTTATTCCCCAATATACAAGTATTCAGATCAGGAAATCAAAATAAATGATTTAAATCTCTGGACCACTGTAGCACTTCCAAAAAGAAGCGGCTGACACCTGTTCCAATCACAATGGTTAAAAACAAAATTAATATTTGCGCTTCTTTCGCTCTTCCTTTTTTGATGATTGGCTCAAAGTTAATGGTCATCATCAATCTCCAAGTCAAGTATATAAATAAAAGATGTGAGATCAGACTAATTATTGCCTGTTGGCCTAGTGAAAACATAAGAACCACCTTTATAAATTGCTATAAAAAAGATATTCAAAAAGTACATTAACAGCAACAGCGACACAGCGTTTCCTTCCTTGCTGAGCAACCGTTTACTTCCACACATTTCCATTGCCTTTAACAGCATCAAACATCTCTTCACTGCTATTCAAGCAGATATCCATCTGATTCAGTAATTTTTTGAATAGCACTAATAGATACTTTGCCATGGAAAAGAAAAAAAGTCAATCCATAAGAAGGGGTATGGAAAACTATTCGCTCCTCAATTACAAAAAACTGTGCATTCTTAACTACAAAGTACAGTACTTCAGACAAAAACGGAGTGGTGAATTAAAGTAAAACTTTCATCTGTATTTTTTCATATTCGACTGATTCTCACACAAGATTATGTCATCTAAAGTTTGAATACAAGCTGACATGTTGCTTACAAATGGGCCATCTTACATTAATATACACTAGCTGAAGTAGAAGGTAAGGCTTTATTTCCTCTGCCTCTGAAATAAATTTATCGCTGGCTAACTCTTTCTTCATATAGAAGACAGCTCTTCTACATTTCCCGGGAAATATCGACATTTCCTAAGACATATAATTGGCTTAGTTTAAAAAGACTTCAAAAAGCATAAAGTAAATCCTCGATTGGGGGGCATTTATCCTCCAATGATTGTTAGTATCGTGTTGGTATGACCTAAAACCCAATTACCAAATAGGACATTTAGGTGCTGGTATTTTTACAAGTGATTCAACTCCTAAAGTGGGAGTCTTACACCACCTTACATACGGGATATACGGTCATTATTAAGGGATAAATTTCCATTGTCAAAGTTACTATTGTAGTTTGCATTATATGGAGAGGATCCGCTTAATTCCCTATTAAGCTTATTAAGTCTCATCATTAAACACTAAAAGTACTACAAAATCCTTGTAAAGTTTCGCTGGAAAAATTTTTTTCTTTATATACGAACAAAGGCGCAGGGAGCCCGGTTAGCAACGAAGCAACTAAAGGTTTAGGAATCATGCTCCTGCAACAGGAGTATGCCGACCTCGGGCAGCAAGCCCGTTTTAAGTCAGCCTTCCTCTTAGCTACAACCGATGATGACTTATCGTACGACGATTCGTGAAGTCCCCTCGTTGCTGGCTCATGCCCCGGAAGTGGCTATTCCGTTATAACGGTATCCCAAAGCCAAAATTTTTATACTTTCTTATCTCTGAACAAAAGGGAATTTGTTCTATTCGAACATAAAAACGGATGATTTGAAGAAAATTAAAGTAATGATCTTGCTGAACTACCCTTTATATGTTGGTAAAATGTGAAGAAATTATCGTGTCCACTTGACAGACGTCGGTGCAAATTAATTATGAACTTTGAGTAAATTCCTTGTAACTTCGGCTACTTTCCATTTAACACCAAGCATAAGCCGTTGAATTTAACATATTAAGTTGAACCATAAATGAGCATTCCTCCTATTTTTCAAAAACGAATAAACTGAGATTCATAGTGGATTTCATCGGACACTCTGCAACCTGCCTTTAGATTTGAGCCGATGATATCTTGCCACAGGAAGAAATTTGAGAATTACTACTACTTGAACGCTAAAACTAGAGACATGTGTCACTTTTACAACCATTTATCCACAGCTAGAGAATATGATCATTTACCTAACCCAAAAAATCTCCTATAACTATTTGTTATAAGAGATTTTTTGTTTAACTGCCGACACTTAGTCGATTTATAGCTCTACGAAGAGCTAGTTCCGCTCTTAACGTATCAATGTCATCTTGTTTTGATTGGAGACGACGTTCAGCTCGTTCTTTTGCTCGTTGAGCTCGATCAATATCAATTTCTGATGGTTTTTCCGCAGATTGTGCTAAAATCGTCACCTTATCTGGGCGAACTTCCATAAAGCCACCATTAACCGCTAATTTGTCTACATGGTTTTCACGTTTCAAACGAACCACATTAATCGACAATGGAGCAACTAAAGGTATATGCCCAGGCAAAATACCTAACTCTCCACTTTCTGCTTTACAACTAACCATCTCATAATCATCTTCTAATACTGGACCGTCAGGAGTAACAACACTCACCGTTAGTGTTTTCAAAGCAACCCCTCCTTAGCTTGACATGAAGGCGGTCAATGAATCATTGCATTCATTAACCGTTCCAAATGATCAAGGTTGATTATCTGATTCCTTTCATGTCTCTTATTCCATGCCTTTTGCTTTTTCTACTACTTCCTCAATGCGTCCTACTAAACGGAAGGCGTCTTCTGGTAGATCATCATGCTTTCCATCTAGAATTTCCCTAAATCCTTTTACAGTCTCTTCTACAGGTACATAAGAACCTTTTTGACCTGTAAATTGTTCCGCAACGTGGAAGTTTTGTGATAGGAAGAACTG
This sequence comes from Roseburia sp. 1XD42-34, assembly GCF_009917385.1. Lineage (GTDB taxonomy): Bacteria > Bacillota > Bacilli > Bacillales > Amphibacillaceae > Virgibacillus. The sequence continues at coordinate 11,342 of NZ_QWLJ01000006.1, read as the reverse complement.
GATCCGACGTGCTCGTGCTACAACGAGCTTATCTTCATCACTTAATTCATCCATTCCTAAAATCGCAATAATATCTTGTAATTCACGGTAACGTTGCAATGTTTTTTGTACTTCAACAGCTACTTCATAATGCTCTTGTCCAACAACCTCAGGGTCTAGTGCACGTGAAGTTGATGCAAGTGGGTCTACCGCGGGATATATCCCTTGTTCCGATAAACCACGATCAAGGTTAGTTGTAGCATCTAAGTGGGCAAATGTTGTTGCTGGTGCAGGGTCAGTGTAGTCATCTGCCGGTACGTAAATGGCCTGTATCGATGTAACAGAACCTTTTTTCGTAGATGTAATACGTTCCTGCAATTGTCCCATTTCTGTTGCCAACGTTGGTTGATAACCAACGGCAGAAGGCATACGTCCTAACAAAGCAGATACCTCAGATCCTGCTTGGGTAAAACGGAAGATATTGTCGATAAATAACAATACATCTTGCCCCTGTTCATCACGGAAGTATTCTGCCATGGTTAATCCCGTTAATGCAACACGCATACGAGCCCCAGGCGGTTCGTTCATTTGCCCAAATACCATAGCTGTTTTGGCAATAACTCCAGAATCTTTCATTTCATAATACAGGTCGTTTCCTTCACGTGTACGTTCACCAACACCCGCAAACACCGAAATACCTCCATGCTCTTGGGCTATATTATTAATCAGTTCTTGAATAAGTACAGTTTTTCCAACACCGGCTCCACCGAATAGACCAATTTTACCACCTTTTACATAAGGCGCTAATAAGTCTACTACTTTAATCCCTGTTTCCAAAATTTCTGTTTCCGTTGTTAGATCTTCAAAATCTGGTGACTGTCGATGAATTGGATCGCGGCGCACATCTGCTCCCAAAGGTTCATCCAAATCAATATTGTCTCCAAGTACATTAAATACTCTACCCAATGTTACATCGCCAACTGGAACCGAAATCGGACTTCCTTTATCTTCAACTTCTAATCCACGTCTTAATCCATCTGTTGATGACATAGCAATAGTACGAACGCTATTATCACCTAAATGAAGCGCAACTTCTAAGGTGAGCTCTTTTAGTGTATCAGCTGAGTCATCCGCTATTTTAACAACAAGAGCGTTATTAATATCGGGAAGCTGTCCATCAGCGAATTTTACGTCAACGACAGGTCCCATTACTTGTGTAATACGTCCTTTGCTCATCGATTTCCCTCCTAACGTACTTTCCTGAAATCATCGAAGAAGTTATTCAAGCGCAGCTACTCCTCCACTAATTTCCGTTATTTCCTGTGTAATTGCAGCTTGACGCACACGGTTGTAAGTTAATGTTAACTTATCAATAAGCTCTCCAGCATTATCTGTAGCACTTTTCATTGCAGTCATACTAGCCGCGTGTTCACTTGCTTTCCCATCCAATAATGCACCGTAAATAAGGCTTTCTGCATATTGTGGTAAAAGCACGCCAAGAATTAGCTCTTCATTTGGTTCATATTCATATTCATCATGGAAGGAAGAAGTATTGGTATGCTCACCTAAATTGGTAATCGGCAACAGTTGGGTTGTCGTTACCTTTTGCGAGATTGCACTAACATAATGGTTATATATGATGTGCAGTTCATCAATTTCTTCATCCGCATATAATTGTACCGTTTCTGAGGCAATTTCTTTTATATCTGCAAAATCAGGCTGATCACCAATACCAATGATACTTTGGGCAATTGGAAGATCCATTTTTTTACAAAATTCATATCCCATACGCCCAATAGTTATGATGGTGTATTCATTTTTTGATTGATGGCGTTGCTGGATTTTTTGGTAGAGTGCTTTTAACACATTACTGTTGTAAGCGCCCACTAAACCTTTATCCGCTGTAATGACCATATAACCAGTCTTTTTAACTTCTCGCTTTTCTAACATCGGGTGGGACGTCTCTGTAGCAGAATTCGCAATATGGGCCATAACTTCTTGAATTTTTTTACTGTATGGTTCAAAAGCTTTTGTATTTTGCTCTGCTTTTGCCATTTTAGAAGCTGAAACCATTTGCATAGCAGAAGTAATTTTTCTTGTTTTCTTGGTAGAATTAATCCTACCCTTAATATCTCTTAGTGATGCCAAGCTCATTCACCGCCCTTTCTCATAAAAGGTTACGCGCTATGATACCTTATCCTTCAGATGGTAAAAATGTCTTTTTGAAAGCTTCAATCGCTTCATTCATTTCTGCCTCATCTGGTAATTTTCCTGTTTCACGAATGGACGTTAATAACTCTTTACGATTATTATCAAGCCATGTATTCATTTCTTCCTCAAAGCGAAGAATATCTTCAACAGCAACATCATCGAGGAATCCTTTTGTAAGTGCATAAAGACTCATAACCTGTTTTTCTACAGGCATTGGTTTATGCAAACCTTGCTTTAATATTTCAACTGTTCGTTGTCCACGATTTAATTTGGCTTGGGTTGCTTTATCGAGATCGGAACCAAATTGCGAGAATGCCTCCAATTCACGATAAGATGCAAGGTCTAAACGTAATGTACCTGCAACTTTTTTCATCGCCTTAATTTGTGCTGATCCACCAACACGCGAAACTGATAAACCAGCGTTAATCGCTGGGCGGACGCCAGAGAAAAATAGATCTGATTGTAAGAAAATTTGTCCGTCTGTAATGGAAATAACGTTTGTTGGTATATAGGCAGCAATATCACCAGCTTGTGTTTCAACAAATGGCAATGCAGTTAAAGAACCGCCACCTTTTGCATCACTTAGCTTTGCTGCGCGCTCCAATAAACGAGAGTGAATATAGAATACGTCACCTGGAAATGCTTCGCGACCAGGTGGACGACGTAAAAGTAATGAAAGCTCACGATAAGCTACTGCCTGCTTCGACAAATCGTCATAAACTACAAGCACGTGCTTGCCGTTATACATAAATTCTTCTCCCATAGCAACACCTGCATATGGGGCTAAGTATAATAATGGAGCAGGATCAGAAGCTCCAGCCGACACAACGATGGTATAATCTAATGCACCATGACGTCGGAAAGTTTCTACGGTACCTCTTACAGTAGAGTCTTTCTGACCAATCGCCACATAAATACAAATCATATCTTGATCTGCCTGGTTCAATATCGTGTCTACTGCCACTGTCGTTTTACCTGTTTGCCGGTCTCCGATAATTAACTCACGTTGTCCTCTACCAATCGGAACGAGCGCATCAATCGCTTTAATCCCTGTTTGTAATGGTTCATCAACTGATTTACGATCCATTACACCTGGTGCAGGCGATTCAATTGGACGTGTTTTCGTTGCTTCTATTGCACCCTTACCGTCCAATGGCTGGCCTAATGGATTTACCACACGACCAATTAATTCCTCTCCAACAGGTACTTGCATAATCCGTCCTGTACGACGAACTTCATCGCCTTCTTTTATCTCTGTGTAAGGACCTAAAATAACAATCCCTACATTACTTTCTTCCAGGTTTTGTGCTAAGCCCATGACACCATTTGAAAACTCAAGTAGTTCTCCGGCCATGGCGTTATCCAAGCCATGAGCTCGTGCAATACCGTCACCAATTTCAATTACTGTGCCGACATCGCTAACTTCAATGTCTGTATCAAATGTTTCAATTTGCTGTTTGATCAGACTGCTAATTTCTTCTGCTTTGATGCTCATACCATTTCACCCCTATCTTCATTTGTTTGCAGACACAATGTTTCGCTCTATTCGTTTTAGCATGCCACTAACGGAGCCGTCATAAATCGTATTTCCAACACGGATTTTCATACCGCCAATTAATGAAGGATCGACAACGTTGTTTAGTTCAATCGCTCTTTTAGCAAATCGCTTTGCAAAGCTAAGCTCCAATTGTCGGCACTCCTCCTCTGACAATGCTCGAACAGAATATACGGTTGCAGCTGCAATTCCCTTCGCATCATTTACTAACTGGATAAAATGATCAACAATTGCCGGAAGTAATTCAATCCGATGACGCTGGGCTAGTAACTGTAAAGTATTCATTACTTCCTTTTGCGCCTGTTGAAACACATCTTGCAAAAATTGTTGCTTCTTCGCATTACTTACACGGGGATGCACGAGGAATGTATAAAGATTTTTATTATCTTGAAACACTTTTTTTACTACTTTCATTTCTTGAGCTAGTACATCAAGTGTTCCATTTTCTTGACCAAGCTGGAAAAGAGCATCCGCATAACGCTTTGCTACCGTTTCATGACTCATAGCTCTTCTCCTACCTCTTTAATGTATTCATGAATAAGTTTCTCTTGATCTTTCTCATCAATCTCTTTTTCAATCACTTTGGTTGCAATCAATACAGATAATGAAGCAACTTTATCTTGTAATGCTTGTAATGCTTTCTCTTTTTCGTTTTGGATGTCAGCTTGTGCAGACTCTTTGAGCCGATTAGCTTCATCGCGGGCTATTCTAATTATTTCTTGCTCTTGTTTTTGCCCTGCTTCTTTGGCATCCTCAATAATTTTTTGCGCTTCCTGCTTCGTTTGCTTTAAGCGTTCATGAGCTTCTTTAGAAGCTTTTTCCGCATCCAGGCGGCTCTTTTCAGCTGCTTCTATCTCATTGGCTACATATTCTTCACGCTTTTGCATCATATTCATGACAGGGCCCCAGGCAAATTTCTTTACTAAGAATAGTAAAAGAAGGAAAAAGAATAATTGAACTGCCATATCGACTACTCTTAAGCCCCCAACACCGGCACCTACTGTTAATACATCGATGTATGAATACACTAATTTCACTCCTTTCGTGATCGGTAACATCTTCAAACTATTTCGTTAATAAATCCCATAAAGGAATGGCGAAGACTGTTAAACTAATCCTCGCCATCTTAAATTATGAAAGTTTACATAAAAATAGCCATAAATGCGATTACCGCTGCAATGATAGGAATCGCCTCAACTAGTGCTACTCCAACAAACATGGTACCTTGTAATGAACCTTTTAATTCTGGCTGGCGAGCAATCCCTTCAACTGTTTTACTAACAATCATTCCGTTACCAAAACCAGCTCCTAACGCTGCCAAACCAATTGCTATTGCTGCTGCTAAAGCTCCCATTCATATTTCCTCCTTTTATTATAAACCTTATATTCTTTATGTTTTTATTTAATGGTCGCTGCTCACTTTATGAGACAAATACACCATTGTTAACATCGTAAATACAAATGCTTGAATTCCTCCAATAAACAAACTGAATCCTTGCCACGCAAGCATTGGAACAGCTGCAAAAATGAAACCAAATGGAACACCCGTTGTCGCAAGCGTCACAAGTAATCCAAGCAGCACTTCTCCTGCATAAATATTACCAAAAAGTCGCAGACCTAACGTTAATGTGTTGGTAAATTCTTCAATAATTTTAAAAGGGAGCATAATAGGTGATGGGCTAACATACCCTTTCAAATAATGCTTCATCCCTCGAATTTTAATGCCATAAAAATGTGTTAAGAGAACAACCATACCTGATAGCGTTAATGTTAATGTTGCATCCGCCGTCGGTGATTTCCACCATAAATCATGACCAATTACTCCAACTGTGGCTACACCCAGCAAGTTACTTACTAAAATATACGTAATTAATGTTAGACCAAGCGGGAGGAATACTTTTCCGGTTTTCCAATCCATAGTGTCGCTAATAATCCCTTTTACGAATTCGACAATCCATTCCATAAAATTTTGTAAACCGGTTGGCTTCATTTGCAATTTGCGACTTGCAATAACACTAAGTATAAACACGATGGCAGAAGAAACAGCTACCATAAAAAGATTCGCCAAGTTGACGTCGAACCAGGAAATGCCAAACAGGTCCTCTGCTATTGGTGCAGTATGATTCACGTTACTCACCCCTCCTTCTTGTTCGATTGTTTAAAGTTACTTAGAGCAAAATCTATCATAATGACAAGATAGGATGTCATTAATCCAATAATCACAGCAATGATTTGAAAGTAGTCATCAAAACGAATGGCGATTAAGATCGCTAGAATGGCAGCCGCCATTCGTGATAGCGTTCCCAAGGTTCTTACCTTTTGATTGTTCGTGACTGCATCGCCAAACAACGCTACTTTCTTTTGGAGTAGATACAAGTTATAAAAGCTGATAGATGAGCCCAGTAACAAACCAAGAAAGATCTGTACATACGGCGTAAAGCCAGCTCCTATAACAAAAATTGCGAGAAGATAGAACATCCATTTCCGCTGTCGCGTAACCATTTTTTTGTAATCCGACATAATTCCCTCTTCCCTTGCCTATTACAGCATGTACATTCGTAAAACGCTATGCTTACATAGAAACAGCTTTACGCTCAAATTTAAGGAATTCGTATGTAAAAAAAGATCCATCTTCATAGTATACTATAATTTTTCTTCCTATACTATGAAGTTTATGTGAACAAATGAACAGGTGAATGATAGCCATAAATTAAACGCAATAAATGTTATGAAACTGCTACCATTCCACACTTAGCAAGTGTACATGAGCGACCCCTTAATGTCAATTGATTTCAAGCTTAAATTGCATGTTTTAGGATAATTATAAATGGTAAATTTTAGGATTTTTTGTCTTTACGGAACAAAAAATCCTACTCACTAGTATAGTGTATTTTTCGTGTCTAAGACGTGACAAATTTGTGAACAAAAGGAAATAATAGTCAGTTCCCATTTACACCTTGAGGTGGTACATAAATCATTGCTTCATAACTCGCTAAATCCCCAGTTTGAAGCGTTACGGAAATAACAGCATAATAATACCCTGATTTACCTACTGTCCGACGATTCATTTCCCCTTCGTTGACTCCTGCCTTGACATCCTTAAGTTCTAGCAATTGGCGGTCAAACAGAAGTGTATCTGGATGATACAAATCGACTTCCACTTTTTCCGCTGGTTCGGTCATATAAAAACGGTAGGTAAAGGTATCCGTTGATAAAGGCTGTAGTACAAATTCAAATCCCATTGCCTTTGGGTTATCCGCTGCTTGATTAACAAATAAATACGGCATATAGTACGCTGTATCTTTTTGTCGCATGGTGATCCAGCCTTGGTGCACGCCCTCCTCGATTTGCGGAGAAGTTATTTTTACTTCAAGCGACAGCTTCTGTTTCCTATGAGGAGCTACCGTGATTGCAGGTGGGAGGTTCCAGCTTATTCCAGGCTGTTTATACGGTTTATCAAAATAGTAGGTTTGAGGCTCATCTGTTTTATTTTCAATTACGATTTGTTCTGTTTTGGTTTCGCTATAAGAATTAACCAGCCCAAAAGTTAATTGCGGATCATCAATAATTGTTTTTGTTTCAATCGCTTCCTTTGGGCGAATAAGCCCCATACCTTGGATGGTCGGAGACAAAGGTTCTTGATCTGCTTCCATACGTAACGCCGTTGTTTTAATGGCCCCAAATATTTGCTGATTGGTCCACATAGGTCTTGCTTCTTTCATTAGAGCCACCACACCGCTTACATGGGGAGCAGCCATACTTGTTCCTTGTAAAGCTTGATACCCGCCCGGGACTGTGCTTATAATTTGTGTTCCAGGAGCAACTACATCCGGCTTAATATGCCAATTTACCGTAACTGGACCTCTTGAACTAAAATTGGCAATCGAAGGTGCTTTGCTTTCATAGTTTGTTTCTAAGCTCAGCTGTTCTTTATTTAACTTTTTTCGCAACCACTCCCCGTCCTTTTGGGATATGGAGGCAACTGGAATTTTAGGCGATTTTTCCCCAGATACATCTCCTTGTAAAGGTTGGTCTTGATTATTGGCGATAACGACTGCTTTCGCACCAGAAGCTTGCGCCTGCTGTACTTTTTCCATAAAAGGAATATCATCTCGTTGGTAAAGCGCAATTTTTCCATTCAAATCTTTCGTTTGCTTTGCAAAAGCAATGGGATAAAACGTATCAAGCTGCCATGGAGGAGAGCCGGTCATTTCCGTGATGGCAATTTTTTTATCCTCCCATCGTGCATATAAATAAGGGAGTTGTTGTTCGTGACTTGCAGCACCAACAGATAACGCTTGATTAGCAGTAGCAGGCGCCCCAACTGTCCAGCCGTCTGGCCCCGCATTCCCATTGGCTATCACAACAGCAACACCTAATTCAGCTGCTTTATTCACAGCTAAACTTGTTGGATAGTCTGGTCCATTAACTTGATTGCCTAAAGACAAGTTGATAATATCTACATCATCCTTTATCGCCTGCTCCATAGCAGCAATTACTTGGATCGATGTACCACTGCCTCCTGGACCTAACGCACGATAAGCGTATAATTCTGCGTCAGGAGCTACTCCTTTCATTTTTCCGTTGGCAGCAATAATACCAGCCACATGGGAGCCATGCAACGTCGCATTACCTTCTTCTGGTTTTGTTTCCATGGGATCATTATCTAAATCAACGACATCATATCCAGAACGATAATTTTTGCGTAAATCGGGATGATTATAATCCATTCCCGTATCAACAACACCAACCTTGACACCCTTTCCAGTATAGGTAGTGTTATTTAATTCAAACGGGAAAACAGCCTTTTGATGCTTTTGGTCCCATTTATTTCGATCCATGTTTGTCGTTTCATATTGCTGTACAGTATAAATATTTTTCACAAATTCTAATGATTCCATTCGTTGTAACTGCTCCGGGTTACCCTTGAGTGCAAGACCATTAAATAATGTTGTATAAACAGCTACTATTTCAATAGTCGGGTAATGGCTTTTTAAGAAAGCTTGAATTTCTTTTGGTTCCCCGTCTACTTCAACAATAATCGATTCCAGATTGCTATCATTATGGTTCCATTGCTCTGCTAAACTGATGTTGCTTATCGTAAGTAACATAACAAATATACTGCTGATTAAAAATATCTTTACACGCATACTATCCTCTCCTTAGGCTTTAGGATTTGAAGGAAGAGGAAAAATATACAAAAAAAAGGCTGCCAAATAAGTCTAGCAACCCCAACTCTTACATAGATTATTTATGAAAATAATCAACAATCACATCTGCAATTCTACGTGAAGCTTGTCCATCTCCATAAGGATTGGACGCTTTTGCCATTTTGTCATAGGATTGTTTGTTTGTTAGCAACTCATTTGCCAACTGATATATATTATCTTCATCTGTACCAGCTAATTTCAATGTTCCCGCCTCTATACCTTCTGGACGTTCTGTTGTGTCCCGTAAAACGAGCACAGGAACTCCAAGGGATGGTGCTTCTTCTTGAACTCCCCCAGAATCGGTCAAAATTAAATAAGCGCGAGAAGCAAAATTGTGGAAATCAACCACACCTAATGGTTCAATTAAATCAATTCGATCATCGTTCCCTAAAATTTCTTCAGCAGCTTGTTTAACGACAGGATTAAGATGAACCGGATATACAACATGAATATCCGCATGCGTTTCCACTAAACGTTTAATGGCTCTAAACATTTGTTGCATGTTATTACCGAGGTTCTCTCTTCGATGTGCGGTCATTAAAACTAGACGCTTTTCTCCTATACGTTCTAAAGTAGGACTGCTATATGAAGGATCAACCGTTGTTTTTAATGCGTCAATTGCTGTATTCCCAGTAACAGCAATACGATCCAGCGGTTTATTTTCCTGAACTAAATTTTGCTGGGATTTTTCTGTAGGTGCAAAATGTAAATCAGCCATGACACCAGTCAATTGGCGATTCATTTCTTCTGGATATGGAGAGTACTTATTCCATGTTCTTAGCCCTGCTTCCACATGGCCTACTGCAATTTGATTGTAATAGGCTGCAAGAGAAGCTGCAAACGTTGTCGTCGTATCCCCATGAACAAGCACCATATCTGGCTGCGTTTTTTTCATTACTTCATCTAAACCCTCTAATGCTCTTGTGGTGATTTGCGCTAACGTTTGTTGCTTTTTCATAATATTCAAGTCGTAATCAGGGGTTATAGAAAAAATTTCCAGAACTTGATCCAGCATTTCCCGATGCTGTGCTGTAACAGTGACAATGGATTCAAATTCCTCCGTACGCTTATTTAATTCCAGGACGAGGGGAGCCATTTTAATAGCTTCCGGCCGCGTACCAAAAATTGTCATTACTTTAATCCGTTTCAACGTCATGATATTTTCACTCCAGAATTTATGTCATTTTTCATCTATTGTATCGAAAAAAAAACCAAATTTCTATCTCTAATCCACATTCTTCCTTTATTTTGTTCCGAAAAGACGATCTCCTGCATCACCTAGGCCTGGAATAATATATCCTTTTTCATCTAGTTTCTCATCCAATGCTCCCAGATAAATATCTACATCTGGATGCTCTTGTTTAATGACTTCTACGCCTTCTGGTGCAGCAATTAAACACATTAGTCGAACATGCTTTGCACCTCTATTTTTTAATGAATGGATAGCATCATTTGCAGAGCCGCCCGTTGCAAGCATTGGATCGATAACAATTAATTCACGTTCGTGAATATCAGAAGGTAATTTTATATAATATTCCACAGGTTTCAATGTCTCGGGGTCACGATAAAGCCCTACATGACCAACCTTAGCTGCGGGGATTAAATCCAGCATTCCGTCTACCATACCTAATCCTGCACGAAGAATAGGCACCAAACCAATTTTTTTTCCAGCTAGTACACTTGCTTTTGTTTCCATTACTGGTGTTTCGATCGTTTTTTCCTGTAACGGAAGATCTCGTGTAATTTCAAATGCCATCAGCATGGAAACTTCATCCACCAGCTCACGAAACTCCTTTGTACCAGTGTTTTTATCTCTTATGTACGTTAGTTTATGCTGAATTAACGGGTGATCTAGTACGAAAACCTTTCCCATGTTGCCGTTCACTCCTTTAGTTTAGTTGCATCCTTAAAATTGTACTCAAAATCGGCTTCACATGCAAGTTATGCTAAAAGTTCTCCATTATTGGCGAAACCCGGCGAAATCCTGGCATATACGGAGTAGCTTCTACGAACAAAGGTGCAGAGCGCCCGTTTAGCAACGTAGCGACTGGAACGAAGCAACTAAAGTTTTAGGAATCATGCTCCTGCAACAGGAGTATGCCGACGCCTGAGCGGCAAGTCCGTTTTTAGTCGGCCTTCCTCTTAACCACGAACCAATGATGACTTATCGTAGGAAGTCGCCTAGTTGCTGGGTGCTGGAGCCGGACGTGGCTAAGTAACTTAGTAAGTTTATCCACAGCTGCAAAATTTTATAATTTCCCACTAGCGTTGCATAAACTTTTTATTTCAAAGTCAAGCGAAAGTATATTATTCCAAAATTATGAATAATAGGAGTTTTCACTACAAAAATCCATAAAAAAACCTTATAATAAGGGAATGGTAGTCCT
>NZ_QWLJ01000062.1 GCF_009917385.1 Roseburia sp. 1XD42-34 | reverse complement strand
GGCATTCAACTTTTTTAAATAGGCATTCTCCATGCGTAAACGATCTATTTCTGCTTGTAATGCTTCCGGAGTCCCTTCATCCGGCTTTTGCTTTTTAGATGTATGATCAGAACCTTTTTTCATGGATGGACGCCCCTTTTTCTTTGGTTCTAGGGCATCTATTCCTTCTGCTTCCAATTTCTTTTTCCATTGTAAAAGCGTGGAATGTGTAGAAATATTAAAGATCGCTGCTGTTTCCCGGATAGATGTTCCTTGTTCGTTCATATAATTAAGTACATCTAGTTTATACTGCAATGTGTAAGATGTATAGCATTTTTCAAAAGCTTTTTCTCCGTGATATTCATATTGTTTAATCCAATTTAAGAGGAGTGAATGGTCAACTCCTATGGATTTAGCCATTGACTTTACGCCTTCTGCACCACTTTGATAGCGAATGACTGCTTGTATTTTTTCAACATTGGTGAATTTAGCCATAAAAAACTGCACCTCCAATTATTAGAGTTGTGTCTAAAAATTGGGGTACAGTTCATTCACACTGGTGGTTTGCTCCGCGTCCGAAAGCCTTTATTACCTTAAAAAGACCCTTGAGCACTGTTTCGCAGTGAAGGGTCTATTTTTCACTATAGGAAAGCATAAGATTTTTTTGGTTTATAGTAAAAGAAAAACAAAGGCTTTCTAAATAAGATAAAAGCATAAAATGAGATACTTGCGGATAACGAAATAACCGACTAGTCACGTCCGGCCCATAACCCAGCAACGGTGCCTCTTTAGAAATCCACCCTACGATAAAGCTTCATCGGTTCGCCACAAAGAGGAAAGCCGACTAAAAACGGACCTGCCGCTCAGACGTCTGCATATCCCTGTTTTTAGTGGCATGATTCCTAAAACTTTAGTTGCTTCGTTCCATTCGCTACGTTGTTAATCGGGCGCCCTGCGCCTTTGTTCACCATTAAAAAAAGAAAAATTTCACTTCGTGTCGCTCCTCCTGAATCGACAGTTTACAGACCAAGATTAAGCAATTTAGCTGCCGTAATCTCCCAAGCTTCTTTGTATTAATTTCATTTCTTGAAGTAGAGTTGTATCGCACCTCACACTTCCGATAAATGAATTATAAGATTGGTATAAAAAAAGAAAAAATTGGCGAACCTATATGTATGACGTCTGAAATGAAACTAGAAGTATGTTTTTGCTTTTAAAACATCCAAAGTGGCATTTGAACAAGCTACATAGAAATATTGGAGGGAAAAGAATGAAAAAAGCTCTATGGATCATTAGCATCGTATGTATGATGACTATGAATACAATGACTTTTGTTAGTGCGGAAGAAAAGAAAAGTACGAAAGGTCAAAATCTAGCGAACGATGCTAAATCGGCCCTTTTAATGGAACGTGACACGGGCAAAGTGTTATTTAACAAAAATGAACATGAAAAACTCTCACCAGCTAGTATGACAAAAATTATGACTTTATTATTAATCATGGAAGCTTTGGATGAAGGGAAGTTAAAACTGGATGAAAAAGTTAGAGTTAGTGAACATGCGGCTTCCATGGGCGGATCACAAATCTTCTTGGAAGCTGGAGAAGAAATGACAGTGGACGATCTATTAAAAGGCATTGCAATCGCTTCGGGAAATGATGCAAGTGTTGCTTTGGCAGAACGCATAGCCGGAAGCGAAGGTGCTTTTGTACACAAAATGAACGAGAAAGTAAAGGAATTACAACTAAAGAATACCAAATTTCAAAATGTAACAGGACTTCCTGCTGATGATCATTACAGCACAGCTTATGATATGGCTGTGATGTCTAAAGAGTTATTAAAGTACGAGGATATTACCAATTATACCTCCATTTATGAGGATTATTTACGCAAAGGGCAAGAGAATGAATTTTGGCTCGTCAATACAAATCGCTTAGTTAAATTTTATTCTGGCGTTGATGGTCTTAAAACAGGTTATACCAGTGATGCAAAATACTGTTTAACTGCAACTGCGGAAAAAGAAGATATGCGTGTTATTGCAGTAGTAATGGGTTCTAGCTCTTCTAAAGAAAGAAATGAACAAGTTTCCCAAATGCTTGACTATGCATTCAACCATTTTCAGACGAAAAAGTTATTTGACAAAGGGGATAAAATCACCGAGTTAAAACTAACTAAAGCTGAAAATAAACAAACGGATATAGTAGCTTCAGAATCTATCAGCACATTATTTAAGCGAGGAGACTCGATGGAAAACGTAACGACAGAGATTGCCATGAAAGAAGATATGCAGCTTCCTGTGCAAAAAGGGGAAACTGTAGGGGAGCTCATTGTAAAGGATGGTGAAAATATACTATCCAGAAGTGATCTAACTGTTAAAGAACCGATTGAGAATGCTTCTTATGGTACGCTTTGGAAGCGAACATGGCAAAAATTGGCGAAAAATGATTAATTAGTTCTTTTTTAGGGGAACTACTTCTTCTTTTGTCAACTAGCAGGATTTATATTGTAGATGCTCGAATTATAAAAGCAAGGGCAGTTAAGAAATAAGGAGGAGAAATGGCAATGGCACTTCATTCAACATTTGCTGTAAAGGAGAATGTATTAGTCGTCCGACTTGCCGGAGAATTAGATCATCACGAAGCAGAACAACTGCGAATGGAATGGAAAAAAGTGATGTATGAACATGATGTCAAACATGTTGTATTAAATCTGGAAGCCATGGATTTTATGGATAGTTCGGGTCTCGGAGTTGTACTAGGGAGGTATAAAGAAGTATTGCAGTTAGGAGGGGAGATGGTAGTTTGCTCCATATCTCCTCCTATCAGACGATTATTTGAAATGTCAGGGTTATTTAAGATTGTTCGCTTAGAAGAGAACGAACAATTTGCTTTAGAAACATTGGGGGTGGCATCGTGAAAAATGAAATGACAGTTACCTTTTCAAGTGTTAGTGAAAATGAATCTTTTGCTAGAGTAACAGTGGCTGCTTTTGTAAGTAAGCTAGATCCAACAATGGATGAGCTTACAGAAATCAAAACAGTCGTATCAGAAGCCGTAACCAACTGTATTATTCATGCTTATAATAATGAACCGTATCATGAAGTAACGATAACTTGTGCAATAATGGATGGAGAGGTTGAATTAACCATTAAAGATAACGGAACGGGAATCGAGGATATTGATGAAGCCCGGCAACCGTTATACACTTCCAAACCTGAGTTAGAAAGGTCTGGTATGGGATTTACAATCATCGAAAATTTTATGGACACAGTGGAGGTTATATCTAACCCTGGTCAGGGAACGACTGTACACATGACGAAACAATTGACAAACGCGAAAACGGTGTGCTCATCGTGAAGGGTTTTGCCGATGAAGGTTAATGTGCAAGGGGATAATAGAAGCGAAGCGCTAACAGATAAAGAAGTAAAGACACTAATAGAAAAAAGTCAACATGGTGATAAAGCTGCAAGAGATATGTTAGTGGAAAAAAACATGCGCCTCGTTTGGTCTGTTGTACAGCGATTTATTAATAGAGGATATGACCCTGATGATTTGTTCCAAATTGGAAGTATAGGCCTCATTAAGTCCATTGATAAATTTGATCTATCATATGATGTACGTTTTTCTACCTATGCTGTTCCGATGATTATTGGTGAGATTCAACGGTTTATTCGGGATGATGGGACTGTGAAGGTAAGTCGATCACTGAAAGAAACAGGTAATCGTATTCGAAAGAAAAAAGATGAATTAACAAAGAAATTTGGTAGGTCACCAACAGTAAATGAAATATCAGAAGCATTGGACATTTCACCAGAGGAAGTTGTCCATGCTCAAGAAGCAAGTAAATCTCCTCAGTCAATTCATGAAACCGTATTTGAGAATGATGGTGACCCAATTACGTTATTAGATCAAATATCGGACGAAGACTCAAAATGGTTTGAACGCATCACGTTACAAGAAGCAATTCGTGGTCTCAGTGAAAGAGAGAGGCTAATTGTTTACTTGCGCTACTACAAAGACCAAACGCAATCCGAAGTAGCTAAACGTCTTGGTATTTCGCAAGTTCAAGTATCCCGATTGGAGAAAAAAATTCTCGAAGAAATGAAGCTTTATATTGACGCCTAGATATCTTTATTCTAACTGAAACTGGTTGTTACATGATCCCGTTACCCGGTGAGGTATACGGGATTATTTTTGTGATAATTGGCGCGGTTGTTCTTTGTTAAAACAAACTCTACATAAATAAACCGTGTAAATTTCACTGTTTTAGTAAATACTAAATGATACAAGTTCACTAGCAGTTGGAGGGAGAAGGATGCCGAACCACCAGGTTTATCTGCGTATGAAAAAAAATATGGAACTAACTAGGTACCAAGTATTACGGCTAAAGGATATAGCTGTTATTTCTACAAATGATGCAAAAAAAAGACAGCTTGAAGATATGCCAATATATCGTTTAGGTAAGAAAGATAAAAACATTGTCGTGATCGACAGTTTTTTAGTTATTGAACACTTGAATCGTGATTTTCCAGATTTAGAATTCCAATTAGTTGGACCAAATCAAACCATTGTTCGCATCGAGAAGCAACGAAAATCGCCTACTGTTTTCATTGCTTTCGGAGTATGGGTGTTAATCTTTGTCGGAACAGCTATGACAATAATGAACTTTCATTATGATGTAAGTATGCAGGAAGTACATCAAAAAATTCATTATTTATTGACAGGAGAACAGGAGGAATACCCTTTATGGCTGCAAATTCCTTATTCTTTTGGTTTAGGAATAGGGATGTTGCTTTTTTTTAATCACTGGTTTAATAAACGCTTTAACGAAGAACCGAGTCCTTTAGAAGTAGAGATCTACAATTACCAGCAAGATTTGGATAACTACGTCATTCATTATGAAAATGCATGCAACGATGTCGATCCTCCTCATACGCCTTCTTGAATCCTTAATTGGATTTAGTGCAGGTCTTGCCGTTGGGGCTGGTTATGTAGCGTTTATTACCATTTTAGGAATCGTACCTCGGCTAATTCAATTAAGTAAAACGGAAACGTTCTTACCTATTTACACAGCGTGCATTCTTTTAGGAAGTTTGTTTGGAACATATTTATCATTTACTTCGATTACGTGGGGGAATTCTGTCATTGTTATAGCTATATGGGGATTACTCCAAGGGGTTTTTAACGGTATGTTAGCAGCTGCATTAGCAGAGGTGTTAAATGTGTTTCCAATACTATACAAACGGATAGGGATTGAAAAATATCTACTCTGGCTACTAATGGCGATTGTGTTTGGGAAAATAGCCGGCTCTTTATTTCAATGGTTATATTTTGTAAAACAATAGTAAAAAAGCTTGTGATAATTAACAAAATCGTCAATAAGATTAATTTTCATGTCACGTAAAATACAAAGGGGGCCTACATATGACTCAGCATGATCAAAAGATTCCTGTGAATCCCAGGCTCAAACATACAGAAAACTATATGAAAACCAGATTGGGAATAGGTGTGTCCTTTGACTTAGGATTTCGCAAGCTTGTATTATTAAAGCGTGATATTCACATTTATTATGTGACGGGGTTATGTGATTCGATTGTCATTCAAGACTTATTAAAAGAGCTTGTAAATTTAAATGATCATGAATCAAATGGAAGAAAACTTCCAGAAATCATTGAAAACCGTCTTATTCATCAACAAGTTGAACAAGTTAAAACAATGGATGAAGCTGTAGATCAAATGTTATCCGGGTTAATCGTTCTTTTTATAGGTGGGGAACGATTTGCTTTTGTTATAGATGTGCGAAATTATCCTGGTAGAACGCCCGAAGAACCCGATATTGAACGAGTAGTCCGCGGTTCTAGAGATGGCTATACGGAAAATATAATCGAAAATACAGCTTTAACTAGAAGAAGAATTCGCGACCCGAGATTACGCAATGAAATGCTAAAAGTGGGAGAACGCTCAAAAACAGATGTTTGTCTAAGTTATATAAATGATGTCGCTGATGAAGGACTTGTTCAATTGATTAAAGACCGGATTCAAGAAATTGAAGTAGATGGTATTTCAATGGCAGATAAAACGGTAGATGAATTTATTATTCAGCGGAAGTGGAATCCTTATCCACTTGTCCGTTATACGGAACGACCAGATGTTGCTGCAAATCATTTATTAGAAGGGCATGTTTTAATCATTGTCGATACATCTCCTAGTGTAATCATTTTACCGACGACATTTTTTCACCATTTACAACATGCAGAAGAATATCGCCAAACACCTGCAATTGGGACATTTATTCGTTGGATTCGTATAGTGGCGGTTTTTGCTTCTATGTATTTACTACCATTATGGCTATTATTTGTGATGGAGCCAGAGTTGTTACCGAAACAACTTGCTTTTATTGGTCCTAATGAAGATGGGAATATTTCTATTCCGATTCAAATAGTCATGGGTGTTATTGGCATTGAGTTCCTTCGTATGGCTGCAATACATACACCAACCCCTTTATCAACAGCAATGGGCTTAATTGCTGCTGTTTTAATCGGGCAAATCGCAATTGATGTTGGAATGTTTAGTCCTGAGGTTATATTGTATGTATCGGTTAGTGCAATAGGGGGTTATGTAACGCCAAGTTATGAATTAAGTGTATCGAATAAAATAGTCAATATTTTATTTGTGATTATTACTGGCTTATTTGGTGTAATTGGTTTTGTCAGTATGTTCTTAGTCCATATCTTGTTCCTAATTCACCTTAAATCTTTAAGAACACCTTATTTGTGGCCATTTATTCCGTTTAACCCACGTGCAATGCTGCATACGCTTGTTCGAATTCCTGTTCCATATACGAACAGTAGACCAAGCATTGTCCACCCAAAAAATAATTATCGCCAGCCTGAAAAATAATTTAGGTAAATTATCTACCCAATGTATAAAAGAAATTCGACTTTTTTTACAAGTCTCTTTTCTTTTATACATTGGTGTGATAAAGTTTTAAATTATAAATAGCGTTGAAGGGATTACGGAGGTCGTTGAAAGCTATGATAATTGATAACCATCCATTTACTGTAAATGAACAAGGTCATTTAGAAATCGGCGGTTTAGACAGTGTTACGCTTGCAAAAAAATATGGCACTCCTTTGTATGTTTATGATGTCCAAATGATTCGTGACAATTGTCGGGCGTTTGTAAACACGTTACAAAATATGGGTGTAACTGCAAAAGTTGCATACGCCAGTAAAGCTTTTTCATCCATCGCCATGGTTCAAGTTATTAAACAAGAAGGCATGTATTTGGATGTTGTCTCTGAGGGAGAGTTATATACAGCCATACAGGCTGGATACCCAACCGAAAAGATTCATTTTCACGGGAATAATAAAAGCGTTGCTGAGCTAAGGATGGCCATAGAACATAATATCGGATGTATTGTAGTAGATAATTTCCAAGAAATGGAACATATTTGCAGCTTATTGAAAACGTATGATAAACAGATGGATGTTTTAATGCGTGTTACACCAGGGATTGAATCCCAAACACATCAGTATATTATGACTGGAAATGAGGATTCCAAATTCGGATTCAGCTTACAAAATGGACAGGCAGAAACCGCGTTTTTACAAATGCGAGATAATCCACATATTCGCTTTAGGGGTCTTCATTGCCATATTGGCTCGCAAATTTTTGAAGCAGATCGCTTTATACTTGCAACAAATGTGTTGTTTGAGGAATTACGTACATGGAAAAAGAAGCATGGCTATATACCGAATGTGTTAAATTTAGGCGGAGGTTATGGGATTCGCTATACGAAAGATGATTCTCCTATACCTTACGCCTCATTTGTAAAAGAGTTAGTAAATGAGGTAAAACACCAAGTAGAATCATTAGCTATCCCTATGCCAGAAATATGGTTAGAGCCAGGTAGAGCAATTGCAGGTAATGCTGGAATTACTTTATATACAGTCGGATCGATGAAAGAAATTCCCGGAATTCGTAATTATGTAGCGGTTGATGGAGGCATGACAGATAATTTACGTCCAGCACTGTATCAGGCAAAGTATGAAGCTGTGCTCGCTAATAAGGCAGCTGTACCATCAGAAACAACTGTATCCATTGCTGGAAAATGTTGCGAGTCAGGAGATATGCTTATTTGGGATCTTCCTTTACCACATGTTTCGCAAAATGATATTCTAGCTGTTTTTTCAACGGGTGCGTATGGATATTCGATGGCGAATCATTACAATCGTTTTGCCAAGCCAGCAGTTGTGTTTGTAGAAAATGGGGACGACAAGCTTGTCGTTCAACGGGAAACCTATCAAGATGTTATTCGTAACGATTTGAGTTATGAATAGTTTCTGGGGGAATGGGTAAAATGCTTACGAGAAGATAGACAGCAAATTCACAATTGAAGGGATTAAGAAGAAAGCTCTCATGTTTGATATTATTGGAAGGAATGGGTTAGGAACCAGCGGATATCTAACAATAGTGGGAGATGAAAGTTCTCCTTTACTTGTCTGAGGCTGGGGCTTAACAATGCTATGTATTCCATATAGTCATTTCGCTCCGGAAATATATGTAGATTCTATGGGAGGAAAGGTACCGGCGAGACTACACAGTGCTTTAGCTTGATGAGGTTCATTAGTTGCTCTGATTAAAGTGCGCGAAGTTATATGTCGGTGGTTATATGTATCCAACCGTCACTTTTTTATAGTTCGGATTTAAAATTCCTTTGTCCATGTCGCTAAAAGCAAGCAAAGCACAAAATGAGAGTAGTTTCTTAAATACCTGACAGACTCAACACGTGGTAATTTCTTTGCACACTTAGCATTAAATGATAAAATAGATCTTAGTCTAGGTAGAAAAGGAGATTTATAGAATGGCAAAAAAAGGATATATTCTAATGGAAAACGATACTAAAATTGAATTTGATTTATATGAGGATGCTGCTCCAAACACAGTTGCAAATTTTGAAAAGCTAGCTAATGAAGGCTTTTATAATGGGCTAACTTTTCACCGTGTTATTCCAGGATTTGTCAGTCAAGGAGGCTGTCCAGTTGGTAACGGAACAGGATCAGCAGGATATACGATTAAATGTGAAACAGAAGGAAATCCGCATAAACATCAAGAAGGTTCCCTGTCTATGGCTCATGCTGGAAAGGATACAGGAAGTTGCCAATTTTTCATTGTACATGAACCACAACCGCATTTAAATGGTGTTCATACCGTATTTGGTCAAGTAACAACAGGAATGGAGTTTGCAACGTCGATGAAAAATGGTGACGTCATGAAGGAAGTCAAAGTTTATACTGCTTAACTATGTATTCTAACGTAAGGCTCTCGCTTTAAGAGTTCTATGGAAGGTGCAATATTTTAAGTGGAAGGGAACGGCGCCTACATTCCGGATTCGTTTGGGTTCACAGGAAGTTAATCGCAGGAGGCTTGTTCCGCAGAAAAAGTATGTTTCCTTTTTCTATGGCACCTGCGGGTTTAGCCTTTATTCTACTTCAAACCATAGGGGGTGAGCCCCCACTAAAGGAAGTTTTACTTTATGCTGAGGTGGAAATGATGCATGCTCTTCTGCTGTTTTACCTCATAGTTTTTGTAGCTCCGATTAGTATATTATCCCATGAGTTTGGGCATGCTATAGCTGCATGGTTTTTTCGAGCAGAAAAGGTCTATATATCTATTGGCGCAGGAACTGTGAAAAAAATAATAAACATGGGTAGGTTTCGCTTTACCATTGCCCCCTTATTTTTTGCGGGAGGTATGGCTACTAGTGTTCGTCAACCTGACTATACCAGACGGGAAAAGCTTCTTATAACTGCTGCTGGACCTTTGTTCAGTAGTCTAATAGCTATTATATTTTGGGGTATTAGTCAGATTGCTTCTTCCGTTTTCATTCAACTGTTTATGTGGTTCAATCTTTGGATTGCGGTCGTTAATTTGATTCCTTTTCAGTGGAATGAAAAACAGACAGATGGATGGATGATTTTACAACTTCTGCTAAGTAGCAACATTAAAAAATGAGTGATTTTGTCTAGTTTTGATAAAGCTTGTATAAGATCTATCTCGACTACATATTTGACAAAACAAAGGAAACATGCAAATATAATTATGAGCATTGTTGAATCTTAATTCATATACAGTTATCATGTTGTCCGCTTAAAACCAATAGCTTGTTTGTCTAAAGTTCGTCGATAAGCTATTTTGTTAATGAGGGGTATTTATGTTAATTCGCTTTAAGAAAAATTTAGAAAAAATAGCAATGGGTTTGCTTTCTTTTATGCCTGAAGAAAAGGATGTCAAAAAATTACAGCAAACGATTAAAGAATATGAAACTAATACTGATTGGCATTTGTATTTATGGAAGGAAGAAGATGATGTTCTAGGGGCGATTGGGATCCGGATTGAAAATGAAACTGATGCTATTATTCAGCATGTGTCCGTAAATCCATCCCATCGTAATTTAGGCATCGGAAGAAAGATGGTTATTGAAATCGATAAGCTTTATCGAAATAACTATTCCGTTTCTACGACGAAAGAAATTCAGGAGTTTTATCAAAAGTGTGATGAATCAACTGAATCCGAAAGCAACGATGAATAAAAAGCCAGCCTAGAGAGGCCGGCTTTTATTTTCGTGTGCTGCTTAACCATGTAAAAAGCTTCTTTATTTTAGAGCCATGCAGCACCAACAATAATCAACAGAATGAATAATACAACGATTAACGCGAATCCACCACCGTAACCATATCCACCACTCATAATGATATACCTCCTTTTTCTTCTTAGCCTAAATGTTGTTGAGTTAACTAACATTTATCTTACAGTACTAACGTATGTTAGAAGTTAAAATCGTGTATAGGCGTTTGTAATTAATACGATAAATTTGAGGAAAGGAGGCAATAAATTGCAAGCTTATCAGGTGAAATTGGATGCCTTTGAAGGCCCGCTAGATTTATTACTCCATTTAATTAATCAATATGAAATTGATATTTATGATATACCGGTAGCGCAAATTACGGAGCAGTATATGCATTACATTCACACCATGAAACGGCTAGAGTTGAATATCGCTAGTGAATACTTAGTTATGGCAGCGACCTTGGTAGAAATAAAAAGTAAAATGCTGTTACCAAAACCTGAATTAAATGAAGAAACAGAGGAATATATAGAAGATCCTCGAGAAGATCTCATGCAACGCTTAATTGAATATCGAAAATACAAAGAAGCAGCTATGCAATTGCAGTTGATAGAAAAAGAAGCAAATCAAATTTATACCAGAGAACCCGTGGCGTTTGATGAAAGTATTACTCCGCCCCCACAGATGGTGCAAGGAGAGACATCTATTTACGACATGTTAGCAGCATTACGTAAAATGTTTGAACGTAAAAAATGGGATGCACCTCTAGAAACAAAAATTGAAAGGTCTGAAATCCCGATTGAACAAAGAATGAAAGAAGTACTGCAGAAGGTAAAATTAGCTAAAAAAGGAATTTTGTTTGATCACTTATTTGCAGTGCCGTCACGCTCACATATCGTAGTAACATTTATCGCATTATTAGAGTTAATGAAAAAAAATCAAGTTTATTGTAAACAAGAAAAGCAATTAACCGAATTATACGTGTTTAGCATGGAGGAATAAAGGTGGAAATAAATAAATTAAAAGCAATTGTGGAAGGTCTGCTATTTGCCTCAGGCAATGAAGGAATAACAGTGAAACAATTGTCGGATGTTTTGGAAGTGACAGAAGCAACTGTGGAACTTGTCTTGGATGAACTAAAGCAGGAATATGAAAATACAGACCGGGGTATACGAATCATGCAGGCACACGAAGTATTTCATTTGACTACTAGACCAGAGCATAGTTCATATTACAAAAAATTATTGGAAACGCCTCAGGCTACTAGAATGTCTCAGGCAGCGTTAGAGACACTTGCTATTATCGCTTATAACCAACCAATTACACGTACAGAAATTGAAGAAATTCGTGGGGTGAAAAGTGATCGTCCTGTACAAACACTTTTATCTCGACTTCTAATTGAAGAGGTAGGTAGGAAAGATACGGTTGGAAAACCGATTCTTTTTGCCACATCAAAAGAGTTTTTAACCTATTTTGGCTTAACGTCTTTGGATGACTTACCTCCTTTACCGGATACAAATGATGAGGAACTGGAATCTGAAGCAGATTTATTTTTTGAACGCTTTAACGAGCAGTTAAGTGAAAAACCTTTATAATCGAGTTGCCTGTAAAATAGCCAGCTTTTTTAATGGTCTAGGAAATTACACTAGCGTTGCATAAAAAGTAATGCTTCAAGTCAAGCGCTAATTATCCATTTGAGGCATAGAT
>NZ_QWLJ01000061.1 GCF_009917385.1 Roseburia sp. 1XD42-34 | reverse complement strand
ATAAAAGAATTGGATGTTTGCGTGTATATTTTTTTATGCGCAAATTGTGTGGGAACCCCAACATTTAGTATAGAGCCGAAAATTTATACTCACGTAACAACTAAAATGAAAAAGGACGCCTCTGCAAAAGTAAGAACTTTATACAAAGACGCCCTTTCTAACTTAATTTCTTAAAAAATGTTATTTTTATGTTACTTTTTAGGGTTTTGACGGTAGAATATCCGCTTAAGATGTTGCTATATCAACATTCTTGAGTGGATTTTTACATCATGCCGCCCATTCCACCCATGCCGCCCATGTCAGGCATTCCGCCGCCTGCGCCTTCTTCTTCAGGCTTATCAGCGACTACTGCTTCTGTAGTTAAGAACATTGCAGCTACGGATGCAGCGTTTTGAAGTGCAGAGCGAGTAACTTTTGTTGGGTCAACGATACCAGCTTCAACCATGTCTACCCATTCGCCAGTAGCAGCATTGTAGCCAATACCAACTTTTTCGCCTTTCAGACGCTCAACAATGATAGATCCTTCTAAACCAGCATTGTGTGCGATCTGACGTACTGGCTCTTCCATAGCACGACGTACAATGTTAGCACCAGTTGCTTCGTCACCTTCAAGGCTTAGTTCAGCTACTTTGTTGTAAATGTTCATGAATGCTGTACCACCACCGGCAACAATACCTTCTTCTACAGCTGCACGTGTAGCATTCAAAGCATCCTCAATACGTAGCTTACGTTCTTTTAATTCCGTTTCTGTTGCAGCTCCAACTTTAACAACTGCCACTCCACCTGCTAGCTTAGCTAAACGTTCTTGTAGTTTTTCTTTATCAAATTCAGAAGTTGTTTCTTCCACTTGTGCACGGATTTGCGCAACACGTGCAGAGATAGCTTCAGGATTACCAGAACCTTCTACGATTGTAGTATGTTCTTTTGTAACAACTACTTTAGCAGCACGACCTAGCTGATCCATTGTAGCACTCTTAAGATCTAAACCGAGATCTTCTGTAATCACTTCTCCACCAGTTAAAGTCGCAATATCTTCAAGCATTGCTTTACGACGGTCACCAAATCCAGGGGCTTTTACAGCTACTGCATTGAATGTTCCACGCAATTTGTTAACTACCAATGTAGCAAGCGCTTCGCCTTCTACATCTTCAGCAATCATCAATAAAGGTTTTCCTTGCTGTACAACTTGCTCAAGTACAGGTAATACTTCTTGAATGTTACCGATTTTCTTATCCGTAATTAGGATGTACGGGTTTTCTAAAACTGCTTCCATTTTGTCTTGGTCTGTTACCATGTATGGAGAAGCATATCCACGGTCAAATTGCATACCTTCAACTACTTCTAGCTCTGTGTTAAAACCTTTTGACTCTTCAATAGTAATAACCCCGTCGTTACCAACACGTTCCATTGCTTCAGAAATTAGGTTACCAACTTCTGCATCGTCAGAAGAAACTGCTGCTACTTGAGCAATAGATTCCTTGCTTTCGATTGACTTGGAAATATCTTTTAGTTCTTTTACTGCTACTTCAACAGCCTTTTCGATTCCACGACGAACGCCAACTGGATTAGCACCGGATGCTACGTTTTTAAGACCTTCACGAATCATGGACTGAGCTAATACAGTTGCTGTCGTTGTACCGTCACCAGCAACATCATTTGTTTTAGAAGCAACTTCTGATACTAACTGAGCTCCCATATTTTCAAAATGATCTTCTAGCTCGATTTCCTTTGCAATCGTTACACCATCATTGGTAATAAGCGGTGAACCAAATTTTTTATCTAATACAACATTACGTCCTTTAGGTCCTAATGTAACTTTTACCGCATCTGCTAATGCATCTACCCCACGTAGCATTGCGCGACGAGCATCTTCACTAAATTTAATTTCTTTAGCCATCGATAAATCCTCCTTTGGTTTATACAAGTTAAGTATTTTCTATATTTATATCGAGATTAGCTTACTACAGCCAGGATGTCGTTCTCACGAAGAATTAAGTATTCTTTGCCTTCGTATTTCACTTCCGTACCGGCAAATTTCGAAAAGATGATCCGATCTCCTTCAGCAACTTCCAAGGCAACCTTTTCACCTTTATCCGTTACACGTCCAGAGCCAACTGCAACAACTGTTCCTTCCTGTGGTTTTTCCTGTGCAGAGTCAGGAAGTACGATACCGCTTGCAGTTTTTTCTTCTTGTTCAACAAGCTCGATAACAACGCGATCTCCTAGTGGTTTAATCATGTGTAGAAAGCCTCCTTAATTCTATTCTCATATTTTTATTAGCACTCGAATTAGGTGAGTGCTAATTCCAATTATTATAATAAATAATTCCAGATAAAAATGCAAGTATGAAAGCATATTTTTTTATATTATTTTTTACAGAAATATAATCTTAAGCAGTAAGATGTAATATACCAAACTATTTAGCCCATACATATACGTTCAATCTTTCTGTTATATAGAATCATCTATTTATGATAAAATAACATGTACATCCTATGTTATCGTTAATAGATAAGATGAATCAAATATAACTACTTATACAACCACTTGTTAAAGGTAAATGTCGACAACTAAAGTCGTTTTTAGGCTAAAGACCTGCTCAGAGACTATGGGTTGAAGCAACCTCAAAGGGAGACTAAACTCACACTTTTAGCTTGAATATTTAGGTAGGTTACATTTGACTAGACAAAAAGGATAAGTCTAAAAGCGGATAGCGTCTAAAACAGGTGGAGTTAGGCTACGCATTTGTAAGTTAAACGCAGAATAGTATTTCTGCTGGGTTTTTAACTCCCTATAATAAAATACTATACGAGGTCATAAGAACTATACTAAAAAATTCTGTTTTACTCCATTTGCTTCAAGATACATTAGTTAATGAACTATCGATTTACTTGCATTTTCTTTATTCCATTAGGAAAAATCATAAAAAGTATGAATACAATGTATATGTACACCAAAAAAAGGAGTCGTTTTATTTTGCCAAAAAGATATTGGTGGGTTATTATTACCTACATTATTACACAGTTTTCTGTCTTTTTAACAGCGAATTTAGTATATAATGCATTTACAGTTACCAAAGGAGAAGCAGTTGTTTATGGATCGATTATCAGTTTTGTATTAGGTCTTATTGTCGTACTGTTGTTGATGAAGCCTGATATGAAACAGGGATTGCAGCAACGTGATGGTGCTTCTGTTGGAGGAATTATCATTTGGTCCCTTTTAGGTGCGTTCATAGCTATATTTAGCCAAGGCATAGCTAACTTTATTCAAACGATGATATTTGGAGTTGAACCCGGTTCCGAAAACACACAAGGAATTATGGAAATGACTCGAGCTGTCCCTTTATTTATGATCATTCCAATTCTAGCTGCGCCTATTTTAGAAGAAATAATTTTTCGCAAAATTATTTTCGGAGGTCTTTATAAACGGACGAACTTTTTTATTGCAGCACTTTTATCTGCAGTTATTTTCGGTTTGATTCACCGTGAACCGGAGCATATCTTAGTTTACGGAACAATGGGGCTCGTGTTTGCTTATTTATATGTGGAAACAAAACGAATCATCGTCCCCATTTTTGCTCATATGGCAATGAACGGGCTTGTTGTAATTGCACAATATAACATGGATCCCGCAGAACTGGAAAAACAGCTAAACGAACTGCAAACTATTCTCTTTGGCTATTTTTAATAGTTAGCGAAACCAAATACTGCTATGTTCTGGTTCCTGCGCTATTGTAATAGACGAAGATCCCAAGTAATTAAAATTGAACGTAAAATAGAAAACGTTTTATTGTTGGAGGCTTTAAATTATGAGAATTTCACCCAAGACAATGGGGATCATCTATCTTATTATGGGAGCATTCTTTACATATGTTGCTATTTTAAGTGTAGACGAGACAATGTGGAATATAACAACGATGGTCTTAGCATTATTTGCTACGCTTGAGACTGGTGTTGGCATCCGTTTACTAGCTATTTACTTTCAGCGCAAACGCAACAACAAGCAGGAATAAGGGGGAAACTTCCTTATTCCTGCTCGTTTACTCTATAAGCATATAAATTTGTTAGCCCATTGCAGAAAAAGCTATCTATATCCACCTTGCTTACTCCTCTTACTCTTCTTCATCTGTAGTAAGAGGATAATGTTTTAAGAAATAAACCAATGCTTGTAATTCTACTGCTAGGTCGATATGATGTACTCGAATATTTGGTGGTACAGTAATTCTCGCTGGTGTGAAATTCAATATTCCTTCAACACCCTGTCCAATTAAATGGTCAGCCATACTTTGTGCTTCACTTGCGGGGATGGTTAATATCGCCACTTGAATATCGCCCAATTTTTCATCTAATTCTTCAATATGGTACACTGGGACATCACTAATCGTGGTTCCTACTTTTTTAGGATCACTATCAAACGCCATTTTAATTGCTATATTATTGTTTTTCATAAAATTATAATGTAAAAATGCAGTACCTAAATTACCAACACCAATGAGTGCAACATCTGTCGTTTCATCCTGATCCAATGTTTTCCGAAAAAACTCAAGTAAATATTCCACATTGTAACCGTACCCTTTTTTACCTAACGCGCCAAAATACGAGAAATCTCTACGAATTGTAGCTGAATCAACTTTAACTGCATCGCTAAGTTCTTTTGAAGATACACGCTTTTTTCCTTGATGATTTAAATTGTTTATAAATCGATAATACAGTGGTAAACGCTTTGCAGTCGCTTGAGGTATTTTATTTTGCTCCATCATAATAATTCCTTCCTTCACTTCAATATTGGTTGTTCGTTAAAACTATACTATCAACTAATATCTCGGCTCTACCGTTCTACCGTTAACATTTTCCTAAACAAAATTGTATATCGCTTACATAAAAACGCAACAAAAAATACAAAATCAGTTCTTATGCTATAGGAAAAAGGATGCTTAATACTTTAAAATGATCCATTTTCTCGATACATATCGCAAATATCGTCCATTCTACAACAATGTGCTTTACATAAACTTATTCGAATCATTTACACTTCCATATACAAAGAACCTAAGGCAATATAACTCCCTTCCTATCAATTTCTTTTTATTCCTCTGTTAAAAATGGAAACTAAAGGAAATTTACTTATTCGTCGTTCTTTTTTCTTTTTCATGTAAGCAAGGAAAGGTAGATACCTAAAAAACGTAAAGCTTTTTTTATAATATATTTAATCTCTCACTATCTCTCCTTTATTTTAACAGAAATATGGAAATAAGTCGTGACTTAGTTCACAATTATATTGATTGATTTTAGGTAAGTAAGATACACTAGGAGAGATGGGGTGAATATAATGATACTGATGCAAATCAACGAACTTACAAAATCATTTGGTGCTGATAAAATCTTATCAAATATAAAGCTGGAAGTAAAAGACCATGACCGAATAGCAATTGTTGGAAGAAATGGCTCGGGAAAATCTACTTTATTGAAAATAATGACAGGAGAACTAAGTTACGATCAGGGTGAATTATTCCGACCTAAAGATCTGACAATGGGTTATCTCGCGCAACATACGACGCTAGAATCTAAAAAAACGATTTGGCAGGAAATGCTTACTGTATTTCCTGAACTAAAAAAACAAGAACAACAGCTTCGCTTCATGGAACAGCAAATGGAGCAAGCTGCAAACTACAGTCGCGAAGCTTATCAAAAATTATTACATGATTATGACCGCCTACAGCACAGCTATGAACAAAATGGGGGTTATACTTATGAAGCAGATATAAAAGCCGTCTTAAACGGATTGGATTTTCACATGTTTGATTATGACACACCGATTCAAACACTTAGTGGCGGGCAAAAAACAAGGCTTTCATTAGGAAAGCTGTTGTTAAAAAAGCCACAGTTACTTATTTTAGACGAACCGACCAACCATTTGGACATTGAAACATTAAACTGGCTGGAAAGTTATCTAAGCAATTATCCCGGGGCTGTCGTTGTTGTGTCACACGACCGTTATTTTTTGGATAAGACAGTGTCTATTGTTTATGAAATCTCTCGACATCAGACAAAACGATACGTGGGAACTTATAGTAAATACTTACAGCAAAAAGCACTTGATTTTGAAAAAGAATGGAAAGAGTATGAAAAGCAACAAACAAAAATTATGAAAATGGAAGACTTTATTCAGCGGAACATTGTCCGAGCTTCGACAACGAAGCGAGCCCAAAGCAGACGTAAACAACTGGAAAAAATGGAAAGAATAGATAAACCATTAGGTGATGAAGCCTCTGCATCATTTTCATTTAGGATTAATCGTCGAAGTGGTAATGATGTGCTGAAATTAAACGATTTGTCATTACGATATCCAGGTGAAACAGAGTATTTATTTCAACATGTAGATCTGCAGATTAACCGAGGAGAAAGAATTGCTCTTGTTGGGCCAAACGGAATTGGTAAAACGACGTTATTAAAAATTGTGACTGGACAACTAAAAGCAACTCAAGGAACTGTTCAGCTCGGAACCAATGTACAATTCGGCTATTATGATCAGGAACAAGCAAATTTACACTCCTCCAAAACAGTACTTATGGAATTATGGGACGACTACCCAACGACGAATGAGAAAGATATTCGAACCGTACTCGGTAATTTCCTGTTTTCTGGAGATGACGTGTTAAAACTTGTAAATGCTTTAAGTGGTGGTGAAAAAGCGCGATTAGCTTTAGCAAAATTGATGATGCAAGAAGCAAATCTATTAATTCTCGATGAACCTACTAACCATTTAGACATCGATAGTAAAGAAGTATTAGAAGCGGCATTAACCGACTTCCCTGGTACAATCTTATTTGTATCGCATGACCGTTATTTTATTAATAAAATCGCCGATCAAGTGGCAGAACTGCAAAAATTAAAAACTACGATCTATCTTGGAGATTATGATTATTATTTGGAAAAAAAGGCGGAAGAAGCAGAATTAAAACGATTAAATAAAACACAACAGGATAGCGGTAAAATCTCCTCTGGTGAAAGAAGACGTGATTTTGAGCGTGATAAGCAAATGCAGCGAGAAGAACGAAAGAAACAAAGACGCATTGAAGAACTGGAAACAGAAATTGAACAGTTAGAGGGTCAAGTAGAACAATTGGAAGGCAAGATGGAATTACCAGAAGTATATCAAGATCATGAAAAAGCGTTGGAACTATCCCAAGAGGTAAATCAACGTAAACAGAAGATCGATCAATTAATGGAAGAATGGACAATATTACTGGAAGATTAATATCCCTCATGACATTTGCTTGTCATGAGGGGTATTTGACTTTTATCCGTGCAGACTGGCAATAAATTTTTATTCTTGTGGATAATACTGTCGATTGTTGGTTATCCACAAGCATTATTTAAATAAATAATCATTTTGAATAGAGTTTTCCACAGCAATCCGGTAAATTACCCCGAAACCAAGCATGGCTGCCATCACCGAGCTTCCACCATAGCTTACTAAAAGTAGCGGTATTCCTGTTACTGGCATGATTCCTAAAGCCATGCCAATATTTTGAAACACATGGATAAGCATTAGGCTCATATAGCCAAAACATGTATACGCAGCAAAGGCAGAGTGTTTATAAATCGAAAGGCCAATCATCACCAATTTATACAGGAAAATAAAGTATAAAAAGATAACGAGCGCACTGCCGACAAAGCCAAAACTTTCACCTATGATGGAGAATATAAAGTCGGTTTGCGCTTCTGGAAATGGCACTTGCTGATTACCTAATCCTTTGCCAAATAATTGCCCGGAGCCAAGTGCCATAAAAGCCTGATCAAAATGCCATGAGGCGTCACTTGCTTCTTGCGTAGGATCAAACCAGGTCAGTATGCGGTCTATTTGGTATTCCTGTCCTTTGCCGACCAGCTTTTTTGCTAATTCAGGAAACTTAACGATAAAAGTTAATAAGGCTCCTACTGCAGAAGAAATACTGACTATTAATGTTGTAATGATTTTCCAATTAATACCTGAAAGAATTATAATAACACCAGCTATAAATAGATAAACCATAGAGGTACCAAAGTCAGGTTGCCGCATAATTAATAACACAGGAGCAGCGACAATGGCCAGAATTTTAATGAGCAATTTTAAGTCCGATTTGATTGTCGGTATAACAAATTTTTCTTTATGCTTGTGAATAATTGCTGCCATATAAACGATCGTCGTTATTTTTGTAAATTCAGATGGTTGGAGAGTAGCAACTTTTAAATCAAACCAGCTTTTTGCACCATTTTTCACCGGAGCTATACTTGCTGGACTGATTATCAATACTAACAATACGAATAAGCCGAATGCATAAACATATACACTTGTTTTATAAATCTGTTCCACATCTAAGTATTGAATAGCAGCTACAATACCCACTCCTACCGTAAACCAAACTGCCTGCTGTAATAAAAAGTTTTTACCCCCATATTGCTCTAATTGTTGGGCATTATAAATGGCAAGCAGACTAACACATACAAGTAAAATAAAAATTGAAATTAAATCTGTTTGTACAAAATAGGATTGCTTTTTTGACATTGCTGATCACCAAATTTCTACATTTACTCTATTTCTAATTATCCACATCGTAAACATGTTTGCAAGTAGCTAATCGCAAGTTATTATGGAAGTTATTCACAATATCCACAACCAACATAGCATTTATCCACAAAAAACATCCACTGATGCAATATTGTTATAACAACATTTTTTACAGTTATGCACAGAGGTGTGTATAACTTGGATTACTTTAACGGCATAGAGGCACGAGCGTTTAAGTCCAGTGTAGACCATTTTCCTTGTGCAAAAGCAATCGCACCAGCAGCTGCAATCATCGCAGCGTTATCTGTACATAAATAAAGCGGGGGGATTTGTATAGGAATCTCCAAATTTGCAAATTCCTGTTGCAAAGACGACCTAAGTCCTTTGTTTGCCGCAACGCCTCCGGCTACGATCACTTGTTTTACGTTATATTGTTTTGCAGCCCGTACTGTTTTAGTTGTTAACACATCTACCACACTCGCTTGAAAGCTAGCTGCAATATCCGCTGGTTTCAACGTCTCCCCACGTTGTTTTGCATTGTGGATTGTATTTATAACCGAAGATTTCAATCCACTAAAGCTGAAGTCGTAGCTGCCCTCTTCTAGCCAAGCACGTGGGAATGCAATCGTTTCTTCTCCCAACTCTGCTAACCGATCAATTCCCGGCCCACCTGGATAAGGTAAATCTAACATTCGAGCAACTTTATCATAAGCTTCTCCAGCTGCATCATCTCTAGTTTCCCCGATTAGTTCATACTCACCATGTGCTTTCATAATCACTAACTCTGTGTGACCACCAGAGACAATCAGTGCAAGTAAAGGAAACTGGAATTCCTGTTGCAGGCGATTCGCATAAATATGCCCAGCAATATGATGTACTCCGATTAATGGCTTGTGCTTTGCATAAGCGAGCCCTTTTGCTGCATTCACCCCTACCAGAAGTGCGCCTACTAACCCCGGTCCTTCTGTAACAGCTATTGCACTAATCTCATCCCAGGAAACAGCTGCTTGCTCCATCGCTTGTTCTAATACATATGTGATTTGCTCAACGTGGTGGCGTGAGGCAATTTCCGGCACAACTCCACCAAAACGCTTATGGCTTTCAATTTGTGAAGACACGACATTTGCCAAGATTTCCTTGCCATTTTTCACAATTGCAACTGCAGTCTCATCACAACTTGTTTCAATACCTAATATTAATACTTCTTTATTCATTTTATATTCACCCACATTACAATTGCGTCCTCCTGATTATCTGTATAATAATGCTTACGAATTCCACCTGGGACGAGCCCAAATTTCCGATACAGTTTTTGCGCAACTATATTGGATTGTCTCACTTCTAATGATAAACGACAAACTCCGTTGATCAAGGCATGATGCATCATATGCTGGAACAAACGCTCACCCAGATTTTTTCCACGATATGAAGGCAAAATGGCAATATTTGTAACTTGTGCGTCATCAAAAACAATCCATAAACCTGCATATCCTACAATATTTCCGTTATATTCGATTACAAAATAATGAGCATGAGGGTTTTCTGTAAGTTCCTGATAAAAAATTTCCAACGTCCAAGCTGTAGAAAATGATTCCCTTTCTACGCACATAACAGCATCTATATCTGTTAGAGCCATTTTTCTAATTACTATTTCTTTATTCATCATAGGCTAACAACCTTTATTTTTTTCCAACCATTTAGCCTCTGCTTCTGCTAAGCGAAGATAATTTGGACGAAGTGTATGTGTTGGCTCTGGTTGTTTCCCTTTTGCTACAGCAATTAAGTGTGCTCCTCGAAGCAAATGGTCTGGTTCCTCAGGAATGATTGCTAAATCTCCCAGTACTCCCTTAATCTGCTCCTGATGAATCGCTATGTCTGGACTTAAAAATATTACCTGTTGACCCAAACTGCTAAGCTCACTAAGCAAAATATCCATAGCAAGATTTTCTTCTTTCCGGATAAGTTTCATCGTATTTTTATCCCAGCGATAACACCCTGTATACACTAGTCCTCTTCTTGCATCAAAGAAGGGGCAGATAACACCATTAAAAAAGCGCCCTTGATATGCCAGTACTTCCAAGCTTGAAACACCAATAACAGGTATGTTTAATGCCCAAGCCATCGTTTTAGCAGTAGCCAACCCGATACGCACGCCTGTATAGGAGCCCGGACCTTTTGCAACAATTACTTTTTCTAATTGTTCAGGCTTCATATTAACTTCTTTCATTAGTCGATCAATTGCAGGCATTAAACGTACGGAGTGATTTTTCGCTAAATTGGTAACTATTTCACCTACCACTTTATTATCCCGTTGAATGGCAACAGCTAATACTTGATTTGACGTATCCATTGCAAGTATATTCATGTAAATAACTCCTCATATGTCGAATTAGCTTTTTAATTGCTCTATTACCCACTTAAAGTGACTTCCATGTGGGATAAATGTAATTTTCCGCGATTTTTCACCAATAGCGGTGAGTTTAACTTCTAAATACTTCTCTGGTAAAAACGAACCGATATACTGCGGCCATTCCACAACTGTAATACCTTCACCATTAAAGTACTCATCAAAACCTATATCTTCTTCACTATTTTCCAAGCGATACACATCCATATGATAAAAAGGTATTTCTCCTTCATATTCCTTAATTATCGTAAATGTGGGGCTCGATACATTTCGTTTCACTCCAAGCCCTGCGGCTATTCCCTTTGTAAAGGTGGTTTTTCCAGTACCAAGATTTCCTTCTAGTGTAACGACATCTCCTGGACTTAACAACATAGCCAATTTTTCTCCTAAATGAATTGTCGTATCCTCTGTATTTGTTGTTATCTCATACATTTGCAAACCGTACACCTACTTTAAATGGTTATATCCTCGCTTAAGTAACCTTTCCAACTGACCATTTCCTTTTTGTATATAAACATAATTATGATTGGCTTCAAAAAACACCTTACCTATCTGTGTTATTCGCAAATTTAAATGCTTAGCAAGTGCTGCTAATACGCTCCAATTTTTTGGAGCGATTGTTCCGATTAACTCAAAATCTTCTCCGCCAAAATACTTCCATTGCTGTTGGTCTTCCTTGGAAAACTGTGAAAAACTATTATGCACTGGAATTGCTTCATCATGCAGTTGAATACTTACCTTCGAAGCAGTAGCAATTTCTGCTGCTTCATTCGCTATCCCGTCACTCACATCATTTAACGCCACACGGATATTTCCAGGTATGCTAGTTGCAAAGGCGACACGGGGCGTTGGCGTACGATGACGTTCCATAAAATAAGCAGCATCCTTATATTCCATTGTATTAGTCAAAATGTGGTAACCAGCTTGTGAATCACCCAAAGTTCCAGTGACGAATACCACATCACCTATCTCAGCATGACTCCTGTAACGAACTTGTTCTTTTGCTACATAACCCATGACTGTGATTGACAAAACAAGCTCGCTTCCAGATACAGTGTCTCCACCAATTAAATCCATTCCATAGTATGTTGCTATCCTTTTCATTCCTTGGAAAATATATTGCACTTCCTGGCTGGACCAATGACGAGGAATAACAATAGAAGCTAAATAAAATGCTGGCTGTGCTCCCATAGCGGCTAGATCACTAATATTTGCTGCCAAAGCGCGATAACCAACATGGAAAGATGACATGGTATCTTTTCGAAAATGGACCCCTTCTACGAACGTATCTACCGCAGTAACAATATCCATTGTATGTTGACGAAAAACGGCTGCATCGTCA
Source organism: Roseburia sp. 1XD42-34 (assembly GCF_009917385.1). Lineage (GTDB taxonomy): Bacteria > Bacillota > Bacilli > Bacillales > Amphibacillaceae > Virgibacillus. Next base: position 623 of record NZ_QWLJ01000061.1, on the reverse strand, counting down.
CCAATGCCTTTTACTAATGAAGGTTGTCTATAAGAATTTTGCGTGATCGTATCTATAAACGTAAATTCATCCACTACCCATCACCAAATTTCATATATAGCTATATTTATGATAGCAAATATTATTAAAAAAAGGAAAAGGAAATACTGAATTTATCGTGAAAAGATAACATTACTACGATAAAAAGAATACTTTTTATGTTCATTACATCTGGACAATAATTTAAAGCAAATAAAAAAACACACGATTTTGTAACTAAAACCATGTGTGTTAAATTCAATTTATCTGGCGGTCCGGACGGGACTCGAACCCGCGACCTCCTGCGTGACAGGCAGGCATTCTAACCAACTGAACTACCGGACCAAAAATAAATTTGTTCAACTATTATGTGACCTGTTGAACAAGTTATGATTAAAATATATTAAGTAAAGAAAATTTGGTTGCGGGGGCAGGATTTGAACCTACGACCTTTGGGTTATGAGCCCAACGAGCTACCAGACTGCTCCACCCCGCGATATGAAAAATAGCTAATTTATAAAAAGATAATTATTGCCTGGCGGCGTCCTACTCTTGCAGGGGCAAAGCCCCAACTACCATCGGCGCTGGAGAGCTTAACTTCTGTG
>NZ_QWLJ01000060.1 GCF_009917385.1 Roseburia sp. 1XD42-34 | reverse complement strand
ACCTAAACTATATAACACCTATTCAATTTAAAGAAAATACCTTAAAAAAATTGTCTAGTTAAGTGTTGACATACCACTTCTTCTTTTAGTCATAGAAAATGCCCCCAATATAGGGTAGTGACCCCACAAAGTTAGAGTTTTTATTATTTCTCTCTCTACCATATTGGGAGCATATCACTTTATAAGATGTGGGCTTTCATTCATGTTTAATAGAATGTTAGTTTTACTATACCTCACAAATAATAAGACATAAAAACAAATGAATTAGGAGTACTGTAATTTCCATTTCTCGCTTCATACAGGTACTATTACCAATGCTATATAAAATCTTTCAATCATAGCTGTTTTTTCAAAATTATATTGAATCAATTCGAATGTTAATGCTTCTTATCAGAATAAATAATACGAAGAAGCTTATCAAGGTAAAGAGAGGTAAGTAGCAGTGTGTGGGAAGAGCTATAAGTAACAATTTACCAAAGCATTTTTAGGTATAAATGCCTATAAAATCTATTTTATAGTATGATATTATAAGGATCTGTTATCTATAGTAAATGAGGTACCGTAAATCCTACTTCAATATATATTGCCTTAAACTAGGTTGCTGGTCAGTCTTTTTATTCCGAGGTTTTGTTTCTAAATATTATCATTTCAATCGTTATGTGAAAGGTGGATGCACAGACCTTATACTGCTCGTAAATCCAAATATAGTACAGCTTTATTTTGACATCAGGAGTGATTACGATTTGAAGAATGAACGATTATATATACTTATGGCTTGTTGGGCTCTTTCTGTCGGTGTTCAATTGATATTCCCCCCTACCTTATTTTTTGTTCAAATCAGCATTATTCTAGTAGTATTATTCATAATGACTGGCTTTAGAACCAGTTTTAATTTCTTTATTTTATTAACGACTATTCTTATATATGGTTTTGCTTTAACCATATATGCTTTTAATCAGCAAATACATGATCAGGGACAATATCAATATATTTTAGCACATGTACTATTGACAATTTCTTTATTGTTAAGCTGGCTTATGATCCACGATTTAAACTCGTTTAAGCAGAAACTACAAGAACTGCAAGTGCGCTTGCAGCATCTGGAAAAATACGATGCACAGACAAAAGCTTTATCACTTCAAGAATTTAAAGAGCGTGGACTTCTCATTGAAACGGGGATGCGTCGTCGTGGGGAAAAAGGTCAATTGTTACTATTTACAATGAAAAAGGATATACCTTTAGTGGTACAAGCTTCTTTACGCCAAGAGTTTATTAAAGCCTGTCTTCAAACAGTTAGATCACAGTTTGATCTCGTTACATCTCCAACCGAAGAAAGTGTCTTCATTTTTCTTCAAGGAACAGATGAAGTGGGTTGTAAAATCGTAATTAATCGTATCATCAAAACAATGAAAGAGAATATTAACTTTCTTACTCTTCCTTATCATATAGAAATGTATGAAACGGAAAATCTTAAAGAGACGTTGGATTCTTTGTTGCATGAGAGGGAGAGCAGCTTGTGAATATAATATTAATTGTAATTATGGCGTTCTTTTGGGGATTGTTATTATTTTATTCCATGTTAATGCTAGCGGGTGTTTACTTTCGGGTAAAGAAACAAAATCAAGGATCTCGGCTTCAATCGTATCCATCCGTTTCTATACTAATACCCGCACATAATGAAGAAATCGTTATTCAAAATACGTTACATGCAATGAGTCAATTGGAATATCCTGGCGATTTGAATATATATCTATTAGACGATAATTCAACAGATAATACCGCTCAAATTGGAAAGGACTTTCAGAAAACATTTAGCAGAATTCACTACCTTCCAGTACCACATGGCGAACCTAAAGGAAAATCGAGAGTGCTCAATTATGGGCTATCCTTGATCCAATCAACATATTTTCTAGTATATGATGCAGATAACGAACCAGAGCCTGATGCTGTGCGTTTGTTAGTAGAGAGAGCCGAAATAACGCCACATGCGGCTGGGGCTGTTGGCTATGTGAAAACGAAAAATGCATACAAAAATCTTTTAACACAAATGATAGCTCTAGAGTTTCAAGTGTTTCAACTGTTAATGCAATGTGGAAGATGGCAGCTATTTAAAATTGGTTCTTTACCTGGTACGAATATGTTGCTAAAACGCCACATTATTGAAGAAATTGGTGGGTATGATATGTATGCATTGGCAGAGGATGCTGAATTGACTATTCGATTAACTGCAGCAGGTTACTTATTGCCGATTGAAGTGGAGTCAAAGACATGGGAACAGGAACCAGAAACGCTAAAAACATTTATAAAACAACGTACTAGATGGTTGATTGGAAATATTTATTTGCTGGAGAAAGTGTTTACTTCTCTTAAATTTTGGCAGAAAAAAGCATTCCATCAATCGATGCAGCATCTAACCCTTTATCTGTTTTTTGCGTTTCTATTGTTATTCTCTCATATGTTTTTTATCGGGGGCTTATTAGGCTGGTTTGAACCAAAGTTCGCTATTCCAGTATTGATGCTCTGGTTTATGAGTTATATTGTCTATACTTCACAACTAATTGGTGCGATTGTAGTCGATCAAGATGTATCACCAATAAAAGTAACCGTCGCGATTATTATGTATTTTACGTATGCGCAATTTTTTGTGCTTCTGTTGGTGAGAAGTGTAGTTATTTATTTATGGAAAAGGTTTATAAAAAAAGAAACTATTCAGTGGGATAAAACAAATCGCTTTAAAAACCGATCGGAACAAGTTGAGGCGGGTGATAAGAGCACTTAAGACGCCATTGCTGGAAAGCTTACTTTCACTTTACCTCAAATTCGTTCAGTTGCTATGTTGCTAAATGGGCGCCTGGAGCCTTGATACGGATCCACCATTAAATGTTCATAAAACGTTGTGTACATAGAGCTCTCTTTTTTCGGAGAGTAATCTGTACGGATGGATAGATTTGTCCCTTGAATCAACTGCATTCGGTAGCTGTGTACTCGTTTTGTTTTCGCTTTACAGGATGGTCATATTTGCTTTTTGATTTTTGTATAAAGCTTTACCAATCTTGCTTTCATATCGCATATTTTACTTGTTTATCTTTTATCCCGATTTTTTATACCGCATGTAATGTACCCTAAGACTCCACTTCCAAATCTTGAGTCGATAAAAAAGGTCTAAGTTGAGAGAAAACGGCACCCTAAATGGCCGCTTCGTTCAAGGGCCTTTAGGTCATCTCCTTGTGGTACTAACATTCAGTAGGAGATGGAAGAAAACTCCTACTGAATGAAGTTTCACTTTATTTAAATCACGTATAAGTACGTTGTTTTTTTAATTATCTTTAGGGATGGTATCTACAGGTAACACCATTCTTAATCCATTACCAATAAAGTACTTCCTTCATGGATTAAGACAGCAGATGACATATTCATCTTTCCTAATATGTTAATAGCCTGTTTTTTATAGATACAGTAAAAAAATATACATCGATTCAAATATGCTAGCACCATGGCTAGCATATTTGAATTGTTTCAAACCTCAAGACTTTTTTGTTGAGATCTTGAGTTTTGTTCTTGTCTAGGAAATAACACTAGCATTGCATAAACTTTTTATTTCAAAGTCAAGCGAAAATATCTTGTTCCAAAATTAGGAATAATGGAAATTATAAAATTTTGCAGCTGTGGATAAACTTACGAAGTTATTTAGCCACGTCCGGCTCCAGCACCCAGCAACTAGGCGACTTCACGAATCGCCCTACGATAAGCCATCATCGGTTCAAGGTTAAGAGGAAGGCCGACTAAAAACGGGATTGCCGCCCGACGTCAGCATACTCCTGTTGCAGGGGCATGATCCCTAAAACTTTGAGTTGCTTAGCTCCAGTCGCTACGTTGCTAAACGGGCTCTCTGCGCCTTTGTTCATAGAGCACCTACATGTTTTGGGTCTTTAAAGCATGGATCGCATGTAGTTTTCTAGTTCAGGGATAACTTGGTCGTAGTTAAACTTCTCAGCAGTAGTTCTGCCATTTATTCGTAACCGTTCTTTAATTAGATCATCCGTTAAAACTTCAGTTACACTTTTAGCTAAACCTTGAATATCGCTTGGGAAATGGAGCAAGCAATTATAGTTATGAACTGCATATTCTTGTATTCCCCCACTATTTGTTAATACGACAGGTGTTCCGCAAGCCATTGCTTCTAATGGAGGTAGCCCAAATCCCTCATACCAAGAAGTAAATAAAAGCAAGTCAGCTTGCTGATAGATTTCTACAATTTCCTCTTGTCGTGGCTGAACAATATACGTAATAGGAAATAATGTATTATGTTCTGTACTGTGTTGACAAATCCACTTAACTTGAAAACGTAAACCACTATTCCAAACGTGCTCTAATGCGTTCAATGCATCCGTAAAACCTTTAAAGCGTAAACTTGGACTGCCTACTAATAAAATTGTAGGAGGAGCTGCTGTTGAATGATGCTTTGGTTTAAACAAAGAGATATCAATTCCGTTCGTTATAACAGGTGTATCGAGCGAGTATCTAGCTTTCAATACTTTGGCAACAAAGGAAGACACACTCACTATAGGTATACCTGCTTGATAACAAACTTCTAAACTGTGTCTAATACTAGGGATTTGGGCATAATTTGGAATGTCCCCAAATAATGATTCATGTCCTTGTTCCCAATAGAAAACCTTTGTATCCTTCCCTATAAATTCTAATAATTGATAAATCCATCCTATTACAACAAGGTCGCAATTTTTTGTATATTGCTCTACCAATTCATGTGTAGGAACTAATACTTCCTTATCTACTGATATTTCGCTCCATGGGGGAAGAACACTACTCTCCTTGTCTCCTTTAAAAAAAGCAGTTATATGATGGCCGCGCTTTCTAAGCTTTTCCATTTGATTAAGAAGCATCTTTACGCCACCAGTTAAACCATGATGAGGGAGAAGATAACCTATTTTTAACGGTTCTTTACTTAACTGGAGTGAATCATTTTTTTTTTTTTTGATTTACGTGGATATATTTTAATAATATTAGCCCCATTACCGTTAACATTAACTTGACTAAAGTGATAATCAAATTCGGAAAAATCCACAACGGACCAACGACTTTTATGCCGTTCTAATGTATTTCCTAAATAGTCTTCTTGAGGTGCTGGATGAATGGGTGTAGATACGATTAAGGAGGTATTGGTGATTTCTAATAAGTCTTCTAACAACTGGAACCCTTCCTGTTTCTCAAAATGCTCTAGCACATCGATAAGAAGCACGGTATCATACTTTTGTTTTAATTTAGTTAAGGTCGTATAAACTTCATCATAATACATGTCGTTATATACATAAGTGTGAATCGGATTTTGGTATGGTTTAAAACCTTCGATACCGTCTATTTTGACAAGCCAATCTTTCTTCTCGTACCGCTCATATGGTATGTCTAATGCTTCACGTAGAAGCACACCATATTTTCCAAAACCTATTCCAACATCTAAAATAGATGCTGGGTGATCGAGTAATACCAAATCAATTATCGCAGGGGTAGCTTGATACCAGCTTGTTGGCATAAATAAAACACCTCAACTTTGGTAGATAATCACAATCAGGACACCGGAAAATTCTCCTCCTCATTTTATAATATTTTCTCTATTTATGATTATGCTCAAAATCCTTAGTAAAGTACTGGTATTCATATTTAATTGCATTTTTTAATTCGTTGTCACCATCTAAATGTGTTGTAAATCTCCTAATAAGAAGTTTTAGCATGAGAGACATCCAATGTCCGAGTCGCTCATTTGATTAGTTCTTTTCCTTTATTAATTGGAGATTCACTTCATAAAATATGACTTTAAAAAAAGACTTGGCAACATGAGCAATTTGACAAATTTTAAATTAGATAAACAACTATACATTTATTCGCTTGAAGCATATACTGTTATCGTATAAATATATGTGTATAAATTCTATTAATGTTTGTACCCAGAGATTTAAAAACCTATTCTTTCATAAACCTTGCATATAAAAGGCTTTACAACGTCTTTATCTGCATTTAACAAGGGTTATATATGTTTGACAAAGGAGACAGTAGTATGAATGTTGAAACACATTGCATGAATGTAACGAAAGTTTATGACTGGATTAACCAAATGATAAACCTTAAAGCTAAAGAGTGTGTATCTATAAGTAACGGGGAACAGGGAGATTTTTGTATCAATTTTAATATTCCTTGTGATGGCACACGAGCGTTGATTTGGGATGGATCTAATGTAGATGATTTTACTGGAAACTATACAGTCACCATCTCTGACCAATGTACGGGAAATATTAATTTGTTTGTAAATGGAATTTATATAACAACATTAAGTGGCGGAGAAAGCTATAGTGCGCCTTTCACTGATCTGCAATCCGTGGAAGTACAATGTGAAGCAGAAACAGGCATTGTATATTGCAGTGGAAGTCTATATATCCAATCTGCGAACCAAAATAATGACCCACCAGAATTCGAAATCAATTGCTTCTTATCAGATGCTCTAGGAAATCAAATTGACCCAAGAAGCGAGAACGCGATATGTTGTGAGGAACAATCAGATCCGGATAATCGTATCAGCAAAGAGTTCATTATAAATGGCGAAACAGTAACTTTGCAAGAGGTGGATATAGTGGTGAAAGCATTTATCACGATTCAATTTATTGACGACATGGGCGATCTGCTTGGGCAATGTGTACTACCTTTCTGGGATGCAGAAACCGTGTATTTGTGTGCACCTACAGGAACGTCTATTGAATGTAAGCTTTCTGATTTCAATTGTAAGGTCAATTTTGTAGAACTTTGTGGTCCTTGCGCAGAATTATGTATTCGCATTTCCATGTGTCTTAGCGTTTTTGCAACCATTCCTGTTACCATTCGCTTATCGGGAAACTGGTGTGAGCCACGTGTGGCAACTTTTTCACGTACTCCCTGTCCCATGTAAAAAGTATGTATTAAATTTTTACCGCTCAGAGAACTATGATGCCACTCCATCCATTACGCATTTAAGTAGCTGTAGCCCCTAACTTTTTAGTTAGGTCTTATGCAACTTAAATGCTACATAATAATTTAAAAACAATAGTGTATTCGATACGTGCATTTTTATAATGATAAAAATGGGTGGGCTTATCCGTATAGCGTAAATGTCTAAGTCGATTTTAACAGTTTTTACTATCGTTGATGAAGAAAATGTTACACTGGAACTGCTTTTTACTTGTCCATTCCCAATGTGACTCATTGATCGTCTCCTTTCGCTTATCCCTCCTTCTTACTTACCCCACATAGAAAGTTTACATAGTTTTCTTTTAAAAGCTCATTTTTCCTTCTCGTTTCCTTCTATTAATTCAGTTATCAATTTTGGCGTTACAGTCTATTTGTGTTTTGTTTCATTCTCCTTTTAGGTTAAGTTATCACGCATAATTTTTTTCCTATAATACATTATTATTAAGGATAAATATATATAGAAAGGAGACCAGCGGATATGTTTAGAAAAAAACAATTATTTCCTAGGACCACCTATAAAGGTCAAAATTGTTCTAAATGTAATAACTGTAAAGTAATAAATTTCATAGAGTTCCCAAGCCCGCCAATCGGAGCGACTGGTTCAACTGGTCCAACTGGTGAAACGGGAGGTGTCAGCCCTGTCGGGGTGACTGGTGAAGCTGGAGCAACAGGAGCAACAGGAGCCCCAGGAGAAGTCGGAGCAACGGGCCCCCCAGGAGCCACTGGTCCCACATTTATTACGACATACGGCCAATTCTACAGACCAACTCAAACAGGTGTTTTAGGAGAAAACGCCATTATTCCTTTAACAGTTACTGGACCAAATACTACGGCGGATTTAGTATTATCTGGAGGGGGCGTTCGAATAAATACGGCTGGCTTATATTTAATAACGTATATGGCAAATACCGAAAATGATGTTAATGCAGGGGATGTCTCCTTTGCTTTAAACGTAAATGGCGGCGCTGCTATTCCTGTCTCGGTTGTGACTGTAAGTCCGTTTGTTGCTATAGATTTAGGAAGACAGCCTGGTACAAATCGAGTGTTACTCCAATTAGCAGCCGGAGATTTATTAACGTTGATTGTTATATCAGCCACAGCTAATCAATTATTTAGAGGACCAAATGCATCAAGTATTACACTTATAAAAGTAGCGAATTAGTTAAAATATATAACTAGCAGTTACATTGATCAAGTAAATTAAATTGGATAAACCAAAAGTAAAGAAGATAATTCATATCTAGATTGGATTTGGAGGCAAACAAGAGCGATTTTTTATGGTGGAAAAGTATGCTATTATCCGTTTCAAAGTTTTCTTTTGGGTAGAATAATCACGCATAATTTCTATTCTGTAATACATTATTAACTCAACTTTCGCACCAACAAAATAAGTACTAATCGTTGGGACTACTGAGTTAATGCTCTATCGAATTTATTGCTTGACAACCTTGGTAAAAAATGAAAAAACACCTCAATCTTGGTATAGTGAGATTATCACGAAATCACTACCACAGAAGAGGTGTCTCTTACTATGATAGATCAAACAAGCCAACATAATCAACTGCCGAAAGAACTTGATTCTGTTTTTTCTGAGCTTGAAATGAAAAAGGACTTACGTCAGGCAGGTATTAAAAAATTTTTTGGTTTCAGTTGTGCTTACTTATTTGAACTTGTATTTAGTTTGATTTTCCAACACAGAAACTGGTTTTCCCTTCTTGACTCAAAGAAGGCTGATCAATATCCAGGCAAAGATGCGGTTTACCGTTTCTTAAATCAGTCAACGTTTAATTGGCGCCGTTTTCTTTTGCTTTTAAGTTCTCATACCATTCAAAAGGTCACTCGCCTGACCGATAAGAAACGTCCCAAAGTTTTCATTTTGGATGACTCCGCCTATGATCGAAACCGCAGTAAAAAGGTTGAATTGCTGGCACGCTGCTTTGACCACGCTTCTCTTAAAATGCGTTTTTACAAAGGATTTCGAATGCTGACTTTGGGATGGTCTGATGGCTGCACATTCATACCAATTGATTTTTCCCTTCTAAGTTCAAAGAAATCTCAAATCAATGGGATTTCTTCGCAGATTGACAAACGTACCTGCGGCTACAAGCGCCGGGAAAATGCCCTGCAATCAGCTCCTGAACAAATTCCTGACATGATTGCGCGCGCTCTGGCTAATGGGGTGGACGCTAGTTATGTCCTCATGGATTCCTGGTTCACACTGCCGCCATTGGTCCAAGCGATTGTTGAGCAAGGCTTGGATGTGATTGGGATGGTCAAAGAAACAAAGCAGCGCTATATCGTAAATGGAAACCCTGTTTCTTTAAAGCAACTCTACCGCATGGCTCAACCAGTACAGGGAAAAAAGAAAGGAGTGCTTCGTTCCATCCATACAGTGATGGCTAATGGGACACCTGTTAAGGTTATTTTCATTCGAAACAGAAACAAAAGAAGTGAATGGCTTGCCATCCTGAGTACCGACTGCAGACTTACCGACCAAGAGATCATCCGAATCTATGGCATGCGTTGGAATATAGAGGTCTTCTTTAAGACGGCCAAATCCCTCTTAAAACTCGAGAAAGAGTTTCAAAGCCGATCATATGATGCGCTTATTAGTCATACAACCATTGTTTTTTCTCGTTTTATAGTTCTTGCGTGGCAAAATCGCTGTCACGTTGACCAGCGCACACTCGGCGGACTTTTTTACGAGTTGTGTGATGAAGTCAATGAACTTGATTGGGCTGTTGCTTTGCAGCAGTTAATCGAGCTTTTTCAGGACGCATTAAAACAGACAAATAAAAGAATCAGAAAGTTAATCCAAAGTCAACTTGAGCAGTGGGTCACTAGCCTTCCTAGTTATATCAAGGCTTATTTGCCGATTTCACTCTGCGAAAGTTGAGTTATTAATAAAAAAAAGTGCAGAAAGGAGAGATAGCAAAGATGTATAAAAGGAATCGTTTTACTGCTAGCAGTAGATATAATAATCGAACTTCCTCTAATTGTAGCAAACGTAAAATAATTAATTATTTAAAATGTCCTACTCCAACAATTGGAGCAACTGGTCCCACAGGTCCTGCGGCTACGACCTTTGGCCAGTTTTATAGATCAACTGCTACTGGAGTTTTAGCAGCTAATGCCATTATTCCTTTGTTAACCACCGGGCCAAATACTACAGCTGATCTGGTATTGACTGGAACTGGAGGGGTGCAAGTAAACACGGCTGGTTTGTACTCCGTATCCTACATGGCGAGCGCAGAAGATGATCTGTCTGCAAGCCAGGTCTCCTTTGCTTTAAATATAAACGGCGGTGCTGCCCTCCCTGTCTCTACCATGACTACGACTATATTTACTTCTGTAAGCTTTAGGAAACAGCCGCGTTCAAATACAGTTTTACTTCGATTTGCAGCTGGTGATGTATTAACATTGATTGTTACATCCGCATCCGCTAATCAATTTTTTAATGGGCCAAATGCAGCAAGTATCACGCTTGTAAAAATAGCGGATTAGTTAACAAGTATAAAGTATTGCAAATAAAATTAGATATGAAGGTTAGCATGTCTCCTTTTTCCTGTGTTAATGAGTCGGATCACCTTCTTAAATATATATGGGCTTCGCTGAAGACGAGAGCTTGTTTAACAAATGCAAAAAGCTATATATGGTTTGTTTTTAGCTTTCATGTGGAAATAAGAAAAATATGCCTGCCTATCTATGAATTATTTAATTAACGTTTTGCCCCTTTCTAGTTCAAATGATCACATACAGATTTTATTCCATCGTAATCGTACACGAAGATGAGAAATTATATATGAAAAACACTAGTTTTCAAGAAGTAGAATATAATAAAGAATTTACTATAAATGGAGTAAACGAAAAGTATCGATTAGCCAAAAGTAAATCCTACCCAAATCCTACCATAATTAGATCTACTCAAACAGGAGATATAGTAACAAACGCAATAGGTCCTCATGAACTGATGATACAACTACTCATTTTTTATCCTCACCATAGATTTGTTAGCAAAAATTTTTACCATCTTGTGTAATTGTAGGTTAGTTGTATTATACGGTATTTTTATTTGCTCATATATTATTATGAAGTAAATTTTTTTTAGGAGAAAGGAGAATAATAAGTAAATGCGAATAAGATTAAATCAAAATAATAAGAATAATCGTAATTTTGCTAATGTTAGTAATGCTGGTAGCTGTTTTGGCATTGGCTGCCCTGGTTGTGGCGGATGTAATGTTATTAATAATATATCTTGTGCAACTGGAGCGACGGGTCCTACAGGAGATATTGGACCGACCGGTCCAACTGGAGACACTGGTCCGACTGGAGACACTGGTCCGACTGGTGGGGCATTTGGCACGTTTGCCGACTTATCATCTTATCAACCGCAAACTGTAAACGTCGGGGCAAAGGTTGGATACACTCCCGGTCGACTTCTTTCTAATAACTTTACGTTTAACGGGATTGATACTTTAACTGTTCAACAAACTGGAACGTATTATTTAATTGGTGCATTAATGCCATCTTCCACTTCCGGTGGTCCTTTTGGTGTCGCAATAGCGATTAATAATAATATCGTAAACCCCTTTGGATTATACGGTGCAAACTACGGAACTACTTCCGGGCAGGAAGTTGTAGCGTTTGGACTTGAAAATTTAACTGCTGGGAATACGATCAGCCTTCATAATATTGGGCCATTTGCAATCACCATTGGAGGGAATATCGGAGCTATAACAAACGGACCTTCCAGCCGATTAACCGTAATTCGTATTTTTTAAACTATTTACTACTAGCCATCCATGTAGTGTTAAAAGCTTTTTCCTTAATTTATGTGTCTTTCTTTAATTTTAAAAGTGCCATAAATAACTAGTTAATCTCTCCCTTTTAACTTAAGTTAGGGGGGAGTATTTTCATGTTAAAAAAAGCAGCTCCTTTCATATAAAAAGATAAAACGGCCTTGCTCCTATAAAAGCAGGATGGAGGCCGCTAAAAAATTGGTGTTATTCCATGTTTTTATGAGTGGGTGGGGTCACTTAAAATCTTCAAAAAATTTTTCATTGTTCTTTACCAAAGGAGAATGTGGATTGTATTCTTTCACTTTTAAATGATGCTCATGTGATTTGTGTTTATCTCCTAATTGCCAATAGCATACACACATTTGTATATGTGGATACCAAGTAGTGTATGCAGTGTTCGTAAACCCAGAATCATCTTGAACCTCTATAGTAAGGGCTAACATATACCACCGAATAGCTTGATGAAACTTATATTGATTTTTATAATAATCACCAAGTCTACAAAGAACTTCTGGTCGAGGTAAATCATATTTTAAAGATTGTAATAAGGCATCTATCTCCTGCTCCGTTTTACCCAAGGCTTTATAGCAATCTGCTATATAAATACATGCCCGAATTTCATCTTCTATCCAGCCACGCTTCGTATCTAAAAATTGATGGTAGTAATCGATTGCCTTTCCAAAATATTGATGATCTTTTAATTCGTTAGCATAATAAAACATTTCTCTAGGCGTAAATGTAATTCCCTTTTTTAGCTGTCTTTCATAGATGTCAAGGTTACGCCCTTTAGCAGATGGATTTAAGGATTTATCTTGTTTGCGATGAGTAATTGCTATATCGGAATAATAAATATTACCACTTACTTCTAAATATTCATGGACCGCACCATACCATTTGAAATGATTACTCCGCTTCACTAAACGATTTCTTCTAAACTTAAAGGTCGGGTTTCCTTGATCATCGAATGCGGTGTGGTAGTACATGGATACAGCATCGATATTATCCGTTAACTCTTGTTTTAATTGCTTTAATTTTTCAAGGTCTTCTGGAAGAACGACATCATCTGCGTCCAAGAACATAATAAAATCTTTAGTGGCGTAACTAAAGGATTTATTTCTTGCTGCGGAAAAATCATAAATCCACTCAAAATCTATAACTTTATCTGTGAATTTTGCTGCAATTTCTTTTGTTTGGTCGGTTGAACCAGTATCCAATATAATGATTTCATCACATATATCAGCTACACTAGATAAACACTGTTCCAATACTTCTTCTTCATTTTTTACAATCATAGATAAACTGATTGTCTTCATATATTCTCCTCCCTGTCTATTTTGAATATAAGGTATTTAAGCCGCCACTCAGCATAAGGACAACGACAGATAAATGTTAATTAATTGGAGTTAACGTAGGTCACTCTCTATATATATTCATGCTAATTCATAGTTGGGTAGGTATTTCACCCAAATTTAATACATTTAGAATGTAAAATGACTTTCACAACATTGGAAAGCTAACCCTTTGCCGCATGTGCAATGGTGGGGGCATTATCGTATCCACAATGGTTCCTAAAACGAAAGGAAAAACATTGGAAGAAATTGAAGGATTTTTTAGAAGATAAGAAACCACCATGGCTCGCCTAGAGCGCGAGCCACCATCTATTATGAAAATAAATTTTAAATCTAAAAAGAG
>NZ_QWLJ01000059.1 GCF_009917385.1 Roseburia sp. 1XD42-34 | reverse complement strand
GCCTTTTTTAGATAAATTGTCCCTTGATAATCAAATATTTAATTATTTTTCTCTTGACATTTTACCGCAGGTCTTTTTCGGAATTTCTGTTAAACATATAGAAATCTCAGTTTTGTTTTATAAAGCAGCAAATTTTCCTAAGATAAGTACTTCTACATAAATATGAATTAATTCAGTTAAATAGTTATATTATTTAAAATTCACCAAATATTATTCACCTAATCAATTTTTAGATCTATTTACTTGCTTGGCTCTCTGTATTAGTTTCAAATCCTAGCAGAAACAAGCTCCGATAGTTTGGAGCTTGTTTTACTTGGGTTATGTATAATAATAGCAGTATTCTTATCACATTCATCTACATCATACTCATATAGATAAATTTAACATAAAGACCAATTCATAATGTCTAAATATCTCCCATGAAGTAGAGATTTTTTAATCCATAACTAAGCCACCATCAACCACTAGGTTTTGTCCTGTTACAGCTCGACTCAAAGGAGAGGCAAAAAACAGAACCACATCGGCAACATCTTCGGGGCGTAGTCACTTTTTGTAGCGGCGTTTCTTCTTTAATCAGCTTAAAAACCGCATCCGGAGTTTTAGCACTTGCATCTGTTTTGCTTAACAAACCACCAGATACCATATTTACAGCAATGCCATTTGGACCTAGCTCTTTAGCCATGGATCGAGTAAAACCAAGTAAAGCAGCTTTACCAGTATTATAATCGTGATAGGAACTGGATTTTGTACAAGATTCGTTCCAATATTTATGATACGACCAAAGTTCTGCCCCACCATATCTGCTCTTCCTGCTTGCAATGTGTGGAATGCAGCCTTTACACTTCCTTCAAATTGCGTTTGAAACTCATTCCACTTTATAGAATCTAACTTATTACGTAACTCTCCATTAAATGTAAAATCAATTAGTGCATTATTCACAATCGTCGTAATGGGCTTTTTAAAATAATTTCTCGCTTTTACAAACAAAGCATTTACTTCTTCTAGATTACGAACATCTGCCTGAATAGCAAGCGCTCGTGCATTGCCAATTTGCTCAACCACTTCCTCAGCTTTCTCCTTGTTCATAAAGTAGTTGACTACTACTTTTGCACCAGTTTTCCTAAAAGCTTTTGCAATTGCGGCTCCAAGCCCTCTACTTGCTCCTGTAACCAATACAACTTGTTCTTTTAGATCCATACTCAAAGACAACTTCTTAATATTAAAATTTTTATAAAACAAATCTTCCATCAGAGGGAGTTCCTTTTCATCCTCACTGATTGCTAGTGCCGTAGTGGTATGACTTAAAAACTTCTAAACGAATTGGGGATTTAGGTGCTGTTACCACCCGATTCTCTTGTTAGTTCACATCTTCCATCCTTGAAGTGGGAGCCTACAACGCCTTTTTACGGGATAAAGGAATCATGCCACTAAAACAGGGGTATGCCACCGTCTGGGCGGTCAGCCCATTATTAATCGCCCTTTCCTCTTAGGGACGAACCGATGAGGCCTTATCGTAGGGCGCATTTCTAAAGTCGCATCGTTGCTGAGCTCATGCGCCGAACGTAGCTTATTCGGTTATTTCATTATCCACAAGCACCTCATTTTCTACTTTCTTATCTTTCAAAAAAAGATCACTTATAGACAAGTGATCTTTTTGACAGAAAGTAGCATCCATAGAATTCACTTCCCTACGTCAGTTTTAACTGCATCAGGTTCAAAGGGTCAGAGTTTCCTCTTCTCAGCTAGAGCTCCCCTAGTGATCTATATTTTATTGTTACAGAATAAGTCTATCATATAATGAGAAACAAGCAAAAATCTGGATCATGCATATTCACGTTTAAGGAAAATTTAACACTTCAATTAGGCTGAGACAAATGTTTCAATTGCCGTAAAAGCTGCTCCATCACAAATTTGTGTTCCACTAAAGATCAGATAAGCGTTAACATCATCATTTTAGTTTTTTGATTCTCTATAGTTTGCATCTGTTTATCTCTTTCTATTAACCATTTATTATTTCAAATCTGCTTTTATTTATTAATGAAGAGGTAAAACTATTAATAGTTTAATGAATAATGAACGTCTGAGGAAGCAACTTGATAAGCGCTGAAAAAACAGCTCCCATTTCATAATGATGAAAACAGAAGCTGCTTCTTACACGATCTAACCCATTTACTAAATTAAAGCAAGACATCACTAGTAATAAGATGCTTAGATCACCTTTAAGGGCAATACTCTAACCTCGTCTATTCCTTCAACAGATCCGCTACGATTTTTTCGTTTCGCTTGTAGAGTTTTTGATTATGGGAGGATACCATTGCCGTTTTCGTTGCTTCAGGTTCAAGATAAAGCATAGCTTGATTCACTGCATTTGCTGCATCTTGAAAAGCACCAGCAATAAGATGCAACTTTCCGTCATGATATAAAATATCCCCAGCAGCAAATAAACCAGGAATAGAGCTTTCGCTACTGCTCGATCCAGATATGAAATAGTTGTCACTTATTTGAATGTCAAGCGGGCTATTTTCGAGTAGCGATTTGTCTCTATCATAACCATGGTTTACAATGACGTCATCGATTGGTATATATTGCACAACTCCGGACTCCCGATTTGTAAGTGCTACTTTCTCAATACAATCGCCAGCATCATTTGCTACTAATTCCGTAATTTGGGTTTGGGTAAAGCAAACAACGGAATTATTTTTTAGGTATGTAATTTGAGATTCGTGACACGAAAAATCACTCCGACAGGCAATATATACTCCTTTGGCAATACCTGATAATTCTTTCGCCCAATCCGTTGCAGAATTACCACCACCAGAAATCAATACACGCTTATTTTTAAATTGCTTTAAGTTCTTTACAGAATAATGGAGGTTTGTATCTTCAAAATCTATTGCATTAGGGAGTGGTAAACGTTTCGGATTTAAAATACCACCACCCACTGCAACAATGATTGTCTTGGAATAATGTATGGTTCCCGAGGCTGCTTTCACCATAAAGAGACCTGCTTCATTTTTGTCAATACATATAACTTCCTCATTCAGCACTACCTCAGGATCAAAAGTGAGCCCTTGCTGTACCAAGTTTTCAACGACTTGTTGTCCTGGAAGTGGAGGCATAGCGCCTATGTCCCAGACAATTTTTTCTGGATAAACGTTCACTTTACCACCTAGAAAAGGGTGGTACTCAATGATTTTTGTTTTCATTTCACGAAGCCCGCTGTAAAACGCTGAGAATAATCCTGCCGGGCCTCCCCCAATAATTGTTACATCATACACGTCTGAATCAGAGATAGGAATCATTTAAATACCCCCTCACAATTGAAAATGATTATCAGTTTCATTCATCGTACAATAATTGCAAAAATGTTGCAACCTTTTTCTAAACGCGAATGTAACAGATAAACTCCGTTCCAGCAGTCATTACTTTGAGTACAGAATAGAAATTTTATAGTAGTCGAATTCCTGAAGTAATTAAAGATAACTAACATTCAACCAATTTTTTATGCTTTTATTTTACTAGAAGTAATTGACAAGCAAGGGAAAAGCGTATATCATTTGGTAATGATAATCATTATCAATTATAAACAAAATAGAAATCACTGTTCCTATTTTAAAATAATGTAACAAACAACATCTGTCATTAGGCGATCAACAACGATTTTCATATCGTCATACTCAGCAAGGAGGTATATGCATGTATCGTTTAACTGCAAATGACTTAAGCGTTGGCTATGGAAAAAAGCCAATTGTACGGAATTTATCTGTTGAAATTCCAGATAAACAGATTACTTCGATTATTGGCAGTAATGGTTGCGGAAAATCGACTTTATTAAAAGCGATAACAAGAATCATCCCCTACGAAGAAGGCTCCGTGCTTTTAGATGGATCGCAGATTGCCACCATGAAGACAAAGGATGTCGCCAAAAAAATGGCCATTCTCCCACAAACACCGGATAGTGCAAGTGGTTTAACAGTCGGTGAATTAATATCTTATGGACGTTTTCCACATCAAAACGGTCTAGGACGACTAAAGAAAGCAGATATCGATGTGATTCATTGGGCAATGGAAGTAACCTCTGTATTAGAGTTTAAACATAGAACAGTCGATGAGTTATCCGGCGGTCAGAGACAACGTGTATGGATAGCGATGTCTTTAGCACAAGAGACAGATATCATTCTGCTGGATGAACCAACAACCTATTTGGATATGGCACATCAACTAGATGTTCTACAATTACTGGAGCAACTTAATAAGGAAGAAGGACGGACTATTGTCATGGTCTTGCATGACATCAATCAAGCAGCCAGATTTAGTGATTATTTACTAGCCATGCGTTCCGGGAAAATTATTCAATCAGGAAGTCCGCATGAAGTACTTACAAAAGATATGCTACGAAATGTATATGAGATTGATGGAGAAATTGCCACAGATCCTCGCACAGGCAAGCCAATATGTATTACCTACGATTTAATTAAGCAAAAGGAGAAGCACAGCTATGAAAAAACGATTCATTCTGTTATTTAGTATTATCATTCTTTTACTAAGTGCTTGTAATACCAATGAAGATAAGAAACAAGAAAAAGCGGCGTCGGAAAATGAAAAAGATACGATTACTTATGAATCCGAAAATGGCCCTGTAGAAGTGCCTGCAGATCCCCAACGTGTTGTTGTTCTTAGTCAATTTGCTGGGAACTTAATCAAGCTCGGTGGCAATATTGTTGGCGCTGATTCATGGGCGAAGGATAATCCTCGTTTTGAAGAATTAAAAGATGCGGCAAACGTTTCAGATGACAACTTGGAACAGATCATTGAATTAGAGCCAGATTTAATCATTGGTCTTTCCTCCGCCAAAAACATAGATAAATTAAAAGAAATTGCACCTACCGTTACATTTACTTACGGTAAAGACGATTATCTACAGCAACATATTGAAATTGGAAAGCTTGTTAATAAGGAAGAAGAAGCCCGCAAATGGGTAGAGAACTTTGAACGAGAAGCCAAGGAAGCAGGTAAACAAATTAAAGATAAAATTGGTGAAGATGCTACGGTATCCGTTGTCGAAAAGTTTGATAAACAATGGTATGTATTTGGCGATAACTGGGGACGAGGTACAGAAATCCTCTATCAGGCCATGGGACTAAAAATGCCACAATCAGTTGAAAAGCATGCTTTAAAAGATGGGTATTATGCCATATCAGAAGAAGTGATTCCAGACTTTGCAGGTGATTATTTAATTGTTAGTGACCAATCTGGCGCAAAAGATACCTCTTACCTAGAGTCCGATACTTTCCAAAGCATTCCGGCTGTTCAAAATGACAACGTATTTGTCATCGATGGAAAAAAATTTTACTTCAATGATGCATCAACACTTGAATATCAGTTGGAGTTTTTCAAGGAAAAATTTTTAGGTAAGTAACCAGGTGAAGAAGGTGGAGAAAGAAATCAATCATTCAGCTTTCACAATTAAATTAGTTATCACCATTATTCTATGCTTCTTGACGTTCCTTATAGCTACAAAAATGGGAGCAAAAGAGACTAGTTTTAGCGATGTTTTTCATGCGTTTTTCCAACAGGGTCATTCAGAAAGTTATTCTACTATTCGAGATATTCGCCTGCCAAGAGAAGTTGCAGTTATGTTTGTCGGTGCTGCCCTTGCTGTCTCAGGCGCAATTATGCAAGGAATGACACGTAATCCTTTAGCTGATCCTGGATTACTAGGTTTAACGTCTGGTGCAAATGCTGCGTTAGCATTTGCGCTAGCACTTTTGCCAAAAGTGGATACGTTCGGTATTATGATTGCATGTTTTATTGGAGCTGCTTTTGGAGCTGGTCTTGTCTTTGGTATCGGTTCTATTCAAAAAGGTGGTTTTACCCCTGTCAAATTAGTATTAGCTGGTGCTGCAATCTCTATCTTTCTACAAGCAGTGGCAGATGGTGTTGGCTTATATTTTAAACTCTCGAAAAACATTTCCCTTTGGACTGCTGGCGGTGCAATTGGCACGACATGGCAGCAACTAGCCATTATTGTTCCATTTATTTTAGTAGGCTTGCTATGTGCATTAATTCTATCACGCCAAGTAACCATTCTCAGCTTAAATGAAGAAGTAGCTATTGGTTTGGGACAAGAGACGAAGCGCATACGCTGGCTATTATTTTTCGTTGTGGTTATATTAACTGCTGCTGCTGTTGCTTTAGTTGGTAATATGGCATTTATCGGCTTAATGATTCCACATATGGTACGAGCAATAGTCGGTGTTGATTATCGTCAAATCATTCCTATATCTATTTTTGCTGGAGCCATCTTTATGCTGCTAGCAGATTTAGTTGGGCGAACAATTCATGCGCCAATGGAGACACCTGTGGTTTCGATTGTTGCTGTTCTCGGACTCCCTTTCTTTCTATTTCTCGTGCGAAAAGGAGGAGGAGCATTACAATGATCCCATCCTACTTAATACGAAAACAACGTATCATTATTCTTATTTTAGGAGTACTCATTTTCATCACTTCCATTATAGCAATTAGTGTCGGACCAGCTTCCGTGTCCATTAATCGCTTAATCCCAACTATCCTAGGAGATGGAACCTTTAAAGAAGATTTCGTGTTTTTCTCAATTCGCTTGCCACGACTTATTATTATTGTATTAGCAGGAATGGCGCTAGCAATTTCAGGATCCATTTTACAAGCGTTAACACGAAATGATCTGGCAGATCCGGGAATCATTGGAATTAACTCGGGGGCGGGTGCGGCAGTTGCTGCCTTCTTTCTATTCATGCCGATAGAAGTTGAGAGATTTGTGTATATGTTACCAGTTGTCGCTTTTATCGGCGCTTTGGTTACTGCCATGTTGATCTATTTATTTTCCTATCAAAGAAAAACCGGTGCAAAGTCTGTACATCTTGTTCTTGTTGGGATTGGATTTTCTATGGCGTTATCTGGTTTAATGGTAATACTAACGTCCGGTGCCAAAAGCGAAAAGGTCGATTTCATTGCAAACTGGCTAGCGGGGAATATATGGGGAACAGATTGGCCATTTATCATAGCGTTGCTTCCCTGGATTTTGGTTTTATTTCCATATACATACATGAAATCACACCAGTTAAACATTTTTGGGATGAGTGAGCCGGTTGGAATTGGACTTGGCATGCGGGTGGAAAAAGAACGAGTCATTTTATTGATGGTAGCCGTTGCCTTAGCAGCCGCTACCGTCTCTGTCACCGGTGGCATTACGTTTATCGGGTTGATGGCGCCACATATCGCAAAAAGGCTCGTTGGGCCCCGACATCAGCTATTCCTGCCAATCACTATCCTGATTGGTGCTTGGTTATTATTAGTAGCTGATACAATTGGCAGAAATATATTGCAGCCAGAAGGCATTCCAACAGGGATTGTCGTCGCAATTATTGGAGCGCCATATTTTATTTATCTACTATTACGGAGCAAATAATAAGGGGAGTGGGCAGATGCTCACTCGTTTTTTATACTATAAGAAAGTCTCGTAGTAATAGCGCGAAACGTTCCACCGACTATTGACTATTAGGAAAAGTGTTTATAGATAAGTCTTTCGTGCCGAAAGCGTTCGCTTTCACTATAAACACAAGGCGACAAGCCAAGATTTTCTATTGTAGCGGGAACTATTAACAAGGCGTGTGATGGCTAAATAAAAATCATGTAAAAATTTTCAAATTTATTTGCAAATAAGATAGTTGATAATATACACTGACATTAGGTGGATAGAAATGATATGCGGAGTAATTGGTTAAAATGGCAAGAGGTTGTCAACAAGGATCAGGCATCCCAACTATTTGAAGAAAAGTATGAGGTTTATATAGTATGTAAAAGAAGGAATGGGTATCCACAAATGGGAGATTAGATATGGAAGTTAATCACTCTTACAGGATAATTATCCAAAATCATGATACAGAAAATTTCGTGGATTAATTTCATAAATTAGTTGACGAGTAAAACGAAGATGGAGGTTGGGATAACTATAGTCTAGACAAGAAAAGCCAGATTAGATGTACAGCTTTTGCCGTTCAAATACTTGTAAGAGCAAATAATGATTAAAAGGAAACAATTCCCTGTTTTGATGATGCTATTTACAAAGGTCAAAAGTGGTTAATTAGTCAACAAAAGCCCAATGGTACTTGGTATGACAAAGAATGGGGGTTATATGATGCAATCAGTGTAAATGTGGGGACGTTATTATTTGTAAGAATGCTTCAAGGAGTGCCACAGGAAGTTAAGGATATGGCAGAAGAACCTTGGATTAAGGGGGTGGAATATTTATTATCTAAGCAATCTGTTGGAGATTATTGAGAGTATAAAGAAATGTAGGAGACTCCAGTTTGTGTGACAGCTCACCTTTTGCAAAAAACTGTTGGCTACGGAGATAAAGGGAGACAAGCTTCCATAAAGGCTATAGATTATCTCGTTAAGGCAGAGCACAGAAGGTCATTATGATAATGAAAACATGGACCATACTTGTGATAGTATAAGAGCGTTGATGTTGGCGAGTGAACTTTTGGATGATTTTCGTACAGATAAAACAATTGAAAGAGGTATGGAATGGCTCTTAGATTCACGTAATACAGACAATGGGTGGGGTGACTTTAAAAGCAATTTTTCAAACGTCTTATGTACTTTCGAAGGACTGGATACAATGATTAAATTCAGAAAATACAAAAATAAAACTAAAGAAAACGAAGAGGGAAAAGTCAAAAAATAGGGCTGTTCTCATTGTTCGTAAATCAATTGGAGGGTTAGGTTAATTATATGGCACATGATTTCAGTAATCTCAATAATAAATACACGTATGCGGAGAGGGGGGTTAACAAAACGTGGACCAATTTTATTCTTGAGAAGATTAATTTAAAGATGAAAAGAGTGGCTGACATTGGCTGTGGCGGTGGTATCTATACAAAAAAGATAGCTCAGCATGGCCCTCTTTCCGTAACCGGGATCGATTCTTCAAGCCGTATGTTAGAGGCTGCCCGATCAAGGAATAATGATGATAAAATTAAATATTTACTCGGAGACGCCGAGAATTTAACTTCTTTAAAAGATGGAGAATTTGATATTGTGTTAGAGAGAGCCTTAATTCACCATCTCCAATCTTTGAAAAATAACTTTATAGAAGTTAAACGGATACTAAACAGTGAGAGTGGGGTGTTCATTATTCAGGATCGAACTCCTGAAGATTGTCTGTTAGAAGGAACCCCAACGCACATTAGAGGGTATTTTTTTGAAAAGTTTCCATTTCTTGCCCAAGAAGAAGTAAATAGAAGGTTTTCAAACACTACAGTTAAAAGGTCTCTAGCTGATGCTGGTTTTAAGAAAATATCTTCATATAAATTATGGGAGATAAGAAGTATTTATAATGATGCTCAATCCCTAAAAGAGGATTTGAGTTCAAGAAGAGGCCGTTCAATATTGCATTGGTTAAACGAAGAGCAATTAAATGAATTAATAAATTTCATCCAAATTAAACTGCCTCAGGACTCTGAAAAAATCATTGAAAAGGATCGATGGACAGTATGGATCGCAAATTCGTAATGTTTCCAATTTGATTAGCACCATAGATTCCATAATGTTAAAGGCTGCAATTTTTATAAAAGGTCTAATTGAACTATTCCTGCCAATCACTAATATAAATTGTTTATTCAGCATGGAGAAGAAACTAATGCATTTATTGTTGGCCCCATTAGTATTATACTAAGAGCTATACCAACAACAAAGATAAATAGTGTAATAGGCGTTATATTGAATACCAATGGGGCGGTAAATAATAATAATGAAGTATATGCAATTAAAATCACTTGATAATTATTATTAGTATATTTATTTAGTAGGATAACTATGGGTATTTGAAAAATTATAACTACCAATGAAAGAAGTAAGAAGCATCTAGAATATAAAATAAACTGACTAGATTGGCTCACGTACAGTAAATATCAAATCAAAATTATAAAACATTGACTATTTAAAACATTACAGGTTTAGGTTACAATATATGGTAATTAGTCCCTTGAAAATTACGTAATTAATCGCATTATTTTATTTAAATAGATATCTTGGTTGGGAGGTAAAGAACAAATTGGGTAGAAGGCAAAAACAAAAAATAATGGTTCACTTTTTTATCTTCGCTACTTTTTTTATTGGTATTCTATTAGGCTTATACGGTCAAGGATTAGCATATTTTTTAAATGAAAAAGTGTACACTGCTATTTACCCTATACATTATTTAATAGCTTCCACAATAACCAGTATTAGTATGTTTTTAGTCTCCTTGCTATTTGTCTACGTTGCAGCTAAAAAGAAAGTAATAAATAAAACTATTTCTTCTAGATATGCATGGTCTATTTTTATTACTGGTTTTTTTATTTCTTGTTGGTCCATGTTTGTATTAGTTATGTGGTGGGGATAACTAGTAGGCTTTCCCTTGGTAGTAAAAAGAGTTTGTGTTCATAGTAAAGCAGGCACGTATGATATCTTAGAAACTAGGTCCCTGTACTTTTAATGTTTACATAACATACTTTTCAATATAATACGTTGTAATTGAAGGAAAGGAATGATTCAATGAAAAAACGAACAAAGTTTTTTTGTTATAACGTTGTTATACTATTGCTCGTTCTATTGCTCATGGGATGTGTAAGTGATGATAAGGAAAAATCAGAAACAGATTCCTCTGATAATGACACTAGTTTAGCATCTGAGAAAGAAACGAAACAGACATAAAAGAACGATCTAGACAACGAAGCAGAAGATGAAGCGGAATCAACTGGAACAGCAGGAAGCGCAACTACTAACCAGTCTAATAATGGCACTGACTCAACAGGCGAGCCTGAAAGTAGAGAAGAGAATGAATTATCCAATCATTCTACCGAGAAATGGAATACGCTCGAGTTTGGCTTCAGCTTGGAGAAATAAAGGATGGAGATGAATTGTATGTTCGACATATTCCAACTGGTACACCACTTAACCCTGACGATGAAACAAGCGTCAACTATCCAGAAACTTGCAGGTAGTCGCTTAGTAGATGGTTCCATAACCTACAGTAGTAATGGGGATGGAACCGTTAATGTATATAACGTTCCTTTACGTTTGGGATGGCAAGAACCCTGCAGGAGAAAAATTCTACACAGAAATTATTAAAACTAAGTTAATCAGCGTAAACCTTGGTGACAATAATCAAATTAGTGAGCTTATTGATAAGATCAATATTAATTAAAAATGGACAATTCGCTATAACCGGAACTGTCCTGTGTGTGGTTTTGAACGATCCTCAAGTCTTAAAATAACTATATGCATTCATTTTTCACTCAATATAGCTTGCCCTGCCTAAATAATATGGTTGATATCCGCATAACAGAATGAATATAGCAATTCTTTCTTAACGGAAAAGCATCTCCAAACTACTGCGAAAAAACAGTGTCAAAAGTATGCCTCATTTTATCATAAAGGCGCTTAAATACTTCCTCCTCGGAATAGAATTTTGTTTCTCTCTGTAACAATTCAAAGTAGGATACGATCACTCCACCGGCATTCGCTTGGATGTCTGGAATTATTACATTTCCCTTTTCACTTAAATAAGCATTTGATTCACCTGTAATAGGTTCATTTGCACCTTCTACAATAATTGGTGCTTTTATTTCCTACATATTATCTTTATGCACTTGTCTACCCATGGCAGCGAGAAAGAGTACGTCCACATCTAATGATAATAATTCATCACGGTGAAGCAGCTCAGCTTTAATCTCTGCATCTTTTAATTGTGCTTCACTAATTGGTAAATCTTTATTATGCTCATTTACAAATTTAACCAAACTGGAAATATCCAAACCATAAGAGTTATATAGGGTAATATTTCGATCGCTAACTGCTACTAATTTATTATTTATATGATTGCATTTATGCGCCTCAAGAGCAACTGAACCTACATTTCCAAATCCCTGTATAGCTATCCTTAAAGGTTTATCATAATTAGCTAGAGCAGTTTTTGCAAAAATATTATTACGTTCTTTCAACCACTTATACTGGTCCTTCATAAAATCGTTCATCATGTATCGAAATGTAAAATAAACTCCCTTACCTGTTGCTTCCTTTCTGCCTAGTGAGCCCACCATTCAATACACTTTTCCCTTTAAAGCTTCCTCTATACTTTTGCCCAGGAGCAGAGTACATTTCCGATTTGTAGAATTTACCATAGTAATTAATCCATCCTTGAATTATGGGATTAAACATATTGGAAAGGTCTGTGATATCTTTTTTTCTGCTTTCAATTGCAGTTTCCAGCTTCTGACTTTCTGCCGAATTGATTTCTTCGATTTATTACTAATGGCAGGGGTAAAATTCACAAAATGTTTTCCCCATCTATTCTTAGACAGTCGCGGTCTGAACGTATAACCTAGAAAATCAAATGAGATATTTTCATACTCTTCTTTTCTGTCTACATCCTTACAGTACACAATTTTCGTTCTGTCTGGATGTAGTTCAAGCTTACATTCCCTCATTCTTTCATCTAGACATTTGTGAATTCTCTTTGCCTCTTCCTCTGTCTTACAGTGGATGACTGAGTAAGTAGACCAAGGGAACCTCCCCCTTAGTCCCTCTCAGAACCGTACGTGAACCTCTCAGATCATACGGCTCCCATTATTCATCGCCGGTCGTATTCCATATTTCCAATGCGCAAATAACTCGCGTTCTCGTTGTGCAATAGCTCCTAACCAATGTTCTGCTCTTCTTCGATTTTTCCTCTTCTTGTATTTTCGACGAACCCATTTTACCAAGCAGCTATTGATATATCGTAATACACTGTACATCTCTGATTTATAGAAATGCCCATAATAATTAATCCATCCTTGGATTTTCTTATTAAACATGTTGGAAATATCCTCTAGTGTTTTGTCCACTTTGAGCTGTAATCGCCATCTTCTTACCTCTTTTCGGATTGCTTTCTTTGCCTTATCAGAAATGGCTGGTAAGAAGTTCGTGAAGAACTTTCCATATCTGTTCCTTGCATGTCTTGGTCGAAACGTATATCCTAAAAAATCAAACGAAATATGAGAATAATCTAACTGTCTATCTTCATCTTTACAATAGACCATTTTCGTTTTCTCCAAGTTCAGCTCTAGTCCCAATACTTTGAACCTTTCTTCCAGTCTTCGCTGAAGGTATTTCGCTTGCTTCAGTGAAGCACAATGCGCTATACCATCATCTGCATATCTTGCCCACGGAATAGTTGGAAATTCCTTTGTCATAAAATCATCAAAGGTATAATGAAGGAACAGGTTTGCCAGAACTGGACTGATGACCCCTCCTTGCTGAGTGCCAAATGTTCGCTCTGTTAGTGTTCCGTCTTCTGTTTGAAAAGGTGTCGTTAGCCACCTTTGTATATATAGGATGACCCAGTCTTGATTGGTATGTCGTTTCACCATTTCCATGAGATAATCATGTCGGATATGGTCAAACAGTCCTTTAATGCCAAATTCTAATACCCAATCTTTTCTCCAACACCTTTTCCTTGTAACCTCGATTGCTTGAATAGCCGATTTGTTTGGT
>NZ_QWLJ01000058.1 GCF_009917385.1 Roseburia sp. 1XD42-34 | reverse complement strand
CCCTCAAAAAAAATCAATGATGAAGGGCTTAGCTTCGTATTGCCTTTAGCCAAGGGTATTTTCATACAAAGTATGAAATTAGTGGCTTATATATAGCAAAACGACCGAATAAGCCACGTCCGGGGCATGTTCCCAGCAACGATGCGACTTCACGAATTTCCATACGATAAATTATCATTGGTTCGTGGTTAAGAGGAAGGCCGACTTAAAACGGGCTTACCGCTCAGGCGTCGGCATACCCCTGTTGCAGGAGCATGTTTCCTAAAACTTTAGTTGCTTCGCTCCAGTCGCTACGTTGCTAAACGGGCGCCTTGCGCCTTTGTTCCACTATAGGAAAGGATAAGATCTTTTTGGTTTATAGTATAAGAAAAACACAGGCTTGGCGACAAGCTGAGTTTTTCTTATAAATCTATGGAGAAGCTTCACAGAATTATTTCTCCATAGATTTAAGCCTTATTTTCATTTTATAATTTTAGGTAGATTCAAAGCTTTACTAGTTTAACTGCAAAATCCTTTAATTTCAAATTAATTTTTTAAATCTTGCTAATAATAACATTAGTGTTTTTTATTGATTTTCTATTTTCAAGAAGGAATAAGGCATATATAATGAAAAACAGTATGCGTTTGCAATGTAATTTTATTTTTCGAAATATTGTACTTTTGTTTACAAATGGAAGGAGAAAAAGTATGGGGAAGAAGAAAGGAATATTTCAACGTTCGTTAGATGGGATTGAAGTAGTAGGGAATAAACTACCTCATCCCGTTACATTATTCGCAATATTAGCTCTATTAGTGCTGCTATTATCGGCAGCCTTATCTCCGCTCGGAATTAGTGTTGAACACCCAGGTGAAGAAGGAGAAATGGTAGAGATAAAAAATCTACTAAATGGAGAAGGAATTAACTATATATTTTCTAGTATGACAGATAATTTCATTGGATTCGCACCACTTGGCGTGGTTTTATTAACCATGCTTGGGATTGGGATTGCTGAACGGGCAGGATTAATCAGTGCTATATTACGAGGCTTCGTGTTAGCTGTTCCTAATCGATTTATTACGATCGGTCTGGTGTTTGCAGGTATTATGTCCAGTGTCGCTTCTGATGCTGGCTACGTAGTGTTGCCACCACTTGGCGCATTATTGTTTGCTGCTGTTGGGCGTCACCCTTTAGCTGGTCTAGCGGCTGCGTTTGCAGGAGTGTCTGGAGGGTTTAGTGCGAACTTAGTACTATCAGGAACAGACGCGTTGTTAGGGGAGCTTACTATTGCTGGTGCTTCCATTGTAGATCCGGCTTACGCTGAAGGCATGAGTATTGCGATGAACTGGTGGTTTATAGCTGCTTCCGTATTTTTGTTAACGGTTATCGGAGCATGGGTAACCGAACGAATTGTAGAACCGAGGTTAGGAGAATACAAAGGGGAGTACAGAGAAAAAGTCGAAAAGCTGACGAGCCTTGAGAAAAAAGGGTTAGTTTGGGCTGCTGTTTCCATTGTTGTCTCCCTTATTTTAGCAGCGCTGCTCGTTCTTCCGGAAGGAGCTCCAATGCGGGGAACAGGAGAGCGACCAATTATCGAATCTCCATTCATGAGTTCCTTAGTACCTATTATCGCTATTCTGTTCTTTATTCCAGGACTTGTCTATGGAATAGTGACGAAAGCTGTAAAAAATGATAAAGATGTCGCTTATCAGCTGTCCGATACAATGGCTTCCATGGGAATGTTTATTGTACTTGCATTTACAGCGGGTCAGTTCGTAGCTTATTTTAATGAGTCCAATATGGGATTAGTGTTAGGTGTTTACGGAGCCGACTTTTTACAAAACATTAATTTAACTGGGATTCCGTTAGTTCTTGTGTTCATCATTATTGCCGCATTTATTAACATATTCATAGGAAGCGCTTCTGCGAAATGGGCAATGATGGCTCCCATATTCGTTCCAATTATGATGCAGCTAGGATATTCACCAGAATTAACGCAAATGGCTTATCGGATTGCCGACTCATCCACGAATATTATTTCTCCATTAATGACGTATTTTGCGATCATTATTGCCTTTGCGCAAAAGTATGATAAGAAAATGGGAATTGGTACACTCGTTTCAACGATGATCCCTTATTCTATTTTCTTCTTAGTTGGTTGGACACTCATGCTTATAATTTGGATGCTGTTTGGTGTTGAACTAGGACCTGGCGCACCTATTTTGTATAAATAATCAAGACGAAGAAAGTGAACAAGCATGTGTGATACTTAAAATAACCTCGTTTCCTAATAAAAAGGGACGAGGTTATTTGTTTGGATAAAAGGAATTAAATGGGAAATCGCCCACAAACGTCAAATAAGGCTCAATTTGAGAAAGATTTGCAGAGGAAAAAGCATAAGAAGAAAAATAGAAATAGAGGTCACTCTTTATAAGCAAAAAAAAGAGAACTGACCAAATATGACCAGTTCTCTTTAATTTCTAATCTTCCTGCGTCTATTATTGTTGGAGTTATATGGATTAATTTTCCTGACTGGGTATTTAGGATTAACCCCTTTAAATGTTCTTGTATAGACATATCGGTTGATCTAATTTTATTGAAGAAAATCACCCATTTAGATTGAAATTCCATTTATTGCTAGTGGGCTTTTTTTGCCAAGCACATAATCCCTGAAATTATAAATAAGACAGACTGTATAAATGTCGCTCCTAATGTAAGTATTAGCATGACTATACTTATTGCGACTAATACAATTCCAGATATTTTCGGCTTATCTTTTAATAAGATAAGAGCAATGACACCGAAAATGAATCCAGTAACATGAACTGCGACTACAAACCATGCATACCATGATGCAAACTTTGTAGACAACATTTCAGGAAATTGAAAGCTGAAAAAGGACAATAATGAGACCAAAAGAATAATTATAAGTAGTTGAAGTGCAAGAGCGATAATTCCCAAAGTTATTTCCGCAGTACGTTTCAAACTCGTACCCTCCTTTATTATTCTTAATACTATTGGATGACTCAAATTGATGGATGTCCTCTGGCAAAAGTCTTTGACCATCTCTGAGGTCTTTAACTATTCCATTTCTTAAGTTGTTAATAATCCTTGGTAAATCCTCATTCCCAAGAAATCAGGTGGAGCAGAGAGGACACTCTTAATTGGTGTTGCATCTATTCTCTTACATTCACCTTCAATTTCTTATACGACAGCTAAAGCTTCTACTCCAAATGTTTTGAGAATCCATTCATCATGTTTATACAGTATATTTTCAGCCATGTTTTATCTCTCCAATTATGTATTAAAATGCATTGTTTAGCTATAAAAGATTATATTTATAGTCAACATAAACTAAAAAAATTGATGAATCGAAAGTGGATTTACAAGCGTTTATCAAAGAACGCTTACCAGAAGAAATTCTACTTTCTAACACAAAAGAGGAGTTGCCAAACCACGCATACCGTACTTACTAGATGCATGTCTTTATGATATGGAACGTGTTTTGATGGATGAAAACTATGAAATTTGAGAAGAAAAAATTCTTTTTGCATTGATTGAACATATTCATTTTAATTCTTTGATCTGTTTTTTTGTTGCACTTTTTTGATTTGTATCAGTAGACCAAATCAAATCAAAACCAACGATTGCTCGCCCCTTTTTTTCTACCTCATAACGCACATTAAGTTCTGTATACTTAAAAGTTCACAATTACCCCGCAAGTCAACGGCGCACCGTACGCTGAAGAAGAGTTCTTCTCATTCAAGGACAAGGCAAGCTGCGACAGCGGCACACCGCATGGCGAGAAAGAGTTCTTCTCATTCAAGGATGTTTGCCCTGCGTTCTTTGACTTTTGAATCTCTATTTCAAGGTGGTTAACGCTACTTTACGGAGTTGTGCTTTAGCTTTGTTATTTATGTTCCCACACCTCTGGATTAAGGAGATTCTTTGGTCTTTTTCCAGATAAGCCGGCAAGTAAATTTTCAGCAGCCAGTTGTGACATCGCCAATTCCGTTTCATAAGTGGAAGATCCTATATGCGGTAATGTAACCACATTGTCCATAAGAAGTAATGGGTTAGAAGGGTCAATTGGTTCCTGTTCATATACGTCTAACCCCGCCCCGGCAATGGTATTACTTTGTAACGCTGCTATTAAATCTTGTTCAACGACTGTTTTTCCGCGAGAAGCATTGATGAAAAAAGCTGATTTCTTCATTAATTTAAATTCCCGCTTGCCAATCATACGTTCGGTCTCTTGAGTTAATGGAGTAATTAAACAAACAAAATCAGCGACAGCTAATAGTTCATCAAGATCTGAATGGATCGCTTGAAATTTTTGCTCCGCTTCAGGCTTTCTAGTTCTACTATGATATACAATGTCCATATGAAAACCAGCATGAGCACGTTGGGCAATAGCAGTTCCAATACGCCCCATACCGATAATTCCAAGTCTTTTATGATGTACATCCGTTCCGTAATAGGTACTATCTAAAGACTCTTCCCAGTTCCCGTCTTTAACAAATCGATCCAATTCAGGTAATCTTCTAGCCGTAGACAATATCAATCCCATCACCATATCAGCAACGGTATCTGTTAAAACACCAGGTGTATTTGTTGCCATAATCTGACGTCGACTTAGTTCGTCAATTGGTAAATTATTAAAACCTACGGACACGTTGCTAATAATTTTCAAACGAGGGGCACAGTCTAATAGTGTTTGGTTAACTGGCAGATCTAGACCAATAATTCCGTCAGCCTGTGATAGAAAATCAAGAAATGCTGGATCGGAATTGGTGTCGATATTTTTAAAAAAACGAACGTCATGCTGCTGTTTCAATTGTGTAAGAACGGGAGCTTCCACCCGTTGGTATGCAAGGATTTTCATTAAGCTACAACCTCTAATCTTTAGTTTTTATAGTTACTGCAACGATAGCTATTTAACATCTTTAAGTCAAGCGCGTAGATGTAAGAGATTGTCCCAATATAGAAGGAAGATAGGAAATTTCTAGTCGGTATATTTATAGAAAAAGCTATCTTCATGAAATCAGCAGTAAGATCTCACCTTCCATGTTAACCAGTGGATCTTCAAGGCTAGAAGAATCAACTTCAAGTTATAGTGCAAATTTTTCTTAACTAAACATCCAAAGGTATAAACGGACACCTGTACATTTAAAGTTTACCCTAATTGGTAGTTGTTGTTCGAGCTTCCTTCAGTTTCCTATTTAAAATTATTTGATAACCATGCAAGCTTACAAGATTTCGTATAAACTACTAGTATATGGATATACTATAAATAGATAAAATTTAGGTGTTAAGCGTTTATCCTAGTATGACTGGCAGTTTCAAGTCCTTCCCATACTTGGAGGTTAAACTGAGATGGAAATATAGATTTTGTTTTTCTATTCATTTGCTTTCTTAACTATGGTGCTTAAGAACGCTTAAAGTATTGGACCTGTAAAGCATGTTAGGTGGAGTAAAGGATCTTAAAACTCTTAATATCTCTTTCTTTTGATTGTAATACTTTTTTAGTATAGTTAAATAAGGGAGAAGGCTTTCAAAAATAGCAATAACATAAATATGGATATATATTTCTAACTCATAGTAGAGAGGGGCTTATTATGGAAAGCACAATGGCATATAATGTAAAAATTGAAAATGTATTACAAAATATAAATAAAGTAATGATCGGAAAAGAAGAGGCAGCTGTTTTAAGTCTTGTTGCTTTACTTGCCCAAGGGCATGTATTATTGGAAGACGTTCCTGGTGTAGGAAAGACAATGCTCGTAAAAACACTCGCTAAATCTTTAGCTTGTGATTTTCGACGAATCCAATTTACGCCAGATTTATTGCCTTCTGATGTAACAGGAGTATCGATATATAATCCAAAAACATTGGAATTTGAATTCCGAGGTGGGCCAATTCTTGGTAACATTATCCTAGCAGATGAGATCAATCGCACATCCCCAAAAACACAGTCCGCCCTATTAGAAGCAATGGAAGAGAAGCACGTCACTGTTGACGGTAGAACAATTCCTCTAGCTCGCCCATTTTTTGTCATGGCTACACAGAATCCAATCGAATACGAAGGAACATATCCATTGCCGGAAGCTCAATTAGACCGATTTATTTTAAAGTTAAACATGGGATATCCAACGTTTGCAGAAGAGATGGAAATGCTTACCCGAACTTCGCATGATCATCCAATGGAGACTATTGAATCTGTGTTGACAAAAGAAGCGTTAAAAGAGATTCAAGATGAAGTAAAGCAAGTGTACATGGATAAAAATGTGCAGCATTATATTATTGATTTAGTGACGAGTACGAGAAATCACCCTCAAGTTTACTTAGGTGTCAGCCCACGGGGGTCGATTGCTTTAATGAAAGCAGCAAAAGCATATGCTTATATTTCAGGACGTGACTATGCGCTGCCGGATGATGTAAAATACTTGGCTCCATATGTATTGGCGCATCGAGTTATACTTCATTCAGAAGCGAAATACAGTGGAAAAACAGCGAATGATGTCATAGCGATGATTATCGAGCAGACGGAGATACCGATACGAAAGGAATTTATTTAATGAAATATCGCTTTCGTTTGTTAGTAAGCTGTTTATTTCTCGTTACTACTTTTCTGCTGATATTCTCCTATGCTATGTTTCAGGGTGGGTTTGTTAGTTGGTTCTTGTTTTTTAGTTTTCTACCTATTTTAATATATGAAGTGGCTATCTTGATATATCCAATTAGAAAGTGGAAGGTTGGCAGACATTTATCTCATTATATATCCAATGCTGGTGGGGCAATTACGGTGACATTAGAAGTTAAGCGACACTTTCCATTTCCGTTATATTATTGCATTTTAGAAGATATTATGCCAGATTCATTAAAAACAATAGATAATCATGTAGAAAAATTTCAATATATGAATCAACCGGAACGGATAATTGTTGAACGAAAAATGAAGAAAATGCTACTCCCTGGCTTAAAGAGTACGTTTTCTTTTACGTATCGATTGGAACAAATTCCACGAGGGGAACATCAATTTCAGACGGTACGAATACGGACTGGAGATTTTTTCGGGCTTGTAAAAAAGGAGCATTACTATGCTGTAAGTGACTTACTTATTGCTTATCCCAATGCACGTCCGTGGGTATTGGAAGGACAAATCACCAATCAACAGGAAGGCAATTTGCTTACTGCATCCCTTCGTTTTACGAATGCAAATGTGGCAACAGGGATAAGGGAATATATGCCAGGGGATCGCTTTTCCTGGATTGACTGGAAGCAAACAGCTAGGAAAAATACCGTTATGACAAAAGAGTTTGAACGGGAAAAAGGTACGAATATGTTACTTGTTCTAGATGCTTGTAACTCGTCGAATCCGATTGTTTTTGAAGGCATGGTTGAAGTTACTTACTCCCTACTTTCCTACCTGGGGAAGCAATTCATTGAAGCGGGATTACTAACTATCGGAAAAAGTGGCGACTTTTATCCATCCACTTATGGTCTTTGGGAATTTGACCGAATGAAAGAACATTTAACGCAACTGCAGCCACATAGTAATCGTGTGTTTTCACTAGCTATCCAAAGCTATTGGAACAAGCTGGTGAATGGGGGCGTTCTTCTATTTATTGTAGGAAATGTAGATAAACCGTTCGTAGAGATGATAAAAAAACTGCGTCAGAGAACGGAGTATATACATGTTTTACTTGTTCAACCGGAGGAAGAGCAAAAAAAATCCGCTTCTTTTGTACGGCAATTGTCAGCTTTTGGGGTGGATACCTATGAAATGACGGAGCACGAGTTGATGAAAACGCCATTAGAGGTGAAACGAATATGAGTAAACTTAAACAGCATCCAGCTATTTTTTATACGTTGATCCTTTATAGTTGTGGATTTATCCTATTTCTGGAATGGTTCTACCCTTTACAGGAAATAACGGATACGACAAGTATAAGTGTGTTTATACTTTATGGTGTGTTCTGTTTTCTGCTTTCCTTTATACAAGTCCGATGGTGGCTATCTTTTCTTTTGAAGGGATCTGCGTTACTGTTCGTGTTAAATAGTTTATTTTTTACTATCGGCTTTTTTAATCCATTGTGGTTCATGGAGTTGTTTCAGGATACTATCGTCAATGTACAAGCTTTATTCAACAGAGCGTGGTATGAATTTACGCCATTATTTCGGAGCATGCTGTTTCTCATCCTAATTTGGTTAATGAGCTATTTGCTTCATTATTGGTTTGTTATAAGAAAACGCGTATCTTTGTTCATCTTATTGACAATAGTCTATTTAACGGTTTTGGATGCATTTACCGTCTATGACGGCAGTACTGCAATTATCAGGATCTTTATCACTTCTTTTCTTGCCTTAGGAATAGCCCATTTTATGAGAGAAATGGATAGAGAGGGACTTCGTCTTGTATTCGTGAAGAAATCTGTTATTTGGCTCCTTCCATTAATAGTGGTTGTATTGTTTTCTTCAGCCGTCGGGTTAGCCGCACCGAAGTTTTCTCCCCAATGGCCAGACCCTGTGCCCTTCATTCAGAGTAGTGCTGAAAATGCTGGTTTCTCTAGAGAAGGAAATGGAGCGATTCAAAAAGTTGGCTATGGGGAAGATGACAGCAGATTAGGTGGTTCTTTTGTCCAAGACTATACACCGGTATTTGAGGCTGAAGCAGAGGAAGAGCATTACTGGCGTGTGGAAACGAAGGATGTGTATACAGGAAAGGGCTGGGAAATGAGCCAGGATCACCAATTTGTCGAACTAGCAAAAATTCCTCCGATGTTTCAGGAAAATGTCCATGTTGATAGAAAACAAGCAACGATCGCATTTCAAGGTGACGAAGCGTTAGATAAGCTCGTGCATCCATATGGTTTCAATCATGTAGAGGCAAGGGAAGGGGAAGCTTATATTGATACGACATCAGAAGCTATCCAAGTCATGGAGAGTGGAAATAAACCCATTACCTTACAAGATTATACGGTCGATTATGAGTATCCTACTTTCCAAATTGAAGCTTTACGAAAAGCTTCAAGTACGGGAGATTCTTTACAAGCATACACTCAGATTCCAGATTCGTTACCGGACCGAGTGGTTAAATTAGCTGAGGAAATAACTGTTAATGAGGAAACCCAGTATGATAAGACAAAAGCGATTGAAAGATATTTTTCAAGTACTGACTTTACGTATCAGACAACAGATGTTCCAGTTCCTGAAGGCGATCAAGATTATGTAGATCAATTTTTGTTTGAATCCAAAAAAGGTTACTGTGATAACTTTTCTACTTCGATGGTCGTTATGTTGCGAGCACTGGATATTCCGGCAAGATGGGCAAAAGGATTTACTGGTGGTGAATTGATCGACGCAGGCACGGGTGATGAAAAAAACATCTACGAAATAACAAATTCCAACGCTCATTCTTGGGTAGAAGTCTATTTTCCGGGTTCGGGTTGGGTTCCATTTGAACCGACGAAAGGATTTACCAATTTAACTGATTTTCAAACTGCACCTGTAGATGGAACAGCTGCGCAACAGGATACTTTAAAGCAATCGGAACAGGAAACAGATAAAGACGAACAGCCTGCAGAAGATTCGCCTGATAAGAAGAAGGAAGAGGAATCTGAAGTTGTGCCAGCTGCTGAATCAAAATCTGGCACTACGACCAACGTTTGGATGTGGGGAATTATTGCAGCTATATTGTTGTTGCTGTTTATCGCTATTATGGTTTATCGAAGTCGGTTACGTTTGCAGTCGAAATGGGTAGGCCGTAAATTTATAACTGATAATCATGTGAAAAATTACCAGGAAGCATATCACTTTCTAATGAAAGTATTGCAAAAACAAGGCGTGCCAAAGCAGCCAGGAGAGACGTTACGTGAGTATGCGCTGAAAATTGATGAAAAATATGAGACAACTGATATGCAGAAGCTTACGGAGCATTATGAACGGCTTATTTATAGAGGTGACAACAAGTCTGTTCCTAAAACGGAAATGGTGCAATTATGGCAAAATTTAATTAAACGAATATTGACTTGACCATGATTCGTTCCGTTATGTAGAATAAGAACATAATGGAATGAAAATAATCGTATGCCGTTCGTATATCCTCGACAATATGGGTCGAAAGTATCTACCAGAGCACCGTAAATGCTTTGACTATGAAGGCAGAACATCCATATAGCTGGATGCTGCCTTTTTGCATTTTTGTCGACGCAGAAGGGGGGTAATCCAGTTTTTGTATTTTAGGTTAATTAAAGTGAGTGATAAGGATTTCCCTGTAAATAGTTGAGCCTGCTGCGCGATACGAACGCATGATGTTGGAAGGAACAGAATATAGATAGGGGTAACGTAAATGAAGACAAATGAGATGATTTTAGTACTGGATTTTGGCAGCCAATATAATCAATTGATTACACGGCGAATTAGAGAATTTGGCGTGTATAGTGAATTGCACTCTCATAAGCTGTCAGCTGAAGAAATTAAGGAAATAAATCCAACAGGAATTATTCTTTCTGGTGGGCCACATAGTGTATATGATGAAAATAGTTTTCGCTGCGATCCAGAAATTTTTGATTTAGGCATCCCCGTATTAGGAATTTGCTATGGCATGCAATTGATGGCATTGCATTATGGCGGAAAAGTGGAGAAAGCTAAAAATCGCGAGTATGGAAAAGCTGAAATTGATATTCAAGGCGAAGCGACATTATTTACAGATACACCAAAAAAACAAACCGTGTGGATGAGCCATGGGGATAAAGTCGTTCAAGCACCGGAAGCCTTCCAAGTTGATGCCACAAGTCCATCGACACCAATTGCAGCTATCAGTTATCAGGAAAAGGGTCTATATGGTGTACAGTATCACCCTGAAGTACGTCATTCTGAGTACGGAAATGATGTATTAAAGCAGTTTGTATTTGCTGTTTGCGAGAGCAACGGCGATTGGACCATCGAGAATTTTATTGATATGGAAGTAAAAAAGATCCAAGAACTAGTCGGGGATCGCAAAGTATTATGTGCATTGAGCGGCGGAGTGGATTCCTCCGTTGTTGCAGCATTAATTCATAAAGCGATTGGTGAGCAGTTAACGTGTATTTTTGTTGACCATGGCTTGCTTCGTAAAAATGAAGCCGATGATGTGATGAAGGTATTTGCTGATGATTTCCATATGAACATTATTAAAGTGGATGCCAAAGATCGTTTTTTAACGAAATTAAAGGGCGTCGATGATCCAGAGCAAAAGCGTAAAATTATCGGTAATGAATTTATTTATGTGTTTGATGATGAAGCAGCTAAATTAAAAGACATTGATTTCCTTGCGCAAGGCACACTTTACACCGATATTATTGAAAGTGGTACAGAAACAGCACAAACGATTAAATCACACCATAATGTTGGTGGACTACCAGAAAATATGCAATTTGAATTAATCGAGCCGTTAAATACATTGTTTAAAGATGAAGTTCGTGAATTAGGAACGCAGCTAGGTATACCAGAACATATTGTCTGGCGCCAGCCATTCCCTGGTCCGGGACTCGCTATCCGTGTCTTAGGAGAAGTAACCGAAGAAAAATTAGAGATTGTTCGCGAATCTGATGCGATATTGCGTGAGGAAATTGCTAAAGCTGGTCTAGACCGTGACATTTGGCAATACTTTACCGTCCTTCCTAACATTCGAAGCGTTGGTGTTATGGGTGATTCCCGCACGTATGATTACACGATCGGTATCCGTGCAGTCACCTCGATTGATGGTATGACTTCGGATTGGGCGCGTATTCCTTGGGATGTATTGGAGAAAATTTCGACCCGTCTCGTGAACGATGTAGCCCATATTAACCGGGTAGTGTATGATGTGACCAGCAAGCCACCTGCGACGATTGAGTGGGAATAATTCACTAAGAGCATTTGAAGTGAAAACGTTGATTTGACTGCATTTCGATGGTACGTAAAATGGATAAAATGATTAAAAATGAATAGGTTCTCCGCCAAGATTCCGCCAGAGGAAACGGAGGAAAATGAGGGATATTGTGTAAAAAGCAGTATCTCTTTTTTTATTCTAATTAAGTTTTAAGCTATTATTTATTAGTGTTTGTCGCACATGTGTGATTAGAAAGTGAGGAGAGTAAAATTAAATAAATAATTCTATTTATAAATGTCTCTTGAAGGCTTATCTCCGCCAAAAGGGTACTTTTGCAGTTGTGACTAAGCTTTGACTTTGGAGTGGTAAAAGATGAAATACAACATTATATATACTGATCTACCATGGCAATATAGACAAAATAAAGGACGTGAAATGGTAAGAAATTGATAAGTGATATCAAAATCTATATTCTATTTTTTACAACCAATACTATGCACGTTGAGTTGGTAGCGTTGTTGTCTAGAGTGGATGAATAGGGATAGTTGAAGTGTTAATATAACAAGGTTTTCCAGTGATTTGGGAAGATGCCAATCCTGGGGAATCTTATTTTTATTTAAGAGAAAATGGAGCGGGAGATTGAAAGAGAAATATAATATGAATATTTAACGAGCTCATGTCGGATAAGGCATGGGCTTTTGTTTATGTTAAATTGACCGAAGATTCATACCCATATACAATGATGTTAATAGAATTATATGACGGTCAATAAAAATATAATCGAGGGGATAATTATGTTAAGTATTGAGGAATACATTGCAAGAAGAAAAAAAGAAGATAAGTTAAATGAATTTGATGTTGATGCTCGTACACAAAATATGAAAATTTTTGTTGATTATATATTTGAGTATTTTAATAATTACCTGGATATCACGGAAGCAGAAGAAAAAACAGTATTACATAATGAAAAGCTAGAGAAATATCGAAAGCAACTTAGGGAGTATGACCCTGAGGTTAGAGAATGGCTTGTTGGTATTTATAATGATTATGGAAAGCAAGTGCATAGACACACGGGAAACATTTTGAAGGAGAATAAGCTTTTCTTTCTATGTAGTACTGATAATGAATTTAGAAATGTTTCTTATGATTGTTATTCACAGCTTATTAAAAAGTTGCCATTTTTAAAAAATCAGACTGAAATGCTTTTCCTTTTAATAAGAGATTATCACAGGGTAGAGAGTGAGCAAAGGTTTAATTTTGGCATCCCTTCAATATCTGAAGAGATTACTGAATGGATTGAAAAAACATGGGCAAAGCGACAAGTAAATTTACTTGCCTTTGCCTATGCGTGGATAAATTACTTTTTTGAAAATGAAGATATTTGGCCGACAACGCATAGAAAGAAAAGTCAACACACTTGGAGAAAATATGATTATGATTATAAGCAGAAAAGTAATCTCTTTAATCTTGATTCATTATATAGAAAGATGCCAAAAAAGGTTTTCATTAAAGGGAGAAAACAAGAGTTTGAAATACTATTGATGTACTATTGGCTTCATGATATGGATGGCGACGTTGATTACTGGCAGGAGTATTTGGATGTAGTTTTGCCTGCTTTGAAAAGTAAGTAGCATAATTTCACCCATTGTTAAAAAGTGAACAAATTGAAACTTATATGTAAATTAAGAGAGTAGGAATAAGCTTCCTTGCTGTAAATCCTCTCATCTAGCACCAATAATCTATTAGATTGTTACAATTGAAAGCATCAAAGTGTTTCGTTAGAAAGGATAGTTCGTCTGATTTGTCCTTCTGATTTGCTTTAATACGTTCGTCTTCTGACTTCACGAATGGGTAATACTGCTTGTCCGACTGATGAAAAAAATAATCACCAACTCTCATTTCTTTTGTGAAAGTACTGTATGGGATACCGACGATTTCGGCTACTTTCTTCAAGTCATACTTTTTTAATAGTTGGTTTACCTCTTTGACACGAATAGATGGTTTCATGTGGTATGTCAACACTTAACTAGACAATTTTTTTAAGGTATTTTCTTTAAATTGAATAGGTGTTATATAGTTTAGGT
>NZ_QWLJ01000057.1 GCF_009917385.1 Roseburia sp. 1XD42-34 | reverse complement strand
TGTGTGGTAACTTGATTCTACAAGAAAAGGTCTTCCTTTTTCTATTTATTCATTTACACAAATTATTTTACGCTCTCAAACATGCGCATGAATACCAGAAGATTGCTGATACATTATACAAAAATTTACTAAAAACAAATCCTGAGCATTGCGATTATATAATAAACATTTAAAAGTTTATAAAGTAATTTTTGACCATAATTACTTTTTCGATGACAATGAGTCGCAATGCTGATTTTCCGTGCTATAATATAATAATACTTATTTCTTAATAATCTCTATGATTGATGAAAAGGAGCTATCCATATGAAAGTAAAAATGAACGTCCAAACTGCATATCACGGTGATTTATTGCGTGCTGGAAAAGTATATGAAGTCGATGAAGAAACAGCCAAACGGTGGATTTCCAGTAAATTAGCTGAAAAAGCCGAGGGCCAATCGAACCCATAGATATCCTAAAATGGGGCGAACAAAGGCGCAGGCGCCCGCTTAGCAACGTAGCGACTGGAGCGAATCAACTAAAATTTCAGGGAATCATGCTCCTGCAACAGGAGTATGCCGACGTCGGGCGGCAAGCCCGTTTTTAGTCGGCCTTCCTTTTAGCGGCCGATGAGGTTTTATCGTAGAGCGCATTTCTAAAGTCGCATCGTTGCTGGGCTCATGCGCCAGACGTGGCTATTCAATTATTGCGTTATCCCCAAGCACCTCATTTTATACTTTCTTACCCTCGAAAAAAGACATATAAAGTGAATCTTCCATCAAGGGTGGCTTTCCTTCACTCACCGCTAATTGTTAGTGTCACAAAGGAATGACCTAAAAAAGTTTCTTACAAAACAGGGCATTTAGGTATTATTATCTTCCACTTAGACTTGTTGCTTTTACAGATTATCCAACTCCTGAAGTGGCAGTCTTACAGCACCTTATATACGAGATAAATAAACTGCCTTCAAACAACCCAATGCTACTATTCATCTACATCCAATCTAGAGGAAAGTAATTCGAGTACCCCTCTTAAAATTCTATATATTCATATTTATCCACTTTTCCCCACTTTACTTTTCACTATGTTTGTTCTCCACGATTTTAGCATAGTGTTTTAATGGATCAGGTTGCACGCTTGTCTCATCGTTATTCCACACCGTATGAAGAAATACTTCCGTAATTGCTTGTGTCCTACCACCGGATGTTTCCTCAACTGCTACAACACTTGTTAAAATCTTAGATATTTTATCGACTAGTCGTTTACTAGCATACGTTTGCAAATCAGCATCTAATTATTGCCACTGTCTCAAATATGTTTTTAGTTGATTAATGCCATCTTCTATATCTGAAATCAAATGCTCCTCAATTAAGGAATTTTGTTTTGTTCTCTCCAAACGCTCATTCATCTTATTAATAAACAGTTCCTCTGCCTGATACATGTGAATCAGTCGGATTACTTCTAATCCGAGAATATTTGCTGTTCCCTTCCAAACCGTCAGTACTTGCGCATCACGAAGCAAACGCTGGGACAAAATCTTCAATATATCCATTTCCACCATGCATTTCAATTGCTTCATGCTTAAACTGAATCGCTTGTTCAGCTGTTGCTTTCTTCATAATAGCAACATAAACACGAAATAAAATTTGCCCTTTATTCGTTGCGGGTTGCTCATTCCCCATTCACTGGTCCATTAATTGAATGATGGAAAACATCGTGCTTAAGTTTATTTCTTGTTTTGCAGCCATTGTACTAAGTGTTTCACGAACTATTGGGAAATCAGTAAGCTGTTTGTCGAAAGCATTTCTACTGGTTGCTTTTGCTTCTGTATAGGCGCGGCGCATAATTCCAACGGAGGCAACAGCGTTGGCGAGACGGGATAGATTTAACGCCTCAATCATATAGGAGAAT
Organism: Roseburia sp. 1XD42-34; assembly: GCF_009917385.1. GTDB lineage: Bacteria > Bacillota > Bacilli > Bacillales > Amphibacillaceae > Virgibacillus. Next base: position 13,809 of record NZ_QWLJ01000057.1, on the reverse strand, counting down.
CCCTGATGTAATTCTCCAACTAAATAGCCCGTTGCTTGAAGAAATGCAACCTCCGCAGTTGGAACTTTAGTTAGATTCAGCAGATGCTAACTGTATATTGTGTTTTCAAAACGGCTGGTTTTTTAAAAGAGAGCTTATTGAATACAAATTTTTAATTCCTAATTTTACGTCTTTATAGTTTTATTAATAGTTGACGTGCTAACTCGTGTATTTCCAATTCTCCTTTTAAGTCACTATATTTGTTTAATTCTTTCTTCAGAAAAAAATAAGAAGGGTAATTCTCAAAAAAATCCTTATTCAATAGTCTTTTTTGGTATTGTGGTATTTTTTTACCTTCCATTGCGTAACTGACACTTCCTGCTATAATGAAACAGAAATCATTAAAGTCCTCGATTAGTGATGTATCATTAGGAAGATTACTTTGTTCTTTTACATACGTATCTTCAATTAAGTTTAAATCTTCATAAGGAAAGCCATTTTGGAGATCTAACTTTCTCAGACGATTTATTAAGTCTTGCTTCATGGCATCACCTATAATTTTACTTATTTATGTTTTTTATTCCAAAAAGGATCCTGTTTCCTTCTCAACGTATCTACTCTTTAAGTATAAATTCGTTTGCATCAAAGGAAACATGATAAGACTCAACTGATAGTAACAACATATTTATATCGAAAATAAAGTTTAGATTCGTATTAAACTCCTTAAGCATGTCATTTTCTAAATTTCCAATTCCATTTGGATGGTAACTGAACTCAAAAACTTGCCAATTATATTCTTCATAGTTTATGTGCTCCAACCTTGTATCCTCTTCACCACCATTAAAGTAAAGACTGGCAATATTTTTGAAGACTATCTGATGTTCAATTGATTGTTCATGTTCTGTAATTTTAATTTTTAAACGTAATTCTTTTTTAAATATATTAAAATGAATACTTAATATATCGCATCCTTCGTCTATATAGTCCACCCATTGCTCTATACTTTTAAACAATTTGCTTCACTCCTTGCCGTAATAACTACTGTTATAAAAGCATTGAAATTCGCCATTTGGGACGATTTCTGTTGGTTTATAATACTTTTCCCACACTAAACTGTGCGCATTTAGGCTTATTAGATGGAGAGTTACAGTACCTTATACAGGACGGGATAATTAGATAGGTTATTTTACGTGTATTACATCATCATTCTACAAGCCGTAATATGTATTATTCCACTGTTCTAAATGAACATCACCTAATGTCCCCTGTAAGTTCTTTTGCCCGATCCATTCATGCTTCGTTGTTATTAATTGCATGCCTTGACCATCATGTTCAACTACAATGACAAAACCATTCTCCTTATGAATCTCTGCCTCCATCGTGACATAACTATATGAACTCGAAATAAAATGCTCTTTTATATGAATGACACTCTTACAATCAGCGATAAGCATCGTTTCATTTTGTGCAGCTAGCCAATAATATTGATCTATTAAATATAGAAGTTGCTCTGTAGTACAGACTTCAACAATGTAAATGTTACTCTTTTCATATCCTTTTACCATATGTTCAAAATGAATGTGTCGTTGCATAAGCTCCTCATCCATTCGCTCTTCTCGATAAGTTGTAAAAATAAACTGCACAGGAAAATAGGCATTTCGAGCCAGCCAATCCTTTATATAGGCTTTATTTTCTTCCACATAATCCTCAAACTCACTAACCCAAATGGAGTACATGGCAGCATCGTTATTTGCAATTTTTATTTGAACATGTTCGCAAGATAGTTCCATTACTGTTAAAACATTCGTCATATTTATTTCCCCCTCCCTCTCCAAATACTTTATATTGCATTTTTCTCAATACGAGCTACCACCATATCATGTATAAAAACTACGATGTAGTAAAACAATCTCAAAATATGAGAATGGACTTATGTTAAAATCAATATATCAAGACAATTAATATATCCGATTTATTCATAAAATAAGAGGTGAAGCATGAACAATCGCTGGAATGAAATTATTTATAAACTTTGGTCACCTATTTACGATACGTTCTTTAATACAGGGAAATTTCTCGCAGCCCGTAAGAGGATCTTTCACGAAGAACCTTTTTCCCAACATCAACAAATACTATTTGTCGGGGTCGGAACTGGCGCAGATTTAGAGCTAGTCCAACATCAAGAATTAACAATTACCGCAATTGATTATTCAACCGAAATGCTTAACAAGGCGAAAAATAAATTCAAAGATTCTTCCATCCATTTTTTAAAAATGGATGCTCAGCAAATGCAATTTCAAGACAATCAATTTGATGTAGTTGTAGGAAGTCTTATTTTATCAGTTGTCCCTGTTGCCGATAAATGTTTGCAAGAGATGGTTCGAGTGGTCAAACCAGAGGGTAAAATTATTATTTTCGATAAATTTGCACCTAAGGGCAAAGAGCTTTCTACGTTTAAAAAAATCATCAGACCATTCGGTCAGTTATTAGGCACTGATATTGGTATCGACTTTGAAAAATTACAAGATACAAACAAAGAAACGTTACTTGTAAAAGAAGATACATCTATTATGTTGAATGGGATGTATCGGAAAATCGTGCTTCAAAAACGAACCCTGAAAGCGTAATGCAAATCGGTTTTCATCGAAGTCATCCATTACCCGCCATTCCCAAGTCGTATAGGCGGGTAACGGTTTCGCTTGCTTTCTCATTATAGTTTCAAAGATGCCAGTTGTTCTCCCCAAGGAGCCAATTTCGTCTCTTTAAATCCAGCCTTTCGATAAACAAATTTCGCTGCAAAATTTTCAGGATCATAACCAATCGTCACATATGGAATATTTGCTTGCTTGTTCTGTCGCAACTCTTCAATAATAAGCTGCACAGCTTGTACACCCAACCCTTTTCCTTGATATGTCGCATCAATCATCAGTCGATAAATCCAATATTGATGGTCATCAGGATCTATTCCGAACATCGCAAATCCAATCATCTTGTGATCAAGATAAATACCTTTTGCAACAAAATCATCCAGAAATTGAACTTCTGCGATCGAATAAAGATTGGATGCTATAAAGGCTTTCTGTTCTGCTTTCACGTTTAAATGAATGGCTTCTTCCCAATTATTTTTGTCAATAGATTTCATTGTTAAATGTTGCAAGTCTATACCACCTCTGTTTAAAATTAAAGCGGAACCACGCAGTGATCGGATAGCTTAAAGAAAGGGGGCATTATATCGAACCTTCTCCTTCCTTATATTCACTTCCTACATTTATTGCGTAATTGATACTTTATTGTAAATAATTCCGTATTCAAACAATAGCTTATGTATTTTCAACCCAAAAATTTTTAATTATTTGTGCCGTACCTTCAGGATTATCTGAATTTGCTTCATGACCAGCGTTTTGAATAAACTCCAACTTTGCATCCATTATTAGATTGCTTAATTGTTTTGCCGCTTTCTTATTTAGCTTATCTTTTTCTCCGCATAAAATAAGGGTTTTACAAGATATTTCTGATAACCGCAAGCTGAAATCTAATTTCCTCATAGATTTCATTAATTGAATTGCATCCTTTTTGGATAATCCCATTTTTTCAAATACATAATTAGGAAAAAATTGAAAAATTGCACTTTGTACAGATAGAAGAAACTGTGGCATTTTATATTGTGTATTTATTAAAATAAGGGAATTTACTTTCTCGGGACGATCCAATGCATAGTTTAAAGATAGAATTGCACCTAACGAAAGACCACCTAAATCAACAGGACCATCTTCATTTTCGCAATAATCAAAAAAGTTATAGTACAAATTCCGATAATCCATTTTTCCTGTTTCAATAAATCGAAATAAGTCAGGGGAAACTATCTTTTCGGAATCTATTTTCAAGGAATCTATGACTTTTTGCCAACTGGTAGCATTTTGTCCAAGACCATGGACTAACATATAAGTCATAATTATACCCCCTTTCTCCTTTATGGATGAAACTGTTTTTATTATATCTTAAGTAATATTGAAAAACAAAACGGAAAATTATAATTCTAATCTATTAAAAGAGAACAAAATATAAAAAATTCACATCATTTACCTTATCCCTACTAGATTTGAATATTAAAATAAGGATAATTAGGGAGTTAAAGCATGTCCATCTAAATATAGACAAGTTATTTGGAATTTTAGCATACGTAGGAGAAAGCGAAGTCTAATAGCTACGGAATGGATTTTCCAGATGCGATCCCAGTTCGTTTTGACGCCAATGGATTACCCCACCTGCCATAGTCTAGCTTGCGACAACTTGTCCTGATTGATCGGTTAAAGCAATCCATCACCACACGGGTTGTAATGATAGGTATAGGTATCCGATACTGTATTTCCATCGTGCTTATTCAGTGCCAGTAATGGATCTTCCGCCACTGTAAACGTAGGAGCGCTTACTTGATCTTTGTTATTTGTTTCATACAAGACATTCAGGCTGCCCCGTCATACATGTGGTTAGTGATGGTAGCTTTTTCTTTCTTTTAATTTCTTCTACCGTTATCATCATATTTGTATTCGCAAACGGAGTACTTTCTCATTTTTTTCGCGACAGCTACTAGTTGCTCGTCTGCATTTCACTCACACGTATACGTACCATCTTCTATTTCGGTTTCCATTTTGATCATATTTGATGGTTTCTTTTCCATAGGCAGTTAACTGATTCTGTATAGTAGAACAAAGGCGCAGGACGCCCGTTTAGCAACGTAGCGACTGGAATGAATCAACTAAAGTTTTAGGAATCATGCTCCTGCAACAGGAGTATGCCGACGTCGGGCGGCAAGCCCGTTTTTAGTCGGCCTCCCTCTTAACCACGAACCGATGATGACTTATCGGAAGGCGATTTCGTGAAGTCGCCTAGTTGCAGGGATCATGCGCCGGACGTGGCTTATTCGGTTAATTCGTTAATGCCAAAGTAATAAATTTTATACTTTCTTATCTTTCAAAAAAAGCTTATCTCCATCTGGAAATAAGCCCATTTTGTTCTTCTTTATCTATTCGCAAAAAATTCTTCTGCTTTTTCTAAAAATACTTCTTGCTCTGCAGTTAGATCATATTCTTCCTCGATTGCATCAACAGGGCAAACTGCTTTACAAGCACCGCAATCAATACAAACATCTGGATCAATATAAAATTGATCTGGACCTTCCTCTATACAATCAACAGGGCAAACGCTAACACATTCACCTGATTTCTCCCCTCGACAAGGATCTAAAATAACAAAAGCCATCTATATTAACCTCCCTTATATCATTAAACCATGCTTACTTCTTATTTAATGATACACGAGACCATGATTGCAAGTAAACAGCTTAAGGAAAAAACCTTTGATTCAGTTACTTGAACTCTCAACCCGTATCTGTTTGTCATCCCAATATTGTTATATCCTAATTATTTGCTTGCTCTTCCAATGGTGTAATATATCAATGGCTAACCATCTTGATAAATAATATCTGCTTTCACATCAAAAGCTTCAGCAATTTGATTAATAACCTTAAAAAAGCGTTTCTTCAACCGAGTACGTATGGATGATGCATAGGAGATTTTGGAAATTTTTTAAATAGACCACGTAACATTTACAAAAACATTATGATGTTGACTAGAACATATTAAGAATCCAAACTTTTTTTAGAGAATTTCTTTATTTTTTACAAACAACTTCGCATAAGTGGAGTTTTCATTCACGACAGTGCTATAAAGGTAAGACCTAGATCCACCTACGAAATAAGGCATTTAGTGCTGTTATCTTCTCCCTAGACTTGTTGCAGTACAGATAATCCAACTCCTGAAGTACGCGTCTTACAGTATCTTGTATACGGATAAAATAAAAGATTTATTTCCACTTCTCTGCGATTTTATGACCAAGATATACAAATGGCATACATATGAACATTACTACCGAACCACCTAAAATCATGTTCATTGTTAGTAAATCTTCTATATAGAAGTGATAAAAAAATATTATGTTGTAAGGCAAAATTAATAATAAAGTCGTCCAGACCCCAGGCGTATAGCACCTTAATAAGATTGCTTGAATCGGATGAGTAAAAATATTAAGAGCAAAGAGCATGTTTAACCCTAAAAATAAAAAATAGTGCTGTGTCGTTACTGTTATTATAAGTAACAAGGATGCAACCAACGATATCATTAAAACTGCAATCGCAAATTGCGCAGCAGTAGTATTAGCAAAACCGTCTATTAGTTTTTGAACAGGTAAAGGAATCTGCCCCCTAATTCGGGGATAAGTATTTTTAAACCACTTTTCGATTGTTATAATCTCCTCTAAGTTATGGAGCATAAAAATAATTAAAAAAAACAATATGAACAGATATATGTCCATTTTCCCCCCTCCAATGAGTCTATGCCTTTTAAAAGTTAATGATCATTCATCAATCAATTAATTTTTAGCTGGTTACTTTTTCTAAATTTAGAGTCGTAATTTTTGGGAATGGTTGCAATAACATTTTCGGAGAGTGTATTGTTATAAATTGAAACTACCATCAACAGGTTTCCATTCATCCCCCACGGCTGTTAGTATCATACGTAATGGTATGACCTAAAGGCTTTTTACAAAACAGGGCATTTAGTGCTGTTATCTTCCCCCTAGACTTGTTGCAGTACAGATGATCCAACTCCTGAAGTGCGCGTCTTACAGTATCTTGTATACAGATAAAATAATTAGCAACCTTGATTAATGGTATGGCTGATTCTATTTTATTTTTTTGTCAAGCTGTTTTCAGATTTTCCCTTATTGTTAAAAAATCAGATACTATTTATTTTAGCATAGATAATGTCTATTTAAAATTTATTGTTCTAAAGAGGTCAGTGATTTTCACCAAGAGTGAAAATATGAGATTTTTATTTCAGCTGCGTAATATTTTTCTAAAACGTTTATAGGGTATTAATTATGGGAATGTCTTTTATACGATCCAACATAAAAACTCTATGTCATTGGATCTTTACTCGTATGCAAAATTTAAGTGGGATAAAGGTTGCGAATACGAATACCGAACGAGACTTTTTTAAATATGTTTAGTTCAAGTATTCTTGCTTTATTTAGACTTCGTTCTTTAGAAAAAAGAAGTATTTTTTTCACTATAGGAAAGTATAAGATTTTTTGGTTTATAGGAGAACAAAGGTCTTCGCCATAAGACTTGGCGATAAGCCAAGTTTTTCTAAGAAACCTGCGAGAAAATTTTTAGTGGGACTTGGCAATTTTCTTCAGTAGAAAAAATGACAAACAGCTCATTTTTGTTACAACTGCAAAATCTTTTAAAAAGGAGTTTTATTCATGCGAACATATAGTGTAACACCAAACGTAGATGCAACGGGATGGTTTGTAAAGTTAGAGGATGTAGCACCGGAAGAATTATACGAAGCAAAAGATGATGCTATTAAAGCTGCCGAACAAATGGCAGATGAAAATCGACCTAGCAAAGTACAAATACTAGATAAATTCCATCAAGTGCTAGAAGAGAAACGGTATAAATAAGCAAATGAATGAAATTTTTGCGGTAAAAAACCTTGTGTTAAAAATAATCACAAGGTTTTTTACTTTGTATTTATTTTTTTAATTTTAATTTTGCCAGTTGTTCAGCTAAAGCATTATTTGCAAACCCGTCATCCTGTTTCTTCAAGTATTTGTTAACTTCCTTCCTTGAAACGTTATTTTTCTGCTCTCGTTGTTTTCTTGCTTGGAACGTGGATAACTTCTCTCTGTGACCACATTTACAAGTAAAGATTTGTCCTTCGCCTTCTCCACGAAGTTCAAGGCGTTTATGACAGTTAGGACAACGAGCATTCGTGTGTTTAGCAATATTCTTTTTATGGCCGCATGAACGGTCTTGACAAACGAGCATCCTGCCTTTTTTATTCGATATTTCAAGCATTAGTTTCCCGCAGTTAGGGCATTTGGTGCCTGTCATGTTATCGTGCTTGAATTTTTCCTGACTTGCTTTAATTTGCTGGACCACTTGCTTCGTGTACCCTTTGATGTCGGAAATAAATTGCTCTTTCTTTAATTTTCCTTCCGCAATTTGACTAAGCTTTTGCTCCCATTCAGCGGTCAATGCAGGAGATCGTAAGTCTTCAGGAACCAGATCAAGCAACTGTCTCCCCGTTGATGTTAAATAAATATGCTTCCCTTTTAGTTCCATATACATGCTATTAAATAACTTTTCAATAATATCTGCACGTGTAGCTACTGTGCCAATTCCACCGGTATTTTTTAAAGTATGGGCTACCTTCTTATCGTACGTATTCTTATGACGAATAGGATTTTCCATTGCTTGTAATAAGGAACCTTCTGTAAATCGTTCCGGCGGTTTTGTTTCACCTTGTGTTAAAGTATAGCGAACAAAATCAAGCTGATGCCCTTTTTCAATCGCTGGTAATTGCTGATCTTCTTCATCTAAATTGTCAGCGAAGTTGCTCTGATACAGCTCCTTCCAGCCATTTTTCTTCACAATCTTTCCAGTTGCTGTAAATTTCTCTCCATTTGCTTCCGCAATGACTGTCGTTTGTTCGTATTCATACGGGTCAGATAAAACTGCTAAAAACCGTTTCACTACTAAATCATAGATTTTTCGTTCTTTATCATTTAAGTCAGCAAGAATAACTGCTTGTTCCGTAGGGATGATCGCATGGTGATCGGTCACCTTTGCATTATTAACTACCGATTTAGACAACTTCAAATCTTTTCGTAAAATTTTATTGGCATGACGAGCATATGTATCTACCCCACATGCTTTTACTCGATCTTTTATAGTAGACACAATATCTGTAGAAATCACACGTGAATCCGTTCTCGGATAGGTTAGTATTTTGTGCTGTTCATACAATTTTTGCATAATAGACAGCGTCTGTTTACCGGAAAATTGAAAAATACGATTTGCATCGCGCTGTAATTCAGTTAAATCATATAATTGCGGTGCAAATTTTTTCTTATAATTTTTCTCCACATGCACAACCTGCAATGATTTGCCTGAAACTTGCTGTACTATATTTTCGGCAGCTTGCCTAGAATAAAGGCGTCTGTTGTTTTTATTATCTTGCCAAAAAAGAGAAAATCCTTTGTTCGTTTTTGCTTCCATTCCGTAAAATGTCTTTGGCTGAAAAGCTTTTATTTCTTCTTCTCTTGTGGCTACCATTGCAAGGGTCGGTGTTTGGACTCGACCAGTAGATAGCTGTGCGTTAAATTTTGTCGTTAACGCTCTTGTTGCATTCAGTCCTACATACCAATCAGCCTCAGATCTTGCAACGGCGGAAGCATATAAATTTTCAAATTGTTTACCTGGCTTTAACTGCTTAAATCCGTCTTTGATCGCTTTATCGGTTACGGATGAAATCCATAATCGTTTAACGGGTTTTCTTACATTTGCTTTTTCCAATATCCAACGTGCTACTAGCTCCCCTTCTCTTCCTGCGTCTGTAGCGATGACAATTTCACTAACATCTTTTCGAAGAAGTTGCGTTCTTACCGTTTGAAATTGCTTGCCTGTTTTTTTAATAACGGTTAATTTCAGCTGTTTTGGAAGCATAGGCAGATCGTTTAGTTTCCACGTTTTATACTTTGAATCGTAAACTTCAGGATCTGCTAGGGTTACAAGATGCCCTAACGCCCACGTAACAATATATTTAGAACCTTCCATAAAGCCGTTCCCTTTTTTATTACAATGCAATACCCGTGCAATGTCTCGCCCGACAGAAGGCTTTTCTGCTAAAACTACTATTTTACTCATATATAAAATCCTCTCTAACATTACCTAGCTATCATCATAACACAAAAGGATCCTTCTGTAATCGTACGAATATATGTTGAATAGAAGAAAAAAATTAATATTCGAGTTATGTGTTTTTTGTGATTGCATTTGACTGGATAGAAATGGAGAACAGCGATAGTGAATTTTTAACCCTTTGTCCATAAGTTGGATACGCACAACAAATAACCTGCTACATACAATATTTTAGAACAACGCAAAGGAATTGATGCTATGCTATTTTATACTGGTTTGATTCTATTAGTTATTGCCGTAAGCTTAGACAGCTTTAGTGCTGGGATTGTTTATGGCATGCGTAACATTCGAGTTCCTTTCAATGCTTTACTCATTATTATGATATGTTCTGGAGTAATCGTATTCGTATCCATGACAATCGGCAGTATGTTTCTTTCAGTCCTTACTCCAAATATCGCCAGCACGCTTGGGGGAAGTATATTAATCATCTTGGGTGGTTTTGCTTTCACGAACTGTTTACGGTCAAATCCTAACCTAGCTAAACAAAATCAGGATCGCAAACAAAATATACTAACCACTGTTCTATCGACACCTGACAAGGCTGATTTAGATCGTTCTGGCTCGATTTCACCCGGGGAAGCCGTGTTGCTTGGCTTAGCCTTAGCGTTAGACGCCTTTGGTGCAGGTATTGGTGCATCTATGCTTGGTTATGAACCAATAGCAACTGCTATATTGATCGCTTGTATGAGCGGTATCTTCTTATTCTTCGGATTATCAGCGGGGAGACTACTAATAAAAAGCAAGCATATGCAACAACTGACTTTCCTTCCACCGTTATTACTGATTACACTAGGCATTTCTAATTTAATACATTGAGTGAACTGTTAACACAGTAACCATATATGCAAAGAACAAAGGCGCAGAACGCCCGGTTAGCAACGTAGTGACTGGAGCGAATCAACTAAAGTTTTAGGAATCATGCTCCTGCAACAGGAGTATGCCGGCGTCGGGTGGAAAGCCCGTTTTTAGTCGGCCTTCCTCTTAACTACGAACCGATGATGACTTAGCGGAAAGCGATTTCGTGAAGTCGCCTAGTTCCTGGGCGATTAAGCCGGACGTGGCTATTCCGTTATATCGTTATCCCACAGCAACAATTTTTATGCTTTCTTATCTCTAAATAAAAGAACCGTTCCGTTAAAAGGTTCTTTTATTTCCAGAGAAACCCCTTATGTAGTTATGTTATTATTGCTTACATGCTAGTAACTTCATCTTTGGTTCGATTTCCGATTTGAACGCTCCATTTTCTGGCTTTGGCGCGCGACTCGCTCGCTTCGGTACGCAACTTTTTCACTTCGATGCACGACTTTGTCACTCCAGCTCGACTTGCCAGTTTGGTTGTTCATGATTGATCTTATTTGGGTTATAATGCTTTTACAAGCCCACCGTCTACAATTAAAGATTGCCCTGTAATATACGTGTTTGCTCCTGAGGCTAGGAATACTATAGCTTTGGCAAATTCTTCTGGTTTACCGTAACGCTTCATTGGAATATTTTGTTCTGCTTTCGCCATAACTTCTTCAGCTGACAATTCCAGCTTTTCTGCCTTTTGCTTGTTTAAATCAAGAATTCGATCTGTTTTTACTGAACCAGGCCCAACCGTATTAATTAAAATATTATCTGCGCTTAATTCCTGTGCTAACGTTTTCGAAAGCCCTACTATACCAGGCCGGATCGTGTTTGATAGTACGAGGTTATCAAGTGCTTGTTTAATGGAAGAAGAAGCGATGTTGACAATTCTTCCGCTTTCTTGCTGTTTCATATGTGGAACAACTTCGCGTATAGTTCGGACAAAGCTGAGCAGGTTTAATTCAAAAGCATGATACCATTTGTCATCATCCATTTCGAGAAAACTTCCTGCTTGTGGTCCACCCGCATTATTAATGAGTACATCAATACCACCATGCCCCTCTACAATAGAACTGATCATTTGTTTAATGGTATTAGGGTCTTTCATATTACAAACATAATAATCCACATTTGGATTATCAGTTGCTTCTTTAATATCTTTAACAGTATCCTTCAAGTTTTCTTTATTGCGACTACTAATAAGAACAACTGCCCCTTCTTTAGCAAACTCCATGGCGATTGCTTTCCCTAACCCTTTACTTCCAGCAGTAACTAACACTATTTTGTTTTTCAAGTTCATATCCATTTACCATGCTCCTTTTCCATTTAATTAGACACTTTTTCTTAACACATTGTCAACATTACCCTATATTACTGAATTACTTTTTATAAGCTACCCCGTACAAATCCATTTTTATTTCCTTCACGAAAGATTACAATTCATATAGATCTAGTTAAACGGGTTATCCTTTTCCTCTTTATTTCAGTATACATACTATTTACCGGTGCAACTTTTTTCATTAATCATAAACTACATAGAATTTCATTCCCCACTACCGTGTTTTTTTAATATTACATCAAGTCGTATGAGTAGATAAAAATATTTGCTTGACCATTTTTATTGTTTGACAAAAAAACCATATTGTGATAAAATTCATTAATTAGTAGACGAAGTAACAAATAAGTGTTGGCATTCTACTATGTTTTTGACTATGCTTATTCACACTGGCGCGGCTTCGGGGTCGCAAGGACGTAAGAGCAGGTAGGGCTTACGTTGTCTAAGTTTTTATAACTATAATTTGATGTAATTGAGTTAGAAGAATGTTGATGCTACAAGGTTTTTAATCAAACTATGAAATTTTAAAAACGCAGGATAATGCACAATGACGAATTTATTTGGGGCTGTTTCTTGGGGCTAAATAAATTACGTTGGGGCTAAATTATAACAATAAATTTTAGGCGTGGGTAGGCGTATAATGATATATTAATTCAAGGTCCTTTAGGATAGCTTTTCTCTTTTGAGGAAGGCTATCTTTTATTTTAAGAGAAGGTTTTTATGCCTTCTCTTTTTTATCCGTTTAATATCTTATTTTTCCCCTGCTCAAACTCATCCTCAGTTAATACACCTTGTTCTTTTAATTTTGCTATTTTTTCAAGTTGCTCATATTATTAATAATATTTTTTGTAAACTAGCACTGTGGCCCCTATAGAAAAAGCCTACCCATAAGAGTAGGCGATCTGTTATAGCAGTTTTAGGATTTCAATATCACAATTTCCCATTGAGAATTTCTGTAAAAAGTCTAAAGCTTCTTTAGTTACTACTAATTCCCCTTTCGAGGAAAGACAGAAATGGTGCCCAGACCAACTTGTAAAATTATCTTTTATCACTTCAATGGAACCTAATGGAATAAATCTACAAAAAGAAGGTATTTTCTTATTTTGGTATAGTTCTTTAAATTCATCAGAAGTAGTGACTAAACATTCTTCTACTTTATAATCTTTAAACTTACTCTTTCTTAATTCATTTTCGACTCTACCTGAAATAATGAAGGCAGGAGTAGCCTCTAAAAGATCATCGCCTAACCAACCTTCCATTTCATAGTGTAAAAATTTTACCTTTCCAGATATACCTTCCATTTCAATATCTTTTTTTGTTCCATAAACAGTTTTTTCACCGTGACCGCCAGCCACTTCTGGTTCAAGAAAATATAAATCCACTAGAGTTCTTCCTCCTTTTTAAATTATCTTTTAACTTGCGGGTTAAATTTATCACCATATTTCCTATCTAACTCAATCATATAATCTATAAAATCTTGTTTTGAGGGATTAGGATTATTTCTATAAAATCTATTCCATTCTTTACGTATTTTTGATAAATGAATATCACTATTTAATTCTTTTGGGATTCCTCGCAGGTTGGATAATGCATGAATTTCTTCTTTAGAAAATAGCTTAGGATACCTTTTAAGAACTTGTTGTTCAATAGCATGATGTACCACAACACTACCTTTAAGCTCAGGATATTTATCAAAAAAAGTCCTTCTATAATTTGTAACATTTTTAACCTTTTTTGCTGTCTGCTTACCCTTATCCGCAAATTTAATAACTCCGCCAGCTTTAACTAGCTTAAAAACTCTTCCGTGAGGCATTAGAGAAGCTGC
>NZ_QWLJ01000056.1 GCF_009917385.1 Roseburia sp. 1XD42-34 | reverse complement strand
TAAAAGAATTGGATGTTTGCGTGTATATTTTTTTATGCGCAAATTGTGTGGGAACCCCAACATTTAGTATAGAGCCATTTTTATGCGCAAATTGTGTGGCAACCCCAACATTTAGTATAGAGCCACAAAAAATGGTTGCAATCATCAAAAACCGATGATTGCAACCATTTTTATTTATATTCGGCTAGTTATGTTCCAGCTTCTTTTCATCTGATTATAGCACGCGACGCACGTGGCCTTTAAATGCATTTTTCCAGTAAGTATTAGACATACTTTCAACAGAAACCCCTGGTGTGCTTTGGGCACCGATGAATTGTCCTCCACCGATATAGATAGCAACGTGTCCATTTTTCTTGTATGTATCGAAGAAAACTAGATCTCCAGGTTGTATTTCGCTATACGAAATCTTCTGACCTACCCCAACTAAAGCGCTCGTGCTTGATGGAATAGAATATCCTCCTTGAGCAAATGCCCAAGATACAAATCCGGAACAGTCAAATCCACCTGGACCTTTGCCACCCCAAACATAAGGTGTACCTAAATGCGGATAACCAGCGTTAATTACTGCACTTAATCCACCACTTCCAGCTGAAGGTTTAGCTTTGGCCTTTGCTTTAGCAGGGCTCTTGCTGTTTAATGTTTGCACATCTCCATCATTTGAATCGTTATTTACAGAAGCAGAAACAGAAGAAGTGTTATTAGTCGATGTTGCTGGCTGACGTTCTGAATTAACGCTTTGTTTTACTTCTGCTTGAAGAGCAGCCAAATTGCTATCTTCTCCTTTTAACTCTTCTTTTAAAGTCTCCAGATCAGCTTTTTTATCTTTTAGCTTTGCTTCTTTTTTCTCATTTTCTTGCTTCTGTTCTTTAATAGTTTCCTGCATGCCTTCTAATTCTACTTGCAGATCTTCCATTTCTTCTAAACTCTTAAGCACTTTATCTTGTTTTTTGGTTACTTCTTGCTTATCGTTTTCTTGTTCTTCTAAAAGTTTAGCGTCTGAATTTGTGATTTTATTCACTGCTGATACGCGGTTAATGAATTCTCCAAAGTCTTTAGAACCAAAAACCACTTCTAAATAACTAACATCTCCACCGCTTTTTTGGTAAGAAACTGCACGCTCTTTTAATTTATTATAACGTTTCTCAATCGCGTCTTCTAGTGCAGCAATTTCTTTTTCCAGCTTGTCCACTTCTTGTTCTTTTTTAGTCATATCCGCTTTGACTTTTTCAATTTGTGCATTGTTTTCCTTCATCGCTTCGTTAAACTGAGTTATTTGTTTATTTAATTCTTCTAACTCAATTAACACATCGGCAATCTTAGCTTCTGCTTTCGATAAGTCAGCTTTGATTGCTGCACGTTCATTTTGAATCTCCGTCCGCTTATCCTTCAAACCTCCTAATGTTTCCGCCTGCACCTGCGTGTGAAAAAATGCGCTACTAAAACCTACGACTGTCACAGTCGCAACTGTTACAATTGACTTTTTCAACATACTCCCCCGCTTTTTATATAGAATTCAGCCCTATTTTATATGTATCTATCTTTTCGTTTGGCTGTTATGAATAGACTATTATTTTATGTATAACTATTTTCTTAGGCAATTCGTATTATAACAGCAAAAAATTGCAAGCGTATTATAGTAGTATTACAATTATATTTCAAATGCGACATAATGTTTTACCGTTCATGAAAAGAAGCGTTGATTCGCTAAGGAATAACGCTCCTTTTTATTGCCAACATAGAGGCTAAAATATTTCTTTTTTCCTGTACGGATAAAAGATTTCATTATAATCATTTTAATTTCTTTAATTTTCTTAAGAAGTAAATTGTTCTTCTTCTGTCGAACCTTTTAATGCTGCAGTTGAAAAGGCCCCTCCAGAAATAACTTGTGCCACTTCATCAAAGTACCCAGTTCCAACTTCACGCTGGTGTCTTGTTGCACTATAGCCGTATTGTTCACTATGAAATTCTTTTTGCTGTAATTCCGAATATGCTTTCATACCTTGGACCTTATATTTCCTAGCTAGTTCAAACATACTGTAATTCAAAGCATGAAATCCTGCCAATGTAACAAATTGGAATTTATATCCAATATTTGCTAGTTGCTCTTGGAAACTGGCAATTTCATCGTCATTTAGCTTTTTCTTCCAATTAAATGATGGAGAGCAATTATAAGCTAGCATTTTATTCGGGTATTTTTCTCGAATAGCTTCTGCAAATTGCTTTGCTTCTTCGTAATTTGGTTCTGATGTTTCACACCAAATTAAGTCAGCGTAAGGAGCATAAGCAAGCCCCCTTGCAATAGCTTGATCAATTCCTGCCTTTGTTTTATAAAAACCTTCCGGTGTTCGTTCTCCAGTAATAAATGTAGCATCATATGGATCTACATCACTCGTAATAAGATCAGCAGCGTTTGCATCGGTTCTAGCAATGATAACAGTAGGTGTTCCCATCACATCCGCAGCTAAGCGGGCAGCAATTAGATTACGCACGGCTGTCTGTGTCGGAAGCAATACTTTACCTCCTAGGTGTCCGCATTTTTTCTCTGATGATAGTTGGTCCTCAAAATGGACCCCTGATGCTCCTGCCTCAATCATCGACTTCATTAATTCAAACACATTTAATTGACCCCCAAATCCAGCCTCTGCATCAGCTACGATCGGTGCAAACCAATCGATATCCTGTTTCCCTTCTGAATAGTGGATTTGATCAGCGCGTTGTAACGCCTGATTAATGCGCTTCACCACATTTGGCACACTATTTACAGGGTATAGACTCTGATCCGGATACATTTGCCCTGCTAGGTTTGCATCTGCTGCCACTTGCCAACCACTCAGATAAATCGCCTTTAGCCCAGCTTTTACTTGCTGAACAGCTTGGTTTCCTGTTAGCGCTCCCAGCGCATGAATGTAATTTTCCGATTGCAACAACTTCCATAATTTTTTTGATCCATTCTCAGCCAATGTATAGGTTATATCCATCGATCCTCTAAGACGAATAACATCCTCTGCACTATAAGGCCTCTCTATCCCTATCCACCGTTCATCGTTTTCCCAAGCCTTTGTCAAACCATTTATCCGATCGTTTGTCATTGTAAAATTCCCCCTTTGTTATTGTAAAAACTCCCTTTTATCCCAACACCATTTGTTATATTACATATTTATTTGTTATATAACAGAATACCCAAAAAAATTAGTCTTGTTTCTTCGAAAGACAGTGATCGCATTCTTGAATGATACTTATCCCTTCCATCTCTTTTCCGCAGTCTGGGCACATAACCATGTCTTTGCTTCTTTTCACTTTCAACCCCTCCTTTTATACAACAGATAAATAATATTGTTATTGTTATAATACAGTTTATGAGATTTGTTTGAAAAATGCAACCCCTTTTTTAAATTAGGTTGAAATTTTTATTTACTTAGTAGAAAATAGATGAGGATATCGCATTTTGTAAGTATAACCTCTAGGAGATGAACGTTTGTGAAACCTTCCCACTTTATTGGAAGCAGGGTCGTAAAAACTGGCGTTGCGGTTTTTCTAACTGCCTGGATTTGCGAGCTGTTCCATGCCCCGGCTGTATTTGCAGTTATAACTGCCATCGTAACAATCGAACCAACCGTTTCGGATTCTATTCGTAAAGGGTTTGTGCGTTTCCCGGCATCAGCAATCGGAGCTGCATATTCCGTATTCTTTATTTACCTGTTTGGAAACTCTGCAATAACATATGCACTTGCTGCTACATTGACGATTGTGACATGCTTCCGTTTAAAACTACATGCAGGATTATTAGTTGCCACACTCACAGCAGTAGCCATGGTGGAAGTAATTCATAGCAATTATTTTATTTCTTTTCTTATACGATTAGGAACAACTACGATCGGCTTAGTCATCTCTACTGGGGTCAATATGTTTGTTTTACCACCTGACTATACGTCGCATATTACTGAAAATATGATGGCAATCCGAAAACGTTTAGCAATCAAGATCGAAAAAGTGTTTTATGCAGTAACGGCTGAACAACTAACAACAGCTGCCACTACATTGAAACTGACAGATGTTGTCTATAAAAAGATTCGCCAAACAGAAACACTTATCCAATTTCAAAAAGGAGAAGCGAAATACCACCCATTAACAAAAAGTGAAAAGAGATTTTTTAAGCATGTCGAAAAACAGCTCACTTGTCTCAAACTGATCCACTATCATATTGACAATGTTGTCAACACAAGACTACGGGATGACCTTTGGCATGATCATGAAAAAGAGATTATTCGTCAAGCTACCGACGAACTTGTAGATACTTTTAATCGTAAAACCGCATTAAAACAGGCACACATTAGTAAACTGAGGGAACTGTACTGGAGAGAAAACGGGGTTGCCAGCCGAAAACCAGATGCTATTGTAGCAAATTTCCCGCCGGAGCTAATCATTACGTATGAATTACTTACCATTTGTCAGTTAACCGAGCGATTTTTGGAATATGGAAAAGATATAAAAAGAGAAACAAAATTAGTCGAGCACTCACGTTAAAAGGAAGTACCTAAATTTATTGCTATCTACTTAATTTGTTGCTCAACTAAAAAACGAGCTACATGGCCATGCACTCGTTTTTGGTAGCCTACTCAACTAGATGATTCTTAAAAGCATAAATAACAGCCTGTGTTCGGTCTTGTACTTCCAACTTTGACAACAAATTACTCACATGAACTTTAACCGTCTTTAAAGAAATAAATAATTGATCAGCAATTTCTTGGTTTGTTTTCCCTTGGGCCAATAACAATAAAATTTCCCGCTCCCTGTCTGTCAAGTCTTCATGCAAGGCCCGCTCCGGTGAACGCATGCGATTCATTATCTTCCCCGTTACTTCTGGTTCTAAAACAGTTTGCCCTTCAAAAGTAGCACGTATTGCTTTTGCAATTTCCTCGGCTTTGGAGGTCTTCAACATATAACTTGTAGCACCTGCCTCCAAAGCTGGGTATACCTTTTCATCATCTAAAAAGCTAGTCACAATAATAATTTTGGCTTCTGGCCATTTTTCCATAATCAACCGCGTTGCTTCAATGCCATCCATTTCTTTCATAACGAGATCCATTAAAATGATATCCGGTTTTAATTTCAAAGCGAGCTCTACCGCTCGTCCACCGTCATCTGCTTCCGCGACTACTTCAATGTCAGATTGTGCGGACAAATAAGAGGTAACCCCAATCCGGACCATTTCATGATCATCTGCAAATAAAACTCTTATCACTCTTCCTCTCCTCCTCTCTCAAAATGAGGAACCTTCACTTCCAAGCGTGTGCCTTGGTTTGGAAAGCTGATCACTTTGTAGCTTCCACCTACTTCATAAGCTCTTTCTTTCATATTTTGTAAACCGTAAGATCCTGTTTTCAGCTTACCCATATCAAATCCAACTCCATCATCGGTTACGCGTAAAATAATATTCCCATCTCTTTCTACTAACATCACATGTAAAGAATTGGCTTTTGCATGTCGCAATGTATTAGATAAAGCCTCTTGAAGTATTCTGAATAATTGATCTTCAACACCTTTATCAACCGTAAAAGCTTCAATATTCCAGTCAACTTGCATGGGTACTTTTTGCGTGAGCTCCATAAGCAATTCTTGCGTACCTTCTTGTAAAGACTTTCCTTTTAAAGCCACTGGTCGTAAATGCAAAAGGAGTGCTCGCATCTCCAACTGTGATTGATGTATCATGTTCTCTACCATACGAAGTTGTTTTTGTATGGTTTCATCCTTAGGTGGATTCGTTTCTGTGATTGTCGACATCATCATAGAGGCTGCAAATAATTGCTGACTTACGGAATCATGTAATTCTCGTGCTAGTCTGTTTCGTTCTTGAACAACAATTTCCTGTAAGCTTTGTTCTCTTTCTACAGCTCTTTCTGTCGCTAAGCGCTGCGCATGCTCTGTTTGCATTCTAATCTTATGCTGTACTTGTTCAAGGTAATGTTGCATTTGACCTAGATCTTTTGGAATTTCCAAATCAAAATTCAGTTTTTGCCCTTTTATAATTTCTTCCATTTTCTTTTCCAAATAGTGAATACGTTGACGCCAGTACAAACCTGTCACAGTTCCTGTAACGATCCCCACGGAAACCGGAATTACAAACAAGATAAATAAAAAGGAAATGTCTTCGATCTTCTTATCAAAAATAGCGCTCCAATCTTCTACAAAAGCAAAAAGTGTCACCCCAGTTACTAGTATGGTCAGGACGATACTATAGAAAACAGACGTAGAAATATGACGAAATAGCAGATTCATGTACGTTTCACCTCGATATCCCCAGAGATGATGGAGGTAATTATTTTTACTCGAGGAAACGATGTATCATAATCTTTCGTTTGGTACAATAATGCTTGATTCATGATTCTTTCGTGATAATTTCCAAATATGAGTGCACGTCCGATAACGGAACTATGATGGATGCTAACCTCTACATCATATGGTACGTAGATTTCAATATTACCAACAAGGTGCCGAATGGATATGACAGCCGTATCATTCGGTAACACCGTATTACTTAGATCAATGACCCTGTCACCAAAAGCACCATGAATATTCACATCTCTCCATTGATAAGCTGTATCATCCGTCCTTTGGTCATCAAAAAAACGGTGATCAAAGAACGGGCGCTTATGAATCAAGTTTTCTTTAATTTCTTGTTTTGGCTGTGAATTCAGATGCGGTTCCACCCACTTTGCTACTTTTTTTGATTTCGAATAATTAATAAGAAATATCGCAATGGCAGCAACGACAAAAAATCGGATGGCTAACATATTTAATATAGAAAAGATAATGCCTATAATTCCAGACCAAAAAAACAACTTTCCCCATAGTTTTTCAAAATTTTGACGTCCTATATAAATAAGCAAAGCAAAAAAAAGTGCCGGAATAATCATGCCACCTTGAAAAAAGGTAATCTCTAAAATAAAGAGGATTACTCCAACAATTAATATCCAATTTAGTGTATCTGTCGATAGTCGTTTAAACATGAAGTAACCCTCCTTTATTTATAATATTCCTTCAGAACAAAGGCGCAAGCGGTCGTTTAGCAACGTAGCGACTGGAGCGAAGCAACGAAAGTTTTAGAATCATGCTCCTGCAACAGGAGTATGCCGACGCCTAAGCGGCAAGCCCGTTTTTAGTCGGCCTTCCTCTTAACCACGAACCAATGATGGCTTATCGTAGCGCATTTCTAAAGTCGCATCGTTGCTGGGCTTATTCGCCGGACGTGTCTTATTCGGTTATTTCGTTATCTCCAAGCACCTAAGTTTATACTTTCCTATAGTACGTAGAAAACCCAAAAACCAGGATGAATTAGCCGAATGCAAATAGTTCATCCCCGTCTTGAAACCCATGTTCCTTTTCTAAGTTTTTTCCGCTACTATTAGTTAGAATTTGTCCTGTTGCTTCAAATGCCTTTACACTCTATGGTGGTAGATTAAAAACAGACGCAATCTCTTGCGCCTGTATAGTATACCATGTTTTTGTTTAGCGAAGAAGATATGTTCACTTACCGAGAAAAAGTTTCCCCATCGTTCGTTATACTCTGAAGCAAGTTTCTATGGAAACGTAAATTCCCTCTTTCCTACGCCTCTTCTTTTTCTGCCATTTCTTTTTCAAGCTTTGCCATTTTATGATCAAATGTACTGCGATAATAAGCACTGTTCACCTTATATTCAAGTCCTTCAATGTATCGTTCCATTTCCGCAAACTTAGAGAATGGCTTATCTGACGTTTCATCAATTACGCGATTAATTTGATGATTTGCACGGGCGATATTTTCACGACCCATTAATTCCATTCTACGCAGATGCATATCTTTTAATTTATGCTTCATATTTTCATACTTTTGCTCGAGTATTTCAAGCTCTGCTGCAGCCTCGTCGCGAGATGCTTTCATGCGCTCAGCTCGTACTTGATATTCTTGATGCTCACCAATAGCAAATTCATACATTTCCAATTCGCCAGCTTTTTCCGCAATATTCGCTTGCTTTAAACGTTTATCTGCTAAGTCTTGGGCTAATTGATATTCTTTTAAAAATTCATCCTTCAATTTATATTGGCGCTCTAATAGTTTTCGAACTTTCTCTTTTTCTTGCTCGCTTTGTCTAAGGTAATGATTCAAAGCTGCAATCGGATTTTTTTGCTCCTTTTGATCCATTAGATGGTGTAGGTCGCTAACGACAGATTCCTTCATTCTCGTAAAAATATTGGTCATTGTTTGTCTCTCCTTTTTCAATAATTACTTATTAAATTCAGCCCATTGACGTTCAAAATTCGTAAACGGATCGTCTTCCTCTATGTGATGAACAACTGGATCATCTGTATCTTTCTTCCAACTTTTATAAATCATGTATAGTGCAACTGCTGCGACAACTCCAATTAACGCAAACATATTTGAGATGGTAATACTTAGCACGATGAGCCCTACGATAACCCAGCCGATTTTTCCTGCTGTTGAATCAGTTTTCATAAACTGTTTAAAGATAACATAAAGTAGCCATATGCCAAGTCCCAAAAATACCATTGGACCTAAATTAGCCAGTAGGACAATAAACGCTGTTAATCCTGCTAGAAATAAAAGAAATTTCTTCATCGGATGATTTCCTCCTTCCTTTAGCTTACTTCTATCATACAGACCATATCGTTGTTCCGTAATGAACGGAAGACATATTTTCATCTAGTACTTGAGGCGTATTCTCCATGGTGGAGATAAGCTTGATTCAGATTATCCCTTGACAGGATTCTTTCAAACAGATTGGATACACCATTTTGTTTGTTCTTCTCACCATGAAAGGCACTATGCACTTCGACATACCCTTTATGTTCCACACCATCTCTCTGTCGATAGCCAGATTTTCCTGTTTTCTGTAGTTCTCGCACCTTTCACACCTCCTAGACTTTTCAAAATTACTATTGTTCGGTTCTTCATGTTTTGGCCCTTTCACACTACTACGACCTCTGCTGACTTCTTGTGATTCACCAAGATGTCACCACCTTGGTTGCGTCGGCTCGTTTTCATTCAACTCACAAGTCACCCTCACAAGACCTCCCCCGGTAAGAACGAAAACTTTCCTCCCACGTAACTGCTAGATTTACTGTATAGGTTTCGGGCAGTATTGGACTTTATCTTGTGTTGCAGACTTATCCGACCTAAGTCAGCCTTCTATCTAGTTTCTGTTCGTCAGTTCAGGAGTTTGCGTCCGGCTTCCTTCAGCCACTACCTCAGGATAGCCACCCTGCCTTTCGCTAACAGTTCCTACTGCCAAGCCTGTAGTGGGCTTTCACCACCAAGTTTTCGTCCATGCACGGCGCACGTAAAAATGAGTCCGGTGCAATACCGAACTCATTTTACTAAGCTACTCCTAATGAAATAACGGCGTCTAACTTTTAGGGGGCGCTTCATCACATAATTAACCATACATTACCCACTAGAATAAAGTTACAAGCACCCGTTTAGCAAGGTGAATGGAACGAATCAACGAAAGTTTTAGGAATCATGCTCCTGCAACAGGAGTATGCCGCCACCTGAGCGGCAAACCCGTTTTTAGTGGTCTTCCTATTAACCACGAACCGATGATGCCTTATCGGAGGACGCATTTCTAAAATCGCATTGTTGCTGGGCTCATGCGTCGGATGTGACTTATCGCTTATGTTGTAATACACAAACTCCTAACTTTATACTTTCTTATCCTACAAAAAAAGCAGCAAAATTATTGCTGCTTTCTACGTTTAAGAATCATATAAATAATGATCACCGTCCCTATACCGATAGCGATATAAACGAATGTCGAATATACTTCCATAAATGACAAAATATCCGTCCAAGATTCCCCAAGTTGCATACCAATTAAAATAAGGATTGTATTCCAAATGAGAGTTCCGGTAATCGTTAGTATTACAAACTTGACAAAATTCATATTCGACATCCCAGCTGGAATCGAGATCAAACTCCTTACTAAAGGTATCATACGGCAAATAAATACTGTCCAATAACCATATTTATCAAACCAAGCATCCGCCCTTTTAACATCTGTTCTTTTTATCCGCAAAATGTGTCCATACCGATCAATTATTTTTTCTAATTGTTCTACATCAAGGAGCAAACCAATTCCAAACAAAATAATTGCACCAAGTACAGATCCTACGGTTGCTGCAATGATCACACCAAGCACAGTCAAATCGGTAGTTGTGGTTAAAAATCCCCCAAAAGGAAGAACAATCTCTGATGGTATGGGTGGAAAAATATTCTCTAATGCCATCATTAGAAATACGCCAATATAACCAAACTCTTCCATAATGGATGTTACCCAATCTTGCATGTATGTACACCTCTCCCAATCTATAAACAGGCTTGTGCAATTAATCGGTAAGAATTTTTTCGGCTTTCATAATCAGGTGTATTCGTTAAAATCATGATTTCATCTGCTTGATATATTTTTTGTAACGATTGCAACTGTTTATGTACTTGCTCTGGATTTCCTAAGATATATTTTGCAGTCAGTCCTTCCGTGGACACATCGCCCTTCGACCTATCACGATCTCGAACTGCTTTGCTTGTAGCCTTACTTATATGTTTTTCTTTAAACTTTTTATTTTCTATATCAGCCCTTTCCGCAAGCTTTCGGGCCGCTTCTGATGTCGGTGCGCAAATTACTGAAACAGCAATGATAACTTTTCCATTATACCGTTTTCGATAACCATCAACAATTGCTGGTCCATCCTGCTCTGTCATAAAATGCCCAAACGCATATGACATACCCTTTTCAGCAGCTAGTTTAGCACTTTTTTCACTAGTTCCTAACAACCAAAGGTCAGGCGAAAAATTTGGGATGGGCGTAGGAGCCACATTTGCATAAAGGTGATCTTTGGTAAATGTTTGCTGAAAAAAAGCTACCAGCTCATCTATATCAGCAGAAATCTTTTTGACGTTTTCTAAAAAGTTTCCCGAAAGAGCTATCGTTGCTTCTGCTGACCCTCCTGGAGCTCTGCCAATTCCAACATCTACTCTTTTGGGATACAGCGTCGCTAATACATTATATCTTTCGGTTATATTATACGGGCGATAGTGAGGCAGTAACACTGCACCAGCGCCAATCCTTATTTTCTTAGTGCGACTTCCAATTAAACCAAGAAGGATGTCAGGAGCAGGACAGGCAAACCTTTTCATATCATGGTGTTCAGCGACCCAGTACCGTGTAAAACCGAATCGCTCAGCCATTTCGGCTAATTCCAATGTGGACAAAATAGCGTCTCTGGACATAGCGCCACTTAGCACAGGCACTTGATCTAAAATACTGAGTTTCAACTATCTTCCCCCGCTTTCATTTAGTCATTACCCATATTTTAAAAATCTAATCATTATTTGTCATTCTTCGCAGCAATTCGGTCTACCATCTTTTCCGCAGCTCGCCGATAGTAATTGCTCATGTTAACAAAGGATGCCACTAGCAAAAGTTCTTGCAAGTAATCAGCGTCGTTACTAGCTAATGTTTCACTTTGTTGTTCGACATCATCAATCAATTGTTTCATTTCTGCTTCCAGCTGTTTTATACTTTCGTCGGCAAGTTGGACATAGCTTTTATAGAGTTTCTTTAATTCAAAGTTATCTTCTACCACCATTTTGTTCAGCTTGCATAACGTTGTTTTTACATCATTAATGGAGAGTGCACCCTTTAATTGATAAATCATTGCGATTAACATTAAATGATCTTTTGAATATTTCTTATTGTCGATGGGATAAAACAGCTTTCCTTTTGCATAATTGTTAATCATTGTTTTCGTCAAAACCTTCTCTTGCTCATCTCGCTTTAATCCCTCGAACGTACTTTCGAATAGTTGAATAACTTGATCCATATATAAATCCAAATTTGGAATATCATCTAATGACAACTGACTATTCAACTGCATTTGCTTCATAAAATCTTTCAAATTTTCCATTCCATACCCTCTTTTATACGTTCTATACCATTATTAGCTTACCTTCATCATTATACGAAAGAAAAAAAGGGAAGTAAACCTTGACTACATCATAAAATACATATATTATGGTTATATAGTTTTAAAAACTACTTAATACAGTGAAGGTGTTGATTTAATGGGTGTATACATTCGCGAACCGATTAATGGACTTACACATTTATTCGGTGCGGTACTATCGTTTATTGGGCTATTAGCATTGATTTTCAAAGCAAGTGAAACAGGGGGATCACCGCTTGTAATTACTGCAGTAGTTATTTTCGGATTAAGTATGACATTATTATATTCCGCTTCCGCAACCTACCATATGGTGATTGCTAAAGACCGTGTAATTGGTTTTTTACGACGGATAGACCATTCCATGATTTACATATTAATTGCCGGAACGTATACGCCGTTTTGCCTGATTAGTTTAAAAGGTACTTTAGGTTGGACATTATTTACTATAGTTACGACTTTGGCTGTTTTAGGCGTCGTCTTTAAATTAGTATGGTTTCACTGTCCACGATGGTTATCTACTTTATTATATATTGGGATGGGTTGGATCGTTGTATTCTTTAGTTCAGCTCTTGCTCCAATCATTACTACTGGAGGGATGATTTTTCTAGTCTTAGGAGGTATCATCTATACCATTGGTGGCATCATTTATGCATTGAAACCTAAAGCATTGAATTTTAAACATATGGGATTTCATGAAATTTTTCATTTGTTTATTTTGGCAGGAAGTTTGTGCCACTTTATTTCTGTTTATGCATATGTGTTATAATGTTTATATATTAGAAAAACTTGGCTTGTCGCCAAGTCTTATGGCGGAAGCCTTTGTTTTTCTTATACTATAAACCAAAAAAATCTTATCCTTTCCTATAGTGGAACAAAGGCGCAGGGCGCCCGGTTAGCAACGTAGCGACTGGATCGAAGCAACTAAAGTTTTAGGAATCATGGTGAGGCACGAACCAATGATGACTTATCGGAAGGCGATTTCGTGAAGTCGTCTAGTTGCTGGGCGATGAAGCCGGACGTGGTTGTTCGATTATGTTGTTATCCAAAAGTCGCTAAATTTATACTTTCTTATCTTGCAAAGAAGTACCCTGAGAACATGTTTTCACATGGTCAGAATACTTCTTTTGTTATTGCTGTGGGCTAGAAGGGTTAGAAATACTAGATAAAGCTTGTCCTGCCTCATTTTGCAATTGATGATCAACCGCCAAGTCTCCCAATGCAACCATTCCAATAAGTTTACCATTTTCAACAATAGGCAAACGTCTAATTTGTTGCTGTGCCATTAACTCAGCGGCTTCATGGATATCCATCTCAGGCGTCCCATGAACAATTTGTTGCGCTGTCATTACTTGAGAAACGGGAGTTTGGGTAGCTTCACCTTGCGCAGTAGATCGAAGCGTAATATCGCGATCAGTAACCATACCTACCATATTCCCTTGGTCATCTACAACGGGAATAGCGCCAATATTATACTCACTCATAACAGCCGCTGCCTCTTGAATGGTTTGTGATTCATTTACTGTATAAACGTTTTTTGTCATATAATTACGTATTTGTTGCTTCATAATATAACCTCCTTTGGATTAGCTTGTCTTAATCTGTTCAAGTTTATGATAAATTGGATTAGAAATATTTGGTTTTAACTTAACAGAGGTGCCCAGAAAGCAAATAAAATACTCGGGAAACGTTTTCCGTTACGCCTGAATTACGGATAGGCATAGCGTAATATTAATTAAAGCTTATTTCCAGTCTTTTTGAACACCCTTCAACCATTTGAGTAAACTAAATAATTTCCAGCAAGAAAACGCTATCCATTTAAACGAGGCTCGCCAAGTTGCGTTTTTAATTATAAAAACTTATTTCTTCCTTTGTACAAACGATGTTAGCAGAGGACTAACTTGCCCATACAGCTTATGGACTTGTGAAGCTACCTCTGTTATCTTATTCATATCTATTTCCCCATCTTTATTCCGGAAAGAAGATAATACACTTTCCATTCGGGAAGATGTTTGTTGAGCATTCCTTGTCTCCAACTGTCGCCCTATCCACATCGGCTGCCTTCGTTCATGCTGGTTCATAGGTTACTTTATTGGCCTGTTTGAAAACATGATCATCACCTCTCACTCCATATTCTATTCTAGTTTATGAGAGGTTTATTATTGGTGCATAGACAGTTTGCTTATTTCTTTTTTATTTTGTGAATTGGTTCTAACAAACCCTTCTAAGCTTGGTACATTTCTTACGTGTCTCCACCAATCGAGTAGTTTAAACAAATTATTTAAAATTGTCAGAAGCCCCTGTTTTCTTAATTGTCGTATCAACCTTAACAACTATTTCGGCTTTTGAAAAATAATTTTTTCCTGTATCCCAGTCATTCTTTACTTGTTGCCAAAGATCATAATGGCGATGAAACACCTCATCTCCTAAGCCAATAATATCAACTTGTAAATCTTTTTGCGATACTTTAATCGTCCCTTCTGTTAACTCAGCTATTTTATTTTCTGTTGCACGCTCCAACCTTTTTATAAAAGATTCTGAAACAATCTTAGAGGATCCATGTATTTCCGCAACAGTTGCTTTCAAATTCAATCTAATTTCTACCTTAAGATTATCTTTATCCGTATTCAAAAAATGAAAGGAATTCCCACCACTTGTTAATTCAACGACTGCTGATTCTCCATCCATATCTACATGAATAGGGACATTTTGATCGCGCTCCGTTAATAAAGTTAATCCTATCGTCTCCTTGTCTGATAAAGAATCAACCATTAAATTCTCCTCTGCACGGATAACCGCAGCATTTTTATAATCTAAAGATTTATCGTTGACAATACTTATTTCCGGAAGTGCATAGCTTCTATTATTAAGCATTAACTCCTGTAATTGTCCTACAGGTACCGGTTTTAATGCACGAGCACTCTTATAATTACTTTCCATTAAAGATTCAATATAAAGGGCTGGAACCTTTTGATCGTCAGGCAAAATGTCCAAAGTATCTTTTGCTTGCACTCCTTCTTCAGTAATTAGTACTTTTATGCCCCTGCGCATTTCATGATCACGTATAAAAACATCTAACACTTTTGGCAAGAGCTCTGGCTCTTTAGCTACTTTATCTGAGATAATAACAACTTTGAGGTGGGCAAAAAATGGCGCTTCACTAGATAGCGTCGCCATTTCACGAATGATTTCAAACACACTTTCTCCACTTAGCGTAATATTTTTATATGCTTTTTGTTGTGCCCCTCCACCTTGTTGTGGAGTACCCAAACCCGCAGGAATAACAAACTGGTTGGTAAGTAATATTTCGTACTTATTGTTATCTTTTTTCTCTACCAAATCAATTGCCGAGCCAACTACAAATCCACGATCCTCAATTTCTATACGATCCCAGCATGCTGATAGAAACAGGAAGGAAATACTACACATAATAAATACGATAATCTGTTTAACCAACCTCTTCCTTCCTTTCGTTATGGTTTCCATTTTTATTCTTTTTCCCTCATTGCTCGTTTTTATACGCGCGAATGTAAAGGAGCCCTCTTCCAATTCCCTTTCACTTTCTCCAAGCCTTACAACATGCCAATGCTGACATGGAACCAAGGGCGAAGCAGAGCGAAGGGCAAAGCCTTTACCCTTGATGGAATGATAGCATTGGCTATCATCTTAGAAGAACAAAAGTGAAGGTAATCCATGAAAAATAGCGATTTTCTAAGTAAATATTAGTTTAAGAGTGCTTTTGTCCAAAATTAGGGGGTTAATCCGATGATTTTAAGCCTGCTCAAGTCGTAAATATGAATGATTTCAAGTGAAAGCTGTCACAAAGTGTATCACGATAATAAAAAAACGAGAGTGCAAAAAATTTTGTGTAAATGGATATACTTTCCAATAAGGAGATGATCATTTATGCAAGACTTTTTTCATGACAAAACCATTAAA
>NZ_QWLJ01000055.1 GCF_009917385.1 Roseburia sp. 1XD42-34 | reverse complement strand
AAAATTATGTCATCTATGCCTCAAATGGATAATTAGCGCTTGACTTGAAGCATTACTTTTTATGCAACGCTAGTGACTTTTTAATAATGTATTTTCACCTTTTCCTAACTAAGTATATTCTAGCTCTAACTAACCATTGTTTTCATGTCAATTTCACAACGCTCCTAGAAACCTCAATTGCTTTTTTTCTATAATTTATCTCCTCCGTTCTACACGTTAAAAACATTATACAAATGACATTAAGTCACTATTAAGATAGTATTGTTTATATTTTATATATGTAATTATTTACCATAGATATGCACTTGTACTAATTAATACTATTTTTCTGTTTAAAATAAATGTATAAGACACGTAAATTTCGAGGGAAAATCTAATAAATAAATTTTATCATAGATTATTTTGCCAATCACATGAACAACAAGTACATTAGAGCTTCTAACTAGCACAACCCACCCTTACATCTATGTAGGCCTTAGACATATTACATGGCAGGCGGAACAAATTGGTTTATTATTTTACCTGTAAAAGGTTTTTGACACCAAACGTAAAAGAGGTGGTACTTTGAAATACAATATTAAAAAATTGAGGGAAGGGCGAGGTATTTCACAAGGAGAACTAGCTCAAATATGTAGCGTAAGCAGACAAACCATCAATGCTGTTGAAAATGATAAATATGATCCAAGTTTAGAATTAGCTTTTGGTATTGCTAATGCATTAGGAACTACTGTGGATTCACTTTTTAAATACAGAAAAAATAAAAAAAACAAAGGGTGATTATATGGAGGGTTTTTTAGTTATTAGTTTTGGAGTAATTATATTTACGGCAATGGTTTTGATAATAAGATTATCGGGTGACTCTATTTCAGGAATTTCAAAAGAAGATGAGCGACAAAAACGAATTCTTCATGATGCAGTCCTAATAAGTTGGCAATTAATTATGTTATATGCCTTTATTCGTTTGTTAAATTTGCCACCAATCTTTGATGGTTTACAAGATCCTTCTCGTCGTATACAATCCTTTTGCAACGGAGGAGACATCCTGCTCCTCGCCACTATCGGTTTCATTTTGGGTGGATTAATTTCTTATTTCCGACACTCGTCATCTTAGTCAGATTTCTAGCTAATTGATCACTTAGATGCTCTCTGCGATCTTATCCAAACCGCTTCAAAACAAAAAATAGATCTACAAAAAGAGCTCGTTATCTAGAACAAAGCGAATAATAAGCGTTCTAATGTTTGAAATTAGAACGCTTTAACTTTTGTAACTTTATTTTCCTTGTAACTGATACACAAATTGAATAATATTATCTGCTTGTATAGTATCTATTGCTACTTTGTTCTTTTGTGTTTTCTTGCATTTTATACATTGGTGAATTATTTGATAGCCCTTTTTAGCAGCGTAATCTAAGGCTATTGGTTTCATAAGTCCTTTACATTCGCTTAAACGATCACCAGGATTATTATCCACATGTTTAGAGTATAAACAATAAGGACAATGATTTCGATAACTACCATTTGTCAATGCTACCACTTCGGCACCACACTTTTCACATTGAAAAGAAGTATTCTCTAATTTTCTACTCATTTGCTTTCCTCCAAGATGAATTTTTTCACCTATGGAGAAAAGGGTTCCGTTTGTTTTTCTGCGTAAAGCAGTTCCAGGCTTTGAATAAGAGAGACCGATTCACCGTTTTACTGTATGAACGATTACTTCTAGTTCCAGCTTCACAAAGGCATATTCCGTCCTTTGATCCGAACCTCTGTTGACTTTATATGTTTGTATCAACCACTGTGATGCGGACAACGCCACATCCCACTAGTAGGCGTCATTATTCATCACTGGCATCAGCATCGTCCCCTAGAAAGCAATGAATTTAAAAGAAACTAATAAAATATGAATCACTCCTCAAAGCTACAAAAGTCCTTATTATTATATCAAATATAAATTGCCGCTCAATAAGTTTTTTAAAGCGATTTAGCTTTTAAAAACGAAGCTCATCTTTTTATGGTGTAATATCAATAACAATTTGTATATAAAGGTTCAATCAAGCATAGACTTGTTTGAAAGACAAAAGTTGAGCTAAAAATTTTGCTTTAACTATCAACGTCTGTTAGTTAAACTTACAGATACTATTCGCCAACTTTAAAATCTATTGTCGCTTTCATTAATATTCTTTCTTGACCTTCTAAGGAAAAATCTGTCTCACCATTGACAACATAGTATCCTGGAGGAAAACCCTCCATTTCAGAAAATTTTTTCATAAACTTCTCATAATCAATGGGTGCGTCTTCTACATAGTTCCCACTTTTCCTGTATTCTTCTCGGTAAGGCTCTCCCTGTTTAAGCATAGTTGACATCCCGAT
Organism: Roseburia sp. 1XD42-34; assembly: GCF_009917385.1. Taxonomy (GTDB): domain Bacteria; phylum Bacillota; class Bacilli; order Bacillales; family Amphibacillaceae; genus Virgibacillus. The sequence goes on along the minus strand of NZ_QWLJ01000055.1, from coordinate 14,485 downwards.
TTCCTTTACAACATATCCAATGTCAAACCCTCGTACCTTTTCTTCCATTGGAAAAAGAATAGCAGATGATGAATGATGGATATTAACCTCATCTTTATCCCCTACATAAGTTATTTCGCCATATAATTTCACGTCATCCCCTGCTTCATACTCTTTCTCATCACTGACAAGCCGAAAAACAAAATCGCCTTGCATACTTTCGTCTATTTTCTTTTCCACGTCATATTTTTCTAGATCACTATTGCTAATCTGATTGGGTGAGCTACACCCTGAAATAAACAGGACAAGAATCGCTGTAAATGCTATATAATATTTATAAATATGAATTCCTCCCAGCGCTAATTCTTGCACAATTTTGTTAAATACCTTTTTCCATGACAACGCCCGTTTGTCTTAGTTGAGATTCGACCTCACCCATTATTATATAGGATCGATATACAGCCGTCTTTGCTTCCTCACCTTTAAAAAACATAATTATATGTTGTAAGGGGAAGTTATAGTCAAACAAAATCATCCGAAATGAAATTGATATTTCTATTTTAATTCAATAAACTTGCTGATTGTCTCAGACCAATCCTAGTAGGGCAAGACGGAACAAAAGACGTTAGTGGTATACACGTAAAACACCTATCTCTATTGACCCTCGAATTGAGAGGTACTCTCCTTACTATATCGCCAAAGTCTATGATCATTTTCCCGCTGCTAAATGCCAAAAACCCACAGAACTGAGCTGTAGGTTTCAACAATCTTAGGCAGACAAACGATAACCATTCTAAAAATAAACATTTAAATTTTAAAACATCTTTTCATTAGCTCAAGGGGCCCTATACGCGTACACTAATATCTCTAATTAATGAATAACCCTTTCCAATTGTTTGTGTACACTTTCTATAAAATGTAACTGCTTGTCTTTTCCATTTAATAGAAGCGAATGGGTACGATAACTTCCGTCCTCTATTTTAATACCATTTAAGAAGAGATTATTTGTGATCCCTGTTGCGGCAAAAATACAATCGTCTGAATCTACTAATTACTTATGACTTAATGGGAGTGAATGATCGGCTATGCCCATTTCGATACACCTTAATTTTTCATTCTCATTCCGAGGTAAAAGTTGAGCCTGCATTTCGCCTCCCAGACATTTCAATGCAACCGCCCCAATTACACCTTCAGGAGCCCCACCAACTCCAACCATCATGTCAATATTAGCACTTTCAATACATGTCGAGATTGCGGACATCACATCATTATTATTGAATAAAAATACTTTTGCACCAGCTTTTCTTATCGTATTAATATATTCCTCATGACGAGATCGATCTTGAATAAGAATAGTTAACTCACTTATATCTTTTCCATTTGCTTTCGCTACTGCTTTCATATTTTCCTCTAGGGGAGCTTTAATATTAATTTTCCCTGCTGCTTTTGGGCCAACGGCTAATTTACTCATATACATATCTGGAGCATGTAAAAGGCTTCCCTTTGGTGCTACTGCTAAAACGGTTATTGCATTCCCCTGTCCATTAACAGTAGGGGTGGTTCCTTCAATCGGGTCAACTGCAATATCCACCTCAGGTCCGCTGTTCGTACCAAGCTTTTCACCAATGTAAAGCATCGGTGCTTCATCAATTTCTCCTTCACCAATAACAACCGTACCATTCATCTGTATTTGGTTAAACTGTCTTCTCATTGTACTAGTGGCAGCGTCATCAGCCGCAATTTTATCGCCACTACCAACCCAAGGTAATGAAGCGATTGCAGCTGATTCTGTTACTTTCAGAAAATCTAGTACTAAATGTTGCATTAGATACTCCCCCCTTGTTTTAAATGCATGCATTTCCAGTTACTTCTTCAAACGTTTTGCCGACGAATTCCTTTTCTTTTTCCGTAATTTTATTTACTTTACGAGCAGACCCTTCAGCCCATGTAAAATTCAAATAGGCTTCAACAACTTTTTTTCCTACCTCATAACCAATGATTTGTGCGCCCATCGTGATGATTTGTGCATTATTACTTAATTGAGCTCTCTCTGCGGAATAAGTATCATGTGCAAGTGCAGCGCGAATACCAGGATATTTATTAGCAGCAATCGCAACCCCGATACCAGTACCACAGATTAAAATGCCCCGCTCCAGCTTTTCTTCACTAATCGCCTGTGCAACTTCAAATGCTACATCTGGATAATCTATTGCATCATCATTGTAGCAACCATAATCGATTATCTCGTGATCTGTTGTTTCTTCGATAAATTTTTTAATGACTTCTTTGAATTCAAATCCGTTATTATCGCTACCAATACCTATTTTCACAAATAGCCCTCCTAATTTTCATTTCCTTTTGTATATTTTCATTTTAATACTATTATTGTCTTTATTCAATTATTTGTTTTCATTTTTTATCATTAATTTTCGTTTTCTTTTTTTATCGATTTATATTTTCGTTTTCAAAAAAGAACCAGAAATGTCTGCTTCTGATTCTTCTTTCTTTAATTTGTCTTGAAATTAACTAACCTTTTCAATACGTTGTTCTACAAATTCTAGAAAAGTAGATATAATTAAGTAGGCCGAAGTAGCACCAGGGTCTTGAGCTCCAACAGATCTTTCTCCTAGCCGACTGGAACGGCCTCGTTTAGAAATAATATCTTTCGTAGACTTCATACCTTTTTCACCAGCAACGACAGCCTTATTGAATGCATCAAGAAAATTTTGTGATTCACTGAAACTTTTTTCAAGCCCGTCAACGAAAGGAATGAGTGTATCTATCATTGTTTTGTCGCCAACTTCTGCTTGACCCCGCTCCTGTATACCATTTCCAAACGCAACCCAGTAATCTTTCAAATCACTATCATGAAGTACCGGCTTATTCTTAATGGCTTTCGCACCTCTCATGAATCCTGTTGCATATAACGGACCAACAGATGAACCGACCGCACTTAGAAATGTTTTTCCAACTGTGATATTCAATTTTGCACTGTCTTCTTCATCAGCTAGTTCATTATCTAATTTTTTACCGATTGCCTGCCATCCAATTGACATTGTTACACCATGATCCCCGTCACCTAATTTACGATCAAGTTCACATAGATAATCTTTCTGTTCTTCTATCATATCGACAATTACTTTGAAGTAATCTCTAAAATCTTTTGCTGTAAATTCCATTTTAATTCCTCCTCATATAGTTAACCTCATAAGTTAACTTATTTTTGAACAAACATCGGACAATCAACAGGATGATCAATCGTTTTCTCTAATTCCTCATCCAATTTCATTAAGGTTACAGAGACGCCGCCCATTTCCAATGAAGTAATGTAATCCCCTACATAGGAGCGATATATTTCAATACCTAATTCACTCAAAATTTGTTCGACTCTTCTGTATACAATATATAAATCCATTCTAGGTGTAGCTCCCAGTCCATTAACAAGAACAGCAACCTTCTCACCTTTATTAATCTCAATATCTGCTAAAATATCATTTACAAGACGATCTGCTACCGCATCAGCTGACTGAATTGGTCCTTTTTCAATACCTTGTTCACCATGATGACCTAATCCAATTTCCATCTCATCTTCTCCAATTTCAAAACTAGGTTTACCAGTTTGCGGAAGATAACATGGAGATAGTCCAACCCCCATGGAACGAGTATTTTCGTTTGCTTTTCTCGCCACTCGAACAACATCTGCTAAATTGTAGCCAAAATCTGCAGCCGCTCCTGTCGCTTTATAAATAAAGAATTCTCCAGCAATACCACGTCGTTTTTCTTTTTCTTCTTTCGGTGCAGAAGCTACATCGTCTGTTGCTAAAGCCATCCCAACTTGGATATCCTCTTCCAAATCAGCCATTTCAGCAGCCATTCCAAAGTTCATGACATCTCCAGCATAATTTCCATATAGGTAGACAACGCCTGCTCCTTTATCGATTGCTTTTGTTACTTCCAGGATTGGGTCGGGCGAAGGAGATGCAAAAATATTGCCTACTGCAACACCATCTGCCATTCCATCACCAACATATCCAAGGAATCCTGGTTCATGGCCTGAACCCCCACCTATTAGCACGCCTACCTTTCCATCTTTTGTAGTTCTGTTTGTTACGAGCGCTCTATCATTTTCTGGCAATTGCTTAATATGATTAGGATGTGCTTTTACGTAACCTTCTACCATTTCTTCAACGACATTCTGCGGATTGTTTATTAACTTTTTCATAGTTGCTATACTCCTTTTATAATCGTTTGTTTACAAAATCAACTATCTACTATTTTATTTATTAAGGACTTTCAATAATGAATAGTAGCCCTCAATTCATGAGGGCTATATTGATTGGAACAATTAACTCACCGTACTTAATTTCTCTTTTACTGCTTTTTTATCTGATTCCTCGGATGGTAATTTCAGTAACCTAGTTAAGACAGCTGCAATAAAGTATAAACCTGCTAAAATCCATACTAGCCCTACAGAACCTACTAAATTGAAGAACAATGCAACGAGCGCAGGACCAACGAACACACATAAACCTGCTCCAAGATTTAGGATTGACATTGCTGCACCTTTGTCACCATCTCCAACTAATGATGGTGTTAGTGCTGAGAGCGGTACAAATCCTGCAATACAAGCTCCCCAAAGCATTCCAATAATTGCTACAAGAACAACATTTCCTACAAAGATTTGCGGCGTGTAAAAGAGCATAAGTGTAAAGACACCGCAACCGACTGCTCCGAACCATGTGACCGTATTTCTCCACCCTAATTTATCACCGAGATAACCGAATATTAGGTTAAATACAATATTTGAAATGAAAATCGTTCCCCATATATTTAACCATACGATTGTTTCTATTCCGTAATCTGCTAAATAAAGTGGCAGGAATAAAGGAAAAGCGTATTGTGAAGATTGGTTAATCACACGGACAATTCCTGCGATGCCTACCTTTGGTTCTCTTTTAACAATGGTTATTCCATTTATTAACTCTTTAAGTTTAGATGTATTACCTTCCTTTACTTTTTCTTCAAGTTCAAATTTGTCACGGTTTACGACGAGAGCAAAGAATGCTCCAATCAGAACCCATATAATTGCACTCCATAGGGTTGGAATATGTCCAAAAGCTTCAATAGACCAACTGGAATAGAATGCTCCCAGTACAGCTAACCCGCCAGTAAATACAAACCAAAACCATCCTACAGCTTTCCCTAACATATGTTGAGGTGCCCTATATGTAATCCATACTAAAAATGCATACGCAAATAATGGGTAACCAAATCCTCTTAATGCATAGGTAGGGATCATTAATTCAAAATTCAAGTTGGGTATGGCCAGTCCTACGAATAACGAATGACCGATAATGTAAAGAGCTACCCCCATTAACATCGTCTTTCTAGGTCCAATCGCCTCTACTAAAACCCCGGAAAACCAAGCCGCTATGGCTATCGTTACCCCGTAGGATGTTGTTAGTACTGCTGTTTGTTGAACGGTAAGGCCTTGATCAACCAGATATGGACTGATCCATGCAAGTTCCAGACCATCACCCATCATAAAAATTAGTACCCCGAAGTACCCCCATGCCAAGTTTGAAGGGATACCAATTTTATCTAAAAACGTTCCATTCTGACTCAAATCATTCATGTTATTTCTCCCTCCCCTGTTTCGAGTAAACGGGTGTTATTAAGGTTTTAAGATAACTTTCAAAGATTTGTCCCCTTTTTTCATTAATTCAAAGCCTTTTTCAAATTCTTCTAATGGTAGTTGGTGTGTGACAACCCCTTCTGTTGGGAAATATCCATTACCAATTCCTTCAATTACTAATGGGTAACAATAAGGCCCTAAATGGGAACCTAATAAATCAAGCTCTTTACGATCGCTAATGATACTCCAATCAACAGTTACCGGATCACTAAATACACTGAATTCAACAAATGTGCCTAATTTCCTGATGGCATGTAATCCTTGCTCAACAGATGATCCATGTCCAGTAGCTTCAATGTAAATATCACAACCATATCCTTCTGTCATATCTTTAATTTCTTGTACGACATCTACTTTTGCTGGATTCATTACAATATCCGCACCGAATTTCTTAGCAAGTTCTAAACGATCTTCTTTCATATCTAGCACTACTAGTTTTCCAGCTCCAGACTTTTTAATTGCACCAATCATGCCAAGTCCTAATGTTCCAGCACCAGATAATACAACCACGTCTCCCAATTGGATATTAGCTCTTTCCACTGCGTGCAGGCTGCATGCATACGGTTCAATTAGAATAGCTTGTTCAATCGGCATTTCTTCAGGTACTTTATAGTTAATACCTTCCTTCGTAAACTTCATATACTCAGCCATGCCACCGTTTACATTATTTTGAAATCCGTACAGATCATGTTTTTCACACATCCAATATTGTCCTCTTTTACAGAAACGGCACTCCTCACATGGAACAATTTGTTCGGAAATAACACGATCTCCAACTTCAAAATCTGTAACCGATTCTCCTTTTTGGACAATACGTCCGATGAATTCATGACCAGGAATCATTGGAGCTTTAATATATGCCGGTTGTGTTTCATCACCCCAGAAACTCGGTGCTCCGTCGTATGCTTTAACATCACCTGCACAAATACCACAAGCCTCTACCTTAATGATAATTTCTTGATCATTTTCTAATGTTGGAGTAGTTACTTCCTCATATCGGTAATCTCCTGGGCTGTACGCAACTACTGCTTGCATTGTTTGTGGAATCTCTTGATTTTGTTTGTTTTCGGTTGTTTCTAACATAACGATTCTCCTTTTTATATAATATAGTTTTCATCAGAAAATTAACAATTTAAAATTTTTTGATTTGAAATCGTTTACAATAATACTTCCATTTTATCATTGCTTTTCATTTTGTCAATATTATTATTATTATTTATCATTAATTATTTTTTTCTGTTCTTTTATCACAATTAATTTAATAAAACGAAAGAAAACGATGCTCTGTTTGTTGATTAACAAAATTAAAAGGAATATACTTATAGAAAATCTTTAAAAAATGCAATATAATATAAATCAGTAACTATATAAGGGTGAAATCTCATGAAAATGTTTGTAACAGAGAGAAGAGATAAAATAATCAATCTCTTACAGGAGAAAAAGCGTGTTACCGTGAAAGAACTCGCTTCTGAAATAGGGGTATCAGAAGCAACCTTACGTTCCGATTTAAATACGATGGAGACTGAGGGACTTCTTTTGCGGACGCATGGTGGCGCTATTCTTAATGATGAAACAGAAAATGATACGAGTTTCAATGTGCGCCAAAAGAAGAATAAACATGAAAAAATGAAAATTGCTAATCGAGCATTGGAAATGATTGAAGAGAAACAATGTATCCTGCTTGATGCCAGTTCTACAGCCTTTGAGCTTGCACAGTTAATTAAAGAAACCAACCTCCGCTTAACGGTTGTTACCACTGGATTACAAACAGCCATGGAACTAAAAGAAAATCCGGATATCACAGTAATTCTTGTTGGTGGTGTCGTCACCAGCAAATCAACTTCTATTGAAGGGACACTTGGAATCGACATTTTAGATTCCGTAAATATCGATATTATGTTTACCTCAGCCAATGGCTTCACACTGAAAAAAGGGTTGGAAGACTTTAATTTATATGAAGTTCAATTAAAAAGAGAAATCGTAAAAAGGTCAGCAAAAGTAGTAGCGTTGGTTGACTCCTCAAAAATCGGTACGTCATCAAGTGCTGTCTTTGCGACATTTGAACAAATTGACAAAGTAATTACAGATAAACCAATTAGTCACGAAATAAGGAATCAACTTTCATTAAAAAATATCGAGATAACTGTGGCTGAATAAATTAAAGGGGGGTGGTACAGTTACATATATTCTAAGATACTCACAAAACCATCCTTCTGCCCTAACATGAAAGCGCAATCAATGCTTATACAAATGAAAGAGGGGAATAGCATGGATTTTAAAGGGTTTGACAAAAATTTTAACATAACAGATAAAGTAGCTATCATTACAGGTGGAGCTAGCGGTATTGGTAATGCAGTTGCTGAACTTTACCTTGAAAAAGGTGCAAAGGTTGCTATTTTAGATCTCAAAGAAAATGTAAGCGATTTGGCGAAAAGTATAGATGCTATAAAAGCTTTTGGTGCTCTATGTGATGTAACAAACGAAGCAAGTATGGATAAAGCCGTTCAAGCAGTAAAAGAACATTTTGGTAAAATTGATATTTTAGTAAACTGTGCTGGTATTGCTCTATTAGATGATGCAGAGAACATTTGTGAAGAATATTGGCAAAAAACAATCGACATTAACTTAACAGGTACATTTAAAATGTCTCAGAAGGTTGCAAATGTGATGATCGAACAAGGACATGGGGGAAAAGTCATTAACCTCGCCTCCCAGGCAGCAATCATCGCATTAGAAAATCATGTTGCATATGGGGCGAGTAAAGCAGGTGTCATTGGAATGACAAAAGTACTTGCATTAGAATGGGCTCCATTCCATATTAACGTGAATGCAATTTCACCAACCGTCATTCTAACGGAACTCGGGAAGAAAGCCTGGGCTGGAGAAAAAGGGGAAAAGGCAAAAAAAGAAATCCCTTTAGGTCGCTTCGGCTTTCCAGAAGAAGTTGCAGCAATTGCCCTATTTCTGGCAAGTGACGCAACAAACCTCATTACAGGTGAAAATATCGTTATTGATGGTGGGAATACAATTAAATAGTCGATAGTATTGGAACAGAAAAGGATTATAGGGACAAGCTGCAATCCCTATGATCCGTTTACATTTTAGAAAGGTCTGTTAATGTTTTCATATCTTGTTTTAAATTTTTATAAACCGATTTATAAGCTTTATAATAGGCCGTATATTTTTGATGGTTCGCTTGGTTTGGCATAATCTTCTCATCTAGGACTTGCCATTTCTTCACATCTTCATAGGTTAGTAGATTTGTTCCAATCCCAGCAAGCATGACATCTCCCATATTTGCTTCCGCATCATGTACTGGACAGACGACTGGATAGCCAGTTACATCCGCAAAGATTTGTCTCCATACGCGTGATTTTGTAACACCACCGGCAATCAATATTTGTTCTCCAAGATTTTCTCCTGTCGCTTCCATTGCATCTCTCAGAGAATATGCAACCGCTTCAAGAAATGCACGATACATATGTGCCTTTGTATGTGCTAAGGAAAGTCCAATTATGGTGCCTTTTGCATCTGAATTCCAAATCGGACTTCGCTCTCCCATGAAGTAAGGAAGTACAATCAAACCTTCACTTCCAGCCGGAATGCTTTCTGCCTGCTCATTTAAAACATCATAAGCATTTTTCCCACCATTTCTTTCTGTTCCCAATTCAAATTCACACATCGTTTGTCGGAACCATTTCACAATTGCTCCGGCAGTATTTCCACCGGCGAAATAATAAGATAGTCTTTTCGCATCATACAAATATGGCCAAACAATCAGACCCTCGCCTTTTACTGGTTTGTCGGAAATCAATGCTGCACACATCGAAGTACCAATAGCTGCCGCATAAACTCCGGATTCAAATACACCAAGCCCAATATTTGCAGCCCCCGCATCAATTCCACTCGCTATGACTGGCATTCCTTCAGAAAGACCTAGCTCAGCAGCAATGTCAGCTGTTAGTCCACCGACAATATCGGTTGATTCAACAATATTTTGCGGCATCATCGACAGTGGAATCCCCATTGCATCCATCAATTCTTTTGACCAGGTACGTTCATTCATATCAAATATACCGCCAATATTTCCGGCAGAAGAATAATCAATCGCGATTTCACCTGTCAGTTTATAAATGACATAATCATTTGGTGGCAGAAATAGTTTCGTATTTTCCCAATTTTTCGGTTCATGATTTTTCATCCACAATATTTTTGTGTATCCGTAATATGGGTCAGCCCCATTATGAGTGATTTCCAAAAGCTTCTCTTTCCCAATATGATCCAATACCCACCTCGTTTCCTCTTCTGCTCTGCGGTCCATCCAAATCATACACGGACGAACAGGATCCATATTTTCATCCAATGGGATACCAGAGCCGCCATAGAGTCCGCTAATTGCAATTCCTCGAATATTTTCCACTGAAACTCCTGACTTCTGCACCGTATTTTTTATTGAGTTTTTAACTGCATTCAGCCATACATCCGGCCATTGCTCTGCCCATAAAGGCTTTGGGGTCAGTACATCATACTCCTGTAAATCCTGCGCAATAAGATTCCCTTCCACGTCCATTAGAATTGTCTTCGTGCCTGAAGTGCCTATATCTGTTCCAAGTAGGTAGTTCATAAATAATCTCCTTCACATTAAATTTAGGTCTGCCAACTCAACCATTCATCCATGCCATTAAATACTAGTAAATGCTCCATCTATTACAAAGTCTGCTCCTGTTGTGAAACTGCTTGTATCCCCTGCAAGATAGACACAAATAGATTGCAATTCTTCTGGTCTCCCCATGCGTTTCATTGGTGCTACTTGATTCCATTGTTCAATTAGGGGCTGCAGGTTCGGCGAATTTAACGTAAGTTCTGTTCCAATATATCCAGGACTAATACAGTTAACTCGTACATTTTTTGGTGCCCACTCAACTGCGAGAGATTTTGTTAATTGAATGACGCCAGCCTTTGAAGCATTATATGAAACTTGTGGTTGTGGCACATTGACAATATGGCCTGACATGGAAGCCGTATTAATAATCGATCCAGATCCTTGTTTAATCATGATTTTTCCTGCTGCTTGGGCTGTTAAAAAGACACCTGTAAGGTTAATATCAATTACTTTTTTCCATTGTTCGAATGACATTTCTTCAGCCGGGGCATTTATACAGATACCAGCATTACAGAAAGCAACATCTATCCGACCGAATCTATCAACCAATGTTTCAATCATTGCATCCACATCTTCCGGTACAGTTACATCGGCTTTGATAGCGAAGGCTGTAACCTCTTGATTCTCTTCAATTTCTGCTGCCGTTTTTTTAGCCTCATCAAAATCCAAGTCCACAATTGCCACATCTGCTCCCGCTTCAGCGAAAGCGGTTGCAACGGTTTTACCAATTCCCCTAGCGCCACCAGTAACGAAAATTTTCTTACCGTCGAGGCGCATTTTTTCGATAATCCCCATATTGATTTCCCTCCCCTTTATATAAACACCTTATATAAAGTAGTTTTATAAAATCACTTTACATAATATAGGTATTTGTCTTAATAGTCAATATATAGAAAAAGATGAGGACTGCAAAAAAACTAGTTACCTTCCTCGCATTTGTTATTACACTGCCTTTTATGATATGTTTTAAGCATCATTAAACAAATCATTTTTATTAAACTATTTTTCATAATGAGGTATTGTCATGGATACTAATATTACAATTAAAGATATTCAAAAAAATAATTACGCCGCAACGTACCATCTTCTATATCAGAACGAGAAACTTTCAAAACAAGAAATAGCCAATCAACTTCAGTTAAGCTTACCCACCGTAACCCGAAATTTAACTCGTTTGGAGAAAGAAAGCTTGATTGAGAAAAATGGTTACTTTCAATCCTCTGTTGGCAGGCCTGCCGTTGCTTATTCTACTATTCCTAAAGCATACAGTTGCATAGGTGTAGAAATCCAGGAAAATAGAGTACGTATTTTGGCCATTGATCTGTATGGCAATCCTTTTGAACAAACAGAGCTGGAGTTTCATTATTCTAACGATAGCCATTATTACAAAGTATTAAGTAGTTATATAACAACGTTTATCAAATCTCTCAAACTGACTAAGAAACAGGTCCTTGGTATCAGTTTTGCCATCCAAGCTTTAACATCAAATGATGGACAAAAGATTACGTACGGAAAAATATTAAATTGTACTGGCTTGGACATTCATGTTTTCTCACAATATCTTGATTATCCCTGTATGTTTGTACATGATGCGAAATGTGCAGCTTTTAAGGAAATGTGGGTTAGAAAGGATCTAGAGAATGCTTTGTACTTGTCCATTGGCCCACATCTTGGAGGGGCAGTTATTATAAACAGACAAATTTATATGGGAAAAGAAGGACTTAGTGGTACTTTCGAGCATATGACATTACTTCCAAATGGACCCGCCTGCTACTGTGGGAAAAAAGGCTGCATGGAAACCTATTCCTCCGTAAACGCACTTTTAAAAGAGGAAGAAACTTTAGATATATTCTTCAAACAGGTTCGCTCCGATGTATCTTCCTATGTCAAAAGATGGTATTCCTTTTTAGATCATTTAGCCTTCGCAATAAGCAATCTACATCTTGTCATCAATAGAGAAGTTATCCTGGGGGGACATATTTCCCCTTACTTAAATGAACAGGATATCGAAATACTTCATGATAAAATCCATCAAGAGAGCCCATTTCCGATTAAGGAACCTTTTATCTCTATTAGCCAAGCACAAGAAGATAGTGTTGCCACGGGGGCAGCCATCCCATTTATTCAATCATTTTTAGATGATATCTAATGTGGACCATCTCGACTATAATGTAAGCCCTCACTTGGTACTGCACCCCAAATGTTAGAGAAAAAATCTAATGTTTGGGGTGTTTTATATGGCTAAATATAGCGATGAATTTAAATTGAAAGTTGTCAAAGAATATTTAGAAGGAATCTTTGGATATCGAATATTAGCAAAAAAATACGAAATACCTGATACAAAAGTGATTCGAAGGTGGGTAAGAGCCTTTCATTCTTTTGGTATGGAAGAAATCAAAAGGAAACGGAAAAAGGCAGTTTATCCTGTTCCATTTAAGCTAAGTGTATTACACTATAGGAAAAGAACAGGAGCTTCCTTCCAAGATACAGCAATTGAATTTGGGTTAAACAATCCATCTATCATTAGTCACTGGAAAAAAGCATTTGAGAAAGAAGGGATGGAAGGTCTACAAAAGAAACCGAAAGGACGACCTCCCATGTCAAGAAAGAAAAAACAGAAACCGAAGAAAGAAATGTCACGAGAAAAACAATTAGAGCGTGAAATTGAACTTTTGCGCTTAGAGAATGCCTATTTAAAAAAGTTAAACGCTTTTCAAGAGAACCCGAATGCCTTTCTCGAAAAGCACAAACAGCGTTGGCATTCGAACTCAACGAAAAAGGATTCAAATTAAAAGATGTTTTAGAAATAGTAGATATGCCAGAGGCGACTTATCATTACCATGTAAAACAGTTACAGAAAGAAGATCTAGATAAAGAATGGAAGAGGAAAATCGTTGCACTTTTTGAAAAGCACGAAGATAAATACGGATATCGTCGCATTTATTTAGAGCTAAGATCTCAAGGTTATGTAATCAACCACAAGAAAGTTCAGCGAATAATGAATGAAATGGGGTTGAAATGTGAGAAATTCACCCGTAAATCTCGTTATAAATCCTATAAAGGTACGGTTGGTAAAGTGGCTAAAAACCGTTTGAAACGTAGATTCAATACATCTATCCGTCTTCAAAAATTAGTAACAGATGTAACTGAATTTAAATGTAGTGAAAACCAAAAGCTATTTTTGAGTCCCATAATGGATTTATACAATGGCGAAATCATCTCTTTTGGTATATCTAATAGACCAACATTAGATTTCGTTATAGAACCATTAAATCATGCATTGGAAGTCGTTAAAAATGAAGCAGAATATCGCACAACGGTTCACTCAGATCAAGGTTGGCATTATCAACATAACGCGTGGGTAAAGACATTAAAAATTAATAAAATCTTTCAAAGCATGTCACGTAAAGCGACCTGTGCGGATAATGCGGCAATGGAGAATTTCTTTGGGATCCTTAAACAAGAGATGTATTATGGAGAAGATTTAGTACCTTATCATGAGCTAAAAACAAAAATTGAGAACTACATTGATTATTATAATAACGAAAGAATTAAACTAAAATTGGCCGGTCTAAGTCCAATACAATATCGAACCCAAGCCAGCCAATCAGTTGCATAATAAAAACTCTAACTTTGTGGGGTCACTACCCTTTTCATGAGGGCTATTTATTTAAACTATTGAACCACTGTACTTACTTTCTTTTTCAAAGCCTTTTTATCTGATTCATCAACTATTGATACTTCCGGTGCTGATCGAGATTGTGGTGATTTATCTACCCAAACTGAAGCCCAGGCGTTTATGGACGCATCTGGACCAAGTGATCCACATAGATTAGATGGAAATGATAATGATGGATTAGCGTGTGAAAGTTTACCTTAAGATAGTTGATTCACGGAAATTCTAATATATTTAGATAATCGAGTAGAGGGGAAAATTGAGTGATCCTCCGCCCCTCTCACACCACCTACGTACGGTTCCGTGGTATGTCAACACTTAACTAGACAATTTTTTTAAGGTATTTTCTTTAAATGAAATAGGTGTTATATAGTTTAGTTTTTTATGAATACGATAATGGTTAAACCAATGGACGTAATCAGCTAACTCCAGTTGTAATTGTTGTAAATGCTTAAAGGCTCTACCATTCACA
>NZ_QWLJ01000054.1 GCF_009917385.1 Roseburia sp. 1XD42-34 | reverse complement strand
GAATTGGATGTTTGCGTGTATATTTTTTTATGCGCAAATTGTGTGGGAACCCCAACATTTAGTATAGAGCCAAAAAACAAAAGCCTCTCCTCTGTTACTACGAAGTAACAAAAGAGAGGCTGTTTCGCATGTATTCTGACCTGTTAAATACTCGATAAGCCATGTTCTGTGCCATTGTACTGCAAACGGTGGTCAACCTCGTACTCCGGTTGTGATCATCTATCTACAAGCTTAGCTTGTCCTCCGTTCGGTTCCTGTTCCCTACTAGAAGATGCCCCTACCATTATTTGGGTTGCTCACTCGCGGGGTTTACCTCGTTCCACCTGAAAGGTTTCCCAATCAGCTTCGTCACTGTGGCACTTTCAAGGCCGCTTCCATATCCATTTACAGGACGTAGGCAGTTGGCCTGCCGTTAACCAAAATGGTTACCTTGACTTATGATTTCGTCAAGCACGAACACTACAAACATCGCAGTTTGTGTGAGCATGGACTTTCCTCTGTATCATAATACAGCGATCACATGAGTATCTAACACTAGTCTAAAATAAAATTATACCACAAAGATCTAAAAAAGCAAGATCCATTTTTAATTATCCTTCTGAATCAGCAAACTTTTTCCCGAACACTGCTTTTTCCAGATTCGATAGCCGTTTCAGAACATCATAATTTACTTGATGATTTGGAGGGGTCTGTACTGATCTCGTTTTCGGTTTTTCGGAACTCACTTTTCGTAATTGATCATTTTCTTGTTGTAAACGATCAATTTCTTGTTTAAATACATCATAATCTTGAATAATCAAATCGAGGAACTCATCTACTTCTTCTTGGTTGTATCCACGCATAGCTGTTTTAAAGTCTTTATCCAGAATATCTTTACTTGTAAAATGCACTTGATTCATACTCACTAGGATCACCTCATACTAATTCTATAATAAGTCTGGCTTGTTCATTTCTTTTTCATTGTATGACAAGAAAATGATTTTATGTTTGTATACCTCTTTATTATAGCATTAAAAGAGAAGCGTGAAAAATGAATCTGTGCAAAATGAAAGACCAATTAAATAAAGTGAATTTTCAATCAGTGGGAATGTTCATTCAACACCACTGAGCTGTAATGGTTTAACCTAACGCCTCTTACGAATAGGGCGTTTAGGTTACCGTACAGATTATCCAACTCACAGCACCTTGTATACAAGATAAAAAAGCGCAAAAACACGTCTTTTAACACATATCTCTATAGGAAATACAGTTTAAAAGGTCGAATTGGCACCTTCTTATTTGGATAGTAATGAAGTACCGAGCAGTGTAATATTAGAAAAACTTGGCTTGTCGCCAAGTCGTATAGCGCATTTCCAAAAGTCGAATCGTTGCTGGGCGATAGAGCCGCAGATGGCTATTCGGTATTTTGATATCCCCAAGCACCTCATTTTATACTTTCTTATCTTATAATAAATAGCATAAGTCCTGCTCCTCTAACTCATGAAAGAAATCTAAATGATTACACTTCTTGTTCTAAATCTGCTGGTTGGAAGGAAAACGGCAATAATTCTTCCATTGTTATTGTTTTCACATCATGTTTCAGATTTGTTAAATAAATCGGCATATCACTAGAAAAAAATTCGCTCATTACTTGTCTGCATGACCCACATGGAGGAACAGGGCGATTTGTATCAGCTACAACAGCCATTTCAGTAAATTCTCTTTCACCTTTTGCAATAGCTTGAAAAATAGCTACTCGCTCCGCACAACACGTCACCGGATAAGCGGCATTTTCAATATTGCAACCAGTATAAATAGTTCCGGAAACAGTTTGTAAAGCTGCACCAACTTGAAAATTAGAATATGGCACATATGCTTTCTCACGTATAGTCTTAGCTGCTTGTATTAATGCTTGTTTTGTTGACATGATCATCACCTTTCCCCAAACTTGGAACTTTATTATAAGTATAAACGTCTAGATTGTAAAGCGGTTACACCTTTGTATTTAGTTCCCGCAATAATTGATCAAAGATATATTGTACCGAGTGATTTAACTCCATATAGCGTTTTCGCCTTACATCGATGTAGTAACTGTGCATCAGCAATAATTCCATGTTTTCTTTAGTGGATACTATCTGGTGGGGATGAACATTTACTTTTCGTTCTCGAATCAACTGTAATGACTCTTCCTCCCATTTCTCAAGCAACTGATAAATGGGAGTAGTCTTTTCTTTCACTTTTTGAAACAAAGCTCGATCTTTTCGATTCTCTGGAGGATCATTTTGCTCAAATTTTTGCTTTAAATGGTCTAAATGTTCTTTTAATATATTCGTTTGTTGCTGGATATCCATTTCATTATCAACCTTCTTACCTTGATATTACTCCTCTTAATGTTAACATAGGATCTAATTTTATGTTAGAAAGAAGTACTCTTATCTTCCAAGATACTTCTTTTTTCTTTTAAATGCTTACAACGATTTTTTATTACTTCCATTTCATTTAGCCTGTCATAATACTGGCTTGATATATTATTTTCTATTTTCATAGTTAACTTTTGATCGATACGGCGAATTTGATCTGATAACTGATAAATTGCTATTTCCACTGATTTACGTTCAACACCACTTTTTCCTTTAATCGGTAACTGACGAGCTAGCATATATATAACCTCCTATATGTTTTGTCCAAAGGTAAGAAAGTATAAAATGAAGTGCTTGTGGATAATGAAATAACCGAATAGCCACGTCCAGTTCCATCGCCCAGCAACTATTGCAGGCAGTAATTTATTAGAATGCCTGCAATTTTTACCTTTGTGTTACTTCATGCAACAGAACGGCGGTAGAAAATTCTTCTAAACAGATTTCACTTTATCTATAATATTCGCTCTAAAACCAATGCTTCCTTCATGTTCGACAAAACTAGAATAAAGCTTACAAAACAAGTGAATAAACTTATTTATTTTGCTGTTTTTGACAAACTAATGATGAAAGGAGGGTGTTACAATGAATGATAAGAAAAAGAAGCAAACCAAAACAGAAAGTATCCGTTCCAAGTCTCTAAAAAAAGGAGATAAGAAATTGAATGGGCCAAACTATCCAGCAACGTAACTAAAAATAGGGTGCGACCAGCTTAGTTAGTCGCACCCTGTATTTAACATACCCGTTCAATGACCTATAAAATATTTCTTTGTGATTAGCGCTTGTTTTGCATAAAAGTAAGCAAATAATAGCTGACGTTTTTGATAAAATGTTTTTCCTATTTTTTGGTTCTTATTTGCGGTCATTTTTCGGAGCCACTTCCGCTTTATACCCCCTACTTGATACCAATCACTTCGAATAGTATCATGATGTGTAATAACAGGATATACTGTTCTTAAGCGTGGTGTTGATGGTTGTGCAGGAAGCTTTAAAAAACGTTCATAATCACGGCGAGAACCGGTATGTGTACAATATTTTGCAAATAAAAAGGTTTGCTCATAGACGGATGGGGAAAACATAATAGAAGCGAGTTTTTTACCTAAAAAAATTCGCTTCGTTAAATTTGTGAAGTATTGGACATAAGTTCCATATAAATTGGTAGACATAGTTGGAAAAAGAACCGCATTCGTCATAAGTATATTTTGCATCTGGTATGGCAATTGGTGAAATACTCGACGTTGAAAAAAATCTTGTTCGATGACTGGACCTTGAATAACATTTTGCTCATTAATAATTAGAGCGTGTACAAGACGATTTTTATCACAATACTTCCAAAAATAATGCCATTCTTTTATCATATAACTAGAAACATGAAACATGGAAAGAAGATCGAACATTGGTTTGTTCTTTTGCTTAGATAATTGGTATACTAAGAGTTGCGGAAAAGCATCTGAAAAAATAAGCCAATTAGCGCGTTCATAAGTCATGAACAATCGTTCTCTTTCTCGTTTGCCTAATAAATATCGGAATGGAGTCATGCACAAATCTGTCATATTCCATCCTGCATTTCTGGATACCATACTTGCCAAGAAGGCCCATTTAATTTCTGGGAATTTCAAGTAAAAAGTAAAATATGCATTTGTGCGCGTGATATTATCTCGATTATGTGCTGACGTTTTATTTGTTATATAATGAAGATAGGCGTGGATGTCTGAACCTGTATCCATCTATTCTGCCTCCCCTTAGGTCTCATATTTTATAACATGTACGAGGCGCTGCATTAATATGCAATATAACAGGTGGTATTTTTTACACGAAACCAACGATGCAAGAAGGATGTGTTAGAAGATGAATTACCCGAATGGAAAGAGAAGTGCTAGCGTATCTAAGAACAATCATTTATATTCACATCAATTCGGAAATCGTGGTATGTCATTAGAAAAAGATATTAATGATACGAATGCATATTATTTAGAAACAAAAAAAGCTGTTATTCATAAAAAGCCAACGCCTATTCAGATTGTAAAGGTGAATTATCCAAAACGAAGTGCAGCAGTTATTACGGAAGCCTATTTTAAACAAGCTTCCACAACGGATTATAATGGAGTTTACCGCGAAAAATATATCGATTTTGAGGCAAAGGAAACAAAAAACAAAACGCTTTTTCCATTAGCAAATATCCACCAGCATCAAGTTGACCATATGGAAGCAGTTATTGCTCAAGGTGGTGTAAGTTTCATATTAATTCGGTTTGCTGTACTGGATGAAACGTATTTACTTCCTGCTGAAAAACTGTTTACGCATTGGAACAGCCAGTTAAATGGCGGTAAAAAATCTATTGCGTATGAAACAATTAAACAGCAGGGTTATTTTATCCCTTTTCAATATAAGGCTAGAGTTGACTATTTAACAATTATTGATAAGCTTTATTTTTAGAGACGGAGGAATGAAGCATGGCAAATAATAGCCAATCTCGTACAGCGAGAAGAAAACAAAAGAAAGCAAAGAAAAAACCCTTATGGAAAAAGATATTACTCTCGATCGTCATTATTTTTATCGTTATGGGGCTGGGTGCTGGTGCTACTGCTGCCTATTGGATAGCAACTGCTCCAGATTTAGATGAATCAAAGTTATTCGATCCGCTTGCTTCAGAATTTCTAGATAAAGACGGCAAAGCTTTTGCGGTTTTAGGCGAAAAAAACCGAACGAAAATCAGCTATGATGACTTACCACAAGTATTAATTGACGCCGTTACCGCCACAGAAGATGCGAGATTTTTTGAGCATTCAGGTATTGACTTAAGACGTATTGGTGGTGCAATCATTGCCAATATTAAAAACGGATTTGGCTCTGAAGGCGCTAGTACGATCACCCAGCAAGTAGTGGAAAAGTCCTTCCTATCCGCAGAGAAAAAGATAAGCTTAAAAGTTCAGGAGCAATGGTTGGCTCTGAAATTGGAAAGAGACTATTCTAAAGAAGAAATTATGGAAATGTATTTGAACAAGATTTTTTACGGTAGCAACGCATATGGTGTAGCTGCAGCTGCTGAAGCATACTTCGGCAAAGAGGATTTGAATGATTTAACATTACCTGAAGCAGCGATATTGGCTGGTCTTCCTCAGCGTCCAACAGCTTACAATCCATTTAAAAATCCAGAATTAACGAAAGAACGAATGGATACGGTACTTACGCTGATGGTACGTCATGGTAAAATCTCTGAAAAGGAAGCTGAAGAAGCAAAAAATGTTGATATTCCTTCTTTATTAGTGAAAAAGAAACCAGAAACAACACCTTATGAAGGTTTTCTACAACAGGTGGAAAAGGAAGTCAAAGAAAAAGTAGATGGTGCAGACATTTATACAGATGGGTTAAAGATCCATACGACAATTGATCAAAGTGCTCAAAAGCATGTGGAATCATTATTAACAGATAGCGATGCTAACCCGATTGGCTATCCGGATGATGAAATGCAAGCAGCCATGACAGTACTTGATACAAAAACCGGTGCTATTCGTGCCATTGGCGGAAGAAGAAATAGTGAAGGAAAAAGAGAATTAAATTATGCGATTCAAAATACAACACAAGCTGGCTCAACATTCAAACCGATTATCTCTTATGGACCAGCGATTGAATATAATAAGATATCCACATATCATCAGATTAATGACGACAAACCTTATCCAATTCCTGGTACGAATAAAACGATCAGAAACTGGAATCGCCAATACGCAGGCTGGATGACTGCACGTCATGCGCTTAACCAATCATTAAACGTACCAGCTGTAAAAGTCCTAGAAGAAGTTGGATATGATAAAGCAAAAGAGTTCGCAGAAGGCTTAGGCATTAAGTTTGCAGATAATAAAATCCTTATCGGAGATGCTATCGGCGGGACAGAGACAGAAGTGACCCCTTTACAGCTAGCTGGAGCATTCCGGGCTTTTGGAAATGAAGGATTATATAACGACCCGTATTCTGTAACTAAAGTCGAATTTCCAGATGGAAAGACGGTTGAACTAACACCGAAAGCTAAACCTGCCATGTCTGATTATACGGCATATATGATGACAGATATGATGAAAACAGTGGTGACTGAAGGAACAGGTAAAACCGCGAATATTCCGGGTCTTCCGGTAGCTGGTAAAACGGGTACAACGAGCTTACCAGAGCGAGAAGGAAGTCCAGATGCCTGGTTTAGTGGCTATACGACGAATTATACCATCTCTGCATGGGTAGGTGGCTATCAGGATGAAGAAGGTAAACGAGAACCAATTCCTGATGGAAATACGCAAATACCACTTGAAATGTTTAAAAGTACCATGACAGAGCTATCGAAGGATATTGAGACAAAAGATTTTGTCAAACCTGATTCTGTAGTAAAAGCAGAAGTGGAAAAAGGCTCAAATCCTCCTGCCAGGCCGAGTAAACACACACCTGCTGACAAGATTATTACCGAGTTATTTGTAAAAGGAACAGAACCGAAAGAAACTTCGGAAGTATTTGATCAACTAGACCCAGTTAGCGGACTAACAGCAAGCTTTAATGAAGACAGTAATTCTATTGATGTTTCATGGGATTACGATTCTGATGCAGATGTTTCATTTGAAATTAGTGCGCAAATCGACGGTGGCGAGATGCAGGCGTTGTCGACAACAGAAGATACGTCGATGAAAATTTCCCAAGTCGAGCCGAACGCAAAATATACCATTCAAGTCGTAGCAGTTAGCAATGAAGATGATGGATCTAAGAGTGAACCAAAAACGACTACCGTCTCGACCGGAGAAGATGAGCCTGAAGAATTACCGGGAGTGGACGGACTGACAGCTACGTACAATGAGGCAAATGCAATAATTGATGTCAGCTGGAATTATAATGGTCCACCAGCTAGCTTTGAAGTATCCGTTAACGGACAGTCACAAACGGTAGAATCAAATGGCTTAGAAGTAAGTGGTGCAAAATCTGGGGAGACGTATACGATTTCTGTTACACCGATTGGAAAAGAAGGCAAAAATGAAGGTGTACGTGGACCTGCTCAACAAACATCAGTAACCGTACCAGCTGAGCAGACAGAACCACCAGCTGATGACGGTGAAGGTGGAAACGGTAATGGAAATGGTAATGGTAATGGAGATAATGGATCTGGTAACGAGGATGGTAATGTAGACCAAGATGGCAATGAAGGTCGTCCACCAGAAGAGGAACAAGAACCGGAACCAGATGAAGGCGGAGAAGGAAACGGAAATAGTGAAACCCCTCCAGGAAATGAAGGCTAAACTGAATCTAAAAATAAGAACCGTATCATAATCCGCATGAACATCACAGACTTGCCTTGTTGAGGCGTAATTGCTAATAAATTTTCTAAAAAAAAGAGGTAAACGTAATTTGAACTGCCCCCTGGTGGAGTAGACAGTGGAAATAATAAAATGATTTAAACGGCTTAAGTTCTATATTTTATAGGGCTGAGGCCGTTTAATCGTTTTTGATATCTAAAAAACATATGTACTTATCCATCACTTTAGGTAGCTCCTCAAATGTCTCATACTTATGTAAATTATACATTTCGCTTGGAAGTGTTCTCAAACAGATTCCATGGTCCATTATCCATACATTTATCAACTTAAGACATACTCTATACCATTTCTGCATCGTTTAAATTCATGTGAAGTTTATTGAAAACCACAAACGATCTTCTATTGTTTCAGAGTAGCTGGTAGCTAGATAGATCGATTGCATATGTCTCTGTCTATTCTCATATAAGAATCTTTTAGAAATACCATACGTAGAACATAACTCTACAATGAAATAATCCATACAATCCTATTTTAAATGACTAGAACAAAACTTATTGAACATAGAAAGCTCCTCCCTCAGGTACAACAGATTTTATTTATATTCTGTCTTCCTAGGGAGGAGCATATTAATTGCTATATGTTTGCCTGTTTTCTTTTTTTCATTCGCTTCTGCCCTTCTCGACACAATTCTAATAGCGGGCATTCAGGACAGTTTGGATTTCTCGCTTTACAATGATAGCGGCCAAAAAAAATCATGCGGTGATGTGTCTCACTCCATTCCTCTTTAGGGACTTTTCGCATTAATGTTTCTTCTACTTCAGTTACCGAATCCTTCCATCTGCAAATACCTAGGCGTTTGGCAACGCGCTCCACATGCGTATCAACTGCAATTGCAGGTTCGTTAAAGGCAACAGATGCAACTACATTAGCTGTCTTTCTACCTACTCCAGCAAGCTTCATCAGTTCTGTTTTTGACTGTGGAACGACACCTCCATAATCTTCTATAAGCATGGAACAAAGCTTACGAATATTTTTTGCCTTATTTCGGTACAATCCAATTGATTTAATATCTTCCTGGAGCTCTTCTAACGATACGGCTAAATAATCTTCGGGCGTTTTGTATTTTTGAAATAGCGTACTCGTTACTTTATTAACTAAATTATCGGTGCATTGTGCAGATAGTAATACAGCAATGACTAGCTCAAATGGGTTATCATGAGTTAACTCACATTGAGCGTTAGGGAACATTTTTTTCATTTCATCCAAGCAAAAGCGGATTTGCTTTTTGGTCAGCATTTGACTAATCCTCTCCCTCTAACCAATTATAGTAAAAGGACGTATCCCGAGGCTTTTCTGGAGTTCCAGACAAGCTAGAAGTATTTTGTCGGGCGTGAAATTGTTTACTAGACATTCTTGCTTGTTCCACCGTATGAATGCCTTTTTTCTTCCATTCCCGCAATATCCGATCAATATATTTAAAGTTAAGTTTTCCCATTAAAACAGACTCACGTAAGGCTGCTTTTATTAAAGCTGGTGCAATACTATCTTGGTCCAGCCACGCATTGATGGTTTCAATTTCAAATGGTGATAATGGCCGTCCAAATTCTTGCTCAAATAAGATAAAGATCGTTCCTTCCGATGTTTCTGGATCCTGCTGAGTATTCTCTTCAGGCTGAAACAATTTATCCCATAAAGCATTTAAACAATATGCTTCGGTTAGCTTACCTCCTTGCTCCTCCTGTTGCGCAATAGTAAGCACCCCTTTTTGAACAAGTCCTCGTAACAACAATGCGCATTCTTGTTCCTTCATCGTTACATACGTCGACAATTGATCCGGGGTAGGAAAATCAATTCCCTCCTGAATAAATCGTTGTAACTGTAATAGCAGCATGACTTCTTTTTCATTCAGTCCTAATGACACATAGGAGGTTAATAGTTTGTTGGGGATCTGTATTTGCTTTAATAAAAGCTGCTGTATGGAAAATGATTGCTTATGCATTATGAACACCTCCTTGTCGTCGTTTAGAAAATAAACTTACTTTATTTTTAAATCGATAAATGAATCCCTTGCTTAAGCTAGCAAGGGATGGATTCTTCTAGGCTTAGATGAGAGCATGCATACGAACACATTTTATCAGCTGCTCCCTTCAAACCATTATTACGGATAGAGACGATTTAATAGACGTGGGAATGGGATGGTTTCACGAACATGATCGACCCCAGCGATCCAGGCTACGGTTCTTTCCAGACCTAGACCAAAACCTGAATGCGGTACACTACCGTATTTTCTTAGTTCCAAATACCATTGGTATGCTTCACCAGTCAAGCCATGTTCTTCATACCGTTGTTCCATCAACTCCAAATCATCAATTCGCTGTGAGCCACCGATTATTTCTCCATACCCCTCAGGCGCGATTAGATCTGCGCATAGCACAACATCCTCTCTTTCTGGGTGTGGCTTCATATAGAATGCTTTAATCTCTGTCGGATAGTTAGTGATAAATACCGGCTTGTCGAAGCTTTCAGCAATTGCTGTCTCATGTGGCGCCCCAAAATCTTCTCCCCATTCTATGTCTGTAAAGCCTTTTTCTTTTAATAGCTCAATTGCTTCATCATAGGTTATCCGAGGAAATGGTGCTTGTACTTTTTCTAAACTGGAGATATCTCGGTTTAATGCTTGTAATTCCAGTTTGCAATTTTTTAGTACACTTTGCACCACAAAGCTTACGTAATTTTCTTGGATTTCAAGGCTTTCCTCGTGCTCCACAAAAGCCATTTCGGGTTCAATCATCCAAAATTCGATTAAATGCCTTCGTGTTTTCGATTTTTCTGCACGAAATGTTGGTCCGAAAGAAAAAACTTTTCCAAAGGCCATTGCTGCTGCTTCCATATACAATTGTCCACTTTGAGATAAATAAGCTTCTTCATCGAAATACTTCGTATGGAATAATTCTGTCGTTCCTTCTGCTGATGATCCGGTTAAAATTGGCGGATCAATTTTAACATAGCCGTTGTCGTTAAAAAATTGATATGTCGCACGAATGATTTCATTTCTTATTTTCATCCCTGCATGCTGACGTTTAGAGCGTAACCATAAATGGCGGTGGTCCATTAAAAATTCCGTCCCATGCTCTTTTGGCGTAATTGGATAATCATGAGCTTCATGAATTAATTCGATGTCACTTACTTGTAGCTCATAACCAAAAGGCGAACGTGAATCTTCAACGATTTTTCCAGTGATATACATCGATGATTCTTGGGTTACATTTTTTGCTAATTGGAATGTTTCTTCACTCACATCATTTTTCACAACCACGCCTTGAATAAATCCTGTACCATCGCGCAGTTGCAGAAAAGCGATTTTTCCGCTTGAACGTTTATTTGTCAGCCAAGCGCCGATTTTTACAGTTTGTTCATGATAGTTTGGTGCTTGTGATATTGTCGTTGTTTTCAAAAGAAATTCCTCCTAAACCTACTGGTGCTTTAAAATAAATTGTTTGATTCGTTTTGCTGCTTCTTCAAGTGCTTCCATGGATGTTGCGTAGGATAAACGTACATTATTTGGTGCTCCAAATCCAGATCCCGGGATAAGGGCTACTTTTTTTTCTTCCAATAATGCCTTTGCCCAATCATCTACATTTGCAAAACCATTATTATGTACAGCTTCTTTCACATTCGGGAATAAATAAAAGGCTCCTTCTGGTTTAAGGCAGGTAACACCTGGTAAGTCATTTAAAAGTTCGTATAATTTTTCTAAGCGTTTTGAAAAGACGCCCTTCATTTCCTCATTAAACGCCCCATCCATTTGATACGCAGCTAGTGCAGCATACTGAGCAATGGACGTCGGGTTCGAGGTTGAATGTGAAGCAAGACTTGTCATTGCTTTAATAATTTCAACTGGACCAGCAGCATAGCCAATTCTCCATCCGGTCATGGAATGAGATTTAGAAACACCGTTAATAATGATCGTTTTTGCTTTTAATTCTGGTGATAATTGAGCTATGGATACGTGATCCTCACCAGAATAAATCAATTTTTCATAAATCTCATCTGATACAATCAACACATTGTGCTTTACACAAATATCTCCTAATTGTTTCAGTTCTGTTTTATTATACATCATGCCTGTAGGGTTGCTGGGAGAATTAATAATGATCGCTTTCGTCTTTTCTGTAATCGCTGCTTCTAGCTCTTTAGGTGTTAGTTTAAAATCATTATCCTCCTTTGCAGGAACAAAAACAGGAATTCCACCAGCAAGTTTTACTTGCTCAGGGTAACTAACCCAATAAGGGGTAGGGATAATCACTTCATCGTCTTCGTTTAATAAAACTTGAAATAGCGTATATAATGCATGCTTTGCACCTGTTGTAACAATGATTTGATCTTTCGTATAATCAAGCTGATTATCGGTTTTAAATTTATCTACGATCGCTTGTTTTAATTCAATGATCCCCCCGGATGGTGTATATTTTGTCATCCCTTGGTTCATCGCCTTTTCTGCAGCACGCAGAATCGGTTCCGGCGTATTAAAGTCCGGTTCCCCTGCTCCTAAAGCGATCACATCATGCCCTTGGTGCTTTAATTCTTTTGCTTTTGCTGTAATGGCTAGTGTTGACGATGGTGTTAATGTCTTTACTCTGTTTGCTAATTCCACTTCATATCACCCTTCTATTTAAACATACTTTTGAAACGCATTTGTTCATATCGTGAACCGTCATACATATCCAGATAATCGAAAACATATCGCTTGGAGGAATCGACATAAGTAAGTTCCCATAACTCCTTTCCATCCACTAGAGCAGGAGTAATTCGTACTAATTCGCATGGATTGCATTCCTGTTTCCAGGTATTCTTGATTTCTGATTTACTCAAAATTTCGGATTGATCTACCGTTATGAGTTTTTTTTCTTTCCCTTTTAATGGATAAAAGATAAGCTTGTTTTGTCCATCTTCATCTTTTCCATATACAACATGGTAAGCTTCTTTACCATTAAATGTCTCTACTTTGTCAATCTCGGTTAACGATTCAGCTTTTAATAGCTGTCGTTTTGTTTCTTCATATCCTGCTGTTTTACTATCCAGCAAACCATGGTATAAGAAAATCAAATAGATACTGCAAGAAACGAACAAAAGGAAGCTGATAAAAACAGTCCACCTTATCCACTTAGGACCGGTAAATAGTAAAGATCGCTTGTTCTTCATCTGTACCATCCAATGCTAAACCAAATATTAGGTTTTGTTCTTTTAATGTTTTGTTACACAGATCGACAATTTTATACAACTCGGAAGAATATCGGAGCTGCACCTTAGCCAATGTCGTTACATTATTTTCCATTTTTTGCCCTCCTATGATAAAGTGAAACTTCATTTAGCGAGACTTTATCCTTCACTGCTGATTAAAAAACAAATCGGGCATTTGCCTTGCAGTAATTCGTTTCTTCACTTTTGCTCCTGGATTTCCTTTTGTAGGAGGAGTGGAGTCTTACTACAAGGTATGTGCGGATAAAGTGAAACTTCATTTTGTAGGTGTTCCTGCTGAATAGTAGTACAGCAAGGGTATGACTGAATTTTGAACATTAGGTGACGTTATCCCCCACTTATGCCCGTTCTACAGTACCTTTAATCATTTAAGTGGGAGTTATACGACATCTTAACATGTGGGATAAAGTTTCTTGTTTATCAACTTCTGTTAGACATAACATGTTCATTACCGTAAATACTACATATATGCTGAAGATAATGAACAATAACTAAAGCATAATTATAGTATAACAAGCTTCTGAGCAAATGTGTTTTGTTTTTTATTTATTTCAGCAAATATTTATCAGACCCACACCACTTCACTCGTAACTGATGCTGTTTTATAGCAGCATCAGTTTTTTTACAAGATAAGAAAGTATAAAATTTGTTGCTTTGGGATAAGGGAATAACTGACTTGTCACGTCCGGCGTATGAGCCCAGCAACTAGGCGACTTCACGAAATCGCCTTCCAATAAGTCATTATCGGTTCGTACCTCACCGTGATTCCTAAAACTTTAGTTGCTTCGATCCAGTCGCTACGTTGCTAACTGGGCGCTCTGCGCCTTTGTTACAAACTGTAGTCTGTTTTCCTTATCAAAACCATTTTTCAGCTTTTTCCATTAAATTATGCGTCGTATCGAATAATAACGGTACCTCAGGAATAGATCGGATAAAATATTTCCCATACCTTGCTGTTACAATTCGCGAGTCACAGATAAACACGATACCACGATCACTACTAGAACGAATCAGCCTGCCGAAGCCTTGTTTGAAACGAATAACAGCATTAGGTAATGAATATTCCATAAATGGATTTTTCCCTTGTTCCTTTAAAAAATTTGATTTTGCTTCAAGAACAGGATGATCAGGAGGCTGAAATGGGAGACGAACAATCACAAGGCATGATAGGTCTTCGCCTGGGATGTCCACACCTTCCCAAAATGAGCTTGTACCCAAAAGGATGGCTTGATCAAATGTCTGAAAATTTTTCTTTAAACGCTCTCTACTTCCACTTGAAATCCCCTGTGCAATGAGTGCATACGTATCATTTTCCATTAGTTCTTTTAATAAAGAATGCGAACGCCGTAGCATATCATACGATGTAAATAATACAAGCATTCGTCCGTTGGTAATTGCCGCTAACGATAAGATAGCATCACACGTTGCATAAACAAAATCATCTATTTTACCAAATTTTATACTAGGGAAATCATTTGGTACCATTAATTGTACTTGGTCAGCATAAGAAAACGGCGAAGCAATTTGCTTGGTTATTGTCTGTTCATGCTGTAAACCTAATCTGTCCATAATGAATCGAAATGAATGCTCCATCGTTAACGTAGCGCTTGTTAAAATAACACTCTCTTTCACAGAAAAAAAACCGTCCATTAATAAATCGGCTACATCTGTTGGCTCACTATATAAATAAACAGCGTTTTTAGCTCCATACGTCTCTATCTCCATCCATTTTACTTCCTGCCCACTGTTATCAACAAGAAAAAGTTGTTCCAATTGGTCAATAAATATTTGCAGTCGTTCTGTGCCGACGAAAAGTTTCTCTTTATCCTCATGAAGAAATTGTTCTTGTTGCAAATCTGCTTCAATCATTGTTAAACCATGAATTAAATCACGTAAATAGAAGATTAACCTGGCAACCATTTCTTTAATAACAGCCCACTTTTTGGGGTCTTCCTTTGTCTGTTCAAATCGATATTGCGTTCTGCCAATATCGCTATATGATTTGTCCTGTTTACGCTGATCAACAACATATTGGAACAAGTAACGAAACAACTCATCGGTTTCATAGCGAGCATCATCAATCAGTGTATTCCACGTCGTTTTCGTCTTCTGAGAAAGACCAGATGTGTAATGAGACAAAACAGTATGGATAAGTTTCTGCTCGTCTGTTCTCCCTAATTGGTTCAATGTAAAATGCATATGCATATAATCCAATTTTAAACCATAATGCTTCGAAACCGTAGCTTCAAAATGATGCGCCTCGTCAATAATTGCCCGGTCGTAAGCAGGTAAAAGCACAGAAGGATGAAACATATCTGTACATAATAATGCATGATTTGTGATGACAATATGTGCTTGCTGTGCTCGTCTTTTTGCGTGTTGATAATGAGATCTGAAAAACCAAGGCGAAGACGGATCGATGCCTTCCTCCATGTCTGCAGATATCCGGCGAAAAAACCAGTAGCCACTAGAAGGTAGTTGGATTTCATCAATATCGCCTGTCTCTGTCTCCGTTAACCAAACTAAAATCATGGCAATGGTTAAAGCAATATCGTAGTTGCTTTGTTGAGGCTCCAATAACTCCTGCTGCAATTTTTCCAAACTAATGTAATGTGCTTTCCCTTTTAGAAGTGCTACATGAAAAGAAAAAGGGATTAACTGACGAATTAACGGAATTTCTGCTTCCAGCAGTTGGGATTGTAATTGTGTTGTGTACGTACTAATGACAATACGCTTATCTTTACAAACTGCATCATATATGGCTGGAATAAGATAGGCTAGCGACTTTCCAGTTCCTGTTTCTGCTTCAATTAAAGCATGTTGCTTCATTTGAAAAGCATCATAAATAATTTCAGACATTTCTCGCTGTCCGGCACGTTTTTCATACTTTTCCATAGCTTTTTCCAAACTACCATTTGCTTCGTAAATAGAATCTAAATAATCACCAAAAGAAAGGTTTGTAGTGCAACTATCTAGTTCACCAATATTTATACGTCGATAAGCGATCCCTTGATATGTAGCAATTTCATGGTTCTCCTCTGCAAATAAATTCTGTTCCTTATAATAAGCGAACAACTCATATGCATCTGATTGTAACCATTTTTCCACCTGTAGCAGTTGATCAATCGTTTCATATGGTAGCGAGGCAAGTTTTTCTTTCAGCTTTAAAAATAATTTTGCTGTAACAAACGCATCTGAAAGTGCTCGATGTGGCTGGTTATGTTGAATTTGTAAATATTCCGTTAGCTGATTTAACTTAAAGCTCGGTGCACTAGGAAATAAAATTCTTGCTAATTCTACTGTATCGAGTACTGGATTGGTTAGTTTTATTTGATTACTGTTAGCTAATTCTTCATTTAAAAACCCAAGGTCAAATGGAACATTATGTGCGATCAAGTAACTATCTGCAAACAACGACGAAATCTCATCAGCAATCTGTTCAAATAATGGTGCATCCATCACATCGTCATCAGAAATACCTGTTAAATTTGTGATAAAGGGAGGAATTTCCTTATTAGGATGTAGTAAGGTGGAATAGCTGTCTACAATCGTATCTTGTTCAATAACTACAATGCCTACTTCGATAATTTTATCTGTTTTGGCTGGAGCATTTCCGGTTGTCTCTAGATCGATCACAACATATCGTTGCATGTTAGCCCCTCCCTTCTCAAAACTAAGAACTTTTTAAGAGATTACTCACAAAGTACTTCCGAAATATACATCTAATTTCTTGGACTTTCCCCTTGTTGCTGAACGCACACTTTAAAATGTTTCATTTAATTAGTAGGAGGCTACGCCTCATTTGCATCTGCTTTATGGAACCAGTCAATTTCTCCAGAATATAATCGTTCTACACTTCCATCTTCATTTTTTATTAATAGAGCACCATCATCAGCCAATCCATAAAAAATTGCTTGACGATGTCGGTCTAATTGGCGGATCGTTATACGCTCCCCCATTTTAAACCCATAGGCTTCCCACTTTGTTTTAACTGCTAAAAAGCCCTGTTGCATATACGTATCATAAAGGATCTCAAAATGCTTTAAAAAATGTTGCATGATTTGCTTGATCGACCATTGTCTTCCGGTTTCAATTTGTAAGGAAGTTGCTCTTTGTTGTACTTCCACCGGCCAATCCTTACTTTCCTGATTA
Source organism: Roseburia sp. 1XD42-34 (assembly GCF_009917385.1). Taxonomy (GTDB): domain Bacteria; phylum Bacillota; class Bacilli; order Bacillales; family Amphibacillaceae; genus Virgibacillus. The sequence continues at coordinate 5,292 of NZ_QWLJ01000054.1, read as the reverse complement.
ATATTTAAACCGACACCAATAATAACATATTGGATTTGATCTTGTTCTGCTTGCAACTCCGTTAAGATTCCTGCACATTTTTTCTCATTATCAAACAGAATATCGTTCGGCCATTTAATACTTGGCATTAACGCTGTAAGCTCTTCAATGGTTTCAGCTAGCGCTACAGCTGTCAATAACGTTAACTGTGGTGCGAGATAAGGAGGCAAAGACGGTTGTAAGACCATACTCATCCACATACCATCGCCTTTTTTCGAATGCCAATCCCGGTTCATTCTACCTCTGCCTGAAATCTGTTCATCAGCAATAACAATCGTTCCGTGTCCTTTATGTTCCTTTGCAGCATTGTGCGCAATAATTTGAGTGGAACTGGTCACTTCACGGTGAATGACATTTTTACCAAGCCATTTCGTTTCTAATCCCCAGCGGACGGTGTTTTCAGATATCTTTTCCGGATAACTGATAATTCGATAGCCTCGCTTAGATTTTGCCTCTATTTCATATCCATCTTTTTCCAATTCTTTCATATGTTTCCAAATAGCACTTCGAGAAATATTTAATTCCTCAGATAGCGCTTGTCCAGATATATAATCTTCCTCGTTTTTTGCAAGTAATTGAATTAATTGATTGCGGGTGGATTGCATCTTATCCATTCCTTTATCGTGTAATAATCATTAGGTAACTGACCTGCTACAATTTGTTGCTCAAGTCTATGGAGCAGTCGCTGAATCCAGGGACCTTTCTTATAACTAGGAAATAAAGCAACAATATCTCTTCCATTAATTTTCATATCCGTTCTTGATTGAATCGGTAGTGCTTGTTCGATTTGTACTAACTGTTCTAAAGAAATATCTTGTTCGGAACATAAGCAATTTACCAGCCTAATAAAACCATTAAATAGCGTTTGTGGCAATTGATAAACAAGCCACGGCGTTAAGCCGTTTGTTTGTAATTCATCTAACTGCTTGATAAGAACAGAAGCAGCATTTTTTTGCTTATTGGAGCATTTCCAAGCTTTTACCCATGTCGACAGAGCGATTGTTCGATCTAGAAAGTGAAATAGGACAAGTACTTCGTGAAAGGAAGGCAAAGGCTGAATCTTGGGCAACTGTTGAATTAAAGACGGAGCTTTTTCAAATACAGGTAAGTGCTGATAAATATTCAAATCAACTACATAAGCTAACCCTTGTTGAACAAAGTCTCCAGCAAATAACTTCGCAAACTCTTTTGTTATCCGTTCCACCGCCAGTCCTTCCATTTCATGCTTCACGTTTAGAATATGTTCAATAGTAATGGGATGAATAGTGAATCCCAGTTGACTGCTAAAGCGGAGTGCCCGGAGAATTCGTAACGGATCTTCCCTAAACCGTTCCTCGCCATTTCCTACTGTTTTAATCACTCGATGATTCAAGTCATGTCTTCCATTAAACAGATCAATGATATTTCCTTCTAGGTCCATAGCAAGAGCGTTAATGGTAAAATCTCTTCTCTCTAAATCCTTGTCAATACTCTGGACATAGGTCACGGCGTCTGGATGCCGTTGATCAGAGTAGGTTCCATCAACCCGAAAGGTAGTTACTTCATATGATTCACCTTGATGGCGAATGATTACCGTTCCATGTTCAATCCCTACTGGAATGATCGTAGGGAACATATTCTGTAATGCATCTGGTTTTGCCGATGTTGCAATATCTATGTCACCAATCGGACGACGAAGCAAAAAGTCTCTCACACAGCCTCCTACAAAATAGACGCTGTATCCGTGGGCAGCGATTTTTTCCAATATCGGTTGTGCTTTACGAAAAGGTTTTGCTAACACATTTATCACCAATCTCTATGGAATAGAAAGCAACTGATTATATAATTGCTCGTATTGCTCTACAATATGAGTCGAGTGAAAATGATCCTTCACCCTTTTTATAGCATGGTTGGAAAAGCTTCTCCATAACTCACGGTCTGTCAATAATTGAATAGCATACGAAGCAGCTTGATCAATTGCTGCTAAATCAACAATAAACCCTGTCTTTTCATGGTCAATTACTTCTGGTATACCACCAACATTTGTGGCGATACACGGGACACCACATGCCATTGCTTCCAATAAGACAAGACCAAAACTTTCTTTTTCTGATAGTAATAATTTTAAATCGCTGATTCGCAATAAATCATTAACGTTCTTTTGCTTGCCTAAAAATAACACGTTTTGCTCGATTCCTAAATCTTGTACTAGCCCCATGGCGGTACTGCATTCTGGACCATCCCCGATAAGCAATAACTTACTATCTGTTTGCTTATGGATAAGATCAAACGTACGAATAATATCTGGGAGTCGTTTTACCTTGCGAAAATTAGAAATATGAGCGATAACTTTTTCTGTCGGTTTAATTCCATATTGTTCTTTAACCGACAATAATGGTTTTGGATAATACTCCCGTTCATTAACAAAGTTATAGATAACATGTATATCTTGCTTTACGTTTAGCATCTGTTTTGTATGCGCTGCTAAATGGTTCGATACTGCTGTCACTGCATCTGATTGATTAATAGCATGTGTGATCATGTTTTTAAAAATACCATCAATTGCTAACACAGTAATATCTGTTCCATGCAACGTTGTCACAATCTTCACCTTATGGTCTGCAATGTCTCTTGCTAATAGGGCACTGATGGCATGCGGCATAGCGTAGTGGACATGTAATATGTCCAATTTTTCTCGGTTAATCACCTCAGCCATTTTTGCAGCTAATGCAAGATCATATGGTGGGTATTGAAACACGGGATAATGACTTAACTCAACTTCATGAAAAAAAATTCTTGGATGAATATGATTTAATCGAAATGGTATGCTGGAAGTTATAAAGTGGACCTCATTGCCTCTTTCAGCAAGTAACATTCCGAGTTCGGTAGCAATAACTCCTGATCCACCTACACTAGGATAGCAGGTAATCCCGATTTTTTTCATGCTTGCTTTTCCTGTTTCTTTTTCTGCTTGACTATTTCCCGCCATTGAAAATCCCCTTTTTCTAATCCGTGAATAAAAATCTCCGAGGCAGCAATATTGGTTGCAAGCGGTATATGATAAACATCACATAGACGCATTAGCGCACTAATATCGGGTTCGTGGGGCTGGGCAGCTAATGGGTCGCGAAAAAAAATCACCATATCCATTTCATCATTTGCAATCATGGCCCCAATTTGCTGATCGCCACCTAACGGACCTGATTGGAATAAATGAACGTCAAGACCTGTTGCTTCGCGAATCCTACTTCCTGTTGTTCCTGTAGCATATAAATCATGATCTTTTAAAATATATTGATAAGCCGTTGTAAAATGAACCATATCTTGCTTCTTTTTATCATGAGCAATTAAAGCAATATTCATCGAATCCCCCTACCTTTATAAAATTGTTTCTAACCCATATATTAAACCTTTTATTTCCATTACTCTATTGACACAGAGTTTTATTCCGTCCATAAAAGAAGCTCGGTTCATGGAATCATGTTTAATCGTTAAGGTTTGTCCAGGGCTGCCAAAAATAACCTCTTGATGTGCAACTAAACCTGGAAGGCGAACGCTATGAAGCTTGATACCATCTAGATCAGCACCTCTTGCTCCGGGGAAGATCTCTTTCTCTTCTGGATGACCTTGCTTTTTCGATTGGCGGTTTTCTCTAATTAATTCCGCAGTTTTAATAGCTGTGCCAGATGGGGCATCTAATTTTTGATCATGGTGTTTTTCAATGATATCTACATCTGGGAAGTAAGCAGCCGCCATTTTAGCAAATTTCATCATTAATACTGCTCCGACTGCAAAATTGGGAATAATCATACAGCCAATATTTTGCTGTTGTGCAAACGCATCTACTTCTTTTAACTGCGTTTCCGTGAATCCTGTCGTACCTACTACAGGACGCACTTTATGCCGAAGGGCTGTTTTTGTATGCTTATAGCCCGCTTGAGGCACTGATAATTCAATAAGGACATCAGTGTTTTTATGGTTTTGAAAGCATGCCTGAGCATCATCATAGATCGGAATTGCAAGGTCCACTTCTGGAAGAATAGTGTCTAATGTTTTACCGTTATTTTTATGATCAATGCAAGCGACCAAGCGGAAATCCGGCTCATTCATTACCATGTTCACTGCTTCAGAGCCCATTTTTCCTCTGGGGCCAGCAATTACAATATTAATTGTCATACTTTACTCTCCTCTTTTTATGTAGATGGATCTTTTTTTGTCCAGCGATTCTTGTCTCTCGTTTCAATTTTAGTGATTGCTGTATGAAAAGCATCCGATAAATCAATATTCAATGAATTAGCAAAGCACGTGAGAACAAAAATAATATCGCCAAGTTCTTCCTCCATTGTTTTTTCTTTTTCCGTTTTCTTTTTAGGCTTTTCACCATAATAATGATTAACTTCTCTAGCTAATTCACCTGTTTCTTCCGTTAAACGAGCCATTAAGCTTAAAGGAGAAAAATAGCCTTCTTTAAATTGCCCGATATAGCGGTCTACTCGTTCCTGAATTTCTTGTGTCGTATATATTGGATTTGTCATCAATCTCTTCCTTTTCCTCATCTATGTCAATACTTTCATGTTAGCGAATCCATAGCCTTTTGACAAATGATTTATTTCGTAGAGCTTCTCCGTATGTGCTGTCTTGTATCCAAATTGGAAAAATTGCTTCGACTGTTATATAATTTTATTTTTTTACTAGGGTTTCTTTACTAGTAACATGTGTTTATTATACGTGAAATGTACATGTATTGGAAGTTCAAGAGTAATCGCCGAAGTTCACAAAAAATTGGCTCATGTTAACTATGAGGTTGCTCGAAGTTTTCGCTAAAGTTCGTAAATTTGACCAGCTTTGTCTTTACTTGTTTTAGCTTCTCATATGAAGCCACTTTATTCACTTCGACCTGCTAAAAAAGTGAATCATCTTAGTGGGGGATTCATTCGTCCTCACGGCTTGTGGTATGACCTAAAGGACGTTATTAAATAGGACATTTAGGTGCTGTTATCTCCTACTTAAACTTGTTGCAGTACAGGTATCCAATCTCTGAAGCGGAAGCCTTACAAGTACGTCATATGCGAGATAAAAATGTACAGAGCGGCTGTTTTTCAAGCCCTATTTATTCTTTGAACTGGAGACCAGATAAACGTATGTACCTTTACATTTCAGTTGCAATAACAAATATTCTTACACCATCTTCAATGGATCACTAGCGTTGCATAAACTTTTTATTTCAAAGTCAAGCGAAAATATCTTGTACCAAAATTATGAATAATGGGAGTT
>NZ_QWLJ01000053.1 GCF_009917385.1 Roseburia sp. 1XD42-34 | reverse complement strand
GCCTTTTTTAGATAAATTGTCCCTTGATAATCAAATATTTAATTATTTTTCTCTTGACATTTTACCGCAGGTCTTTTCAAATAAAAATTGCTTTCTACTAACAAAAAGCTATTTTTATACAACCGTTCCCAGCAAAAGTGCATGTTAAACATGATAGTCATAACAATCGTTTATGACACATACAATAGGTATAGTCGAACAAAATGATAGGACAACCTAAGTTATGATATATGCGGTGTCCATTTTTTAAGCACATTTTTTATATTGGATGCAATTTTTTGTTTTACAGGTATACCGTTTATGCCGCATATAAGATACTGTAAGGCCCCCACTTATCTGCCTGCAACAAGTCTAAGTTAGCGATAACAGCACCAAATGTACGAATTTGTTCACCTAACCCAGCAGTGGAGGATGAATGAAAACCTCTCACTGATTGAAGCTGCACTTTATTGCAAAACAAAAAAATGGTTTAGTAAAGGAGGCGAATTTTTATGGTCTGGAGGGCGTACAAAAAAGCCGGTCTATTAATTATTATGATCGTTGCTTTAGCTATGATTCCAATTAGTCAAGGAGAGCTTCTGTTTACGAAAGTGGCTAATGCAACAAGTGGGACGGAGACAGATGCTGCTTCCCTTGAAGAGAAGCTTACCGATATTCTGTCAAACGAACAACTATACGGCGCAACAACAGCTGTAAGTGTAATGCATGCCAAAACAGGTGATATATTATTTTCTAAAAATGGGGGAATTCGCCTGCACCCTGCTTCGAATATGAAAATACTGACAGCAGCTGCCGCCTTAGAAACGCTGGGAGTAAATTATCAATTTACAACAGAAGTACGAACTGATGGAAAAGTGAAAGGAAAAATACTGCATGGCAATTTATATTTAAAAGGAAACGGAGATCCAACTTTATTAAAAAGCGATTTGAGGCAGATGGCAAAAGAACTTAAGGAACAAGGTATCCGTAAAGTCAAAGGAAATCTGATTGCGGATGACACATGGTATGATGATGTCCGACTTTCTCAGGATATAAATTGGTCCGATGAGCCATTTTATACAGGAGCTCAAGTTTCTGCTTTAACGCTTTCTCCAAATGACGATTACGACGCAGGAACAGTAATGGTTGAAGTTTTACCAAAAACCATTAAAAATGGAAAGGCAGTTGTAAAGGTCATTCCAGAAACAGACTATGTGGAAATTGTTAATCATACACAAATCGTAGCTGCAGATGGTACGAAAGATATTTCCATCGAGCGAGAGCACGGTACAAATAGGATTATAGTAGAAGGAACAATACCTAAAAAAGCTGCCAAAGTTAGATCTTGGGTCTCCGTGTGGGAGCCAACAGGATATGTTTTAAACGTTTTTCAGCAAACGTTACAAGAGCAGGGCATTGCTTTTGTCGGCAAATCAGAAGTTTTACTTGGAAAAACGCCAGCGAAAGCGCGAGTGTTAACAACCAAAAAATCGATGCCATTAAAGGATTTACTTATTCCATTTATGAAGCTAAGCAATAATGGACATGGCGAAGGGCTGACGAAAGAAATGGGGAAAGTAGTCCATGGTGAAGGAAGCTGGGATAAGGGGATTAAGGTTATCGAACAGGTAATGGACGATCTTGATGCAGATACAGACACGATGCTGCTAAGGGATGGTTCTGGTATGTCACATAAAAATATGATTCCTTCTGAAGAACTTTTGCAAGTATTATATCAAGCCCAAAAACAAGACTGGTTTCCTGTGTTTCAAAACTCCTTACCAGTAGCTGGCGAGCAAGAGAGATTAGTTGGGGGTACATTACGAAATCGGATGAAAGAAAAACCTGCAAAAGGAAATGTAATCGCAAAAACAGGTTCCTTATCAGGCATGTCGACATTATCAGGGTATGTCACTACACAGGATCAGGAGCCGCTCATTTTTTCAATTATGATCAATAACTATATTGGCTCAAGCGAAGATATTACTAAAATAGAGGACCAAATTGCCACGATGTTAGCAGCACATCAATTTCAGTAAAGGAAACGTGCTTTTAGTCTCAAGCTTTGTAGGATGAGGATAACGAGCATGTAAGACCTGTGCGTTTCTCTAAAATTGTCTAATATATAGGTACAATACCAAGTGAGGAAGTATCCCATTGCAGGTAGAAAGTCGCCCTGAGGAAAAGTAGCCTACCATAGCTAGGGAAAGTCGTTCATCACAGGGATGAAGCAGCTCGCCGCAGCGAGAAAGTCACTCATCATAGCCAAGGACCCAGAAGCTTACTCCCCCATTGCGAGGCTGATTAAAAAACGTTCATTATCGTAACGTTAACTTACCTGTTCTCATGAAATATCTACTCAAATCATCTCAAGATCGTAGAAAAAATCGGTAACAGATGCACCTATCCGAATAAACGGTTACATGCTAAAATAAGAGCAACTATCCTTTTTGAGGTGAGCTTGGTGCCAAAATTAACGTCAGATACAGCATTTTTAAAAACGGTTTATTTAAAAGAAGATCGCTTGCCAGCTGCGGATCATTTTCCGTTTGATTTACCGATTATTAAGCACTTTAATGGAATTACCTTTCATCCCAACGTGACTTATATTATCGGCGAAAACGGAATGGGGAAATCTACGTTACTGGAAGCGGTTGCTGTTGCTTTAGGGTTTAATCCAGAAGGCGGGACGAGGAATTTTAATTTTTCCAGCTACGATTCCCATTCGCCATTAGATCAATATGTGCGGATTGCGAGGGGGGCAAATCAACCCAAGGATCACTTTTTCTTTCGTGCAGAATCTTTCTATAATGTGGCTACCAACATCGAGGAATTGGATGCTGCTGGTTCCATTGGACGTAAAATTATTGATTCTTATGGAGGAACGTCGCTACATGAGCAGTCTCACGGGGAAGCGTTCTTTGCAGCGTTTATGCACCGCTTTCAAGGACATGGGTTGTATATATTAGATGAGCCTGAATCTGCCTTGTCACCGTTACGGCAGCTGTCCATGCTGCGGCGGATTCACGATCTTGTAGAGGAAGGTTCACAATTTGTTATTTCTACCCATTCGCCGATACTTATGGCTTATCCTAATGCTTATATTTTGGAACTGACCGAAGAGGGGATGCAAGAAACGGCATTGGAGCAAACGAGCCATTACAAGATTATGGAGCAGTTTTTTGAAAACAAACAGCGAGTGCTTCACCATTTGTTTGAATAATACATCTTCGCAAAAAGAGAGAGCCTAGAGGGCATCGATAAGTTAACGTGAGCATAACCCACCCCTTTGGCTTTATGTTTGGTGCTCGTATGTAATAAATAAATCAAGCGCAAGGCATATTGCATAGAACAAAATTCCAATAGCGAAATAAAAGCCTTTAAAATCAAAAAATAATGTACCAACGAGAAAAAAGAGCATCCCAATTAGAAATACGATATATTGAATCGAAAGTTGCTTAAGCTTTAAGTCGTTTTCCGCGTGGCAATATGGACATGTTACTGTTCTATTTACAAGGCCGCGATACCATAATTTTTTGTATGGTGTACTTTTATGGCAATTCCAGCAAATGCATTTCTTTCTTCTAGGCATGATATCCCTCGCCTTCGTTTCATTCATTTCGATTTATAGTATTAATAATACCACCACTTCAAACATTGATGTATGCTGGCTAGGTGTGGGCTGTAGAGCACTCCAATGCCAAATTAGATCGCTCTTTGTAATACGGACAATCGGTAGCGAAGGAAGATAATTATTACTGCAACCAGCCGCTTACTTTGTTTACTTACCTATTATTATACTATTGTTTGCGTTTACGTCCTAGTCACAAATGAAACGATTTGCATTGCTCGTTTTGATTGAATAGCGTTGGATTTTGAAACCACTTCAACAAAGAGTGATTTTTTATGGCCAAACTTCCACTTCTAAACCTAGAAGATATATAAGCTGTCTAATCCTAAGTGGACGCTCACAACTCCTAAAGCCCCTTTTTCATTCAAGTTGCTAATAATCAAAGAAGGCAAGCCTACTTGATGGAAAATGCAGCTAAAAACAAGAGAGCCATAGGAGTTTATCTAGCATCAATTCAAACCTTCCCTTCCGTTATTTGCAAATCATCTAGATTGATGATTTGGAAACGATTTACCCCATCCTTTAAAATCAACCCTCGTTTATGCTTGTTCAAACACAATGGTTTCTCGCACAAACACCCAATCTTTTTCATATCTTATCGTAGAGATAAAATGGAAATGAGGGAAGTAGAAATGAGTTATGAATGGAACGATTCTGCTCAAACAAGCGATCAACCAGAACTTGAATTTCATGGATATCACATGCAGCCAGCGGCGTATGCAACACCTGCATACTATGTCGATCACGATTGGGTGCGTCGTCCAATAGGTTTTGGAAGACCGTTCTTTGGCCCAAGACCATTTTTCGGTCCAGGTTTTGGATTTGGTAGACCTGGATTTTTTCCTGGATTTGGCTTTGGAGTAGCCCCCTTTGTTGGAGGATTAGCTGGTGGTTTATTAGCTGGCTCGTTAGTAAATGCTTTTTCCCCTCCATATTATTCTGGCTATGGACCCTATCCTCCATATTATGGATATTAGCATACATGTAGCACAATGAGGATTTACTTTGTACAAAATATGGTGCCAATGAAAAGCGCAAGCTGTACAGTAACATTCTGTTCAGCTTGCGCAATTTTTGTTTCTCTCGGTATGTATATGGCAGTAACACCTATCCTCCCATGTTCTTAGCTAAACCCGGACAAAAAATGTGTGTTTAAACTGCCAGTTCAGATGTCTATCCTCTTCAAAGCTCATCTTCCTATGGTACTAACAATTCGTGTGGGATAAAAGAAATTTATCCCATATATAAAGTGCTATAAGACTCTCATTTCAGAGGAGTAGGATCATCTATATTGCAACAAGTCTAAGTGGGAGATAACAGCACCTAAATACTCTGTTTCGTCAGAGGTCTTTAGGTCATACTTCTGGGATACTAACAAGCCGTAGGGGATGAATGAAAATTCCCACTGATTGTAGTTTTCCTTTATGCAGATTGGAATTTACTTCCATTCATACGGTGTTTCTTGATATACATAGTAGTTTAACCAGTTCGAAAATAAGAGATGTGCATGAGAGCGCCAACGATTAAGTGGCGTTTTCTTCGTGTCATCATTCGGGAAATAATTTTGCGGTATGGCTGGATCTAACCCTTTTTCCTTATCCCGCAGGTATTCTTCGGCAAGCGTATCATGATCATATTCAAAGTGCCCAGTGAGCATAATATGTTTTTCGTCCTTTGATATGACGATAAATGGGTCGTCGTTATTGGTTGCCGCAAGTACCATTAAACGGTCATCTGCTTGAATGGCTTCAAGTGACGTTCCTGTGTAACGAGAATGCGGTGCTAAAAATTCATCATCAAATCCACGGATGAGTTCTACCGTAGTATGGGAGATGGAATGAGGGAAAACGCCTGTGCATTTGGTAGGGAGTGCAAATTTTCCAATGCCGTAGTGATGATACAACGCGGCTTGAGCTGCCCAGCAAATATGCATAACGGATGTAACATGCGTTTTTGACCACTCCATAATCAGTTTCAGCTCTTCCCAATAATTTACTTCTTCAAATGACATTAATTCCACAGGAGCGCCGGTAATAATCATTCCATCAAACCGTTTATGTTTAATAGCGTGGAACGTTTGGTAAAACTGATTAAGATGCGATTTACTCACTGTTTTCGAATCGTGTGTTGCTGTATGCAGGAATGTTACTAGCACCTGCAAGGGGGAATTTCCTAATAGCCGCAGGAGTTGAGTTTCTGTGCGTTCTTTCTCGGGCATTAAATTAACGATGACAATGTTTAATGGTCGAATATCTTGGGTCGTAGCTCGAATGGTATCCATAATAAAGACATTTTCTTTTTCTAAAATGCCGTGTGCTGGCAATTGCCTAGGAATCGTAATGGGCACTAGGAACCCTCCTTATTCAGTATTTTCCCCATTATATAAGAAGTTTGCAGAAAGTTCTATCTATGTGTTTGAAAATAAATTAGTTATGATTCCGCACGTCTAACCAGCAGTAAGCCTCCACTAAAAATGCAATTCAATAAAATACGAAGTTAACCTATCACCTTAACAATAACTAGACGGAAAAAGAGTAAAACAACCATTGGAAAGTTTTAGGTTTTCATTGGCTATTTATAATCTACTAATGTTTTTTCCTCCATTTACTGGCTTATTCTGTTTGCAATACCCAAACCAAACAAGATGGTTTATATATTGTAGTTGGAGCATTATCTTGTCCAGAGTGGATCACAAACCATTGGCGTAGGTGAACTTACCCATCTCCTTTTTTACTTAGGGTTTTATTTTAATCTATATTAAAATATTTTTTGCATACTAAAAAATGATGATTTTCACGTAATTCTTAAAATCCGGTTTATTTAACAAACAGCAGCTAAAATTCTTATTAAATCCTCATGTATAGTTTACACTTGTCAATCAAAGGCATGAAGAATACTAACGGGACAGGCTCTGAAAACTGAGGTTCTTCGTCCCCATCTTAGCTGAAAAGATAGAGTAGTAGTTTAAGGTAGAAGATAGCGAGCGATGCTCGATTGTCCGCATGAAGCATCCTAAACAAGTTTTCCCCATAACAAACAACGAAGGTCCTAATTCTAATGTATACAACACGCTCGAAAATTTATCTTATAAAAAATTCCTGAACAAAGATTACCTGCTTTCTCTTATTTTAATAAAGCGATAGGTAACATAAATAAGATAAAGCGGTGTAGCAACATATAGAAAGGTTGGAAATTTCTTATAAGATTCCAAATTAATAATAGTAAGAAGCGCTCCTAAGAATATAGTTACAATAGTACCGTAGCGCGGTAATGGTAAATTTTTAAAACTCGGTATTTTTATGGAACTTACCATTAAAAAGCAAAGCACAGTAAAGATTACGATTGTCACAATACTCGGAATAAAGCCACTAAGCAGAGTTAGTATAGCTAAGATTCCTCCTGCAGCAGTAATTGGTACACCAATAAAGTGTTCCATTGAATCTTCTTTAGAACAAATATTAAATCTCGCTAATCTGTAAGCTCCAAACAGTGGAAATAGCCCACATATGGCTAAACCGATCCAGCCACTGTTAAAAAATAAAGTATAATATATTAACAAGCTCGGTGCTACGCCAAAAGTAACAATATCAGCTAAAGAATCTAATTCCTTTCCTAAAGAGCTTTCCACATGCAACATTCTAGCAAGTCGACCATCCATACTGTCTAACATCATACCAATGAGAATTAGTATAGCTGCATTTTTATATTGACTTGATCCAGCATAACTAATAGATAGGAAACCACAATACAAGTTTCCTAATGTAAATAGGTTCGGTATTTGTTTTATAAAAGTCATTATATCCTCCTGATGGGTTCATCTTTAGTGGTATATATCTATTAAACCATTATACTAAATTTTAGTATATGCGTTATAGTTGTTTTTTGAATTTGCGGTGTGTGGTTTATCGATCACTGCTTCACATTTGAAATAAAATTTCTGTGCGTCGCTTTTACGATGGTTAAAAGCAAACGATGATACTTACTTGTTCTGTAGAGCGATACAAAGGCTATAGATTTCAATACATAGTTCATAGTAGCAAATAAATAGGGTACTTCCTTACGTGAAATAAGCACTTTCCCTTTCAGTTCGGATAAATGCCGTTGAAAAAGAGACCGCTCACTACGAATAATTAGAATAACTTTTGCACAAGACATTCGCTGCATTATTGAACGCCGCTTCATAATATTTTATTTTAGCATTAGTTATAAAACAAAATATCACTTTATTTTATCTGTGAGTAAGTATAAAATATGTAACGAAGTAGCTGAACTGTGGTAAATTTACCATTTTATTTGATATAGTATAGTTACGTTTTTCGCATGTATAGGGAGAGTGACTGCATTGTTAAAATCTTGTTTGAAATTATTGGTCGAACTAACCGGAAATCGCTTTATATCTCAATTATTAATCCGTTTTACAAATTCAAAATGGAGTCGAATGCTGGTTCCTGTTTTTGCTAAGGTTTATAGCATTAATCAGGAAGAAATGAAAAAGCCACTCTCAGATTATCGGAGCTTGCATCAGTTGTTTATTAGAAAGCTAAAACCGGATTGTAGATCGGTATATCCACACAAAAATAGTATAGTTAGCCCAGTAGACGGTGTAATAAGTGATTTTGGATCTGTCAGAGATGTTGAAGATTACAAAATAAAAAATAAGCAAATTATCTTAGAAGAAATGCTAGGCAGTAAGGAAAAGGCGGATATATACCGGAATGGAAAATACATTATATTGTATTTATCGCCGCGGCATTATCATCGAATACACAGCCCGGTAAATGGTGAAATAAAAGGAAGTTGGGTACTGGGTAGCAAATCTTATCCTGTCAATTCGATTGGTTTTAAGTACGGCAATAGCCCCTTATCTACAAATTATCGCCGAATTACTGAAATCCAAAGTGAGCTAGGGAAAATTGCGGTCGTAAAAGTAGGGGCTTTAAATGTGAACAGCATTCACCTTACCTGTCGTTCGGAAAATATTAACAGTGGTGAAGAGCTCGGTTATTTTTCCTTCGGTTCCACTGTCGTATTATTTATAGAAAAAGCAGATTTTCAATTTTCAACAGATATAACTACGAATCAGGACATTCAATTTGGAAAAAAACTTGGAACTATTTCCGATTCGTTATTTACTTAAATTTATTTCGATATATCTTCAATAATACAAAGAAAAAGCTGACTAAAATGAATAGCCATACAACCTTTGAAGCAAGGGAGGAAATTTTTACAATGTACTCCCAATGATTACCTAAAATTATTCCTAGTACTATAAAAGTGGACGCCCAAATAATTGATCCTATATAAGCAAAGGCAGCAAAGCGCAAATAATGATAATTGCTTATACCAGCTATATAGGCAGCAATATGCCTAATGCCTGGAATGAAGTATCCACATATAAGAAATATTCCACCGTATTTATTAAAGCTGTTCTGTGCCCAACGAAGATTTTTTTCTTTTATGTGTAACTTCGGACCAAATCGTTTAATAAATGGAATACCTAGCTTTTGCCCGAGCAGATAACTGATTGAAATTCCAATCATAGACCCTAATATAGCAACCAAAATAGATAGATTTAGTGACATATGACCTAAAAAGACATTATATCCAACATATGTAAGTAATACTTCATCAGGTAAAGGTAACCCGATAATTCCTAAAACAAGAATGATAAAAATTCCAATGTAGCCGTAGTGAGTTATGAAGCTTGCTAAATTTGACATGTTTTATTCCTTACCCTCTTAAACATAACGATAGAAAGTTATTCTTGAAATATATGACATTATTATAACACTGTTAATTTGCGCTTGCTATATAAACATCATTTTGGAGGCGTATCTTATATCGTCATTGTGCTCATATTTTTTTGCTTATAGGGAGTTATTCAAAGTGCACTAAAAATGATACATCGAATTTTTTCGTTTCTTGAAAAAGAGTACCCCCTTTTCCTACGTGAAAATGTGTTTCCAGGAGAATTCACTAGTGCCTTATGACCTATAATGCCTAAGAGCTTTCCTATTAAACCCCTCTTACTTAAAGATTCATTTTATAGGTAACCTTTTTTCATCTCTTAGTGAAACATCTACTTGACACAACGCTGCTCCTAGTTTTTATATCCTTCTTCTCTCTCTATATATATGTGCTGGCAAAACGTAAAAAGAATAGCACAATAAAAAGCCCTAGCAATGGATGCTCATTGCTAAGGCATTGGGATACAGATCGTGGTGTAGTAAACTGGCAGCAAACCTGCCCGCCCCATTCTACGAGGACGAGGTAAACTCCAGATTGGCACGAAGAATCTAACTGTAAGTCAAAATTCGATGCTGTTTACAGTACTTTAAATCACTTAACGGTATTAATTATTACTAGATAATGAGATGTGCAACAAGTATCATCTGGTTATAAAAGCTACTTGAAACTATATCAAGATAATAACTGCATTTTTGCTACAGATGTAACGAATGAAATATCTTATTTGTATTGTTAAATCATAGATATTTAATCGCTTGTTTAATAAACAATCTTATCGCCATTGAAGATGGAGTTTTTCACTACCACATAGTCGACGGTGCGGATTGCTTCTAGCTTTTTACCGCCCGCATAGGAAATAGATGATTGCAAGTCTTGCTCCATTTCTTGAAGTGTATTTTTCAAGGAGCCTTTATGCTCGACAAGCATTCTTTTACCTTCCACGTTTTTTCTTTCCCCTTTTTGAAACTCAGACGCTGAACCGAAGTACTCTTTTAAAATCTTGCCGTCTTTTTCAATCGTTTCACCTGGAGATTCTTCGTGCCCAGCGAAAAGGGAACCAATCATCACCATTGTGGCACCGAAACGGATAGATTTAGCAATATCGCCATGCGTACGAATACCGCCATCAGCAATAATTGGCTTGCTTGCAGCTCTTGAACACCAACGAAGTGCAGCTAATTGCCAGCCACCAGTTCCAAAGCCTGTTTTAATTTTTGTAATACAAACCTTCCCTGGTCCAATCCCAACTTTTGTTGCATCCGCACCAGCGTTTTCCAATTCACGAACAGCTTCTGGTGTACCAACGTTTCCAGCAATCAAGAAGCTTTCAGGTAAATGGTTTTTAATATGCTTAATCATTTTAATGACGGACTCTGAATGCCCATGCGCGATATCAATCGTAATATATTCTGGAATTAATTTATCAGCAGCTAACTGCTTTACAAAATCATATTCCTCATCCTTCACACCAACACTAATGGAAGCAATTAGGCCACGTGCGTGCATATCTTTTATGAAATCCGCACGTTTTTCTGGTTCAAAACGGTGCATGATATAGAAATAGCCGTTTTCGGCTAACATTAATGCAATTTTCTCATCAATAATTGTTTGCATATTCGCAGGAACGACAGGTAATTTAAATGTATGCTTGCCCAATGTGACACTCGTATCACATTCTGAACGGCTACGTACAATACATTTTGCGGGAATTAATTGAATATCTTCGTAATCAAATACATTATCCATACTTAACACCTCTAAATCCGAATAAAAATTATTCGAGTATATTTAACGTTCGTATATTAGTAATGTACATGATTTTGAACAAGAAGTCAAAGTTTTATTTTCACGATAGGAAAGCATAAAATTTTATGGGTTTATAGTATAAGCAAAAGTACGCCTATCGCCATAAACGATAGCCCAGTTCTTCTAAGAAGGATTTTTATAACTGTCTGGTAAAAGAGATATAAGGAGCATGAGGAAGTGATTTTCTATTCAAGTTCTTTTGCCTTGGATTTTTATTCTGCATGTAAGCTGTAAGACTCCAACTTCAAAATTTTGAGTGGATACAAAAGGTTAAGTGGGAGGAAACGGCGCCCAAATGCTTGATTCGTTTAAGGACATTTAGGTCATACTCTCGCGGTACTAGCATTCAGTAGGATGGAAGAAAACTCCTACTGAATGAAGTTTCACTTATTAGATAAGAAACCGATCGCTTTTTTTAAAATTGATGACAAGAAAGTTCTTTTGAAAGGGTATTTTATAATTGATAATGGAAGAGAGATAAGCGATAAGAGTTACAGGGGCATTAAAAATAGGTTGTTCAATTTAATTGCTAGTTATTTTGTTTATGGAAATAAAAGAAAAGTGACTTACCATCCTCCGAAAAAAATGTGTATGGTTTTAATGCAAAAGAGAATGCTTGTAAAGATCCGACAGTCACTTCTATTAGATATGACCATTGTGCGCAATTTTCCTGTTTAAAGAAAATATACTGTATAGTAACCCTATTTTTGGCAATAATTATTAGATAAATCATATTTTTTCCCAAACAAAAACTATTCCCACTTATGCTATAATATTACATAAATACAATGTGTTAAAGGGGTGACTATGGTTTGAGGGATATTGGCTATACTATAAAGTTACACCGAACAAAAAGAAATATGACATAAGAAGAACTATCAGAAGGCATTGTTTCTTTATCCTATTTATCAAAGATAGAAAATCAAAAAGCAAGAGCAAACCCAGAGATTATTCAGGCATTATGTAATCGACTAGGAATCGAACTTACAAATATTCCTGATTTACAAATTGAAGAACAGTGTAAGCAATGGTATGACATGTTATATGATCATTTTGATAAACAGGAAATTGTGACGAGATATGAAGAATTGCAAAAGGTAATGGATAGAAGTATTAACAACCAAACCATTATGTTTGAGATCCATAAAATTCGTTATTATATCATTTTACGCGATTTCCAAAAAGCCTTACATAAAATGAATGAACTTCACGAGATAGCAGAATCTTTTAACCCTCCACATAATTATTACTGGAATAAATTTCAAGGTAATTACTACTCCTTTAAGGAAGAGCATCAGCAATCTTTACACTGTTATAAAAAAGCCGAGAAAGTGCACCGTTCAGCGGAAATTGAAGCAGAAGAGATGGCTGATTTGTATTATGCCATTTCCATTCAACATAGTCATTTACTAAATGGATTAGAAACTATAAATTATGCAGAAAAAGCAATGGCTGTGTTTCAGCGAAAGTATAACTTCATACGTTGCGCTCAATGTCATATCTTGCTGGGAATTTCGTATCAACGAATAAAAATGAATGATCTTGCGTTAGAAAATTATAATCAGGCAATGTATCTAGGTAAGTTAAACAACGAAGAACAAGTTATTCAGTTAGCCTATCTTAATTTAGGGCTGTTTTATTTTACAACTGGAAATTTAAAAAAATCGATTGAAAATTATACGCTTGCCTTAAAAACGACAGACCTAGATTATGAACTTAAATTAGATGTTATTACTCACTTAATACATAGTTTTTACCAGAATAATGAGAACTCAAAAGCAAAGGAATATTTAATACTCGCTAGGGATGCTCTTAGACGATCTAAAGAAAAAGAATATTACAGTTTTTATAGATACACTACCCAAGTGTATACATACTTATTAAATGGAGAACTAAAGGATTTTGTATCTATCATAACAGAGGAATTCATTCCGTATTTAAGCCAAAGAAAAGACTACCAATATACATTGTTTTATTCCAAGCTGTTAGCCTCCCATTTAGAAGATATGGGCAAGCATAGAGAATCTACACAGTACTATAAATGGTTCTATGTCAAAGGACGGGGCGGAGTGAGGTAGGATCTCATCCTAACCAACATGACTTCCATATTTTTATACTTATGTAAAAGAAGCATTCTTGCCCTTAGGAAGCTCCTAAATCCAAAGATATTCCGTTTCATGAGTTTCGTCAGGTTATTCATTCTCTCCAGAAATACATTTGAGTAATCAAAAATGGGTGGGATAAGGTTAAAGAAACCAAGCATTTTACCATAAAATAAAAACGCCTAAGTTTTAAAGTCAACCGTCAAAGCCACTTTAAATGTTTGATCCTTTGAATGCGATAATCATTTACATATGTTGCACTTCTTATTGGCTGCACTTTGTTTTCAAATGATGTTTCTCAAACAGCATCAGCATATGAATCTAACCAACAACAACCTACGAAACAAGCCAAACAAATAAGCTATAAATCACGCATATACTCCATGCTTAATGGTTATAATTTTCATTAAAAAAAGACCTGACTCATTTTACTACCATAAACTACTCTAACCTTAGAATCCTCCCTACATTATTTTACAGGCTTCATGCTCGCAAAATGCAACTTTACAAGGCTAAGTATTTCAAAACCAGTCATTCAATATTTTATGAATACAGTATATTGCTGTGCGATAAAAGGGTGCTAGTTATATAACGATTTGTAAAATCATAGAAAAGGGAGCTGTTCCATCATTAGAAATGCATGGTGCAACAGTCCTTTTAATGTATTGTTATTTCCCTAAAAATCCGCCTTCAGAGCGAATCGTTTGCCCCGTTATCCAATAGGAATCATCACTTGCTAGAAAGGTAATCAGTTTAGCGGCATCTTCAGGACGGCCGAGACGACCAGATGGAAATAAAGGTAATAAGTTACTTTTTATTTCTTCATTCATCCATCCTATATCCGTTGGACCTGGATCAATAGAATTAACTGTTATGCCAATAGGAGCTAGAGCAACGGATAACGGCTCTGTAGCAGCAATGGTCATTCCCTTTGTAGCGATATAGGCTATATTATTTGGGTCTGGTCCTTTAGAGACGAGATTGATAATCCGCCCATCTTTTTTGTTCTGAAATTGCTGCTCATATCTTTTAGCAAATTCAACCGATAATAGAAGGGTGCCGCGATTATTCACCTGATAATGGATATCCAGAGTTTCTGGGGTTAACGTACGGAAATTCGTTGGAGCTTCGTAGGTTGCATTATTGACTAAAATGGAAGCAGTACCTAATTTATTGTGCACCGTATTTAGCAATTTGTTTGGGGATTCTTCTAGGCTTAAGTCTAACTGCATGTGATCAGAACGCACTCCAAAGCCATTTAATTTTTCACAAAGCTTACTAGGGAAAGCTTCTTCTAATCTCCCTTCTGCTTCGTCAAATGGAGACCAGTGTGTGAAAAAGATGTCAGCTCCTGCTTTTGCAAGAGACAAACATGTTGCAGCCCCCATTCCTTTCGAATAGCTAACTCCAGTCACTATAGTAATCTTGCCAGTTAAATTTTCCATGGGATCATCCTCTTTGAAGGAACGTACAGAAGAGATGACTGTTTTTTGAGACATTTTGTACGTCCTAGAATGTAAATGATATATGATTAGTTATAAGCTTCTAGGATAGTTGCCATGAATGATTCTCCTTGTTATCTATTTTCCTTAGTTTAACATGTTGCTATGATTCGTTCTAGCTGGGGGTTGCAATCCACTGTTAACTTTATCCGTGATATAAGGAGCTGTAAGAAGGTATTTGAGATGATGTACTGAACAAGTCTCAATGCGAAGCTAACAGCAATGCTCGATTTGTTCAGGTCATTAGATCATATTTTTACAATATTAATAATTGAAAGAAAATCCACTGATTAGAGATCCACTTTATTTTACAGGTTGGTTTAAGACTAGTCCTTTAACCTATGTCGTGAAACATGGGATAATACGTGTAGCCAACTTGCGAGTCGAATGTTTCATTCAGTATAGAAGCTCTACACTAATTAAAATTACTTGTTTGGTTAACTGTATTCTTTTTCAATCGCTGTTTAGCAGTTGTACGCTTTGGCGAGACAGGAATATGCTTGTTTACCTTTGCCAATCCATATAATGGCATATTGACATAGATAGCTTCATAATTTCCCTTTGATATGCCATAAGTCTCGTGATAGATACCAACAGCATCTGTATTGCTCGCTTTTTGATTAAATGTTTTCCATGCGGCTAAATGTTGTTTACCTCTTGCATAGGCAAGCAAATCTTCAGTAGATCGCCAATATTGCACCACCAATGTTGTGCGAAGACCAAAGTAATTTTCCATAGATAAAAACCCTAATGAATCTTTATGTGTGTAAAGTTCTTTAATCATTCCTGGCATCGCAGAAAAGACCGGGAACCATTTGTGCACAGCTAATCTGCGGTTAATCCGCATGCCAATTAAAAACACAACGATATCTTCTTCATTTTCTACGGTATAGCGACCAGAATAAACCTGCTTTTTCATAAGACCTTTCCCTTCTTTTGTTTATGTTAATGAGCTTTTCGTTTTATGAGACACCCATTTGCGTAAGTACGATGGTTCTATTAGCGTCTGCGAACAGAGGAAAAATTGCTTTTAAGTTTTTCTTTTTAATACTATAAGGAAATGTAAAAATTTAGAGTTTATAGGATAAGAAAAACGGCAACCTTCACTAAAGGTTTGGCGAGAAGCCAAGTTTTTCTAAAAAATAAGAAAGCATAAAATGAGGTACTTGGGAATAACGAAATAATAGCCACGTCTGGTGCATGAGCCCAGCAACGATGCGACTTCACGAAATTGCTTTATGATTAGTCATAATGGGTTCGTTGCTAAGGGGAAGGCCGACTAAAAACAGGCTTGCCGCTCAGACGTCGGCATATCCCAAGTTTTAGAGGCATGGTTCCTTTATCCCGTAAAAAGGTAGACTCCCACATCAAGAATGGAAGATGCGAGCGGCACAAGTCGAAGTGGAAGGTAACGGCACTTAAATACCGATTCGGATTCACTCAACTAACCATCATCGGGGTTATCTTCACCCCCGCTGATGGAAGATTCACTTTATCTCCGTTGATTCGTTCCAGTCGCTACGTTGCTAAACGGGTAGCCCTGCGCCTTTGTTCAAAAGTAACCATCTATAGAGGATAAAGAAAACCGAAGCGAATAAAGTTAGTTTATTTTTTCTATCGTAGCTTCACACCATTCAATAGCAGCTCTAGTTGTTCGCCTCCCGTAGTCCAATGTATATAGCCAATATGTAGCATCAGGACTTTGAGGGTTCGAGTTCATTATCATTTCTTCAATCGCTTCATATGTGTCTATTTTTTTCTGTAATTCTTCTTTGTAATGAAGTAATAACAATTGAGTCTGATCCGCATGCTGATGCCGGCTAAAAAATAACTTTAAAAGAACTTCGTTGCGCTCATCTGTAATTTGTTGCAATGGCTCCCCTAACCAGTTCTGTAAAACCCCTTTCCCTTTGGTAGTGAGGAAATACTCCTTTCGATCTGGTTTTCCATCCTGTGACTTGACCTTAACTGTTGCTAAACCATAGGTAACTAACTTTTTTAGATTAGGGTAGATTTGTCCATAGCTAATTTTCCAAAAGTGATTTAAGCTCTGATCGATCAGTTGTTTAATTTCATAACCGGTTCGACAATCTAAGGTTAAAATTCCAAGCAGCGCATAGGTGGTGTGATTGTAAGTTTTCAAATCCAGTCATCCTATCTATTTGATATATATCATTTAGATATATAATACATGAATTGCTTGAAAATGAAAAGTGTTTACTGAAAATTTTTGGTGTTTAAATACTTCTTTGCTACAATAGAATAAAAGTGAAGAACGGAGGGGTTAGCATGCGGTTATTTTCTACAGGATTGCTTGAAGCGGTCCGTGGGCTGTTCATTTTTGTAGTACTTTATTTCGTATTTGGGGCTATAAGCAATTATTTTTTAGAAATATTCACGAACAGACCAATCAGCCAGTTATCGAAAGAAAATCCTTATTTGATGTACTATTTAGCGCTACAAGCCATTGGCATTGGAATTATTATTGTTATCCTATACAGAAATAAATTCCAATTCTCTGGATGGTATAAAGGAAAGCAAGTAAAACCACTGTCTAAAACAACAACCCGAATTCTTGTAGTCATTAACGTAGCGTTTATTTCAGCTATCTATATTGTGGTGGGATTTGGTTTGTAGGGGTCAGAGAAGAAATTTTAGTAAAAAGCACGGTCAGTTATGGTAAACTAAAGAAAAAATCTTGAGGACGTTATGCATGATGAAAATTACCATTGTAACAGTGGGAAAATTAAAAGAAAAGTACTTAAAGCAAGGCATACAAGAATATTTAAAACGTTTAAGCACGTATGCAAAAGTAGATATCGTGGAAGCTGCAGATGAAAAAGCCCCAGAAAACCTAAGTGAAGCGCAAATGTTAGATGTGAAGCAAAAAGAAGGCGAACGTATTTTAAACCATATTCATCCAGATACATATGTTATTACATTAGAAATTAACGGCAAAATGCTCACTTCAGAACAATTTGCCAGCAAATTGGATGAACTCGCCATCTATGGGAAAAGCAAAATAGTCTTTGTCATTGGCGGGTCACTTGGAATCAGTACAGAGGTACAAAATAGAAGTAATTTTGCTCTATCCTTTTCGAAAATGACCTTTCCACATCAGGTGATGCGATTCATTCTATTGGAGCAGGTCTATAGGGCATTTCGGATAAATCGGGGGGAACCGTATCACAAATAAGAAGAAAAGGTTAAGGGAGGCGAGTGTTTGCATATATACATTTCTTCCCTCTGAAAATGGAGCATCCATGAAGGACAGATCAACAGGTGCAAAGCAGTCTATTTCAGCGGCTCAAACAACTGCCCGTATGGATCGTTTTTCAAAGCGATTCGTGATTTTGCACATGACCATAACGTGATGTTTAATTTTCATGATTCCATACGTTTTCTCAAATTCAATACCATTGAATGTAAATGATAATCCTTTGTTTAACTTAATGATGAAACTGACAGGAGAGAAATGTATGTTATTTAGAAAGAAAAAACCACAATGTAGTGTATGCGGAAAGGAAATTTACCCCAACAAAGAAATTTTTTTGAAACTTAGATATCCCTCCTATGAGGGGATAGTAGGAATTTGTAAATATATTGAAAATGAAACTACGATTTATTGTAAGAAATGTTCTTCAATCTAGAATATTTTTAAATCATAAATTGATATTTTGAAAGGGCTTTAATTCAGTTGCGAGTGAGAATATGAAAATTATATGTAGTCCAAGTACTGGTAAAGTACACTACTAAATAAAAAGTGTCTAAGTACAATATAGAAAGTAGGAAAAAAATGATTCCTTTAGTATATGATCAGGTTAATGGTTGGGGCAAAGACGATGAGTTCTTTTTAGCACTATTAAAAAAGTTGCATATAAAAAAAATAGCTGATTTAGGTTGTGGAACAGGAAGATTGACATCTCATTTTGCGAAAGAGGGCTATCGTATTACAGCTATTGATCCAAATAAAGAAGCGATTGAATATGGAAAAAATAAAAAGTATCCAGGCGATGTGACTTGGATTGTTGGTGACAGCTCAAATTTACAGGAGAATACGTTTGATGCTGTTATAATGACAGCAAATGTTGCGCAAGTATTTCTTACGGATAAAAGTTGGCAACGTAACATTTCTGATGTATATAGGGCATTAAAACTTGGAGGGCATTTTATTTTTGATACCCGTAATCCATTAGCAAAAGTGTGGGAACAGTGGGAAAAAGATATGACTCCCGATATTGCTATGAATCAAATGAGTGGCGACAAACTTGAAATTTGGACGGAATACGATGGATTTGTTGAAGATATTTATACTTTTTATGAAACTGTGAAAAATGCACATACCGGTGAAGTTCTAATTCGTGAAAAGCTGCAACTTAAATTCCGAACACAAGAAGAAATCGATGAATCATTGCAACGAATAGGTTTTTCACAAATCCAAGTTTATGGAGATTGGGAGTTTAAACAAGCAACTGAGGAAACCAAATCTTTTATTTTTCATAGCGTAAAATAAGTTTCTTAAAGAGTTTTCTTATTCCTTAAAAACGAGATGGAGTATTGTCCCATATGTTTTTCTGATCGGCAGGCCGAATTAAATAAGTATTTGAGATTAATGCTTTATTAAATTTGATGTATGAGCTATGGGTTATATATAAAAGAATAATTAATATTGTATTCAACTAGCAGCTACCATATTTAAAAATCCACATAGTTTTTAAACAGATAGGTTGTTTTTTTGTAGCATTGGTGACCTGGGTATAAGTAGATGTTCTTCCGTTCGTTTACGTCTTTGCTGCTTTCTATCTTTTTGTCAAATTGTCAAATTCTTTAACCATCACTTTCCCACCACTTTTTCAAGTTCTTGGGAGATAGTTCCTCATGCCATCTTTTGAGAGCGTAATAGTTATTCTAAAACGGATTACGATGTCGCTGTCATGTGAATTGAAAGATGATTATACACTCGATTATGATTGTTTCCTAATCCAACTGATATATATACAGGTGTAGAGGGAGCTGGTTGGAATCGTTACGGGAACAACCGCATTTCCTTTCATTAAAAAACTACCTCCTGTTACTTGTTAAAACCAAAGTATAGGGGTAGTTCCGTTATAATCGAATGAGGTCTATTATTTCCCGCTTCCACCACAAGTGGTGGTAAAACAAAAAATTGAAGTTGTTATATTAAATAAACAGCTATGCAATACGGGACACCGTAAATGATAATTTGCGGTATTCTCATTAGAAAATTCAATTGATAGAAGATTTTTTAATAAGTTGTGATAAAGTAACCAGTCCATATTTTAGATGTTCAATGGAAGCATAAGCATAGGAAATACGAAGGTGCTTAGAGTCATGTTTTTCATATACGCTCCCCGGATTTACTAAAATTCCTTCTCGAAGGGCTAAATCAAATAGTTTTCCAGATGATACTTCTGATGGAATTCTAAGCCAAATATAAAATCCGCCTTTTGGTTCAATCCAAGTTGCGATTTCAGAAAAGTATTTTTTGAGAATTTGAATGGTAAAATCCCTTCTGAAACGTAACTCTACTTTTATTTTTTTTAGGAAGTCCCCATACATACCGCTAGAAAGCCATTTGTCTACAGCATATTGTGATAAGGAACTCGACCCATAATCTATTTGCATTTTTATATCTGCCAAACGTTCAATGACAGGCTCAGGTCCTACAACCCACCCAATGCGCAAACCGGGACTTAATGTTTTGGAAACACTTCCTATATACAAGATGTTACCTTGTGTGTCATTGGCTTTTAAGGGATTTGGTGGTGGGGTATCGAGCCAAAGATCACCGTATACATCGTCCTCGATAATAGGAATGGATTCCTTCTGACATACCCTAAGTAATTTCATTCTTCTTCTTTTAGACATTAAAAAGCCTGTTGGATTGTGAAAATTAGGTATCGTATAAAGTAAAGCCGCATGATGTTGTCGCTTCATTCGTCCTATTGAATCGCATTTGATCCCTTCGTCGTCTAATGGAATCCCTAATAAATTCATTCCAGCCGATTGGAATACGTGTACAGAATTCAAATAAGAAGGTGTTTCATGAAGAATAGTTGATCCTCTTTCTAATAGTCCAATCGATATTAATTGCAATGCTTGAAGCCCTCCAGAAACAATTAAAATGGATTCGGGAGATGCTTCAATTCCTTTTGATCTTAAATAGGTACTAATGGTTTTTCTTAAAGGTAAACTTCCTCTAGGCTCCATATATCCAAGTGTTAAAGACTGCTCATGATCCATCTGTAGTATTTCCTGCATTTTACTCGTAGGTAACAAATGAGGTGAAAGCTCACCGGTTCCAAGCCGAATAATATTAGGGTCTGCTTCTGCCTTATTTATTTCTTGGATTACCGATATGTTTGGTTTATGAATACCTGCTTTTACATAATTAATCCAATCTGGCGGAGGGGTTGAAGTTATTAGGCTCCATGTATTATTAATTACTTTTGTCCCACTCCCAACCTTAGATTCAATTAGTCCATCTGCTACCAGTTCTTCCAGTGCAAATACAATGGTACTGCGATTTACTTGAAATAGTCTTGCCAAACTTCTTTGTGAAGGTATTTTAGTACCGATTGTCCATTCACCAGTCATTATTTTCCTTTTCATATAGTCAGTTATTTGCTGATGTAAAGGAAAAGATGAGTTTTTTTGTGGCTTCCACTCTATTTCAAGCATAATCTATCTCCATTCATTTTTCTTCATTATAACAGAATGGTTGGGTTAAATCCCATCCAATTGGTTGGAGACATAAGGCTCATCCATCGTTATTCTAGATATGAATAGGGGGAATCACAGTGGAACCATTATTACATGGAATGATATTGGCATTTGGTTTAA
The DNA here is from genome assembly GCF_009917385.1 of Roseburia sp. 1XD42-34. Classification (GTDB taxonomy): domain Bacteria; phylum Bacillota; class Bacilli; order Bacillales; family Amphibacillaceae; genus Virgibacillus. The sequence continues at coordinate 767 of NZ_QWLJ01000053.1, read as the reverse complement.
TCCTACCTTTAGGAGTTCAAAATGTATTTGTATTTAATCAAGGTGCGATGCATAAAAAATTCACCAACGCTTTACCTGCAATAATAACAGCAGGAGTTTGTGATACAATACTGATTTATTTGGCGATAGCTGGAGTATCCATTATTGTTTTTAGTTTTGAATGGTTGGAGATCTTGTTATTTTTAGTGGGCTTCCTTTTTTTAGCATATATGGGTTGGGTTATGTGGAAAAACTCATCTGAAGTAAACGCTAATCAGGAGATAACCCAATTTTCAGCGTGGCGTCAGGTCACATTTGCTGCTTCTGTGTCATTACTTAATCCTCATGCTATTATGGATACCATTGGAGTGATTGGTACTAGTTCATTGGCTTATACAGGATGGGAAAAATGGATATTTACGGTGGCATGTATAGTAGTATCTTGGCTCTGGTTCTTTTTCTTAGCAATTTCGGGCAGAAAGATTGGTCAAATTGATAAAAATGGTAAGTTTCTAAAACGTATGAACCAAGTTTCAGCAATTATTATTTGGTTTATGGCTATTTATATGGGGTATCACCTATACTCGTTTTTGGACTAATAGATATTTAGTTTTTTTAAGAAGATAAGAAAGCACTAAAGGGAACAAAGCGTTAAAAACCATGGCAATAGAATGCGTATTAGGAACATCAAGACAGAATAATCGAATAACTGCACATCGAAAAAGAATAGCAAAACGCCAAGGAAGAAAAAAAGCAAATATGGCTTCCGCTCATTTACTTATAACCAT